>NZ_JCAFTD010000006.1:0-383933 GCF_059369935.1 Stenotrophomonas sp. YJH_SMC_36 | reverse complement strand
CCAGCGCCAGGCCGGGGCCAGACCACCGTAGTCGGCGAAGATGTCCTCGACGATCTCCACGACCGTCCTGTCGTGGAACACATAGCTGTCCACCCGCTGCGACAGGAACGCCAGCCACGGCTGCAGGCGCAGCCGGTAGCGTGCCAGGCCGCCATTGCTGCCCAGCCGTTCGGCGGCGGTGATGCGTCCATGCAACGGCCGCAGGCTGCCGTCGGCCTGTTGCATCTGCAGCAGCGCGCCCTGCCCGATCAGCGGGCCCAGCGGCAGGCCCGCATCCAGCGACAGCGCCGTGATCGTCCACTGGAAACCGATGCCGTCGATCTGTTCGACGCCATCCAGCGTTTCGGCCACCAGCACGTCGCTCCCCAGCGAGGTGTGCAGCCGCAGGAAGCGCTGTGCATGCGATGGGCCGGCCAGCGCTGCCCGCAGGTTGTTTACCAGGTCCATGGTGATTCCCCGACTTCCCGTGCTTCAAGGTGGTCTGCATGCGGCGTGCGCATCGGCTTCCTCCGGTTCCCGCTTCCGCGTGGCCTGCGCCCCTGTGCGGGGCGACAGGCTCACACGATCATCAGGCGGCCTGGACGATTTCTTCCAGCTGCAGGCGGACGCCTTCGCTGATCTTCAGGCGGTAATCGCGTCCACCGGCCGTGATCTGCAGTTCGCGCACGTTGCTCACCAGCTGCGGCTTGCCCACGACCGGGGCATCCATGTGGATGCGCCAGGAACCGCGGCTGATCTGCGCGGCCACGTTGCGGGCATCCTGGCGGGCAGCGGGCACCGCGGTCTCCAGCAGCTCGATCACATGTTCGGGGCGCAGCCGGTTCCAGGCACGCACACGGTCCAGCTCACGGCCAAGGCCGAGTTCCAGGCTGTCACAGTGGTTGAGAGCCGCT
Source organism: Stenotrophomonas sp. YJH_SMC_36 (assembly GCF_059369935.1). Lineage (NCBI taxonomy): Bacteria > Pseudomonadati > Pseudomonadota > Gammaproteobacteria > Lysobacterales > Lysobacteraceae > Stenotrophomonas > Stenotrophomonas sp. YJH_SMC_36. Next base: position 383,040 of record NZ_JCAFTD010000006.1, on the reverse strand, counting down.
TCGCGGTCGAATCCATAGAATTCCATTGCCTTCTCCATTTGCTCAGTGTCAAGACACTTTGTATTTGAAGTCACCCTTCTTGCCGGCGGTGACCTTGATGGCGTTGATCCGGTTCCCCTCGGCCATCGCCGCCAGCACGCTCTCGGCGATTTCCGGCAGCAAGGTTCCATTGAGGATGTGGTCAACGTTGCGGGCACCTGAGTCCACTTCGGTGCAACGCGCAAGCACGGCCTCCACCAGACTGTCGTCCCAGCTGAAGGTGGCCTTGTGGTTGGCAATGACGCGGTCGCGGATGCGACCGAGCTTGAGCGTGATGATCCGCGCAAGCACGTCGTCGTTGATCGGGTAGTACGGTACGACCTTGAGGCGGCCGAGGAAGGCCGGCTTGAAGCTGCGCATCAGCACCGGGCGCAGCGCGTCGGCGAGCGCGTCGGCCGCCGGAATCTCCTCGGCCGGCTTGTTCAGGCAGGCCTGCATGATCTGCGAGGAGCCGATGTTGGAGGTCAGGATGATGAGGGTATTGCGGAAGTCGATTTCGCGGCCTTCCGCATCATCCATCACGCCCTTGTCGAACACCTGGAAGAACATCTCCAGCACGTCGGGATGGGCTTTCTCCACCTCGTCAAGCAGCACCACGCTGTACGGGTTGCGGCGCACGGCTTCGGTCAGCACGCCGCCTTCGCCGTAACCGACGTAGCCCGGCGGCGAGCCTTTCAGCCCGGACACGCTGTGCGCTTCCTGGTATTCGCTCATGTTGATGGTGATCAGCTTGCGCTCACCACCATAGAGGATGTCAGCCAACGCCAGCGCGGTCTCGGTCTTGCCGACACCGGAGGGGCCGACGAACATGAAGACACCGCGTGGCTTGTTCGGGTCTTCCAGTTTGGCCGTGGCGGTGCGCACGCGCTGGGCGATCGCATCCAGCGCGTGGTCCTGTCCGATCACGCGCTCGACCAGCAGGTTTCCGAGCGTGCGCACGGTACGGATCTCGTCCTTGACCATGCGGCCCAGCGGCACGCCGGTCCATGCCGACACGATCTCCGCGACCACGGTTCCGTCGACCTGCAGCGGGACCATCGGCGTCTCGCCCTGCAGCTCGCGCAGCTCGGCCTGCAGTCGCGCCAGTTCAGCATGCTGCGGCGACAGTTCCGGCTTGGCCTTGCCGCGCTTGGCGGCCGGCTTGGCCACGGCGACGTCGCCCTCACCGTCATCGCTGGGCGCTTCGCCATCGGCCGCCTGGGCCTGGCCCTGCTCCATCTGCTGGCGCAGCGCGGCAATGCGGCCTGCCAGTTCGCGCTCGCGGGTGAGGCGCTCCTCATTGCTGGCCAGCACCGCCTGCGCTTCCGCCTGCTGGGCATGCAGCTCGTCCAGGCGCTCGCTGTGCTGTGCACTGCCCCCTGCGGTTTCGCGCTGCAGCGCGCTGATTTCCGCCTGCAGGCGATCCAGGTGCTTGCGGGTGTCTTCGATGATCGCAGGCGTGGCGCTCTGTCCAAGCGCGACCTTCGCGCAGGCGGTATCCAGCACGCTGACAGCCTTGTCCGGCAGCTGACGACCACTGATGTAACGGTGCGACAGACGCACGGCTTCGGTCACCGCTTCGTCCAGCACGCGGATGTTGAAGTGCGACTCCATCAACCCGACCATGCCGCGCAGCATCGCTGCGGCCAGCACTTCACTGGGCTCTTCAACCTTGACCACCTGGAAGCGGCGGGCCAGCGCCGCGTCCTTCTCGAAGTACTTCTTGTACTCGCTCCAGGTGGTCGCCGCGATCGTGCGCAGCTCACCGCGGGCCAGCGCCGGCTTGAGCAGGTTCGCCGCATCGTTCTGGCCGGCGGTTCCACCGGCGCCGATCATCGTATGCGCTTCATCGATGAACAGGATGATCGGATGCGGGCTCTTCTTGACCTCGTCGATCACGTTCTTCAGGCGGTTCTCGAACTCGCCCTTGACGCTGGCGCCGGCCTGCAGCAGCCCCATGTCCAGCGTGTGCAGCTCGACACCCTGCAGCACCTCCGGCACATCCTTGTCGGCAATGCGCCGGGCAAGCCCTTCGACCACGGCGGTCTTGCCCACGCCGGCTTCGCCGGTGAGGATCGGGTTGTTCTGGCGGCGACGCATCAGGATGTCGATCACCTGGCGGATCTCGCCATCACGGCCGATCACCGGATCGATCTTGCCCTCACGGGCGCGCTGGGTCAGGTTGGTGGTGAACTGGTCCAGCGCCGGCGTCTTGGACAGGCCACCCTTGGCCTCGCCGGACACGGCATCCTCGCCCTCACCGCCCTCTTCCTTCGCCGAGGCATCGGCGAAGCGGACGGTCTGCACCGCCTCCTGCGAGCCCTCGGTGAGCTTGGCGAAGTCGTGCTTGAGCTCTTCGCGCTTGAAACGCACGAACAGCTTCGAGCCACGGTAGGCCAACTGCGCCAGGTCCGGCTCGGTCAGCAGCGCCAGCAGCAGATGGCCGCTACGGATGCGGGTGGTTTCCGAGTCCAGCGAGGCGATCAGCCAGGCGTGCTCGAACAGCTTGGGAATGTGCTGGGAAAACACCGGCGTGCGGCCGTTGCCGGTCTTGAACTGACTGATCTCATCGTTGAGATCACGCTCCAGCGATTCCGGCAGGATGCCGCTGCGACGGGCAATCAACACGAAATCGCTCTGCGGCTGCTCGAGCAGGGCCAGGAACAGATGCTCCAGGTCCACCTCATAGTTGCCGCGCGCCATGCACAGGTTCGCGGCCCGCTCGGCCGCCTGGCGGCAGGTGTCGTCCAGCTTGCTGATCAGGGTCTTGAGGTTGATGCTCATGCGGAAACACGCACTCCTTGCTGGAACCGTTCGAGGACCGCAGGCACGGACGCCTGCGGCGGGTTGTCATTGCAGCGTGTGGATGCCATAGGTGGTGTCCTCACGCGATGTGGTCTGCGCCTGGGTGCACATGTAGCTGTCCCAGCCCAGCCGAGCGCCGCCGCCGCTGCCGAGGGCGCTGCCCTGCACATCCTCGGCGCGCAGCACCAGCCGCACTTCGTACTCGAGAACGCCGCCGGTCAACAACGACAACCACTTGGACAGGGCTTCGGCCGCACTGCCACCCGGCAGGAAGGCGTCGAACTGATCGCGCCGCAGCGGCCCGATGCGCAGTCGCATGCGCAGGTCTCGCTGCCAGACGCGATCGCCAGCCAGGGCACTCGCCCCCAGCACCGCATTGGCCTGGCCCAGCCGCGTTGCCTGACCGGCAGGCACCCGGTACCACGCGCCGACAAACTGCTCCAGGTGCAACGGCACCTGGAAATAGTCCGACAGGATGCGCTGCATCAGCACGGCAGATACGGGGCGCTGGCGCACGGCACCGGCGTAATAGGCAACGGCCTGATCGAAGATCTCGCCCTCGCCCTCGTGCAGGCGATCGCGCAGCTCGCTCATGCCCATGCCGAGCAGCGAGAGCACCAGCGGCAGGAAGCGCTCGCGGCGATCCAGTTCGTACTGCAGCGCCAGCCGATGCTTCTTCCACGCCGCGTAGTGCAGCGATACGGCGCGTGTGGAGAAGATGTCCAGGAACGCGCGCGCGGTGCGGTCGCGCTGGTACAACTCGCGCAGCTGCAGGGTCTCGGTGTAATGCAGCGGCAATGCGCCAGCGGTGCCCAGCAGGCCCATGAACTGCGGAGTCAGGTGGACCTCGGCCAGCTCCTCGCCGTGCAGCGCCTGCTCGATGGCCTCGCGCCCCTCCAGCCGCTCGCCCTTCAGCGAGTAGACCTCACCCTCCGCGGACAGCTCGGTGGCCGGGAAGCCCAGCGACAGCGAGTTGCGGAAGCGCACGCGCATCGGCACGGCCTGGCCGGGCTTGACGCCTTGCCGCTGGAACACCTGCTCAAGCAACCGCACCGCCTGGAAGAACTGGAAGCGGTGGGGCTCGGTGAGCAGCTGCTGGGCTACGCCAGGATCGATTCGCCGCTGCGCGCTGGGCATCGGACGATCTCCTCCCCGCTGTCGCCGGAAACCAGCACCAGACGGGTAAAGCTGTTGGCATGCACGTAAAGTGCGAAGAAGTGGTCCATCACCTGGGCAAAGGCGGCCACACCGGTACCCACGAAGTGGGCTTCATTGATCGTCAGGCGGATCTCCAGGCCACGCACCACCGAAGCGAACTGGCGACCATGCATCCAGGTGGTGGTCGGGGTCTGCTGCAGCTCAAGGATGCCGTCGATCTGGCGAGCGGAAACATTGCTGCCGGACAGGTCATACAGGCGCAGCATCTCCTTCAGCGCTGGCAGGCCGCTGGCGGTCAGTGACAGCTGGTTCAACGACAGGTGCGAGATCAGGCGCCACTGCGCATTGCGGCCATGGCGGAAACGCAGCGGTTTGGTCGGTTTGCGCAGCAGGCTGATCGCCCTGGCCGGGCTGCCTCCCTCGATGTTCAGGTCACCACCGGCCACACCGAACGCCAGCTGGTTGGGCAGATCGCGGTTGCTGCAGGTCAGCTCCAGGCTGACCGTGTCGGTCTGCGGAAGTACCGGATTGAATGACAGGTCAACGAAGCTGATCTCCGTCTCGAAACCGGGGCTCTGCCGTGCGACATCCTCATCACGACGTGCCACCCAGTACTGACCGGTCCGCTCCGGATCTTCACCGTGATGCAGCGAGTAGAACGGACGGAAGGCCTGGATCAGTTCGCCCTGCGGTGTCTGCCGGATGCGGTGCACCGAGTCGATCGAGTGCACCTCGTAGGCGAAGGCGCGACGCGCGTCAGCCAGCACCGGATAGTTGACCGTGCGATGGGTGACGCGGATCGGCTCGCCACTGGTCCTGAACAGGTTGACGATGGGGGTGCAGCCCAGGCGCACGTTGTGCGTTCCCAGCTCCTCCAGCACCATCGTGTTGCCCCGGTCCTGGCCCTGCGCATGCAGCACCAGGTGAAGCGTGAAACGACGGCTGGCGCCGGCGGTCACTGTGGGCAGGTGCAGATCGACGAATCCGAACTTCTCCGGATAGGCGAACAGCTCGGTCAGCAGCCGGTACGCCGGATGCGAGCGCGCCGGGAAGTCGATCAGCGCCTCATCCTCGGCAAAGCCCACCGGGCTCAGGGGGACCTTTTCCAGGCGTCGCCAGCGGCCATCGCCATCGGATTCGACATAGGCCGCCTTTACCCCGAGCATCAGCGCATCGCGCAGAGCGGCCCGCACCGACGGCTCGCCATCCAGGAACAGGCGAAGCTGATCGGTGCCCAGCTGGCCGAAGCCGAGCTGATCGGACAGCAGCTGGAAGCCCAGCGAGATCTGGCCGCCGGTGCCCGCCGGCAGCGTCGTGGCCATCGGTGCATCGGCGACACTGCGGTAGACCACCTGCTGTACCCCGACCGGTGCCAGGACCACGTCGTAGGCGGTGCGGAAATCACACGGAACGCCACGCACGGGGCGGCTCTGCAGGGCGGTACCGCGGGGTACGCGCACCGGCGCGCTCAGTTTGGAGGCTACCCCTTCCATGTCGAAGTGGGCGATCGAGCACGACGGGAATGGGCGTAGGTAATGTGGATAGAGCACATCCAGCAGCGCGTCGGTGAACTCGGGATAGTCGTCCTCGATGCGCTTGGAAACGCGGGCACTGAGCAGCGCGAACGCTTCGATCAGCCGCTCGACATGCGGGTCCTGGCTGCCCTCCGCGGACAGTTGCAGGCGGCCGGCAATCTTCGGGTAACGCTCGGCGAACTCGCGTCCGTAACGACGGAGATAGGCCAGTTCGCGTTCGTAATAAGGAAGCAGGTCCTGCATCAGCCGGCCTGCGTGCGACGTGCGCGGGTGACCTGGTACTGCAGGGTCGAGGGCTGCAGCATCGCGTCGAAGCTGACCGGCTCGCGCGCCGGTTCCAGATCCAGCAGCGCATGGATGGTGAAGTGCAGGCCGCCGGCAAACTGATTGCCGGCGTCCAGGTGCACGTTGACGTTGCGGAGCCGGCGCTCGTGGCGCGCCACGGCCTGCTCCAGGGAGCGGCAGATGGCGGCGCGATCATAGGCGTTGGCCAGGCTCATCGCGGAGAAATCGGCCAGCCCGTAGGTCAGCAGCGACTGCCGGCAGTTGGGGAACTCCTTCATGTCGCCTTCCTGGAACGCGGCGCGCGAATTCAGCAGCCCTTCCAGGTCACGGGCAATGGATTCCTTGTACTGCTCCAGCGAGACGGACTTGAATACCGGCCCGGCGCCCGGCTGCTTGGGGGCGTCGTCGAACAGTTTTTCCAGCAGGCTGGGTTCGAGTCCCTTCATTGGTCGATCCACTCAGGTTCGGCATCCGTGCGGGCGGCAGCGGTGCGGCAGAGACAGGGCCGTTCCTGGCCCTGCCCGACGATCAGACTGCGATGGCGCACGAGGCGCCATCGCAGTGACACAACATCACACGGTGTAGTTCGGGATGTTCTTGGTTGCGCTCCACTGCGCCACGGTCTTGCCACCAACGCCGCCTTCCGGCTTCTGCTGCTGGTAAGTCCACTTGATGGCGCCGAAGCTCAGCTGAACAACTTCCTGCGGCATGCCTTCCTTGTCCACCGTCGTGGTGACGCGGTGGACCAGCACGTTCAGCAGCTCGACCGTGTAGTAATTGATCGCGTTGCCGTCCTTGTCGGCGCGCATGAACTGGATCTGCGCCTTCGGGAAGGTGGTGCCGTTGGAGGCGGCCTGGTTCAGGGCCGTGGAGGCGAGGTCGATCGACTTGGTGATTTCGATCGGGGACAGGTTCACGCGGGCAGCGGTGGTGCCGCCGGAGGTCGACGCGGTGGCCGAACGCGGCTGCAACAGGTCCTGCGAGAACGACTGGATTTCAATCCAGTCCTTGTGCTTGTCGTCGTGCGACTCGCCCTTGATGGTGTCAATCGAGAGGAAAGCGTGCTGCATATCTGGTCTCCTAAATTCCGTTCTTCCGTGAGATTTGATGTGCCAGGCGGGGGCCTGGCGGTTAAGGGGGGCTGCGCCCTCTTGAAATAAGCGTCACTGCAATCCGGGGAGCGGACTCCCCTGGACGCTTCAGTTGCAGCAAACCGTTACGACTTTTTCGCGGACGCCGGCAGTTCGGCGACCAGACGCAACGAAACAGACAGCTCATCGAGCTGGAAATGCGGCCTGATGAAGGCCACCGCGCGGTAGACACCAGGCTTGCCCGGCACCTCCGAAACCTGCACAGATGCCTCGCGCAACGGGAACTGGGCCTTGGCTTCCTGCGATGCGTTGTCGTCCAGCAGCACGTACTGGGCGATCCACCGGTTCAGGAATTCCTCGACGTTGCCCGCCGATGCGAAGCTGCCGATCTTCTCGCGCATCATCGCCTTGAGGTAATGGGCGATGCGCGACACCGCGAAAATGTACTGCAGCTGGGCAGACAGGATCGCGTTGGCGTTGGCCGAATCGGTGTTGTACTTCTTCGGCTTCTGTGCCGACTGTGCGCCGAAGAACGCGGCGTAGTCGGTGTTCTTGCAGTGCACCAGCGGCATGAAGCCGAGGTCACTGAGTTCCTTTTCACGACGGTCGGTGATGGCCACTTCCGTCGGGCACTTCAGCGCGACTTCGCCATCATCGGTGCGGAAGGTATGGGTCGGCAGGTCCTCGACCAGGCCGCCACCTTCCACGCCACGGATTGCCGCGCACCAGCCGAAGTTCTCGAAGGCCTGGGTCAGGCGCGCACCCATCGCATAGGCGGTGTTGCACCACAGGAACTTGCTGTGGTCGGCCGCTTCGATCTCCTCGACGAAGTTGAAGCCTTCGACGGTGGTGCCATCCTTCGGGTTGTACGGCAGACGGCCGAGGAAGCGCGGCATGGTCAGACCGACATAGCGGCTGTCCTCACTCTCGCGGAACGACTTCCACTTCGCGTACTCGACCGTGTCGAACACCTTGGCCAGGTCGCGCGGCTTGCCCAGATCGGTGAAGGTTTCCAGGCCGAACATGCCTTCACTCGCTGCCGAAATGAACGGCGCGTGCGCGGCGGCAGCCACGTGCGACATCTGCTCGATGAAGTACATGTCCTCCGGCTGGCGGCCGAGGAAGTAGTCGCCGATCAGTGCGCCGAACGGCGCGCCACCGAAGGTGCCGAACTCTTCTTCGTAGACCTTCTTGAACAGCGCGCTCTGGTCGAAGTCGATGGCCGACTTGAAATCCTTGACCAGATCCTTCTGCGGCGAATTGAAGACCTTGATCTTCATGTTCGGGCCGGTGGAGGTCTGCTGGCACAGGTAATGCAGGCCTCGCCAGCTGCCTTCCAGCTTCTGGAACGGTTCGGCATGCATGACGGCGCTGAGCTGCTCGGAGATGATCCGGTCGATCTCGGCGATGCGCGCATCGAGGGTGAGGTTGAGGTTGTCGGAGACGACCACGGTGCCGTCCAGGACTTCCTTCGCCAGCGCGGCGATGATGTCCTTGGCGCGGTCATGCTCGGTCTTCGACTTGGCGACCTTGCTCTTCTCGACGATCTGGTCGAGCAGGCCGACGTCTTCGGCAACGGCGGCCTGCGTGGCCAACGGGCTGGCTTCGGCTGACATCGGTCAGTCCTCCTTGGTCACGCCGAGCTTCTTCAGCTGCTCGGTGTTGTTGAGCACATCGGTCAGCAGGTCTTCCAGCTTCTCGTTGCCGGCCAGCTTGTTGCGCAGGTCGGCGAGCTTGGTGCGCGACTCGAGCAGGCGCCGCAAGGGCTCGATCTGCTGGACCACCGCCTCGGGACGGAAGTCATCGATGGAGTTGAACTTCAGCTCGACGCCGAATTCGCCGCCTTCGTCGCTGATCTTGTTCGGCACGCGATAGACCGCACGCGGGGCGATGCCTTCCATCACTTCGTCGAAGTTGTCCATGTCGACGCTGACGAACTTGCGATCCTTGACCTTGGGCAGCGGCTGCTCCGGGTTGCCGCTGAAATCGCCCATCACGCCGACCACGAACGGCAGTTCCTTCTGCTCGATCGCGTCACCCTTCTCGACATCGTAGGTGAGCTGGACGCGCGGCGGGCGGATCTTCTGCAGCCGCTTCTGGATGCTTTCCTTCTTGGCCATGTGTGTCTCCTGACTGGGGCCGGGTCCGGATCAGTTGCCGATGTTCTGGAACGGATCGGAGTTGTTCGAGCGGGCAGCGGGCTTGGCCGGCTGTGCAGCGGGCTGCGCGGCAGCGGCGGGCGCGGCGGCACGGCCGGCACGGGCGCGGCTGCGCGGCTTCGGCTTGGGCGCCGGATCGAGAATGGCATCACCCATGGTGTTGCGCAGGGTGGTAGCCAGGGTCTGCGCTTCCTTGCGGGCAGTATCGGAAGCCAGCGCGCCGCGCCCCTGCAGGCGGGTCAGCGACTGGTTGGCAATGCGGAAACCGGCCACCGTGATCACGCCATCGGCGACCAGATCGCTGGGATCGCGCTGCAGCACTTCCTCGGCAGCCACAATGGCGCGGGCATACTGGCCCTGGTCGAACTGCAGCTGAGCGATGCGCACCCACGGCTCCTTGCGCGTCGGATCGGCCTTCGCCGCTTCCTCGAATGCGCTGATGGCGGCATCCGCGCCACCGGTGGTGACCTGTGCTTCGGCATTGCTCAGCGTCGTTTCGAACGGCACGACCTCGGCCTTCTTCGGTGCCGATGAGCAGGCCGCCAGGCCCGACAGCAACATCAGCGCGAACATCGGCCGGTAGACAGCCTTCCCCATTGCCTTCACTTCCATAGTGATCCCTCGTCGAAATTAGTTCCTAAAGGAAGCCGAATCGCCGCCGATACACCGCACGGGATTCCTGCCCCTGTCGGCGGCAGTGTACATTCGCGAATACGCATCGGTATAGTGAATTTCGTCAAGAATGTGGCGGTTTTGATAGACACATTCTTCACATTCCAATGTGATATCCGCGAGCGAAATCCGTTGCATACGTGACTTTCACCCCGCCCTTCGAGCCCGCCGACTCCAGATGAATGCGCAACTCTCCTCATTTCGCCGCGTGATATCCGTCACGATTTTCTCCTTCATTGTTTCGGGTTCCCTTGCCGGTTGCGCCAGCGACAGCAAGCTCGGGAAAGCGATGGACAAGACGCTGCAGGCCGTCGGCATCCGCGAGGAAAAGCCGAAAGCGCCACCGACCGTCCCATTGCGCCTGTATGCCGGCACCAACCTCAATGCCGGCAACGACAAGCGGGCGAGCGCGGCGGTGGTCAAGGTCTACCACCTGCGCAGCCTGCAACGGTTCGAACAGGCGCCCTTCAACGCATTCCTGGACCAGGCCGGAGAGCAGGCCGCCCTCGGTGCCGACCTGCTGTCGGTCAATGAGGTGGTGCTGACCCCCGGGGCCCGGCAGGAATTGTCCGAGCAGCTGAGTGAAGGAAGTGCAGTGCTGGGCGTGGTCGCCCTGTTCCGCGCCCCCGCCGAGAACCGCTGGCGGCTCGCGTTCGACACCAAGGGCAAGACCCTGCCGCAGGACGGTGTGACCATCGGTGTCCACGCCTGTGCCCTGACCAGCGACAGCAAGGCCCTGCTCACACGACTTTCCGGCGATCCGGGCAGTCTTGCCTCGATCCGCTGTGCAGGCGCGAAATAGGACCGCGTCGGAATTCTGGCACTCAAATTGCCGCAATGCGATAGTATCTTCCGCGCAACGTTTGCCCCGCCGCAATCAATGTGCGATGTGATTCACATTTTCACATTGCAAGGCAGGGCCTTCGCCGCAGCGGAACGCGAGGACGGCGGAACCGGCCCCCAAGGGGCAACCTTTCAAGGTATTTCCAAGGATTGAATGTGGCTTATGTAAGCAGGATGTCGAAGGTTCTCTGGGGTGAAGGGCTGTTCCTGCGGCCCCAGCATTTCCAGCGCCAGGACGCATATCACGAGGCACGGCTGCAGGATCTTTCGCAGACGCTGCACCCGTACGCGTGGGGCGCGCGCCGCGTGCGTTTCGACCCCCATGCGTTGTCCGGCGGCACGTTGAGGCCGCTCGACCTGTCGGCGGTGTTTCCCGATGGCGAAACCTACGACGCCCCGGCGCACGACAGCCTGCCGGACGCGGTGTCGCTGCAGGATCTGCCGCCTGGCGTGCAGTCCACGGTGATCTACCTGGCACTTCCGCTGCTGCGCGATGACGGCGCCAACTGCACCGATGCGGAAGGCACCGTGCTTGCGCGCTATCGGCAGGCCAACCGCGATACGCAGGACCTGTTCACCGATGCGGTGGAGGCCGAACTGGCCTACCTGAGCAAGGCGGTGAAGCTGCTTACCGACGACCAGCCCCGTGATGCCTATGCGACCGTGCCGGTGGCGCGTGTGCGCCGCACCTCCAGCGGCGGCTTCGAGCTGGACGATGAGTTCATCCCGCCCTGCGCGCAGCTGCAGGCCTCGCCGTTCCTGCATCGTGAACTGCGTGCGGTGCTCGATGCGCTGCAGGCCAAGGTCGATGCGCTGTACGGGCTGCATCGGCAGACGTCGCAGAACATCATCGAATTCCGCTCGGGCGACATCGCGTCGTTCTGGCTGCTGCACACGATCAACAGTTCCTTCAGCGCGCTGGCCCATCTGCTGCATCATCCGCAGCTGCATCCCGAGCGCCTGCACCAGGAACTGCTGCGCATGGCGGGCGCACTGCTGACCTTCTCCAACGCCTACCAGCTGGGCGACCTGCCAGTGTACCGCCACGACCAGCCGGAAGCTTCGTTCCGCAAGCTGCTGGAGATCGTGCGGGCACTGCTGGATACGGTGATCTCCACGCGCTACTTCAAGATCGCGCTGAACGAGGTCAAGCCGTCCTACCACCTCGGTCGGCTGGACTCGCAGCGGATCGACGGGAATGCCTCGTTCTACCTGTCCGTCTCCGCCTCGCTGCCGGCGCAGGAGCTGATCCAGAGCGTCCCGGTGCGCTTCAAGGTCGGCGCGCCGGACGACGTCGAGAAGTGCGTGCTGTCCGCACTGCCAGGCGTGAAGCTTACCCACGCCGCGCAGGTGCCGGCAGCGATCCCGGTGCGCCCGGGCAGCCATTACTTCGAATTTGATTCGCGCGGTGCGCTGTATGAGCGCATGCTCAAGGCGCAGTCGGTGATGATCTATGTGCCGGCCGGCATTGCCGAGCTGAAGATGGAACTTGTGGCGGTGACCTCATGATGAATTCCCCCCTGCCCCCGACCCCGGGCCCGATGCCGTCGCTGACCGCCAATGGCGCGATGGTCAATCCAACGCCGCAGGCGGCCAATCCGCAGAGCCTGCAGGATCTGATGTCCGACGGCTTCTACCTGCTGCTTCTGCTCAAGCGTGGCCAGTTGCCGCACGACGCAGAGGGCTTCGTGCAGACGGTGCAGAAGTTCCTCGATGGCGTCGAACGCAACGCGATGCGGCTTGGCGTGGCGTCCGAAGATGTCTACGCCGCCAAATACGCGTTCTGCGCCGCGGTGGATGAGGCGATCCTGTCGCAGCCGTCGCCGCTGCACGAAACCTGGGAACGCAATCCGCTGCAGTTGCGCCTGTTCGGCGAGCACCTCGCCGGCGAGCACTTCTTCGACCGGCTGGAAGAACTGCGCCGCCAGGGCGCGGCGCGCCTGCCGTCGCTGGAGGTCTATCACTACTGCCTGCTGATGGGCTTCGAGGGCAAGTACCGTATCGAAGGCACCGAGAAGCTGGGCTATCTGACCGCGCGCCTGGGTGACGAGATCGTCTACCTGAAGGGCAAGCGCCACGGCTTCGCCCCGCACGCGCTGCCGCCCGACAACGTGCGCCATGGCCTGCGCCGGGTCGTGCCGCTGTGGCTGCCGGCCGTGGTTGTCGGCTGCTTCGGCATCGTCGCGTTCTTCGGCATGCGCGCCTACCTCGGACACGAAACCCGTCAGCAGCTGGCCGCCTACAACGACGTGGTGCAGATGCCTGAGCGCACCGCCCACATTACGATCACCCTCCCATGAGCCTGACGATATGGACATCTCGCGCTCCACGCTGCTTGCTTCCCTCGCCTCGCTGTCGCATCGGGATCGCCTGATCCAGCTCAAGGGCCCCGACGAGGGCCTTGTGGTCGAGCGGTTTGAAGGCACCGAATCGGTGTGCGGTGACAACCGCCTGCAGATCGACTGCCTGGCCACCGATGCGTTCCTGGAACTGGAACCGTGGCTGGAGCAGCCGCTGACCCTGCAGCTGCGCCAGGCCGATGGCGCGCTGCGGCAGTGGCACGGGCTGTGCACCGAGGCGGCGCAGCTGGGAAGCGACGGCGGGCTGGCCCGCTACCGGCTCACCCTCGAACCCTGGACCGCCCTGCTGCGCCTTCGCCGCAACGCAGTGATTTTCCAGGACCAGGACACCCGCGCGATCTGCGAGCAGATCTTCGCCGACTACCCGCAGGCCGCCTTCCGCTTCGACGTGCAGGCCCAGTTGCCGGCCCGCGCGATCACCACCCAGTACCGCGAAACCGACTGGGCCTTCGTCACCCGCCTGCTGTCCGAGGCCGGCCTGGCCTGGCGCATCGAGCAGGCGCAGGAGGGCGATGCCGCCCACACCCTGGTGGTGTTCGAGCCCGGCGCCGAACTGCCCGATGTGGGCCGCGTGCGTTTCCATCGCGCCGACATGGCCGAGAGCAGCGATGGCATCACTGCCTTCGCCGAACGCCAGCAGCTGGTGCCCAACGCCAGTACCGTCGCCAGCTGGCACAGCGAACAGGTCAATGCCGTGGCGGCGCAGTCCAGTGCCGATGCCGGCACCCTGCCCGCGCTGGAGATCTATGTGCAGCCGCGTGCCGGCCGCTTCGCCCAGCCCGCCTGGGCCGACGCCGAAGCGCAGGCGCGGCTGGACGCACTGCGCGTTGGCCAGGTGCTGTACAGCGGCAGCGGCAGCGAGCGCCAGCTGGCCGCAGGCAGCACATTCAGTCTGGCCCAGCATCCGCAGCATGAGGGCCAGCGCTTCCAGCTGCTGGCCGTGCAGCACGTCGCCGTCAACAATCTGGACCAGGGGATCGCCGAGCTGCTCGGCAGTACCGATCTGGAGCGCGGCGCCTACCGCAACGCCTTCCTCGCCACCGGCGCCGGGGTGCCGCTGCGCGCCCTGCCGCAGGACCGCCCCACCCTGCATGGCCCGCAGACCGCACGCGTGGTGGGTGTGGCCAATGCGGCCGTCAGCCCGAACCGCGAACACCAGGTGCGCATCCAGTTCGGCTGGCAGCGCGGCAGCCAGCCCAATCCGGGCGGTCTGACCGACACCGGCAGCGCCCAGACCGGCCATGCGCCGGGCGACCACACCAGCGGCAGCTGGGTGTCGGTGGCCGAATGGGTGGCCGGCCCGAACTGGGGCACGGCCTTCCTGCCGCGCATCGGCAGCGAAGTGCTGGTGGAATTCCTGCACGGTGACATCGACCAGCCGCGCGTCACCGGCCAGCTCTACAACGGTGAGGTCGCCCCACCCTTCGGCGGCGGCATCGATGAGAACGCGCGCCATCCCGGCGTACTCAGCGGCCTGCACACCCAGGCCCATGACGGCAGCGGCACCCAGCAATGGGTGATCGATGACACGCCGGGCCAGCTGCGTACGCGCCTGCACAGCTCGCTGGCCGACAGCCGGCTGGAGCTGGGCTACCTGATCGCGCACCAGAACACCGCCCGCGGCGCCCTGCGCGGCGAGGGCTTCGAGCTGGCCACGCAGGGCTGGGGCAACGTGCATGCGGCCGAAGGCCTGCTGCTGTCCGCCAGCGCGCAGGAGCGGGCCGCTTCCACGGTCATGGACAACGCCAGCGTGGTGGCGCAGCTCAAGGGCGCCGAGCGCAGCCTGGAGCAGATGCAGCAGACCCTGGCCCAGCAGCAGGTGCCCGGACTGGCCGAGTTCGAGCGCACAAAGCAGCTGCGCGAGCAGATCGATCCGCAGGCACAGGGACGCTACGAAGGCGAGGTCAACGGACAAAGCGCGATGAAGCCGGGCGGCGATGGCCGCAGCCCGGGTGACCAGCCGGTGGAGCGTCTGGCCAAGCCGCTGCTGCTGGCCGAAGCACCGCACCACATTGCCTGGACCACGCCAGCCAGCGCGGTGGCCTACGCCGGGCAGAACCTGCAGATGACGGTGCAGCAGGATCTGCACATCAGCGCAGGCGAGACCATCGCCACGGTGTCCGGCGAGCACGTCTCACTGTTCGCGCAGAGCGGCCCGCTGCGGGTGATCGCCGCCCAGGGCCCGGTCAGCCTGCAGGCCAACGATGGCGAACTGGAGCTGCTGAGCGACCAGGCACTGACCATCACCGCCACCGATGACCGCATCGATGTGCTGGCGCAGAGCAAAGTGGTGCTGCAGGCCGGCAGCAGCGCGATCACCCTGGAGGGCGGCAACATCACGTTCAGCTGCCCGGGCGAGTTCAAGGTGAAGGCGGGCGAGCATCCGTTCATGGGGGGGGAGAATGCAGCTCCATTCATCCCACCACTTCCGGGAGGACTGCAGAGCATTCCCGATTGGATCGCTCTGGACTACCGCGATGCGGAGACGCTCCAGGCCATGGCAGGCACCCCCTACGAGATTCACTTCAAGAACGGCTCAGTCATCAAGGGAAAGCTGGATGATGCCGGCAAGGCCCACCATGAGCCCATCCCGAAACAGGATGTGGAGAAAGTCGTCTACGAACCCCGCGAACCTGATGCAGAAGACAGCTGGCCCGACCTGGAGCTGATCGCCAACCCACAACAAGGCACTCGCCATGGGTGATCCGCGCGCAGATCTCCCCAACCAGGCAGCCCCCGTCTCACTGCAGCAGCTTCGCGAAGCCCTCGCCTTCATCAGCGAGCAGTACAAGAGCGCTGTCGATGGCGGCAAGAATGTCTTCGTATGGCTGTGGGAGTCGATCCAGGGGGATTTCAACCAGGATCGCACCACTGGTCAGGTCGTGTTCGACACCGCCATCTCGATGATTCCCGGTGTCGACCAGGTCTGCGATGTCCGCGACATCATCGCCAACTGCAAGCAGATCAATGAGGACAAGAGCAACTCCTGGGCCTGGATCGCGCTGGTCCTGACCCTGATCGGCCTGATCCCCACGCTGGGCTCCCTGCTGAAGGGCGTATTGAAGATCTTCTTCCTCTTCATTCGCCGCTTCGGCTTGAACCATCTCGTCCGCGCTGTTGATGAGGCCATGAGCTGGGTCATTACTCTTCTGCGCCGGCGTGAGGTTGCCAAGTACTGGAAAGGCATGCGCTGGGACCGTGTGTTCCACGAGTTGGCGAAGCAGACCCGTGTCGTACGCGGACTGGTGACCAAGGCGCAACTGTTGAAGGCCTTCGATCGTGCCGTGTTGCTGATGCGCAACCTGCTTGGCAAGGTGGCCGACATCCCACTGGTAGGGCGCCGTGCCCAGGAGACCATCGATCTCGTCGTTGGCATCCGAAAGATCGCGGACAACTACATCGGCCAAGTGCTGGCGCCCGTACAGCGAATTCTGGACACCATCATCAAGCGTCTTGAATTCGAGGACATGGTGCAGCGGCGCGGCATCCTCAACGCGGGCAACTTCCACTTCACCGGCACGCTGCCCGAGGCCCATGCAGTGACGTTAATGCGGCGGGTTGATCCGCCGCCGTCGTGGCTTGGCAAGGGGAAGCCGACGAAGAATCTGCCGTTGGATGCGACAAAGATGCGCGCCCATGTGGATAGAATGGCAAAACAGGACTTTCCAAAGCTGAGCGACAGCCAGATCGAAAGCTTCGCCAAAGGCATGCGCACGGATACGATCAAGGGCCCAGCCAAGTTGTATCGAGTCGTCTCACCCGCGAACTTCAGCGCGGGCGCGGACTGGGTTACCGAAGAAGTCTTCAATTCGATCATGAAGTCAGCCGACCCAAGGGCCACCTGGCGAAAGAATCTGGCCGTCTGGCCTGACTGGAACCCCAATGGGCAGTTCGTCGTCTATGAATTGAAGGCAGGTGAAGAACTAAAGGTATGGCGCGGCCCTGCATCTGCCCAGAAGAAGGACGCTCTGCCCGATCACCACCTTGAGGGCGGCTACGAGCAGATCAAGTTCGATGCCGCATTTGAATACGACGCTGCCGGCAAACCGGGAAAGAGGACGTTGGCCGATAGTTCGGAGTACTACGTCGTCAATGAAGCAACCGGTGCCATGACCAAGAGCAGCATGACCTATGACAAATGGAAGCTGCTTCCTCCGCATGAGCAGGTGAAATACGTCAGCCTGCGGACCAAGATCAACAACCCCCGCATTCTCGGCCCGATGGACACCGGCTGGGGGACAAGCGACTTTGGCACTCAAATGAATGATGTAAAGCTGGGCCTGCCGAACATCTCCGGCCAGAAAATAAACCGCTGAACATGAAAATTCAATATCTGGAATTGAATCCGTGGCACAAGCGCCAAGCCGCCCTCATCCATCATTTCACCTCGATGGACTACCTGAAGGGCCTGCTGCCGCAGATTGACAGCCTGCTGGCCATGACCGACCAGATGCTTGATGAGCGCTCGCATCTGGATACTGCTGGCAGAGCCTTGGCAGGTTGGGAATCACAGGATACGGCGTCGCATTTTTCGACGTATGCCTACCCTGCACTGATGGAATTCCGCGAATGTGTCGTTGAAGACATAGCGCTGCGCTCGATCGAGCGGTATCGCGGTGCGGGCGAACACCAATGCGCTCGCCTGCTGGAGGAATACGCTTACCAGATGGCATGGGCTACACCAGAACAAGAAAAACTGTTCCACGAGACCGCAGAAAGAACGTTCGATTATGCTCGACAACTATCGCGGATCGTTGCTCGTCCGTCGACCATGGATGATTTTGTTCACTGGCATCTATGGAACGAAGGAGTCGTCAACACTCACCGAGTACCTAAATTTCGCATCCGAACCGACATTGTCGTACGGACCAACCAAGTTCCTCCGCGAAGTGGGATCTACGTTGCGAAAGACGACCCCATGGTTTCACTTCAGTTTGCCTGGACAGGCGGCTACGGAGAACTGTGCCCAGCAATGGCCCTCAACGATACTGGAAGGGCGGTCCTCAAGCAGGTTGGGCGCGAAGGACTCTGGGGAGATACAGTAGCTCTGTATCGCTTCCTTGATGCAAATCGGCATCTTGATCCCTATGGCTGGTCCGACGTTCAAAGCGATCTGACGGAGCTGGCACCGTCAGCGATCGCAGTTTCGTCCTTCGATATGAAAGACTGCGAATGGCATTTTGTCGAACCCATCCCTGATGCATTCGAAGATATCGACGGCAGCTACGCCGGCACGGATCAGCCGGACCGCCGGCCGGATCGAGTCGCCGCCGGCAAGCGGGTTCCTGTGGCCGGCTGGTGGTACACGCCTGCACAAGGCAGCCGGCGCTTCTTCAAGGAAGGCGATGTGTTTCCCGCCATCAACAGCGACTGGGGTGACACCTTCTGGATCTGGGCCGCGGACCAGACGCCGCCGACGATCGGTTGAGTACACCTCATCCCGCGCCCTGCTCTTTCTGGAACTGCCCGATCGGAAGCATGCCCGCCCTATGGAACTGAATCCCTGGCACAAGCGGCAGGCTGCCCTCATCCATCATTTCACCTCGATGGAGTACCTGAAGGCACTGTTACCACAGATCGACAGCCTGCTGGCACTGACCGACCAGATGCTTGAGGAGCGCTCGCATCTGGATACGGCCGGCAGAGCGTTGGCAGGTTGGAGCTCCCAAAATACGGCCTCACACTTCTCGACGTACGCCTACCCGGCACTCATGGAGTTTCGTGAAGGCATCATCAAGGACATAGCACTGCGCTCAATCGAGCAGTACCGTGTGGCCGGCGAGCACCAATGCGCTCGTATGCTGGAGGAGTACGCATACCAGATGGCCTGGGCTACGCCGGAACAGGAAAGGCTGTTCCGCGAGACCGCAGAACGAGTATTCAGTTATGCCCGTGAACTCTCTGGGCTAGTTGCACGCCCCCCCGTCAAGAACGACTTTTCATTCTGGTTGTTATGGAACAAGGGTGTCATCGACTCACATCGAGTTCCAAAATTCCGTGTCCGTACAGATTTTGTCGTGCGAACCCATCAGGTTCCTCCGCGCACCGGTATCTACGTCGCCAAAGACGATCCCATGGCTTCACTTCAGTTTGCGTGGACCGGTGGGTACGGAGAACTCTGCCCCGCCATGACCCTCAACGATGTTGGACGGGCCGTTCTGAGCCAGATCGGTCGAGAACGCATGTGGGAGGATACCGAAGCCTTCTATCGCTTCCTCGATGCAAACCGGCACCTGGATCCCTATGGCTGGTCCGATGTCCAGGCCGATCTGGTGAATGTGGCACCGTCAGTGATCGCGGGTGAGTCGTTCGATCAGCAGGACTGTGAATGGTATTTCGTCGAACCCATCGCCGATGAATTCGAGGACATCGACGGCAGCTACACGGGCACGGATGAACGGGGTTGCCGTACGGATCGCGTCGCAGCACATCCCGTAGCCCGACCCGCACCTGATCTCGAGGGGAGTATCCGATGGAATCAGACGCATCCTATGGAGCACCGAAAGTGATGCAACTGTTCGGGAAACGACAGCCTGCAATGCTTGCTGTTCTCGTAGTGGGTTCTGTTGGATGTGCTGCACCGACGGTGCCACCAGCGCTCAAAATATCCGCTGATGTTTCCCGTGCGGAGCTGACGCGTCTTTACACAGGCACGTTGCTGAAAAAGGTGGCATTCGAGGACATCGACGGGCCGGGCCTGCTGCTTCTTTCGCGCAGCGAGCAGACAGTGCCGGCGCAGGGCGATGAAGAGGCGATGGATCAGATCACGTTGCGTGCGGAGCTGTTCCGGCGCGCCGGACAAGCGGCTCCTTGGGCCTCGCGGTGGAGCGTGGAAGATCCGGTTCAATGCGAAGGTCTGGATCTGGAGGCCGGCTACTTCCTGGACCAGGTGACTGCAACGGACCTGGACAAGGATGGCCGCGCCGAGTTGACGCTGGCCAGCCACAGCTTCTGCGGCGGCGGCGTCGATCCGCAGCAGCTGCGCATTGGGCTTCGCCAGGGCGAGCAGTATTACGAAGTACGTGGTGAATCGCTGGTGGAGGTGGAAGGCGATGAACCCTTCGGCGGCGACCGGCAGGACGATCCCGCGCTGGCTTCGGCTGCGCCCGTGCTTCGCGCGCACGTAGACAAGGTGTGGGAGGCGATCAAGCGCGGAAGCTCACCGTGACGTCGTCACGATGCCAGCGCCAGCATCAGGCTCTCCTGCTGCTGGTGCTCTCCGCTGCCGCGGACTTCGCCATCGCGCGCACTCCGCCGTCCGGCTCGCTGCAACGCGCGTGTGCAAGCGCCATCGATGACAGGATCGAACTGGTACCGGTGGAGGGGAAGCGCGTCAGTGCATGTCCACCGGGGAATGACGAGGACTGCCCATACAGCGGTCAGCAGGGAAAGACCTTCTTGAACGACACGCCCGATCTCAACAACGACGGGCGCGAGGACGCGATCCTCACCTACTTCGGCAGCAGCTACGGCGATGTCGATGTCGCCGATAAACTGATCCTTGCCCAGTGTGCGGATGGAACCTATATCCGTCTGTTGGAGGGCAGGTTCACGACATTGACGGCCCCTGTCGCGCCGCATGCTGCCTGGCCAGCACTGGACGCGACACGGGACTGTCCGACTGGGCAGAATGACACCATCCGTACCGGGAAGATCCAGCTGCAGTTCGACCCGGCGACGATGCGCTATCGCGGTCCAGCCGGCATTGACCTGATCCAGGTCTGCAGTGAATAGCGACAGATGCGACGCGAAACCGATAGGCCGAATGCCAGGACAATGCTGGGTTGACTCGCAACGTGCAGACGCGCTCCATGCGCTCCGCAGGCGTGAAGGGTCACGGCCAGGACGCGCCAACCTCGTCAGTGCCTGTGCTCCCGAGCCCCCTCCTTTGATCCAACGCATGCCGTCGCCACGGGCAGGGTGCTATGGTGGCGCCACCATCTCGCAGGAGCGCCGCTCATGACCCGTTTCCGTTCCGTCGGCCTTGCACTGGCCGCAGTCGCCACGCCGATGCTGCTCGCCGCCTGTGTGAGTACGCCCGGGCCGGAGGTGAAGGGCACCGGCCGCTGCGACGCCAGCCAGCTTGGCTGGGCAATCGGCCAGCCGGGCAATGAGGAGAACATGCGTCGCCTGTCGCGTGAGAGCGGCGCCGGCCTGGTCAACCCGATCGGCCCGACCACGATTACCACCAAGGATATCCGTCCGGATCGCCTGCGCGTCTACATGGACAAGGACAACATCATCACCGCAGCCCGCTGCGAGTAACCAC
The DNA here is from genome assembly GCF_059369935.1 of Stenotrophomonas sp. YJH_SMC_36. Taxonomy (NCBI): domain Bacteria; kingdom Pseudomonadati; phylum Pseudomonadota; class Gammaproteobacteria; order Lysobacterales; family Lysobacteraceae; genus Stenotrophomonas; species Stenotrophomonas sp. YJH_SMC_36. Next base: position 361,845 of record NZ_JCAFTD010000006.1, on the reverse strand, counting down.
CGCGCGGGCTTCTGTAGAGCCGAGCCCACGCTCGGCTGCCACTGAACAGCAGCCGAGCGTGGGCTCGGCTCTACACAGAACGCGCGTCGGGCATGGGCCAGCGTGACAGGGCTCAGGGTTCGGTATAGCCCGCACAATCCGGCAGTGGCTGGTCGGGGTGAAAACGGCCCTCACTGAAACGGAAAAGACGCGAATAGCTGCACGCGGGATCCTGCTCGGTGCGCAGGTCCTTCGTCTTCAACGGCCCCTTCGCCAGCGAATCCCCGAAACGCGATGCACCTGCGGGGAAGCGGGTCGCCACCGTCTGGTAACGAAGCACCGGCATGCCCTGCACTGCCGGATCCAGCCCCAGCTTTGCCGAGAATCCATACTCATCGTGGCAGGCACCGGCACGCTGCCTGATGTCCTGCTCGCTGAAGCAGGCACGGATCATCGCGTTGCCCACCCACGGCACGGTCAGCACATCATCGTCCACCTGGACGCCATCCTGCAGGTGGCGCACGCGTGCCAGCTGCAGCGTCGATGCGTCTGCACCACCGCCGGAGTACATCATGCTGAAGGTGACCGTGGCGCCTACCAGTACGTTCTGGCGGGCACGCGGCTGCGGGTCAATCACGTCCTCATCCGCGCCGACACCGGGTGCCAGGCGTACGATCCACGGCCACAGCTTCAGTTCGCTTTCCTGCGGCACGTCAATGCGGACGTGGTAGCTATTTGGCTTGCCCTGGCCCGGCACCTTCTCAAGCACTTCCAGCACGGTGGGCCGCTTCCCCTCTTCGGCCACCGGTTGCACGCGTACACACCAGTTGCCGTCCTGGGTGCACTCATAAAGTCCTGCCGGGCCTGCCTCCGGGGTGATCAGCACGTGCCCCAGCGGCTCCATCACATTGCCGGCGGCATCGCGCTGCTGTGGCAGGATCGAGCCCTGCGCCAACACCAGGATCGGGGCGGCCAGCAGTGCAGCACACACGGTCGTGCGGACAACGATGGGGGGCATGGGCGGCTCCTGCGGCTGGAATTCCGATGGTAACCGTTGCCCGGGTAGAGTCGAGCCATGCTCGACTGCTGCCTGCCGGGAAGTGCAGCCGAGCACGGGCTCGGCTCTACATCATCCGCAGTCGCAGCCACCCCAGCCCTTGGCCTTCGAAGTCTGCCCGATGCCCGGGTTGAAGGTGTTGCTCGGGTCCAACTGTCGGTAGAACCCAGCCAGCGCCGGCTTGGCCGGGTACAGGTGGCCAACGTTGTGCTCGGCCGGATACTCGGCCCCGCGCCGGTCGAGCAGTGCCCACATCGCGTGCTCGATCGCCATCGGATCTTCGCCCTTGCGTGCGATGTAGTCCTGGTGGAACACGTGGCACAGGAAGTGGCCGTAGTACAGTTTGTGCAGCAGGCGACTTTCGATGGCGGCGGGCAGCTGCTCGAACCAGTCTGCGTCGTCGCGACGCAATGCGATGTCGAGCGCGACGATGTCCTGCACCTGTTGGCGATGCACCTCGCGATAGCGCACTGCAGCACCGGCCACGGCAAAACGATGCAGGAAGGCCTTGCGCCCTTCTTCGGCCGTGCAGTGGAAATAGCCGCCTTCGTGCTCGGCGAAGAATTGCTGCAACCAGGCCTCGGTCTCGGCTGCATCCTGTGCGGAGACCTTCAGCAGCAGATGATGCTCGTAACGCTGCCGGAACTCGCCCATGCGCTGGGGCAGGTGCGAGGGCAACAGGCCGGTCAGCACCTGCATTACCCGGTCGGTCACGCCGCGCAGGCCCAGCCGCTCGAACCAGCCGTCAACCCTGCTCTTCAGTGCGAATGCCGCGGGCACCCGTGCGGTCCCGAGCCGGTCGATCAGCAGGAATGTGTCCTTTCCATAGCGCTCGCCGATATCGTAGGCGTCTCGGTGGATGTACTCACCGGCGATCGGCAGGCGATCGAAGCCGGTCAGCAGTTGGCGGCGGATGGCGGTGAAACTCCCGGTACGGTTACTGCCGATGTAAAAGACCTCGGCGGGCTCCTTCTCAAACGTATCCAGGCGCACCGCGAACACCGCCAGTTTGCCGGCTGAACCCGCCGCTTCGTAGTGACGACCGGGATCGGCATTGAAGCGCGCCGGTGTATCGGCATCGACCCTGCGCACCTCGTCGGCGTAGCGCGGGTCGGACGCGGAACGGCCGTCGCCGTCGCTGACATCGGCGGCATCGTAGTCACCGGCCTGCAAGCGCTGCAGGATCTGCTCGGGCGTATCGCCCAGCGCGATGCCCAGGTGGTTGACCAGCTGCAACCGGCCCTGCGCATCAACCTGCGCATATAGCGCCAGCTCGGTATAAGCGGGGCCACGCCGCACCAGCGCACCGCCGGAGTTGTTGCAGATGCCGCCCAGCACCGAGGCGCCGATGCAGGACGAGCCGATCACCGAATGCGGCTCGCGCCCCAGCGGCGCCAGCGTCTGCTCCAGCCGGTCCAGGGTGGCGCCCGGCAGACACACCACCTGGCGGCCCTCGTTCAACAACTGGATGCCGGTCAAGCGCAGGGTGCTGACCAGCACGACCGGGCGCCCATAATCATTGCCATCCGGGGTCGAGCCGCCGGTCAGGCCGGTATTGGCGGCCTGCAGGATGATCGCTGCCCCACCCTGCACAGCCGCCTGGAGCACACGCCACAATTCCAGCAACGTGCCCGGACGCACCACGGCCAGCACCGCGCCGTCGCCGAAGCGATAGCCCCGGCGGAAGCGGCGGGTCGCCTTGTCGCGGGTCAGCACATGGCGGCTGCCGACAGCAGCACGCAGCTGCGACAGCATGGCCCCGTGGCCAGTCATGGCAGCCGCACCAGTGAATCTCGGCCGATGTCGGTAATGCGGTGTGCGCCGGTCAGCGTCATTGCCACGCGCATCTCCCTGGCGATCAGGTCCAGCAAGTTGGCCACGCCGGCCTCACCCTGCGCCGCGAGCGCATAGACGAAGGCCCGCCCCAGCAGCACGGTGTCAGCGCCCAGCGCCAGCATGCGCACCACGTCCAGTCCGGTGCGGATGCCGGAATCGGCGAGGATCTTCAGGTCGCCCTGTACCGCGTCAGCGATGGCCGGCAGCGCGCGTGCGGTGGACAGCACACCATCGAGCTGGCGCCCCCCGTGATTGGAGACCACGATGCCGTCGGCACCGAATGCAACCGCGTCGCGTGCGTCTTCCGGGTCGAGGATGCCCTTGATCACCATCGGTCCCTTCCAGAACTCGCGGATCCATTCCAGGTCCTTCCACGAAATGGATGGATCGAAGTTGCTGCCCAGCCAGCCGATATAGTCCTCCAGCCCGGTGGGGTTGCCGCGATAGGTGGAGATGTTGCCGAGATCGTGCGGACGTCCGAACAGACCCACGTCCCAGGCCCAGCGCGGATGGGTGATGGCCTGGCCGATGCGGCGCAGCGGAGCATTCGGACCGCTCATGCCGGAGTGCGCGTCTCGATAGCGCGCACCCGGTACCGGCATGTCCACGGTGAATACCAGCGTCGTAACGCCCGCCGCCTGGGCGCGCTCCAGGGCGTTGCGCATGAAGCCGCGATCGCGCAGCACGTACAGCTGGAACCACATCGCCCGCTGGATCGCCGGGGCCACTTCCTCGATCGGGCACACCGACACGGTGGACAGGGTGAACGGAATGCCGCGGCTGTCAGCTGCCCGCGCCGCCTGCACTTCACCGCGGCGTGCATACATGCCGGTGAGGCCGACCGGCGCCAGTGCCACCGGCATCGCAAGCGTCTCGCCGAACAGCTCGGTCTCCAGGCTCAGGTCGGACATGTTGCGCAGGATGCGCTGGCGCAGTGCGATGTCGGACAGATCCGAAACGTTGCGCTTCAGCGTGTGCTCGGCATAGGCGCCGCCATCGATGTAGTGGAACAGGAACGGCGGCAGCCGGCGTTTGGCTGCGGCGCGGTAATCGGTGGAGGCGGAGATGATCATGGGGTCAACCGTGTGGGGAAGGCAGGCGCGAGGCCCGCGCGCGCCGGGCTTCGTTGTCGTCGAGCGTGCGCAGCGTGGTGTGCACGAACTCGAGGTGGGCATGCGCGGCGGCGCGCGCGCGCTCCGGATCACCGGCCAGCACCGCATCCATCATCTCGCGGTGCTGGTCGGACAACGGCGAGAAGGTCCTCGCCGAGGTATAGAGTTTCTCGCGGCTCTGCGAGATGTTGGTCTGCAGCAGATCGAACAGGCCACGCATCACCTGCAGCAGCACCAGGTTGTGCGACGCTTCGGCGATGGACAGGTGGAAGGCCGCATCGGCCTCCGCCTCGCCTGAAGGATCATCCTTGCCATGCGCATCCATCATGGTCTGGAAGGCCTGGGCGATGCGCGCCCGATCCTCATCGGTGGCACGCAGCGCTGCATGCCAGGCCGTCGCTCCTTCCAGCGCGTGACGGATCTCCAGCACGTCGAAGCGGTATTCCGGGTCGCCCTGGAACAACGGCAGGTACGGAGCCAGGGGTTCATCCAGCGCCTGCCGCGCGCGCGTGGCCGGCTCCGCCACGTAGGTGCCGCCGCCCACGCGTGCGCTCAGCAGGCCCTGGCTGGACAACTGCGCGATGGCCTCGCGCAGCGCCGTGCGCGAGACACCCAGCTGCACCGCCAGCGCGCGCTCGGCCGGAAGCCGGTCACCCGGCTGCAGCTGCCGCTCCTGCACCAGACCACGCAGCTGCGCGGCCACCTTGTCTGAAATCCGTTGCGTGCTCATGGCGCCATTGTGGCCCGAAGCGCCTGGCAGGTGCGGCCCATGCTGCGCGGATAGGTCGTCGGCTGCATGGCTCAGGGAATCATCCAGGTCAGCCAGTACGCCTGCGCGGTGGTGATCAGGCCGACCATCACGGTGAAGATCAGACTGTGCTTGACAGTGAAGCGGAACAGGTCCGATTCCTTGCCGGCCAGGCCGACCGCGGCGCAGGCGATGGCAATCGACTGCGGCGAGATCATCTTGCCGGTGACGCCGCCGGTGGTGTTGGCCGCCACCAGCAGCACCTCGGACACGCCGATCTGCTGCGCAGTGGTGGCCTGCAAGGCCGAAAACAGCGCGTTGGAGGACGTGTCCGAGCCGGTCAGGAACACGCCCAGCCAGCCCAGGAACGGCGAGAAGAAGGTGAATGCCTTGCCGGTGTGGGCCAGCGCCAGCGCCAGCGTGGCCGACAGGCCCGAATAGTTGGCGATGAAGGCGAAGGCCAGCACCATGCCGATCGAATAGATCGGTGTGCGCAGCTCGCGCACGGTCTCGCCGAAGGTCTGCAGCGCCGCCTTGGCCGGCATGCGCAGGGCGAGGATGGCAATCACTGCGGCGAGGATGATCGACGTGCCGGTGGCCGAGAACGCGTCGAATTTATAGACCGCCTCGTAGCTCAACGGCGCAGGCACGATCGGTGGCATCTTCTGCACCATCTGGTCCAGGCCCGGCACCGGGATCTTCAGCACCCAGCTTTCCAGCGGGCCACCCGCCGCGAACAGCGACTTGAACGGCTTGATGCTCCACAGCGTGACCATCGCGGTAAGGATCAGGAACGGCGACCAGGCCTTGGCGATCTGGCCAACGCTGTAGCGCGGCGCTTCCAGCGCCTGGGCGGCCGCCTCGGCGCTGGTTTCGGTATCGAAGCGGAAGATCCGTACCGGCTTCCAGCGGCGCAGGAACAGGGTCAGGCACACCAGCGACGCCAGCGACGCGGTGATGTCCGGCAGCTCCGGCCCGATGAAGTTGGAGGTCAGGTACTGGGCAATGGCGAACGACCCGCCGGCCACCAGCACCGCCGGCCAGGTTTCCCTGACGCCACGCCAGCCATCCATGATCGCCATGATCCAGAACAGCACGATGATGGTCAGGAACGGCAGCTGGCGACCGGCCATCTGGCCGATCTCGAAGGCATCCAGGCCGGTGACCTGTCCCGCCACGATGATCGGAATGCCCATCGCACCGAATGCCACCGGCGCGGTATTGACGATCAGGCACAGGCCCGCTGCATACAGCGGCTTGAAGCCCAGCCCGACCAGCAGCGCTGCGGTGATCGCCACCGGCGCGCCAAACCCCGCCGCGCCTTCCAGGAAAGCACCGAAGGCGAAGCCGACCATCAGCATCTGCAGGCGCTGGTCTTCGGTCACCGACAGGATCGAAGCGCGGATGATGTCGAACTGCCCGGTCTTGACCGAGACCTTGTACAGGAACACCGCGCCGATGATGATCCAGGCGATCGGCCACAGCCCGTAGACGAAACCGAAGCCGGCCGCGCCCAACGCCTGGGTCAGCGGCATGCGGTAGAACAGCAGGGCCACGGCCAGTGCGATGGCCACGGTGATCGTGCCGGCCAGCCAGCCTTTCATGCGCAGCACGGCCAGGGCAACGAAGAAGAACGCGATCGGCAGCAGCGCGATCAGGCTGGACAACCACAGGTTGCCGGCGGGGTCGTACAGGTGTTGCCAGGGCTGCATGGAGGCTCTCGACGGGGGCGGAATGTTTCCCCACCGCATGCGGTGGGACGCCGTGGTCACGATTATTGGTATTACCAATAATCAGATTCATCGGACCACTTGAAGCGGATTGAACCGCCATTTCGACGAAGAGCCTATTAGACCATAGAGTTACCGGGCATATTGGTATTACCAATAAAGCGCCGCATGACAGAAGCTGGAAGGGGCTGCCCCGCTAGAGCCTGTCCGCCAGCCGTCGCATCACCGCCAGCACCAGCAGGCACAGCACGCTCACGCCAAGGGCAATGACGTACTTGCCGATGCCCACCGCAATCCCGATGGCGGCGGCCATCACCAGCGAACTGGCCGTGGTCAGCCCGCTGACCTGGTCCTCGCGGCTGCCACGCAGGATGGTGCCTGCGGCAACGAAGCCGACGCAGGCCACCACCGCTTCGATCAGGCGCACCGGGTCGACCTGCAGCAGGTCGCGGTAGCGCTCCTGCTGGAAATGCTCGGCCACGGAATCGCCGAGCCCCACGATGAGCGCTGCGGCGCCGGCAATCATCATGTGCGTGCGCAGGCCCGCCGCATGCTTGCCCATCTCGCGCTCGATACCGAGCACGCCACCGAACAGCATCGCGGCGGCCACGCGCAGCAGGATCGATACATCCTGGTTGAGTTCCATCGACGTCTCCGGGAGTTTCCCGGAGCGTTGCGCGTCAGCCGTCGGATCGCGGTGAAGGCCGCACCACGGCCCGTTCACCCGGTAGCGCCGGGCCATGCCCGGCACCACCGTCCCTGCGGTCACCGCATCACTGCGCCAGATAACCGCCATCGATCGCGTAATAGGTGCCTGTCGCGAACGAGGCATCGTCGCTGGCCAGCCAGGCGACCAGCGCCGCCACTTCCTCGGCCTTGCCCAGCCGCTTCAACGCGTGGCGGTCTTCCAGCGTGGCGCGCACCTTCGGATCCATCTTCTCCAGCAGCGGCGTGGCGATGAAGCCCGGCCCCACCGCATTGACACGGATGCCATCGGCGGCATGCTCCCACGCTGCAGTCTGCGTCAGGCCGACCACACCATGCTTGGCTGCCACGTACGCGGTCGAACCGGCATAGCCCACCTGGCCCAGGATCGAGGCCATGTTGATGATGCTCCCGCCCTTCCCGGCCGCGCGCATGGCCTGGATCTGCGCACGCTGGCACAGGAATACACTGGTCAGATTCACATCGACCACCCGCTTCCAGCCATCGACGGGATAGTCGCCGCTGCTCGCCGCCGGACCGCTGATGCCGGCGTTGTTGACCGCGACGTGCACCCCGCCCAGCTCCCTCACTGTGCGCTGCACCGCCGCCTCCACGGCAGCCTCATCCGTGACATCCAAGGCGATGCCGATGGCGCGGCTGCCACGCCGGGCCAGCGCTTCCACGGTGGCGTCCACCGCGTCCTGCTTCAGGTCCCACACTGACACCGCAGCACCGGACGCTGCCAGCAGTTCGGCCACGGCCAGGCCGATGCCGGAAACGCCACCGGTCACGATCGCCGTCTTGCCGCCGAGCTGATAGTCGATCATCTGTGTTCTCCATCTATCGGGAATCGATGTGGACACGCGTCCACCCGCGACCCACGGTACGCCCCGCCGTGTTACGGCCGCGCCACTTCCAGGCGCTGCAACGAACCTTCCCATCGCTGCAACGCGTTCGACCGTATGCTCGACCTCACCCTCCCCTGCTGTGGAAACTCCAATGAATCCCGCTGACGCCCTGCTGTTCACGCCCACTCACCTGGGTGACATCGCTGCTGCGAACCGCATCGCCATGGCACCGCTGACGCGCAACCGCGCCCTGCCCGACCGCGTCCCTTCTCCACTGGCGATCACCTATTACCGCCAACGTGCCAGTGCCGGCCTGATCATTGCAGAAGCCACCCAGATCAGTCCTCTGGGCCAGGGCTACCTTGATACGCCGGGCATCTACAGCGCCGAGCAGGTCGCTGCGTGGAAATCCATCACCGACGCGGTACACGCCGAAGGTGGCCGCATCGTGCTGCAGCTGTGGCATGTGGGTCGCATCTCCCACACCAGCCTGCTGCCGGAAGGCGAAGTGCCGGTGGCACCCAGCGCCCTCCGCGCCAACGGCAAGACCTTCACCGCCAATGGATTCGAGGATGTGTCCGCGCCGCGCGCATTGGCGCTGGAGGAGATCCCGCAACTGATCGAGGATTACCGCATCGCCGCGCGCAATGCCATTGCCGCAGGCTTCGATGGCGTCGAGGTACATGCAGCCAACGGCTACCTGATCGACCAGTTCCTGCGCGATGGCAGCAACCATCGGGACGATGCCTACGGTGGAAGCATCGAGAACCGTACGCGGCTGCTGTTCGAGGTGGTCAGCGCGGTCGCCGAAGCAATCGGCGCCGGCCGCACCGGCGTGCGCCTGTCACCGGTCACGCCGGTCAATGATGCCCATGACAGCAACCCGCAACCGCTGTTCAACCTTGCAGTGGAGCGCCTGGACACGATCGACGGACTGGCCTTCATCCATGTCATCGAAGGTGCAACCGGTGGCGATCGGGACAACATCCCGTTCGACTACCCTGCGCTGCGCGCACGCTTCCGTGGTGCCTGGATCGCCAACAACGGATACGACGCTGAGCGTGCCGGGCAGGCCCTTGCCAGCGGCTATGCCGACATGATCGCGTTTGGTCGGCCCTTCATTGCCAACCCGGATCTGGTCGCGCGACTGCGCAGCGGTGCGCCGTTGGCCGAGCTCGACCCGGCCACGTTGTATGGCGGTGGCGAACACGGCTACATCGACTACCCGGCACTGGATGCCTGACGACGGCTGCATGCCCGGTCCACCGCGACCGGGCATGGCCCGGCGTTGCCCATGGAAGGTGGCGCCGGGCCAGGCCCGGCGTTGCCCGCCCCGTTTCAGTACACCGGCAGATCGATGTAGCTGGCCTGCGCCGCGCTGTGCCAGACCCGCTGCGTGGCCTTCTGGTAGTCGCCCGGCTTGGCCAGGTAGATGTTCGGCACATAGGTCTGCGGGTTGCGGTCATACAGCGGGAACAGGCTCGACTGCACCTGCACCATGACCCGGTGCCCCTTCTGGAAGGTGTGGTTGGCGTTGGGCAGGTCGAAGCGGTAGGGCAGCACCTGGTTCGCCGCCAGCGGCTTCGGATCGCTGAAGCTTTCGCGGTAGCGGCCACGGAAGATCGCCAGTGACACCGGCAGCTCATAGCCGCCCATCTCCGGCGCCGAGGCCTCCTGGTCCGGATACACATCGATCAGCTTCACCACCCAGTCGCTGTCGGTGCCGCTGGTGGACGCCTGCAGGTGCACTACCGGCGCGCCGCCGATGCGCAGTGGCGCGGCCAGCGGTTCGGTGATGAAGGTCAGCACGTCAGGTCGGCCATCGACGAAGCGCTGATCCTTGACCAGCCAGGTCGTCCACATGTCGCGGTCACCGAAGCGCACCGGGCGCGGTACGAACGGCACCGGCTTGGCCGGGTCGGACACGTATTCCTCGAAGTCGCCCTCGCCCGCCGCCGGCGCCTGGAACGCCAGCTTGCCGCCGGCACGCAGATAAAGCGGTTTGCTGCTGGCGGCGCACCCCTGGTCGCAGCTGCGCGGCCAGCCCTTCAGGCGATCCCAGTGGTTTTCACCGGTGTTGTAGATCAGCACCGGCGGTGTGTCCGCCTTCGGCGCGCCGTCCACCAGGTACTGGTCGAAGAACGGCTTGAGCACATCGCGGCGGAACTGCAGCGCGGTATCGCCGTCGAACTTCAGCGCGCCCAGTTCGCTGGCGCTGTAGTTCACCTGGCTGTGCCGCCATGGCCCCATCACCAGATAGTTGCGGTCGTTGCCGCTATCGCGCCCTTCCATCGCCTGGTAGGCGTGGTTGGCACCCCACATGTCCTCCTGGTCCCACAGGCCCTGCAACCACAGGGTCGGCACCTTCAACGGCGTCTTGGCCATCACCGCATCCAGCGCCTGGCCCTGCCAGAAGGCGTCATACGCCGGGTGCTCGACCAGCTTCTTCCACCAGGTCAGCTGGTCCACGCCGGTGAAACGGGCGTAGTCGCCAGCCGAACCGATGCGCAGGAACGTGCTGTAGTCGTCATAGCCCAGGCTCGGCAGCGGCGTGCCCTTGCCGCGCTTCTCGGTCTGCATCGCGAAGTAGTTGAAGTTGACCTGGCGGAAGGCACCGTAGTTGAGCCAGTCGTCGCCCATCCAGCCATCGACCATCGGGCTCTGTGGTGCCGCCACCTTCAACGCCGGATGCGGATCGGTCAACGCCATCACCACGGTGAAACCTTCATAGGACGAGCCCAGCATGCCGACCTTGCCGTTGCTCTCGGGCACGTGCTTCACCAGCCAGTCGATGGTGTCCCAGGCGTCGGTGGAGTGATCCACCTTGGTGTTGTTCAACGGCCCACGCAGCGGCCGGGTCATCACGTAATCGCCTTCGGAGCCGTACTTGCCACGGATGTCCTGGAATACGCGGATGTAACCGCTGTCGACGAACACCTCGTCGCCCTGTGGCAGCAGGTCACGCATGCGTGGCGAGTCACTGCGGTTGGCGCGGCCGGCAGCATCGTAGGGCGTGCGGGTCAGCAGGATCGGCGCGTTGCGGGCGCCCTTGGGCACCACGATCACCGTATACAGCCTGGTGCCATCACGCATCGGCACCATCACCACGCGCTTGTCGTAGTCGCGCCCCACATCCGGGGCAACGAAAGGCTTGCCGCTGATGTCCGGGGTCATCGGCGGAGTATCGGCAGCCAGCACGCTGCTGGACAGGCAAAGGGCGATGGCTACTGCAACGGCACGCACACGCATGGACAACCCCTTCCGGCGGGAAAGTTCCAAGCCTACTCCTGCCCTGCCCTGTGAAGTGTGTTACGGCTTTGCATTCTGGGGCGGATGCGGGCAGGACTGATGGCACATGTGCCTCCGCTGCCGCTGCGCTCGCCGGGCATGGCCCGGCGCTACCGTATTCCTCGGCCCATCGCTGCGCTCGCCGGGCATGGCCCGGCGCTACCGTATTCCTCGGCCCATCGCTGCGCTCGCCGGGCATGGCCCGGTGCTACCGCATTCCTCTGCCCATCGTTGCTCCGCCGGGCATGGCCTGGCGCTAGCGCTCGTGCGGGTCATGGGGTAGCGCCGGGCCATGCCCGGCGAGCGCAGCGGCAGGCCGTAAACAGACACGGCCCCTTGCGGGGCCGTGTCTGCAAGCGTGAGTACCACGCGGTGTCAGCGCAGCACCTGCTCCACCAGCTGCACGTCCGCGCTCTGCAGCGGTTCGGCGGCATTGCGCGACAGCTGCACCTGGTAGGTGCCACCTTCAATCTTCCACTGGCGGGCCTGCGCATCGTAGTGGGCCAGGGTCTTCGGCTCGGCTTCGATACGGATGCGGCGCTGCTCACCCGGCTGCAACTGCACCTTGTCGTAGCCGATCAGCCGGATCGGCGTGCTGCTGCCCGCCGGCAGCTTCAGGTACAGCTGGGCCACGTCGGCACCGGCGCGCTTGCCGGTGTTGCGGATGTCCACGCTGGCGACCAGGCGCGAACCTTCCACGCTCACCTTCAGGTTGTCGTAGGCAAAGGAGGTGTAGGACAGGCCATGGCCGAAGGCGAAGGTCGGAGTCAGGCCCTTGGCGGCCATCCACTTGTAGCCGACGTTGGCGCCTTCGATATCGAAATCGAACACATCACCGAACGGTTTGGCCGGCTTGAAGCCCAGGCCATCGATATGCGGGCGCGGCAGCTGCGACTCGTCCGTCACCCAGGTCACCGGCAGGCGGCCGGACGGATTGGCCTGGCCGGTCAGCAGTGCGGCGATGCCCTCGCCACCGCGGATGCCGGGATACCAGGCCTGCAGCATCGCCGGCACCTGCGCCAGCCACGGCGTGCGCACCGGGCCGTTGGTTTCCAGCACCAGCACGGTCTTCGGGTTGGCCTTGGCCACCGCCGAAATCAGCGCATCCTGATTGTCCGGCAGCTGCATGTCCGGCAGATCCACCGATTCGGCGGCCCACTGCGTGGCGAACACGATGGCGACATCCGCCTGTGCGGCGGCCTTGGCTGCAGCCGCGGCATTGCTGCCGTCCACATACGCGATGGTGGCGTCCGGGCGCGCTGCACGCAGCGCCTCCAGCGGCGAGGACGGATGGAACATCACCGGGCCCGGCCAGGTGGTCGGCATCACGCCCGGCACCGCGTTGGTGCCCTTGGCGGTCACGCCCACCATCGACGAACCGCCACCACCGATCACGCCCTTGTCGGCATGGCCGCCGATGATGACGATGCGCTTCACGCTGTCGGCCAGCGGCAACAGGTTGCCTTCATTGCGCAGCAGCACGCTGCCCTCTTCCACCGTGCGCTGTGCCACGGCAAAACCGGCCTCGGCATCAACCTTCTGGTGCTGCGGCGGGTTGTCGAAGTTGCCGTGCAGGAACATCGTGCGCAGGATGCGCGCCACCATGTCGTTCAGGCGCGCCTGCGGCACCACGCCGCCGTGCACGGCCAGGCGCAGCGGCTCGTCGAAGAACACCGCCGCGTCGAACACTTCACCGGCCGACTGCTGGTCCAGGCCGGCCAGCGCCGCCTTTGAGCCACTGTGCACGCCACCCCAGTCGGACATCACGAAACCAGGGAACTTCCATTCCTGCTTCAGCACCTGGTTCATCAGGTAGCCGTTCTCGCAGCCGTAGGTGCCGTTGATCTTGTTGTACGAGCACATCGCCACGCCCGGGCGGCCGGTCTCCAGCGCGATCTCGAAGGCCAGCAGGTCGGACTCGTGCATGGCCTGTTCGCCGATGCGTACGTCATGGAAGTTGCGGCGGGTCTCCATGTCGTTCAGCGCGAAGTGCTTCATCGAGGAGATCACGTGCTGGCTCTGCACGCCCTGGATCAACGCGCCGACCATCGAGCCTGCCAGCAGCGGATCTTCGCCGGCGTACTCGAAGTTGCGGCCGTTGCGCGGATCGCGCTGCAGGTTGACGCTGCCGGAAAGCAGGATGTTGAAACGCTGCTGCCAGGCCTCGCGGCCCATCGTCGCGCCGCCTGCGAAAGCCACTTCGCGGTTCCAGCTCGATGCGGTGGACGGGCCGGAGGGCATGGCGGTGGCGAAGTCGCCGGGCCGGATGCCGCCGGGGTTGGTCACACCGACGCCTGCGTCGGCCGACTGCTGCGAGGGAATGCCCAGGCGTGGCACGCCCGGCACGAAACCGGCCGAACCGACCGCGCCGCCCGGCAGCGGGCCGCCGTCCTTGCCCAGCCCGAAGTAGCTGTGCAGCATCTGGAATTTCTCATCCTCGGTCATCGCCTTCAGCAGCAGCGCAGCGCGGGCGTCGGCGTTGAGGGTGGTGTCCATCCACGGCGCATCGCCCCCCTTGTCGGCGGCATAGGCCAGGGTCAGCAGGGTCGCGCGCAGGGCGCTGCCCTCAACCTTGAACGGCGCACTGCTGGCGGCCTGGAAGCCATCGCTGAAGTAGCTGGCATCGGCTTCCGGGGCCACCCGCGCCGGATCGAAACCGGCAGCCTTGGCGGAATCGCCAGCAACAGCGCCGAGCAGCACCGCCGGCGCACCCAGCCTCGAACGCGACACCAGGGCCGGCAACTGCGGGGCACCCGCGCCGGCATCGGTGTAGACCGCAACGGTGTGGCGACCGTCATCCAGGCGCAGGTAGTTCAGCCCCGGCTGGTCCGGGCCGGATTCCGCCGCGATCGGCAGCCGGGTCAGCACGGCCTGACCGCGCTGGGTCCGGCCATCGTCCTTCCCGGCGGCGATGAAGCGGTATTCGTAGCCCAGGCCATCAGCCAGCAGCTGCAGCGGATCGACCTGGTCGATGCTGCGCTGCACCTGCCGCACACTCACGGCATCCACCTGCAGGGATCCAAGCTGGGTGGCCAGGGCCGGCATCGCTTCGGCCGGCGGCGCCTGCTCCAGGGTCAACACGGTGAACGCGGCGGGATCGGCCCACGCCGGCGCGATGACGGCGGCGGACACGGCGAGGGACAGGGCAAGCGGCTTTGTAAACGTTTTCATCGACGGGCGTAATTCCGTTGCCAAGGCAATCGGTCCAGGGAAAATGCCGCCGAAGGGTGCAGCGTTCATGCCGTACAGGCGTTGCCGGGCAACACCTCAGGCCGGAGGGCGGACCGGTCTGCGCGCGGGACCCTCCTCCCGGCGTGACAACCTGCCTGCCCGGGCCACGCACGTGGCCCAACCTGTGAAGATTGTGCGAGGGCGTTCATGCCTGTCAACAGGACCTAAGGCACAGGCCAGCCCCTGCACGCCGGTTATCAGTCCATCACCGGCGGTCATCAGTGGGGTGCGCGGCGCTGCCGATAATGGAAGCCCCTGGCCACGGATCACGCCCATGAACGTACATCGCGACTTCGACCATCTCTGGCGCGACCGCTGTGACACCTCCAGCCAACGCAGCCCGCGCGTGCTGATCCGCGTATTCGTCGCTCCCGGCGAACTGGAGCGCAGTGTGGCGTTCTACGAGCAGCTGCAGGGTGTGGTCGCCGATGCCGGGTTTCCGTTTCCCGATGCAGGACTGCGCCTGGCCATGGTCGGTGCCTTCCTGTTGATCGAAGGCAGCGAGACCGCACTGGCACCCTTCACCTCGACCACGGGCACCCTGCTGGTCGACGATGTCCGGCCCTATCACGACAAACTGATCGCTGCCGGGGCCGAGATCATCTTCCCGCTGCAGATCGTCCCGACCGGTGCGGCGTTCAATGCAGTCCATCCCGATGGCACCGTGGTCGAGTACGTGCACCACCGCCCGGATCCGCAGGGGCGGTGAGTGCGGGGCACGTTGATCGATGAACCGCGCCCGCTCTTCAGCAACCTGAAACGCGGCTCCCGAATTCATTAGTAATTCTACTCACGAGGCGAGTAGCATGTCCGGTCTCAGCCCTTGATACCGGCCTGTCGATACTCGCTCCATGCCAGCCGTTTCCGACAACTATTGTCGCTCTCAGCCAGCCCCCACGCGTTTCCGGACGGTGGGCTGATGGGTGCGGTCATTGCCCTCGACCGTCTCCTGGACGGTCGCCAGCTATGGCGCGGTCCGGCGCGGCACGGCCCGGCCAGCGACCATCTGGCCAGTGGTCACCCCGCCCTGGATGCACGCCTGCCCGGGGGGGGATGGCCGGCCAGCGGGCTGTGCGAGGTGCTGCAGGGCGCGCCGGGTGTAGGCGAACTGGCGCTGGTCTGGCCGGCATTGGCAAAGCTGAGCCGCCGCGAGCGGCCGATCGTGCTGGTCGCGCCGCCTTACCGGCCGCATGCGCCGGCCTGGGCCGCGGCCGGGCTGGATCTGGCGCAGCTGCAGATCATCCAGGCCGGGCCGAAGCAGGCGCTGTGGGCCACCGAACAATGCCTGCGCTCGGCGGCCTGCGCGGCAGTGCTGTGCTGGCCACAGCAGGCCGACGACCGCGCCCTGCGCCGCCTGCAGGTAGCCGCCGACAGTGGCCAGTGCCTGGGCTTCGTGTTCCGCGAGGCGCGTGCGGCCCGCAACCCGTCCCCGGCCAGCCTGCGCCTGCAGCTCGACCACGGCCAGGTCCGGGTCCTGAAGTGCCGTGGCGGATTGCCGCCGGCACAGCCGCTGCCACTGGCCATCGCCCACTGAGGCGGCCGCATGGACTGGGCCTGTCTGTTGTTGCCGCAGTTGGCGCTGGATTGCGTGCTGCGCCTGCAAGCGGATCCGCAGCGGCCACTGGTGCTGCTGCAGGGGCCGGCGCAGCGTCGCGTGCTGCGCGCCGTCAGCCCTGCTGCGCGTGCAGCCGGCCTGCGTCCGGGCATGCTGTTGTCGGCCGCACAGGTACTGGTGCAGGACCTGCAGCTGCATGACTACGATCCGGCCACCGAGCTGCACACCCGCCAGTTGCTGGCCAGCTGGCTGTACGGCTTCAGTTCGCAGGTCAGCCTCGACTTTCCCCATGCCCTGGTCCTGGAGATCGGTGCCAGCCGTGCCCTGTTCGGCGATTGGCTGGCGATCGAACGGCGCCTGCGTGATGGCCTGCATGAACTTGGATTCCGTCACCGCCTGGTCGCGGCGCCCAATCCCCATGCCGCACGGGTGCTGGCCAACGTGCATGATGGCCTCGGTATCGATGCAGCACAGTTGCCAGCCCTGTTGGCGCAGCTGCCCTTGCCGCGCAGCGGATTGCCGGCCGATGCGGTGACCGTGCTTGGCCGCTCCGGGCTGCGTACGCTGGGGGCAGTGTTCGACCTGCCGCGCGAAAGCCTGGCGCGCCGCTTCGCACCGGACGTGCTGCAGCAGCTGGACGCGCTGCGTGGCCTGCCCACCGCACCCCTGCGCTACTACCAGCCACCAGACCGTTTCGACGCACGCATCGAATTCGAGTACGAGATCGAATCCAGCCAGGCCCTGCTGTTTCCGCTGCGACGCCTGCTGCTGGATCTGGCGGCCTTCCTGTGCTCGCGCGATGGCGGCGTGCAGCGTTTCGACCTGCATTTCGAACACGACCTGCTGCCTGCCAGCGTGCTGACCATCGGCCTGCTCGCACCCGAGCGCGATGCCGCGCTGCTGTTCGAGATCGCCCGTAACCGCCTAGAGGCTTTCCCGCTGCCGGCGGGCAGCCGGGCCCTGCGCCTGCAGGCCGAACAGCTGCCGCCCTTCGTGCCCGCCGCACGCGATCTGTTCGACACCCGCCCGGCACAGGCGATGCCGTGGACCCAGCTGCGCGAGCGCCTGCGTGCACGGCTCGGCGATGACGCCGTGCAGCCCCTTGCCGTGCAGGCCGACCATCGCCCCGAACGCGCCAGTGGCACCCAGGCACCCGCCAGGCCACCGGCGTACTGGCCGCTGCGCCCCGGCTGGTTGCTGGACACACCACAGGTGCTGCGTGACCCGCGGCTGCGCATCGTCACCGGGCCGGAGCGGATCGAATCAGGCTGGTGGGACCAGGCCGATGCGCGCCGTGACTACTACGTGGTGGAAACCGCACACGGCCAGCGCGGCTGGGCCTTCCGTGAGCGCAATGATCCACATGCACCGTGGATGCTGCACGGCTGGTTCGGCTGAACCACCATGCACGATGAGCTGCCCGGCTATGCCGAACTGCACTGCCTGTCGGCCTTCAGCTTCCAGCGCGGTGCCTCCACCGCCGAGGAACTGTTCGCACGTGCCCGCGGCCAGGGCTACCGCGCGCTGGCGATCACTGACGAGTGTTCGCTGGCTGGCATCGTGCGCGCCTGGCAGGCAGCGAAGACACAGGGCGTGGCGCTCATCGTCGGTGCCGAGTTCCAGGTCGAAGAGGGCCCGAAGCTGGTGCTGCTGTGCACCGACCAGGCTGCCTACGCCGGGTTGTGCCAGTTGATCACCACCTGCCGGCGGCGGGCCGGCAAGGGCGAGTACCGCTGCCTGCGCGATGACCTGTCCGGCCTGCCCGACGGCCTGTTGTGCCTGTGGCTGGACCGGCAGCCCGCCGCCACCGATCTGCCACTGCTGCGCGCAGCCTTCAAGGATCGCCTGTGGCTGGCGGTGGAACTGCACCATGAGCACGACGACGCGCACCGCCTGCAGCAGCTGCAGGCGTTCGGCGAACGCCACGGCCTGCCGCTGGTCGCCAGCGGCGATGTGCACATGCATGTGCGCCGCCGCCGCGCACTGCAGGACACGCTGACCGCGATCCGTCACCGCTGCAGCGTGGCCGAAGCCGGCTGGCGCCTGTTCCCCAATGGTGAACGCCACCTGCGCCCGCGCACCGCGCTGGCCCGGTTGTACCCCCCTGCACTGCTGGCCGAGACCGTGCGCATCGCCGAGCGCTGCCACTTCACCCTGGACCAGTTGAAGTACACCTACCCGCATGAACTGGTGCCGGAAGGTCATGACCCGGACAGCTGGTTGCGCGAGCTGGTGGAAGAAAAGATTCCCTGGCGCTGGCCGGAGGGCATCCAGGAACCACAGCGCAGGCAGATCGAGCACGAGCTGGCATTGATCAGGAAGAAGAACTATGCCTCCTACTTCCTCACCGTGCACGACATCGTGCGCTTCGCCCGCAGCCAGGACATCCTCTGCCAGGGCCGCGGCTCGGCCGCCAATTCAACGGTGTGCTTCGTACTGGGCGTGACCGAGATCGACCCCGCGCGCAGCAATCTGCTGTTCGAGCGCTTCATCTCCGCCGAGCGGAATGAACCACCGGATATCGATATCGATTTCGAGCATGAACGGCGCGAGGAAGTCCTGCAGTACGTGTTCAAGCGCTATGGCCGCGAACGCGCCGCGTTGACGGCGGTGGCGATCAGCTATCGCGGCCGCAGTGCGATCCGTGATGTCGCCCGCGCGCTGGGACTGCCGATGGACCAGGTCAATGAACTGGGCGCGGCGATGGACCATTGGGGTGGCAACATTCCGCTACCGGAAACCCTGCGCGAGCGCGGCTTCGACCCGGAGACGCCGCTGATGCGGCGACTGCTGTCATTGACCGCCGAGCTGATCGACTTCCCGCGCCACCTGTCGCAGCATCCGGGCGGTTTCGTGATTTCCGAACACCCGCTGTCGACGCTGGTGCCGGTGGAGAACGCAGCGATGGCCGACCGCACCGTCATCCAGTGGGACAAGGACGATCTGGATGCCACAGGCCTGATGAAGGTCGACTGCCTGGCGCTGGGCATGCTCACCGCCATCCGCAAATGCCTGGCAATGCTGAAGCAGCATGGCCTGCACGAAGGACGCATGGATGCGATCCCGCCCAAGGATGCGAAGACCTTCGACATGATCTGCGCCGCCGACACCATCGGCGTGTTCCAGATCGAATCGCGCGCGCAGATGGCGATGCTGCCGCGCATGCAGCCGCGCACGTTCTATGACCTGGTGATCGAAGTCGCGATCGTGCGGCCCGGTCCGATCCAGGGCGACATGGTGCATCCCTATCTGGAGCGGAGGCGTATCCTGCGCGAACACGGCCCTGATGCACTGAACGATCCACACAATCCGCTCTACCCACCGCGGCTGGAACGCGTGTTCGCACGTACGCTGGGCGTGCCATTGTTCCAGGAACAGGTGATGCAGCTGGCGGTGGATGCGGCCGGTTATACCCCGGGCGAGGCCGATGCCCTGCGCCGTTCGATGGCGGCCTGGAAGCGCCGCGGCGGGCTGGAGCCGCATCGCGAGAAGCTGTTGGCCGGCATGCTGGAGAACGGCTTCAGTCGCGAATACGGCGAGCACCTGTTCGAGCAGATCAAGGGCTTCGGCGATTACGGCTTCCCGGAAAGCCACGCCGCCAGCTTCGCCCTGCTGACCTATAACAGCTGCTGGCTGAAGTGCCATCATCCGGCCGCGTTCACCGCCAGCCTGATCAACAGCCAGCCACTGGGGTTCTACAGCCCCGACCAGCTGCTGCAGGATGCGCGCCGGCACGGCATCATCGTGCTGCCGGTGGACGTGCGCCACAGCGACTGGGACTGCACGCTGGATTTCAGCAGGGGTCCCGCGGCGATCCGGCTGGGCCTGCGCCTGGTCGATGGCTGCAACGAACAGGTGGCACAGGCCATCATGCGCGAACGCGCGCGACGGCCATTCGACGATGTCGGCGATCTGTGCCAGCGCACCGTCCTGGACCGGCGCCATCAGGGCCTGCTGGCCGATGCCGGCGCGCTGCGCGGCCTCAGCGGGCATCGTCATCGTGCGCGCTGGGATGTCTCCGGCGTGGAAAACCGCCTGCCGCTGTTCGATCAGGCCCGCACCACCGCTGAAGCACGCGTGCCATTGCCGTTGCCCAGTGCGTGGGAAGACATGCAGGCCGACTACCGCAGCATCGGCACTACCCTGGGTCGCCATCCCATGTCATTCCTGCGCACGCAGCTGCGCAGCCGCGGCTGCCTCGACGCCGCACAACTGGCCGGCCACGGCCATGGCCGCCGCGTACGCATCGCCGGGCTGGTACGCATGCGCCAGCGTCCCCAGACCGCCAGCGGCGTCACCTTCCTTACCCTGGAAGATGAAACCGGCATGGTCAATGCCGTGGTCTGGCGGCACCTGGCCGACCGGCAGCACCGTGTACTGGTCGATACCCAGCTGATGCAGATCGACGGCCGACTGGAGCGTGTCGATGGCGTGCAGCATGTGATCGTGCAACGCATGCACTGCCTGGATGAACTGCTGCAGGGCCTGCGCAGCCGAAGCCGCGACTTCCACTGAGGACACACCGCGTCACACAGCGAACTGGTCATGAGCGGCCCGCTTCCGTTATCGTCGGCACATCCAAGGAAGGACGATCCGATGCCCCGTGCACTCACGCTGACCACGCTGCTGGTCTCCACCCTCGCCCTGCTCGTTTCCGGCTGGACTGCCTGGAGCCTGCATCGCAGCCAATCGCCGCAGCGGGTGATCGAAGCCCGGGGCCTGGTCATCCACGATGACGCCGGTCAGGCGCGGGTGATCCTGGGCGCCCCGGTGCCCGACCCGCGCAGTCGCGGCCAGGTGCAGGGAACACGTGCCAGCGCCCTGTCCGGCCTGGTTCTGCTGGGTCCGGACGGCTCCGAACGCGGCGGCTACGGCACGACCGACCACGGTGGCGAAGCCCTGCTGACGCTTGACGATGCAGCCGGCACCACCGAAGTGTTCAAGGTGGTCGCCAACCCCGACCGCGGCGCCAGCCTGATGGTCAAACACCAGAACAACACCGGCGCGATGCTCACCTCCTGGCAGGGCAAGCCGGAGTTGATGTTCGTGGATGACAGCGGGCAGTCCTACTACGTGCGCCCCGGCGTCAGTGCCGCGCCCTGAAGGACGCGGGTTCATCATCCCACCACGGCCGCCAGGTCATCGGCCAGCTGTCGCTGCTGCGGTGTTCCCAGCGCCGCGCAGGTGATGCGCAGGCCATGGCCGGGGGCGGAAACCGCGAACACTTCGCCGGCACGCACATGCCAGCCGCGGGCGGCCAGCGCCAGTACCTGCGGGCGGCTGTCATCCGGCAGCGGCAACCACAGGTTCAACCCCTCCATCGGCACGGCCTGCTGCACGCCCCGCGCCTGCAGCAGCATCTGCAGCGACTGCAACCGCTGCTGGTAACGCACGCCGGCCGATGCGATCTTCGCCCGCTGCGGGGCTGATTCCAGCACCGAGACCGCCGCATCCTGCAGCAGGTGGCTGACCCAGCCGGTTCCCGCTGCCAGCCGCAGGCGCAGCCGTATCGCGGTTTCTTCATCGCAGGCCAGCCACGCCAGGCGCAGATCCGGGCCCAACGGCTTGGACAGCGAGCGCAGCAGTGCCCAGCGCCGGCCATCGACGGGCAGCACCGAGTGGTAGGCCTGCTGCGAGAGCAACGCGTAATGATCGTCGATCAGCACTGCCACCTGCGGGTAGCCGGCCAGCAGCTGGCGCAGTGCCCGCGCCCGCTTCGCATCCAGGCTGGCGCCGGTAGGATTGTGTGCGCGCGGCGTCAGCAGTACCGCGCGTGCGCCAGCCTCCAGCGCCCGCCGCAGCGACGCCACCTGCATCCCATGCGTGTCCACCGCCACGGGCAGCGGCGTGTGGCCAGCGGCATTGAGCACGTTGAGGCTGCCAAGGAAGCAGGGATCCTCTACAGCGATGCGGTCGCCGGGCAGCAGCCAGGCAGCCAGCAGGCGTTCGATGCCATCGACGGCACCGTGGCTCAGCTCCAGGGCATAGCCCTGCGGACAATCAGCATCCAGCGACGCACGTGCCAGCCGCTGCATGCGCGGGTCGACCGTACCCACGCCATACAGCCGAGGTGGCGCCGGTGCCAGGCGCAGGCTCGGCAACAGCCGTGGGTCCGGATTGCCACCTGCCAGATCGTGCAGCGCCAGCCCCGGCGGACTGCCTTCGCGCGCGACGGGGGCCGGCACGCCACGCACCGTGGTACCGCGCCGCCCCCCCGTACTGGCCAGGCCCGCCGCGTCCAGCCGCTTGTACGCGGCCGCCACCGTGTTGCGGTTGACGCCCAGCCGCTCGGCCAGTTCGCGTACCGGCGGCAGCACGCTGCCCGCGGTCAGCCGCCCGTCGCCGATGCCCTCGCGGATGCTGTCGAAGATCGATTCGGCACTGTGCCCGGTGATTTTCATTTTGTCCTATGCCAAAATAAATCTTGTCCTGTGCCAGTGTATCCCACCCTGGCCACCCTGCATTGGAGGTGCACGCATGCCCCTTGCCGCCGCCGACTGGCCTGTCGCCCAGTCCGTCGAACAGATCGCCCGCAACCTGCTCACGGTGCGCCAGCGCATCGCGCGGGCCTGTGCCCGCGCGGGCCGCGACCCGCAGAGCGTGCGCCTGCTGCCGGTCAGCAAGACCGTGGATGAGGCGCGCATCCGCATGGCCGTGGCTGCCGGCTGCCATGAGCTGGGTGAGAACAAGGTGCAGGAGGCACAGCGCAAGGCCGAGTCGATGGCCGACCTTGGCGTGCACTGGTCGGTGATCGGCCACCTGCAGACCAACAAGGCCCGCCATGTGGCGCGCTTCGCCAGTGAATTCCAGGCGCTGGACAGCCTGCGCGTGGCCGAAGCGCTGCAGCAGCGCCTGCTGCTGGAGGACCGCACTCTGGACGTGTTCGTGCAGGTCAACACCTCCGCCGAACCCAGCAAGTACGGCCTGGAGCCCGGCGCCGTCGACGCTTTCGTGCAGCAGCTGCCCATGTTCGACCGCCTGCGCGTACGCGGACTGATGACCCTGGCCATCTTCACTCCGGAGGTGGAACGCGTACGCGCCTGCTTCGTCCGCCTGCGCACGCTGCGCGATCAGCTGCAGCGCAGCGCGCCGACCGGCATCGACCTGTCGCAGCTGTCGATGGGCATGTCCGGCGACTTCGAGGTCGCCATCGAGGAGGGCGCCACCGTAGTCCGCGTCGGCCAGGCTATCTTCGGAGCACGCGCGACACCGGACAGCGCCTACTGGCCCACCCGTGGAGGGGCCGCATGAAGCACGCGGTCGTCCTGCAACACATCGCCTTCGAAGACCTCGGCACGCTGCAGCCGCTGCTGTTGGCCCAGGGCTGGCAGCTGCACGTGCTGCAGGCCGGCATCGATGCGCTTGACGCGGCCGAAGCGGCTGATCTGCTGGTCGTACTGGGAGGCCCGGTCAGCGTCAACGATGGCCTGCTCTACCCCTTCCTGGCTGACAGCATCGCGCTGCTGCAACGGCGCCTGCACCTGCAGCGGCCGACCCTCGGCATCTGCCTGGGTGCGCAGCTGATGGCACGTGCGCTGGGGGCGGAGGTGGCGCCCAGCGGAGGCAAGGAAATCGGATTCGCGCCACTGCTGCTGACCGACGAGGGCCAGCGTTCTCCCCTGCTGGCATTGCAGGGCATTCCTGTGCTGCATTGGCATGGCGAAGCCTTCGAACTCCCGGACGGTGCGCACCGTCTTGCCAGCACACCCGCCTGCCGCCACCAGGCCTTTTCCATCGGCAAGCATGCACTGGCCCTGCAGTGCCACCCGGAACTGGATGCGCGGCAGTTCGAACGCTGGCTGATCGGCCACACGCTCGAGCTGGCCCAGGCGGGCATCGACCCGAACGATCTTCGCGCGCAGGCACGCCGCTATGGCGCCCCGCTGGCCGCAGCCGCGACTGCGATGTTCAACCACTGGCTGCAGGAACTACCGGAGAACGCACGATGAACTACCGCCTGCTGGTCCACCGTCACGGCGCCTACTGGGGTCATTTCGACTGCCAAGGGGCCGATGCGCTGCAACGCCTGGAGACCATCGCCGCGCACCTGCCCAACGCAGCGGGATTCCAGCTGCAACGCCAGAAGGGCATTGGCGAGGAACGCATCCTGTCCAGCAATGCCGAAGGCCTGCGCGTGCTCGCTGCACAGATCCAGTACCGCGACCTCTGACGCAGAGAGCGCTGCCGGCCCGCTCGCCTTCGATGCGCCGGCACCATGGATGCAAATGATTCTCTTTTGCTGTAAGGTGCAGGCGCTGCCCTTGCCGCCGCGGGCTGTTCCCTTTCCCAGTTGTAGCCCGCCCCGTGTCCACGCCTGTCGAACCGACGGATGTCGCGCATCTGTGCGCCGCCCATTACCGGCCGCTGCACGCCCACGTCCGCCGCAAACTCCCGCAACGCAGCGATGCCGATGACGTCGTCCAGGAGACCTGGCTGCGTGTCGTCAAGGTCGCCGCCAGTGGCCTGCTCAGCAATGGCCGCGCCTACCTGTACCGCGTCGCCCACAACCTGATCGCCGACCATTACCGGCAACGCCAGCGCCGCCGGGAAGACCCGCTGGACGAAGCATCTCTGACCACCCTCGCCGATCCGGCGCCCCTGCCGGAACAACGCCTGCTCGATCTCGAACAACTGCGTCACCTGGACGCGATCATCGCCGCCCTGCCGCCGCGCTCGCGGCAGGTGTTCCTGCTGGCCCGGGTCGAACAGATGGCCTTGGCCGAAATCGGTCGCCAGCTCGGCATCAGCCGGCAGACCGTGCATGGACACCTGCTGCGCGCGCTGGTCGCGCTGCAACAGGTGCCCGGCCCATGAGCCAGGACACGATCGCACGCGAAGCCGCACGCTGGTGGCTCGACGGCCATGACGGTACGCGCGACGAGCGCGCGTTCGCCCACTGGTATCAGGCAGACCCGCGCCATGCAGCACAGTACCTGCACCTGCAGCAGCTGTGGCAGGCCGGTGCCGGCCTGCCCAGCCTGCAACGCCAGCAGCAGCGTCACCGCCGGCGCGCCCTGCGCGAGGCGGGCATCGGCGCCCTGCTGCTGTGCGTGCTGGGCCTGTCGCTCCGCCAGGACGCACCGCCGCCAGAACTGGTGCTGCGCACCACCGTCGGCGAGATCCGAGAGACACCCTTGCAGGACGGTTCGCGCGTCGCGCTTTCTCCGGGCAGCGAGGTGCGCGTCCGCATCGACGGGCAGCGCCGGCAGCTGCAGCTCAAGAAGGGACAGGCCTGGTTCCAGGTTGCCGCCGATGCCGACCGGCCGTTCCAGGTGCGCACGCCGCATGGCAGGGTCACCGCGCTGGGCACCGCATTCGATGTCGCCGTGCAGAACGGCAGCAGCGTGGTGACCGTCACCGAACACCAGGTGCGGGTGGACAGCGGCAGCGGCAGCGGAGAGGCAAGCCAGGGCGAACAACTGCGCTTCGATGGCCAGACACCCGGCACCCCGTCGGCCGCACCGGCAGGCGTGCTCGCCTGGCGCGAGCGGCGCCTGCACTGGGTATCGGCCCCATTGGAGGATGTCGCCCGGGGGCTGGACCGCTGGGACGGTGGGCACACCTGGATCATGGGCGCGCACCTGCGCCAGCAGCGGGTCACCGTGCTGGGCAATGCCACCGGCGCCACCGGCACCCGCGACCAGCTCGCCCGGCAATTGCAGGTCCGCGTGCTGCGCATCGGTCCCGGACTGCAGCTGTGGCTGTCATCAACACACGGCAGCGGCCATGCACCCTGACATCGTCCCTGCCCGTGCGTCTTCCCAGGCTGACGACGCTCTGCGTCACTCCCTGGAGACCTCGATGCTGTCCCACCGCCCCCTTGTCCTGGCCTTGTCGCTGGCCTGCGCCAGCCCGGTTCCATTCCTGTCCGGCCATGCCCAGGCACAGACCGCAACCCGCCACTACGACCTGCCTGCACAGCCGCTGGCCGGCGCACTGGATGCCTACAGCCGGCTCACCGGCATCGATCTTGTAATCGGTGGCGCGCTGCCCCAGCGCCAGATGGCGCCCGCCCTGCGCGGCAACTTCGACGACAGGCAGGCGCTGTCACAATTGTTGGCCGGCACCGGCCTGCGGCCCCGCTTCATCGATGCACGGCGTGCCACCCTCGAGCCGGCGCCTGCCGAGTCCAGCGATGGCAGCCGCCGCACCGGTCCGTTGCGCGTGCAGGGCACTCCTGCACAGGGCCATGCGCCCGGCACCGGCGCCAGCCAGTACGTCCCCGCCACCCGCGATGGCTTCGCGCCAGCCGTTGGCAGTGAACGCGTGGCGATGGCCGAACGCCAGGAGGGCAACAGCCTGCTGCGCTCGATGCCCGGCACGCACAGCTTCCACTCGCGCAGCCAGCCCGGCCTCCAGGTCAACATCCGTGGCATGACCGGCGCAGGCCGCGTCAACACGATGATCGACGGTGTCACCCAGACCTTCCGCAACAACGCCGGGCACGGCTCCGGGGGCCCGTTCGCCTATGTCGATCCATTCCTGCTGGCCGGGGTGGATGTGCAGCGCGGTGCCGTCGCTGGCGGCGATGGCGCTGGCACCCTGGCCGGTACCGCCAACTTCCGCACGCTGGATATCGATGACCTGCTGGGTGAGAGCCGCGACTGGGGCCTGCGCGCCGGCTACCGGCACGGCGACAACGGCTATGGCAGTGGCCGCACTTTCGCCGGCGCCTGGCGCCACAGCGAGGAAGGCGGTGACCGCCAGTTCGGCCTGCTTGCGGCGGCCAGCAGCAGCCGCAGCAGCGAGTACGCGACCGCCAACGGGCAGAAGAACAGCGCCGACCCGGGCAGCCAGCACCCCAGAAGCTGGCTGCTCAAGGCCCGCCTGCAACCCAGTGAGCTGCACCGGCTGGACCTGAGCCACATGCGCTACGAGAACGACTTCTATCACAACTACCCGTGGCAGATTTCGGCACGCAACCAGCGCGCCAGCTATCACTACACGCCCTACACACCCTGGATCGACCTGCGCGCCAGCTTCGCCGCCAACAAGACGCGGCTGTTCTATCCGCCGGTGGAAGTGTCCAGCTACATCGGCCGGCGTACCCACAGCAGCCTGAGCAGCTGGAACATCGACAACACCAGCCGCTTCGAGATCGGCTCGCTGCAGGCACGCTGGAACACAGGCCTCAAGCACCAGTCGGACATTTTCGTTGCTGATACGCCCACCCTGCGCGGCGCCAACCCGCAGGGGCGCAGCCAGCTGGACAGCGTGTTCAGTACGCTCGAACTGCAGTACGGCATCTACGCACTGACCACCGGGCTGCGCCAGGATCGCT
Organism: Stenotrophomonas sp. YJH_SMC_36; assembly: GCF_059369935.1. NCBI lineage: Bacteria > Pseudomonadati > Pseudomonadota > Gammaproteobacteria > Lysobacterales > Lysobacteraceae > Stenotrophomonas > Stenotrophomonas sp. YJH_SMC_36. Next base: position 334,475 of record NZ_JCAFTD010000006.1, on the reverse strand, counting down.
ACGGCATCCGCGGGCACATCCCGGCCTGTTCGGATGTGCCGGGCCAGTGCACCCGGATCAACGGCGGGGGCATCGACATCCGCCGCCGCCAACATGCACTCAGTCCCAGCCTCTCGGTTTCGTTGCAGGCAACCGACTGGCTGCAGCTGTACGCCGAGGCCTCGCGGACATCGCGGCCGCCACGCGTGCAGGAGATGTTCTTCGAGAAGATTCCGCTGGAAGGCATGAGCGATGCCGATGGCGTGGGCGCCAATCCCTTCCTGCGCCGCGAACGCTCGCGCAACCTGCAGTTCGGCGCCAACCTCAGCACCGGTTCGCTGCTGCGCGACGGCGACCTGGCCCAGTTGCGGGTGACCCGCTTCGACAACCGCATCCGCGACTACATCAAGCCGCAGTACCTGCTGATCGTGCATCCACCGGAAATCGAGCCCGTCGTGGTATCGATCGACAGCGACCCGCAGCTTTCGGCCTGGACCGATGCGCTGGATGTGGACGACTTCAGCGTCACCACCCGCTGGATGAACGACCCGGGCGTGGTGCGCATGCGTGGCATCGAGCTGGAGGCCCACTACGCCAGCGAGCACTATCACGCGACGCTGAGCTGGACACGATCACACACCAGTGCGCCCACCACCGAGTTCGTCAACCTGGAAGACATCACCGCGCTTCCCGACCGCTACTGGACGCTGGACGTCGGCGGTCGCTGGTGGCAGCAACGCGTGCAGGCCGGCGTGCGCGCCGAATACTCCGGCCCCACTGAGGAAGGCTACGACTTCTTCCAGACCCGCAAGACCCGCGGCACGGGTGTGCTGCTGGACTTCTACGCCAGCTTCAAGCCACAGGCCAGCACCACCGTATGGCTGAACATCGAAAACCTGCAGAACAAAGCCTATGACAACAATGCCTCGATCGACAGCATCTTCAGCCCGATCCTGGACCGCGGCAACGGCCGCGGCCGCACCGTCTCGATGGGCGTCAACGTGGCGTTCTAGCCGACGCTGGTTGCCGCTGTGCCTGCTTGCCGTGCTGGCGACCGGGCAGGCCCAGTCGATGCCCGGCACGGTGATCGACCTGGCCAGCGGCCGGCCGTTGCAGGAAGCGGCGTTCGTGCAGCGCGTCGCCGCCGCCCGGCACCTGCTGCTGGGGGAACGCCATGACGTCGCCACCGACCATGCCGCCGAACGCTGGCTGTTGCAGGCCCTGCACCAGCAGCGACCACAGGGTGCGCTGGTCCTGGAGATGATCGGCAGTGAACGCCAGCCCCGCCTGCAGCGCGTGCAGCGCTGGCTGGACAAGGGCAACCGTGCCGACGGGCAACACCTGCAGGAACTGCTGGGCTGGGACCCCCGTTGGCCGTGGTCGGCCTATGGCGGACTGGTGCAGGATGCCACCGCTGCAGGCATCGCCCTGCACGGTGGCAACCTCTCGCGTGCGGAGGTCGACGCGCTGCTCGCTTCGTCGGCACCGGCGCGCTTCCCGGTGCCTGGCGCACGCCACCGCCTGTCGAACGTAGTGCTGGCCCAGCACGCCGACGCCGCACCGCTGCTGGAAGGCATGCTGGCCGTTCAGCAGGCCCGCGATTCGCGTATGGCGCAGGTACTGGCGGCCGCACAGACACCCGCGCTGCTGGTTGCCGGCCGCTGGCATGTGCTGCGCGGCACCGGCGTACCGGGCTATCTGCCCGCATCCGCGCCTGCGCTGGTGGTCGCTCTGGCATCGGCGGAAGAAGCCATCGACGCCAGCGACGCCGACCTGCTGTGGGTGATCGCAGATGAGTGAACGCAGGCAACACTGGCAGGCAATGGCGATCACCGTCGGGATCCACCTGCTGCCGCTGCTGCTGCTCGTGCACTGGGTGGCAGCCCCGCCTACGCTGCCGCCGCCAGAGCAGGATGTGCGCATCAGCCTGCGCCTGCTTGCGCCGGCTGCACCGCCACAGCCTGTGGAGGAACGCCAGGCCGAACAGCCCAGCCAGGCGCAACAGGCGCGCGCCGCGCAGCCACGGAAATCGCCGCCGCCACCCGCGCCGACCCACGCGCGTGAAGGCGAACTGGCCGCCAGCGAGATCGCCGGCGCCGGCCGGCAACCCACGCAGGTCGCCCCACCTGCGGCCGCGGCCGATGCCCGTCCCGCACCGGCATCGATCACGGCCGCGCCGCCTGCTCCGGACGCCCAACCCGCGGACGTCCAGGCCGGCGCTGCCAGCGACCAGTGGGAAGCGCGGCTGATGGCACGACTGGAGCGATACCGCTACTACCCCTCCAGCGCTAGATCGCGGCGCCAGCAGGGCACCAGCTGGGTCCGCGCCAGCATCGACCGCGACGGACGCCTTCTGGCGCTGCGCCTGGAGCAGTCCAGCGGCCAGTCCCTGCTCGATGACGCGGCGCTGCAGACCTTCCGCCGCGCACAGCCGCTGCCACGCATTCCCGACGAAATGAAGGCGCCGCAGGAACTGGTGGTACCCGTGGAGTACTACCTGCGCTAGGCAGTCCGCGCTTCCGCTTCGATCTCGAACAGCATGCCAACCACTGCCAGATGCAGCAACGGGATCAACGCGACGGTGCACCGGGCCCCCTCCTTGGCAGTCCTCCGCACCGCGTTGCGTGCGGAGGACCAGGGAACGGCTCAGGCCTTCAGCACTTCCACCTTGTACGAAACGGTCTCGCCGTCGTGCTCGATGATCAGTCCGTGCACGTCCGACTCGAAGCCCGGGAAGCGCGCATTCTGCTCGCGTGCGATGCGCAGCGACTCGATGATGGGCTCATCGCTGGCACCGAAGCGCTCGCCCGGCATGATGGTGGGAATGCCGGGCGGGTACGGCACCAGCATGGTCGCCGCGATGCGGCCACTGAGCTGTTCGATGTCCACCCGTTCGATTTCCCCCTTCACCAGATGGTTGTAGGCATCGGCCGGGGTCATCACCGGCGTCGGCAGGTCCACGTACATCTCGCGCATTACCCGGGCCACTGCGAACTCCTGGTTGAAGGCGTGCAGCGCATCGCAGAGGTCGCGCAGTCCCCAGCCGGCGTAGGCAACGGGATAGTCCGCCGCCAGCGTCGGCAGCGCCTGGCTCAGGGGGGCGTTGCGGTCATACAGCTCCTTGAACGCCATCAGCTCGGTGACCAGCGTGCTCCACTTGCCCTTGGTGATCCCCATCGAGAACAGGAACAGCACCGAGTAGAGGTTGGTCTTCTCCACAGTGATGCCACGACCCCACAGGAACTTGCTCAGCACCGCCGCTGGAATGCCCAGCCGGCCCATTCCACCATCCATCGACAGGCCGGGGGTCAGCAGGGTCACCTTGATGGGATCGATCAGCACATAGTCGTCCACCAGATTCTCGAAACCATGCCAGTGCCCATCCGGCTGCAGGTACCACTCCTCCCGCTTGGCCACCATCGGCGCCGGCGTGTCGCCCTTGTCAAGGCTGCGCTCGACCTTGGTCGGCTGCCATACGCTGAACCACCAATCATCACGGCCGAGATCGTCGCGCACATGCAGCATGGCGCGCCGGAATGCGATCGCCTCGTCGTGCATCTCCTGCACCAGCGAGCGACCGGCCTCGCCCTCCATCATCTTCGACGCGACATCACAGGCAGCGATCACGCCGTAATGCGGGCTGGTGGAGGTGTGCATCATGAATGATTCGTTGAAACGCTCCGCATCCAGATTGCGCTGTGCCGAGTTGCGCACATGGATCATCGAGGCCTGCGAGAACGCGGCAAGCAGCTTATGGGTGGAGTGCGTGGTGAAGATGATCGCATCCTGCTCGCGCGGCTTGCCCTTGGCCATGCCGTAGTGGTTCTCGTAGAAGGGATGGAATGCGGCGTAGGCATACCAGGCCTCATCGAAGTGCAGAAAGTCCACCGCACTGCCGATCTCGTCGGCGATCTTCTCGGCGTTGTAGCACAGGCCATCGTAGGTGGAGTTGGTGACCACGGCGATACGCGGCTTGGAGCCCGCCGTGTATGCCTTGCTCGCCAGCGGGTTCGCGGCGATGCGCTGCTGGAGCGATTCCGGAGTGAACTGGTCCAGGCTGATCGGGCCGATGATGCCGTGCGCGTTGCGGCTGGGCGTGAAGTACACGGGTACCGCGCCCGTCATGATCAGCGCATGCAGGAGCGACTTGTGGCAGTTGCGGTCGACGAACACCACATCGCCCCGCGCCACCGTGCCGTGCCATACGATCTTGTTGGCCGTGGAGGTGCCATTGGTCACGAAGAACGTATGGTCGGCGCCGAAGTTGCGGGCCGCTTCGTTCTCGGCGTCCTTGATCGGCCCGGTGTGGTCCAGCAGCGATCCCAGCTCCGGCACCGAGATCGAAAGATCGCTGCGCAGCGTGTTCTCGCCATAGAACTGGTGGAATGCACGGCCAACCGGTGATTTGGTGAAGGCCACGCCACCGGCATGGCCGGGCGTATGCCAGGAATAGTTCGACTCGGCGGCGTGATGGATCAGCGCCTTGAAGAACGGCGGCAGCAGGTGCTGCATGTAGTCTTCAGCGGCCCGCATCACCTGCCGGGAGATGAAGTTCTTGGTGTCCTCGAACAGGAAGATGAAGCCGTGGATGTACTTGAGCAGCTTGCTCGGTACCTTCTCGATGGTACGGCGCTCGCCATACAGGAAGACCGGCAGATTCGCGCGGCGCGCACTCTGCTCGCGCAGGAACGCGGTCAGGCGCTGGAACTCGCCATCGACCTCCTCGCTGCCATCGATCGATATCAGCACGGCCGACGCCGCGACATAGGTGCGTGCTCCTGCACGGGCATCATCCAGGTTCAACCCGCACAGCACGCGCTGGTCGTTGCTGCGCAGCTCTTCCACCAGAGCGCGGATCAGGATGCCGCCGATGCGAGGTGAGTCGTAATCACCGTCGATGACTATGACCGGATAGTCCAATGACTTGAAATACATGTTGCTTCTCCTTGTCCGAATCAGGAATGCTGCGCGCCGGCAGAAATCGCCGCCGCCTCGCGGGCACGCTGCCGCTGCTGGCGGCGCTCCTCGCTGAAGAAGGGATAGAACACGGTGATGAACAGGACGAACAGGAAGGCGTACTGCACGATCGTTCCCGACGAGCCATAGATCGCCCACAGGCAGTACACGACGGTGAGGCTGGTCAAGGTCCAGAACGCGCCGGTATGCACCAGGGTGTGCGAGCGTTCGACCACGAAGTAGCAGGCCACGCAGGAATAGATGTAGGGCAGCAGGGTCAGCACCACCGCGGCCGAGGTGATCACATCGAACTGCGCGGATGCCGTTTCCGAGGTGGAAGTGACCAGCACGGCCAGCGTCATCAGCACCGCCACGATCAGCACGCCCTTGACCGGCACGTCATCCTTGTTGGTTTTGCTGAAGATGCTCGGGAACAGGCCATCATCCGATGCGGCCTTCGCGCTCTGTGCGGTCAGCAGGATCCAGCCACCGAGCGAGCCGGCCGCACCGATGAACGCGCACAGGCTGACCAGCGCACCGCCCCACCCCCCCACGGCCTTGGCCGCCGCCAAGGCGAACGGCGCGTCCGAAGTCTGCAGTTCACCGTTGGGGACCATGCCCATGATCACCGACGAACTGGCGATGTAGGCGATGGCCGCAAGGAACACGCCGGCCAGCGTAGCGCGCGCGACATTCTTCTCAGGGTTCTCGACCACGCCGGCGGTCACCGACGCTGACTCCACGCCGATGAACGCCCACAGCGTCAGTGCGGCTGCACTGGAGATCGCACCGAAGTTGGATTCACCGGAGACGTTGTAGGCCCCTTTGAAGATGTCGGCATCGAAGAAGAACCAGCCGAAGATGGCGATGCCCAGGATCGGCACCAGCGCGAAGCTGGTGGTGACGGTCTGCACGCGACTGACGAAGGCCGGACCGATCACATTGGCGAAACTCAGCGCCCACACCAGCACCAGGACCGCGATGCAGCGCACCAGCGGCTCGGACAGGATCGGGAAGAAGTAGCTGAAGTAACCCACCGCCGCGATCGGGATGGCGACATTGCCGATCCAGTTGGCGAACCAGTAGATGGTATTGGTCTGGAAGCCCATGTAGGGGCCGAACCAGTCGCGCGCATAGGCATAGGGGCCGCCGGCCTTCGGGGCCAGCTTGCCCAGTTTGGCGAACACGAACGCCAACAGCAGCGCACCCGCCGTGGTGATCAGCCAGCCCCAGATCGAGGCGGTACCGATCTTGGCCAGGCTGGAGGGCAACAGGAATACGCCTGAGCCCATCATGTTGCCCGCGACGAGGAAGGTGGCTCCCACCACACCGATCTTCTTTGCTTCTGCCATGACAATCTCCTGTACCGGCATCAGCCCGGTTGCGCCGGGCATGGGGGTTGGCTGCGCTGGCGTGCTGCCGCTGGCGCCTATTTGATGAAGTTGTACTGCAGGCTGCCCTGCACTCTTACTGTGTCGCCGCGTGCACCGTCCTGCTGCTGCAGGCGGCCGTAAAGCAGCTCCATGCCCATCGTCCACGAGGGCGCGGGGCTCCAGATCAGGTTGAAGACGCCGTAACGGCTTTGCCGGAACGCGTCACTGGCAAGAGCGGTGTTCCGCTCCAGCGTGAGCTGTCCGAAAATCAGATTCGAGCGCCACAGATCGGACCAGTAATGGGTGTAACCGACGAAGCCGCCGTGCAGATCCAGTGCCTCCAGGCGACCGTCCGCATCCACCACGGCATCCAGGCCGGAGCCGGTCAGATCAGCGGTGTAGCGGCTCAGGCCGCGGCCGCCCAGCACGCCGAACAGCAGCAGGTCGCGCGCGCCCACGGAAGCAGAACCACTGAGCTGCAGGCCGCCGGCGATGCGCCGGTCGCGCTGGTCCTGGCCGTCATAGGCCAGACTGCGGGCCACCGCACCCATCTGCAGGTGGCCCCAATCGCGCTCCATGCGCGCGGTTACCGTGACATCCGGCAGCCGGTTCACCGCCGCCAGCGTCTCGCTGGCCCCGGCCAGTTCCGTCTCCGGGTCTTCGGCGGCGATCGTCAGCGTGCTTCCCTTGCCCAGCGCGAAACTGTGGTGGATGCCGGCCACCAGCAGGTAGCCAGCACCTCCCGGGCCTGCGAAATCCAGCGTATCGGGCAGGCTGTCGGCATCCATGAAGCTGGAGTAGCCATAGCCGGCATAGGTATTGCCAAGCTGCCCATAGGCGTGGCGCAGGCGGAACTGGTATCCGTCGCTGCTGCCGAAGAAATCATTCTCCAGATAGAAGCGCAGGTTGCCGTGCGTGGTCGGCCGGCGCGCCTCGAAGCTGAACCGCGTCTGCTTGGCGTGGATGTTGAAGTTGGAAACATCGCGATGGCTGTCCCCTACCGGCATCGATGAAGGGATGAACTGGTCCTCGTCCCCCGCCCGGCGCGAGTCGGCGATGGCATCGAGCTTGGCATAGCCGCCGATGCGGATGACCGTGTCGGTTCCGGGGATGGCGAAGAAGCCTTTCAGATCCGCGTCGGTGGGGCTGGCAGCGTTGTCTGGACGCGAGGCGGCCGTCGACGGGTCCGCCACTGATTCGCGCGCCGGCAGCACCGGTTGCGCCACGCCGGGCACGCGGGTGGGCTGCAATGTGGCGGCCGTCGTCGCCGGAGCTGGGGACACGGGCGTAGCCGTAGCAGCAGGCGCGACGCCCGCATCATGCCGCTCGAGCTGGTCCAGGCGTTGCTGCATGCCTTCCAGGGCCTGTCGCATCGCCGCAATCTCACGGCGCAGCGCCTGCGCGTCGTCGTCGGCAACCGCCTGCGCCTGCAGCGGCGCAGCGGCCAGCGCGGCCAGGCAGGCAAGAGTCAGTACTGCCATGCGCATTGCATCCCCCGTGCACGAACACTCGCCACGCGATGCCGGACCGCACGCGTGCGCCGTCCTGGCTTCGCTCCGCCGTTGCTGGAAATACGGATACTGCGATTAAGACAGACGGTCGCCGGCAGGTTCGCACCGCCGATGAGGCAGCGACCGGAGCAGTCTGGGTAGCAAGCGCAGAGTGAGAGTGTCGTGAATTGCGATGCAGGCATGCTCTGGGTAGAGCCCTGCGTGTGCAGCAGTGCAGAAGCGATATCGCTGTATTTCATGCGTCACAGGCTAGTGCGCACGTCGTTTTTGGCCTTGATTGGAATCAAGGCACGATGCTTGATCTCAGTCACGATTCAGACGTGACGGCGAACAAGCACTGCGCAGCCGTTCACGTCGTCGTGGCCATGCAAACGCAGCAGGCCCGCACGTTTCCGTACGGGCCTGTCGATGACACCCTGCATGCAGGATCGCTTTTCAGCGTGGACCCAGCACCGTCTGCAGATCGGCACCCTGTGGAAGACCGGAGCGACGCTGCACCTGGCCCTGCGCATCCTGGAACAGGATCCCCGGCGTACCCTGGAAGCCCATCTCGATCATCAGGACCTGGTTGGCATCCAGCTTCCCCGCGATCTCGCGGCTGATGTTCGGCAGCGGCTTGATGCCACCGCGGTCGAACTGGCGCTCGTTCTCCAGCAGCGCCGCGCTGGGGTCGCGTGCGGCCAGAATCGCGGCCGCCTTGGCCGGGCTGTCCTCGCGGATCACACCGACCATCACATGACGCAGCTGCACCTTGCCGGCATCCACCCATGGGCGTGCCGCCTCCCAGAACTTGTGGCAGTACGGGCAGTTGGCATCACTGAATGTGTAGACCACGCGCGGTGCGTCGGCCTTGCCATCCCGCACCCATGCACTGGCGTCCAGCTTGCTCCACATCTTGGCCGACATCGGCGCGGCCACCAGCTTTTCCACTGCATCAGCGGCGACATCGTTACCCTCGGCATCGAACAGACTGCCTACCACCACGTGCTTGCCGTCCGCGGTCACGTAAGCGGCGGCAGGCTGCTGGCCACCGACCACGCCGGCAAAGCCGCGCAGCCCACCCGGTGCGTCGAACTCGGCGACGACCTCGAAACCATGCTTCTCGATGCCCTTCAGGACCGCCGGGCGATCCCCCTTGGCAGCGGAGGCCGGCGCACCGGTTGCCGGCGCAGCTCCTGCCTTGCCCGGTGGCGTCTGCGCCTGGCTGCAGGCGGCCAAGGCCAGCAGGGCCGGCAGCAACAGCACCGCAGGAACGGTGCGCAGGGAAATCAACGACATGGGAACTCCATAGTGGGATGCCAGCGCAGGCTACCGCAGCCGGCGCAGTTTGTGTTCAAGCCCTGCCATGGTCAGTTCACCCAGATGCAGCTCCTGCAGGCGTCCGTCAGCATCGAAGAACAGGGTAGAAGGATACGCCTGCACCCCGAGCGCCGCAGATGCGGCAGCATCGTCATCCAGCAGCACGTTGCGCAGCTGCAGGCGTTCGCCGGCAATGAAACCCTGGACCTCGTCCAGACTTTCTCCCTGATTGAGGAACACGAACCGCACATCGTCATGTGCGTCCTGCGCGGCTGCCAGCACGGGCATTTCACGTCGGCACGGACCACACCACGTTGCCCATAGATTCACGACCACGGGTTTCCCGCGGAACTGCTGCAGATCGATGACACGGCCCTGCAGGTCCATCACCTCCAGCCTGGGCAGCGGCATATGCCGCGCCTGCCACCCGGACACGCCGTGAGTGGCTGCGCCCCACAGCAGCGTACCTGCCAGCGCTGCTGCCAGTACCGGCCGGCGCAGCGCGGGATGTCCACGCAGCCGCCACAATCCCCACGCCAACGCAGCCATCAGCACGACGACCAGGTGGTATCCGCCATCGGTGATCTGCAGAACGCTCCATGGCGAGTCGCGATACAGCGCCGCATTGACGGCGACGAAGCTGATGCGGCCACACAGCAGCCCCACCAGCAGCATATCCAGCACCATGCCGGGCGCCGAAGGCTGCGGTCCCTGCGCACGGCGACCGGGCCAGAGCCGGGCGATCGTCATCGCAATCAGTACACAGATCAGAATCAGAACGACCGGCATCGGCACCGGCCCAACGCTGGACATCACTACACCCACTCAACGATCGACTGACCGCATGGTCGAAGCGTCGCGCCTGCGATGCAAGCGCGACGACCGACCGTCAATCGTCAAGCCGCGCTGCGCCCCATCTGAATGCCCGGCGTCGGCGCCGGCGCCAGTCCGCGCAGGCTCCCAGCCACGGAGGGCAGCAGCGGGCGTTCGCGGCGCTTGTTGCTGACGTGACGTCGATAGTTCGCCGGCGTCATGCCGACGATGCGCAGGAACAGACGCCGGAACGCACTCTGATCGGCATAGCCGACCCCCCAGGCCACCTCATCGATACCCGCCCCCTGCTGCAGCAATGTCTGCGCCTTGGCCACCCGCAGTCGCTGGCAGTATTCGATCGGACGCAGCCCGGTCGCTCTCAGGAAGCGGCGCTGCAGAGTGCGCGGCTCCAGCCCGGCCACTTCGCAGATCGAAGCAAGCGTGGCGCCGCGCGCCGCCGTGGCGTGCAGCCAGCGCTGGGCCTTCAGCACGTCGCGGTCCCCATGGGCGAAGTTGGCGCTGAAGCGCTCCAGATCCTGCTGGATCGGTTCCGGAACGGTGATCGCGAGCTGCGTGGCCACCGCGCTGGCCACGCCCTGACCAAACAGCCGGTGCAGCAGTCGCAGGCCGAGAAAGCGCCATGCCTGCACACCTGCGACGGTCAGCAGATCACCATCGTCCACCAGTGCGCGTTCGCTGGGTACCCAGCTGACAGCCTGCGCCACCAGTCCGGGATGGCGGCTGAGATCCGGACCCGACACGGTCCGGCCCGCCAGCAGGCCGGCCCGGGCCAATACGCTCACCCCATCCGCCGCGGCCGCCAGCAGACTGCCGCCGTCGTAGTGCGCACGGAGCCAGTCGAGCAGGATTTCATCGGTACGAAGAGAGGCCGTCGAACTGACCTGGCCCGGAACCGCGATCACCGCGGGAATGGCCGCGTCCAGCATGTCCGCGCCCGCGATGCGATGTACCCCGCTGCGGCTGGCCGGCACGATCCAGCGGGTCACCAGCACCCGCTTGAACGGGCGCCGCTGCTGCTGCGCCACGCGGTTGGCCACATGTGCCATTTCAGCCAGTACCGATGCTGCCGACGGGTCGCCACCGGGGTACTCGACCACCCCCACTTCAACGAACCCCTCGCTCCTGATTCCCTCCACGGTGCACCTCCTCGGTTCTGGCCAGCGAATGACCGGTTCAGGTGCAGGGTAGAAAGTGCTCCATCGGCGAGGCTATGAAGAAAGTTGCAAAGTGCACTGGATGCGTATCTCACACATCGCATTGACCCTGGACCAGACTCAAGGGTTCAGAATGGCGACCGGAAACCCGAGGAATTCCGCCATGAACATTGGTCAGCTGGCGCGCCGGGCCGGCGTCCCGATCGATACGGTCCGCTACTACGAGCGCCAGCAGCTGTTGCCCACCGCGGCACGTTCGGCCGGTGGCTACCGCATCTTCGGCGAGCAGGACCTGCGTCGCCTGCGCTTCATCCGCCGTGCGAAGGCGCTGGGTTTCAGCCTGGAGGAGATCGCTGAACTGCTCGCACTGAGCGACCAGCACCAGCACGACATGGGCAGCGTGCGTGACACCGCACGGACGCGCCTGCGCGACATCGAGCAGCGCATGAACGAACTGCAGCGCATGCATGCGGCACTGTCGCAACTGGTCGAGGCCTGCCCTGGCCACGGTGCGCTGGTGCACTGCCCGATCCTGGCGGCGCTGACCGAAGACGGCGAGTGACCAGGCACCCGGCGGAACGATGGCGCACCCGGCCGCGGACGTGAAGAAAAGTGCAACAAATGCTTGCCAACCCCAGGGGGCATCGCTATTATTTCGCTCCTCAGCGACGTGGGGCCATAGCTCAGCTGGGAGAGCGCCTGCATGGCATGCAGGAGGTCAGCGGTTCGATCCCGCTTGGCTCCACCAATCTTTCGGCATTAGGCCGTCGAAAGGTCGCTAAAGAACATTGATGAGAATTGCGTCCCCATCGTCTAGAGGCCTAGGACATCACCCTTTCACGGTGGCGACCGGGGTTCGAATCCCCGTGGGGACGCCACTCATCACGAACAACGAGGACCCGGCCGATAACCGGGTCTTTTTTGTTCACCGCCAACCGGCATTCAGGTTGTGGCGTCACGGTGGTCTCCCGGATCGTATGCGGGGCGCCGGAACGAAAAAGCTCAAAAGGCTTCCACAAACGTGAACACGCAGGTATGATAGGCGGCTCGGTAACACGGGGCCATAGCTCAGCTGGGAGAGCGCCTGCATGGCATGCAGGAGGTCAGCGGTTCGATCCCGCTTGGCTCCACCACTTTCGACATTAGGCCGTCGAAAGTTCTACAATTTGAAGTTTTTCGTGCGTCCCCATCGTCTAGAGGCCTAGGACATCACCCTTTCACGGTGGCGACCGGGGTTCGAATCCCCGTGGGGACGCCAGTTTCAAAAGGACCCTGCTCCCGGCAGGCATCCTGGTTTCATGGGGCCATAGCTCAGCTGGGAGAGCGCCTGCATGGCATGCAGGAGGTCAGCGGTTCGATCCCGCTTGGCTCCACCACTTTCGACATCAGGCCGTCGAAGGTTCTACAACTTGAAGTTTTCGTGCGTCCCCATCGTCTAGAGGCCTAGGACATCACCCTTTCACGGTGGCGACCGGGGTTCGAATCCCCGTGGGGACGCCAATTTCTGAAAACCCCGGCTTCGGCCGGGGTTTTTCTTTTCAGAAGCGTCGATACATTCCGATCGAGGCTGGCGCCGTCGGCGCGAATCCGTACTGCGCATACAACCGATGTGCCTCGCCATCGGCGAGCAGGCTCACATAGGCCGAAGGCGGAAGGTTGGCCTGCATCCATTCGTCCAGACGCCGCATCACCTCCTTGCCCAGTCCCTGCCCCTGCAACCGCGGCAGCACGGCGATATCGCAGACCTGCAGGTGGCAGCCGCCATCGCCGACGATCCGGCCCATCGCCACCAGCTCACTGCCCTGATAGGCGCAGACACCGAACAGGGTATTGGGCAGCGCACGTGCAGCCGCTTCGGCGGTCTTGGCGCTGAGCCCGGCCAGCGCCCGGAGCTGGCAATAGGCCTCGACCGTGGGCACGCCTTCACGGAAATGGCAATGGGCCGGATCGTTCATGCGGAATCTCCCTGAGTGTCAGGCTATCCTGCCGCATCCGCGTCGCAGCCGCCGCGACTCACCCCGACAGATATCGCATGTGCTACTCCGCTTTGATCCGGGCCGACTACGCCAAGCTGGTGCGCGAGTTCGGTGCCGTGCTGTCGCTGGAGGAGTTCGCCGAGCTGTACGCGTACGACCCCGGCAAAAAGCAGCCCAGGACGCCCAAGGCCATGGATGACGGCTTCGCTGGCGCGCGCACGGAGCTCGGCCGCGACATCGTGGCCCGGATCCAGCGGTGGCATGCACAGGAGCAGGCCACGCTGGAAGCCGAGCTGGCCCAGCAGCGCGAACGCCGCGACATCGCAATCGCAGCCCTGGCCACCCGTCCCACACTGAAGGCGCGCAACGAGCTGCGCATCGCCGGCAACCGCATCGATCGCGCGCAGACCCGGCTCGACGACCTGCATCGCGTGCAGCTGCTGCCACGCGACAACCGCATTTTCCCCGGCACCTACGCGCCGGTGATGGTGAGCGAGAACGGGCAACGGGTGATCAAACCGATGCGCTACCGGTGCCGTCTGCCGGATGCGCCCGCGCGCAACGACGTGCTCTATCCGGGCAGTTACAACGCCCGCCGTGACAGCCTGGAAGGCTACTGGCGCGGCGCTTTCGGGCAGCGTCATGGCGTGGTCGTCATCCAGGCCTTCTACGAACACGTGTCCCGGCACGCGGTTGGCGGACGCGCACCGGCCCCTGATGACAGGACGGGAGATATGGTCCTTGAGTTCCGCCCCGACCCGCCCCGCGACCTGTTGGTAGCCTGCCTCTGGTCCGAGTGGGACGGCCCCGAAGGACGCCTCCTCTCATTTGCGACCATCACCGATACGCCGCCGGCCGATATCTCCGCCGCCGGCCATGATCGCGGCATCGTGCCGATCCGGCCCGAGCACCTCGATGCATGGCTCAATCCGGAACCTGGCGATCTGGCCAGCCAATACCGCATCCTCGACGATCGCGAGGAGATCCGTTACGTCTTCGAGGAGTCCGCCTGAGCACGCACTGCGGCCGGATCGTCCGGGCACCGCGCCTGGATCAGGCGCGGGCGCTGGAATGCCCGACCGCGCGGGCCAGCGCCTGCGACAGCTCCGCGGACAGGTAGGGCTTGACCAGCAGCACACCCGACTGCATGGCCTGTGGCAGCTGCTCCGCCGACATGCCGGTCGCGAGCACGAAGGGCACGCCGCGGGCGGCCAGCGCCGCCGCGACCGGCTCACTGGTTTCCTGGTGGGCCAGGCGATAGTCCAGCAGCGCCACGTCCGGCGTGGTTTCTTCCAGCAGCCTCAGCGCTTCGCCGACGCTCGCAGCCAGCCCCACCACCTGTGCACCGGCCTGCACCAGTTGCATCTGCAGCAGGGCCGCGCTCATCTCGTCGTTCTCGACCACCAGTACCCGCAGGTCCTGCAACGCCGCCATCGATTCCCGCTCCTGTGCATATCACGCCGGCGCAGTATAGCGATCACGGGGGCAATGCCGGCAGATTCGGCCGCAATCGTCCCGCGCCGGGCAGCCTCTATGAAAGTGCGCTCGACCTCGGGTAAAATCACCCGCTGCCTGCCGGTGTGGCGGAATGGTATACGCAGCTGACTCAAAATCAGCCGGGGGCAACCCCATGAAGGTTCGAGTCCTTTCACCGGCACCATGCATCAAAGGCCAGGTCCACGACCTGGCCTTCTGCATTTCCGGCCCGTCACCTGCGTCGCCCCTCCCGCGCGGCGACCGCCCAGCGCCGCCGCCGTGCGCGCCGCAGCTGACAACGTTGCCAGCAGGCCAACGCTGCGGAATTCTTGCAAGGCGCATGCGCATCTGCCTATCGTGACTGGCCGTACCTGGGGGCGGGGGAATGCATGACGTTGCCGGCTGCACTGTTTTTTCTGGTCACGCATGCATTCGTCGTCGGCCTGGCAGGCCCTGGAGATCCGGTGGGTTCGTTCCTGATGTCGAGCGCCGCGCCGCTGCTGGCGGCCATGGCATGCGTGCGCCGTGCGCGTGACAGCCACGCCGCCTGCAAATGGAGGACCTTCGCTTTCGCCGTCAGCCTGTTTCCGGTCGCACTGCTGCCACTGCTGTTTCCAGGCATCACCAATGCCTGGCCGGCGCAGGTCGCACTGACATCGTTGATCCTCTACGTGTTCTATCGCATCCCGCTGACCTACGTGGCCGCCAGCGCCGACAGCCGGAACCGCCATGTCCGCAGCGTCGACCTGTCGATCATCGGCCTGCTCTGGCTGCTGTACTACACGCATGCGCAATCGACTGCGCAGCTGGATACCGCGCTGTGGACGCATGGCCTGAACGCCATCAGCACCACGCAGAACAGCCTGCTGTTCAGCTTCGCGCTGATCCGCTACCTGGCCGAGGACAACGCAGATCGCCGCGACTTCTTCCGCACCCTCACCCTGTTCCTGCTCGGCTACTTCCTGATCGAGCAGTACGTCAGCCGGTATCGGCCGCAGACCCCGGACGGCGGATGGGCAGATCTGCTCATCAGCGGCCTGTTCCTGCTGCTGGCGGTGATCGCCGGCAGTCCGCGGCGCAGGACCGCGCCGCCTGTCCCGCGCAACCTGCGGCGTTTCGTCGAGGCCAGCGTGCCGTTGATGCTGCCGCTTCTGCTGATGCTGGTCGCATTGCTGATGGCGCGCACGAACCAGACGATGGCAACGGTGGGCTTCATCGGCGCCATGCTGGGCTATGCACTGCGCAGCGTGCTGAGCCAGGTGGACATCCAGCGCCAGCGCGACGAGCTGGCAGCGCTGGCCCGGCGTGACCCGCTGACCGGGCTGGGCAACCGCCGCAGTTTCGATGAATCGCTGCCGGGCGCCCAACGGCGCGCGCGGCGCCAGGGCCTGGGCCTGGCGGTGCTCATGATCGACATCGACCACTTCAAGCGCCTCAACGATACCTACGGACACCCGGAGGGCGATCGCCGCCTGCAGGCGGTGGCCGCGATCATCGATGGCTGCCTGCAGCGCGGTGACGACCTGCTCGCCCGCTACGGCGGCGAGGAATTCATCGCTGCGTTGCCTTCCTCCGACGTGGCCCATGCGATGGCCATGGGCGAGCGCATCCGCGTGGCGGTCGAAGACGCCGCGCTGCCGTCCGGCCCGTCCAGCGTAACCGTCAGCATCGGCGTGGCATGGTTGGCTGCCGATGCTCGGCAGGAACCGGACAGCGTGGTCGAACGTGCGGACCAGGCCCTGTACCGGGCCAAGCGCGCGGGCCGCAACTGCGTCCGCGGCGAGGCTTTGCCGGAACGTACAGCGGCCCCTGCCCTGCGCGCCTAGACCACGCGCAGGGTCGGCACGCCATGCTGCAGGGCAGCGCCGCCCGCCGCCCCCTGCACACGGAATCCGGCGACGGTCTGCAGCAGGTGGGCCGACTGTTCTTCCATGCTGCGCGCCGCGGCGGACGCTTCCTCGACCAGCGCCGCGTTCTGCTGGGTTCCCTGGTCGATCAGGTCCACCGCGTGGTTCATCTGCTGGATGTCATCGCTCTGCTGCTGCGAGGCGCTGCTGATCTCGGTGACCAGGTCACTGACCCTGCGCACGTTGAGTACGATCTCGTCCATCGTGCGGCCAGCACTTTCCACCTGCGCCGTGCCCGCACCGACATTGGCCACCGATGTGTCGATCAGCTGCTTGATCTCCTTGGCGGCGCTGGCCGAGCGCTGCGAAAGTTCGCGGATCTCGGTGGCGACGACCGCGAACCCACGGCCGTGCTCGCCGGCACGGGCCGCCTCCACGGCAGCGTTCAGCGCCAGGATGTTGGTCTGGAATGCGATGCCGTCAATCACCCCGATGATGTCGACGATGCGACGCGAGGAGGCGTTGATCAAGGCCATCGTCGCCACCACCTCGTGCACCACGCTGCCGCCGCGCGCAGCCACCTCCGCTGCGCCGCCGGCCAGCTGGCTTGCCTGGCGCGCATTGGCCGCCGTGCGCTGCACCGTATCGGCCAGGCCCTTCATGGACACGGCGGTTTCTTCCAGCGAGGCCGCCTGCTGTTCGGTGCGCTGCGACAGGTCGCTGTTGCCCTGCGCGATTTCGGTCGCGCCGACCGCGATGGTATCGGCAGCGAACTTGATCTGGCCGATGATGCCCGCCATGGCTTCGACCAGCGCGTTGACGCCATCGCACAGCTCGGCGATGGGGCCACTCTTGTCGGCAATGGCGACGGTGCGGGTCAGGTCGCCCTGCTTGGCCGCCGCCACGACCTCCCGGGTCTGCGCCACCGCACGCTGCATGGCCTGGTTCTCATGCACCTGCGCGGTGATGTCGGTAGCGTATTTGACGACCTTGAACGGCCTGCCGTTGCCATCCAGGATGGGGTTGTAGGAGGCCTGGATCCAGATCTCGCGGCCGCCCTTGCCGAGCCGCCGATACTGCCCGGCGTCGTACTCGCCGCGCCCGAGCTTTTCCCAGAACCGGCGGTACTCGGCGCTGTCGCGAAGCTCGGGCTCCACGAACAGCGCATGGTGTTGGCCGCGCACCTCTTCCAGGCTGTAGCCGGTGGCGGCGAGGAAGTTGGCGTTCGCCGAGAGAATGTGCCCGTCCAGGCTGAACTCGATCACCGCCTGCGACTTGTCGATGGCGGCAAGCTGCCCCGCCGAGTCCGCGGCCTGCAGCTTCTGCGCGGTGATGTCGGTCGCGAACTTGACGACCTTGAAGGGCCGGCCCTGCGGGTCCAGCACCGGGTTGTAGGACGCCTGGATCCAGATTTCGCGCCCGCCCTTGCCCAGCCGTCGGTACTGTCCGGCGTCGAACTCGCCACGTCCCAGCCGGGCCCAGAAGTCCCGATACTCGGCGCTGGACGCCTGATCGGGATCGACGAACAGCGAATGATGCCTGCCCTGGATTTCGTCCAGACGATAACCCACCGCCTGCAGGAAGTTGTCGTTGGCCTGCAGGACGGTGCCATCCAGATCGAATTCGATCACCGCCTGCACGCGATGCAGTGCGGCCACCTGGGCGGCCAGCTCGGCATGACCGCGATCGCTGTCGACCCTGCCGGGCCGAGGCTGTCCCGCCAGCGCCCCCAGCAGGGAACGCCACGGCGACCAACGGGTGTGCAGCTCGGCTGGCGCCTGTGCGCCTGCCGTAAGGCCTGGAATGAGCATTGTCTGATCCTCGGTGTCCGGTAAGCGGTTGCGATCCGCCAGGCGGGATGCCCGACGGCGACATCAATTGCTTGGACTACAGGTGCCGGCAGGCACCTCTCGAGCAACGGGCAAGAACATCTGGGGGCGGGTGCGATCGACATCCGGGAGCGGCGGAACACACTGCGCGGGCCGCCCGACGGGGCAGCCTGGGGTCCTGCAGCGGGTGACGGGAGCGGGATCCAGTGAGGTTATCGGCACCTCCGTTCCGGGCTTTAGGCCCCTCCGCAGCGGGCCCTGTCCAGCCCCCTCCCCCTGCAGCGCCTGACGGGCCCCTAGATGCAGCCTGCAACGAAAAGGTTGCCATGACCATCGGGGCTGTCGGCAAGGGGGTGGACAGGCAAGGATGCGCCCACCACGGACCGTCCATCGACACGGAGATCGCATGTTTTCACGCCTGGCTGCTCTTTTCGCCCTCGGCCTGTGCAGCAGCGGCGCGCTGGCCGCCGATGCAGGCTATCGGCCGGGTTTCAATCCCGCACAGCTCAAGGGCCCGCCCGCCGGCCGCGTCAACGAAGTGCTGGTGCTGGGTTCACCGCACCTGTCCGACCTGCCCCCGACCTTCCAGCCGGCAATGCTGGAGCCGCTGCTGCAGCGCCTGCAGGCATGGCGGCCAACGGCGATCGCCGTGGAGAACCTGTCCGGACTGCAATGCGATTTCATGCGCCGCAATCCCGCCCGCTATGCCGAGAGCGTGGAAAGTTACTGCGTCGATCCTGCACCTGCCCAGGCCGCCACCGGTCTGGATGTTCCAGCGGCCAATGCCGAAGTCGATCGCGTGCTGGCGGCATGGCCCGCCACACCGACGCACGCACAGCGTCGCCGGCTGGCCGCACTGTTCCTGGCCGCAGGTGAGAACGGCTCCGCGCTGGTGCAGTGGCTGCGCCTGCCGGCGCAGGAGCGTCGCGCCGCAGACAGCCTGTCACCGCAACTGGTGCAGTTCCTCGACAAACGCGCCTCGCGACGCAACGAAGTCAGCCTGATCGCGGCCGAGCTTGCCGCACGCCTGGGCCTGGAACGCCTGTGGGCAGTCGATGACCACACCGCTGATTCGCCCACGCCAGCGGCACTGGAGAAGGCGGCTGGCGAAGCCGTCATGAAGGCCTGGGACAATCCCGCCACCCAGGCACGACGGGCCGCCGATACGGCCCTGTACGCCGAACTCGGCAGCACGGACGGCCTGCTGGCGCTCTATCGGAACTACAACGCGCCCGACACCGTCGCCCGGGTCTACGACAGCGATTTCGGCGCAGCCCTGGTCGAACCATCGCCAGAAGGCTTCGGCCGCCGCTATGTCGGCTACTGGGAAACCCGCAACCTACGCATGGTCGCCAACATGCGCGAGGTGCTGGGCCAGCACCCGGGCACCCGCATGCTGACCCTCGTCGGCGCCTCGCACAAGGGCTACTACGAGGCCTACCTCAACCAGATGCACGACGTGCGGCTGGTTGATGCCAACAGCGTGCTGGACTGAGCGCCAGGGCTAGCAGGGGGCCGGCGCATCGCCGCGCCGCGACCGCCACAGCAGCACGCAGGCGACCACGATCGCACCCAGGGTCAGTATCAGCAGCACCACCACGCCGCCCTGCAGGGTGGGCAGCAGCGCCTGCGCCCGGGCATCGCCGTGCAGTTGCTCCAAACGCAGGCAGGCGGCTACCGCCAGCCACCAGCCGATCATCGCCGGCGCGAAGGCACGCAGGGCATCCGGGGTCCAGAAACGCATGTCGTTCTCCAACGGGGTGGGTGTGCGCGCAGTATTCGCGGCCGTCCTCTCACAGACTGAGATCAGCCGCCACCGGCGTCGCTGTCCACGCCCTCAGCCGGCCATTCGCCGGCTTCCCCCTGCACCTGCACGTTGTTGCGTCCCATTGCCTTGGCCCTGTAGCACTGCGCATCGGCCGCAGCCACGGCCTGGTCCACCCCCATGCCGCCCAGCAGCGGTGCGATACCGATGCTGGCGCCCACCCGCAGGCGGTGCTGGTCCCAGGGAATGGAGAGGCTGGCCAGGGTCTGCAGCAGTTCGCCGCCGATCCGCGCCGCGCGGCGCGGCGTGCAGCCGGACAGGATCACCGCGAACTCGTCCCCGCCCAGCCGGGCCACCACGTCCGAATCGCGCACGCCGTGGCGCAGCACGCTGGCCACCGCCCACAGCACCGCATCGCCGGCCAGGTGGCCCCAGGTGTCGTTGACCGGCTTGAAGCGGTCCAGGTCGATGTACATCAGCGATGCCGCCTGGCCTGTCCGCTCGACCCGGGTGATGGCCTGCTGCAGATGGACTTCGAACCCCCGCCGGTTGCTCAGTTCGGTCAGCGGATCGATCTCCGCCAGCTGGCGCGCTTCGCGCTGCCGTGCACGCTGCTGGGTATCGTCGCGCAGCACCCACACCGCACCGCGCACATGGCCCTCATCGTCGCGCAGCCAGGCGCGGGTCAGGTCCACCGGCACCGTCGCCGTGCCCAGCCGCAGCAGCAGGTCGGCATGCAGGTCGACCGCGTTGCTTTCCGGGTCCAGCAGTACGGCCACGTCCAGCATCGAGCCGGGGGCGTACTCGGTGGTCAGTTGCAGCACGTCCTGCACCCTGTAGCCGGCCAGCGCCTGTGCGCCGTCGCCGGCCAGCATGCGCACGGCAGCGGCATTGGCATATTCGATGCGGCCCTCCAGGCTGACGCTCAGCACCAGGTCGGCGACGGCGTCGAGGGTGATGCGGCTGCGCTGCTCGCTTTCAAACAGGCGCTGTTCACTGCTGCGTTGTGCGCTGATGTCCTGGATCTGCGAGACGAAATGCACCGGCTCGCCGCGTTCGTTGCGCACCAGCGATACCGACAGCCGCGTCCAGATCACCCTGCCGTTGCGATCGAGAAAGCGCTTCTCCAGGTGGTAATGGCTGCACCGGCCTGCCAGCAGGTCCTGCACCAGGGCCAGATCGGCCTGCAGATCGTCCGGATGGGTCAGCCGCTGGAAATCGACCTGCAGCAGCTCCTCGCGCGCATAGCCCAGGATGCGGCACAGCGCGTCATTGACATCCAGCCAGCGCCCTTCCAGCGAAACCAGCGCCATGCCGAGCGCAGCCGAGGTGAAGGCGCCTGCGAACTTCTCCGCCGCCATGCGTGCTTCCGCACGTGCCTGCAGGATCTCGGTGATATCGATGGCCATGCCGACATAGCCGATGCGCGTGCCATCGGCGCCGTCCATGCGGCTGATCGAAAGCCGCACCTGGCGTTGCCGGCCATCCTTGCGCAGCAGCGTCCATCGCCGCGAATAGGTCTGCCCTTCGGCATGCGCACTGAGGGCCTCGAACACATCCGGCAGGTGACCCTGCGGGTCGGCCAGCGGTTGCAGCCAGGCCTTCAGCTCATCCGGCTCATGGAAGGCATCCAGCCGCCGCAGGCCGACCACCTCGGCGGCGCTGTAACCCAGCAGGCGCTGCGCCCCCGTGTTGAACAGGGTGATGGTGCCATCGGTATCGGTCGCGATCACCGCGACGTCGTCGGAGGCGTCCACCACCGACTGCAGGCGCTGGCGGCTCTCGGCCGCGTCCTGTCGTGCCTGCTGCAGCTCGGTGACGTCGGCGTGGGCACCCGCCATCCACAGCGGCCGCCCCTGACCGTCCCATTCGAACACGCGACCGCGGTCATGGACCCAGATCCACTGGCCGTTCTTGTGGCGCATACGCACCAGGCAGGCGTAGTTGTCGCTGCGCCCATCGAAATGCTCCTGCAGCGCGGTGTCCGACAGCGCGATGTCGTCCGGATGCACCAGTGCCGCGAAGGTCTTCTGGCAGATCGGCTCCAGCTCTTCCAGCCGGTAGCCGACGATTTCGGCCCAGCGCGCGTTGACCCGCATTTCGCCGGTCTGCACGTTCCACTCCCAGGTGCCGGCAGCGGTGCCTTCGATGATCATCGCAAGCCGCCGACGCTCTTCGGCCAGCGCATGCAGACGGCGTTCGAGCAGATCGTTGCTGTTGTTGCCCTGACCCGCCATCAAGCCCTTCTCCGTCCCGCGCAGGCGTGCACGGGCCGCAGCAATCCGCTGCAGCTGTCACGGAATCGGACGGGGCGTGCTGGCGTCATGGTCCTCCCCAGCGACAGCGGGTCGGCCACACGCCTCCCCAGATGCGCAAGTGTGCGCAATCACGGGGAAAATCGACAAGTCCCCCGCCCCGGTTCAACCGTGACGGGGGACACGCTCCTCAACTGCGCTTGGCGCGGGCGAAGGCTTCAGCCAGTGCGTTGTTGGCCGGGGCTGCCGAGGGGGCGGGCCGACCGCCGTTGCCCTGGCCCCGCCCCGGGCTCCGGCCCGGCCCGACTGCGTCACGCCGCGGCCCTTGTCCCTGACCACGCTCGTCACGGCTGCCGGGGCGGCTGGTGGCCTGGCCGGGGGTATCGTCCAGGCGCCGGGTCAGCGCGATGCGCTTGCGCGGCACATCCACCTCAAGCACCTTCACCTTGACGATATCGCCAGCCTTGACCACGTCGCGCGGGTCCTTCACGAAGGTGTCGGAGAGCGCCGAAATGTGGATCAGGCCGTCCTGGTGCACGCCGATATCGACAAAGGCACCAAACGCGGCGACGTTGCTGACCACGCCTTCCAGCACCATGCCCTCGCGCAGGTCCTTGATGTCTTCCACGCCCTCGGCGAAACGTGCGGCCTTGAACTCCGGGCGCGGGTCACGGCCGGGCTTTTCCAGCTCCCTGAGGATGTCGCGCACCGTCGGCACGCCGAAGGTCGCATCGGTGAACTGCTCGGCCTTCAGCCCACGCAGGAAGCTGCCATCGCCGATCAACGCCTTGATCGGGCGCTGGGTACTGGCGACGATGCGCTCGACCACCGGATAGGCTTCCGGATGCACGGCGGACGCGTCCAGCGGCTCGTCGCCGTCGGCAATGCGCAGGAAGCCGGCACACTGCTCGAAGGTCTTCTCACCCAGCCGGGCGACTTTCAGCAGGTCCTTGCGGCGCTTGAACGGACCATTGTCATCGCGATGGCGCACGATGTTCTCGGCCACCGTCGCCGACAGGCCGGACACGCGCGACAACAGCGCGGCCGAGGCGGTGTTCACGTACACCCCGACCGCGTTCACGCAG
Organism: Stenotrophomonas sp. YJH_SMC_36; assembly: GCF_059369935.1. NCBI lineage: Bacteria > Pseudomonadati > Pseudomonadota > Gammaproteobacteria > Lysobacterales > Lysobacteraceae > Stenotrophomonas > Stenotrophomonas sp. YJH_SMC_36. Next base: position 311,136 of record NZ_JCAFTD010000006.1, on the reverse strand, counting down.
TCCTCCACGCGTGCGTCCAGTGCGCGCGCCAGGCGGTACTGATCGACGTCATGCTGATACTGGCCCACGCCGATGGCCTTCGGTTCGATCTTGACCAGCTCGGCCAACGGATCCTGCAGGCGGCGCGCGATCGACACCGCGCCGCGCAGCGACACGTCCAGGTCCGGGAACTCCCTGGCTGCGAGCTCGGAAGCCGAGTACACCGAAGCACCGGCCTCACTGACCACCACCTTCTGCAGCTTCGGATTGCCGACCGCCTTGATCGCTTCGCCGGCCAGCTTGTCGGTCTCGCGGCTGGCGGTGCCGTTGCCGATCGCGATCAGTTCCACGTTGTACCGGGTACACAGCTGCCTGATCGTCTGCAGCGACTGCTCCCACTGGCGCCGGGGCTCGTGCGGATAGATCGTCTCGGTGGCGACCAGCTTGCCGGTGGCATCGACCACTGCGATCTTGCAGCCGGTGCGGATGCCTGGATCCAGCCCAAGCACGGTCTTCGGGCCCGCCGGCGCAGCCAGCAGCAGATCCTTCAGGTTGTCACCGAACACGGTGATCGCGTCCGCTTCGGCCTTTTCGCGGGCCTGGTTGAACAGATCCAGCAGCAGGTGCATGTGCAGCTTGGCACGCCAGGTCAGGCGGCAGGCATCGAGCAGCCAGCGGTCGGCGGCACGGCCCTGGTCGGCGATGCCGGCCTTGCGGGCCACGCGCCCCTCTGCGTACTGATGGCCTGCCTCGGCATCGCTGCCCGGGTCCAGCTCCAGGTACAGGATCTCCTCGCGACGCGCGCGGAACAGCGCCAGCAGGCGATGCGAGGGAATTTTCGCCAAGGCTTCGGCGTGCTCGAAATAGTCGCGGTACTTGGCGCCCTCGGTCTCCTTGCCCTCGGCCACGCGGGCGCGGATCACGCCGTGTTCGCCCAGCCAGGTGCGCAGCTCGCCCACCAGTGCGGCATCTTCCCCCCAGCGCTCCATCAGGATCGCCCGCGCGCCCTCCAGCGCCGACTTGGCATCGGCCACGCCCTTATCGGCATCGACAAAGCTGGCCGCGAAGGCCTGCGGGTCCTGCGTCGGATCGGCGAGCAGTCCATCGGCCAGCGGCTCCAGGCCGGCCTCGCGCGCAATCTGCGCGCGGGTACGGCGCTTGGGCTTGTAGGGCAGGTACAGGTCTTCCAGCCGGCTCTTGGTATCGGCGGCGAGGATGTCGTTGCGCAGTTCGTCGGTGAGCTTGCCCTGCTCGTCGATGCTGGCCAGCACCGCCGCACGGCGGTCTTCCAGTTCGCGCAGGTAGGTCAGGCGCACTTCGAGATTGCGCAGCTGGGTGTCGTCCAGGCCACCGGTCACTTCCTTGCGGTAGCGGGCGATGAACGGAACGCTGGCACCTTCGTCAAGCAGGCCGACAGCGGCGCGCACCTGGCTGGGCTGGGCACCGATTTCCTCGGCGATGGTCTGGGCGATCTGCTGGGCGAGCGCGCTCTGGGCGTTCTTGGCGTCGTGCATTGCTTCAGGTCTGTGCCGCGTTACGGGAAGACCCCATTCTGGCAATCCGCGACGGAGCCGGACAAGGCATTGACAGCAGACGGGGTTCAGCGGCGTGTCCGGTCTGGACGCCGGCATCCTGGCAGGGGGGGCTCGGACTGGCCCGGGGCTGGGATGCCGGCGCGGGCGCGCGATGGTGGGCGCGCCCTGCCGCGTGTTGCGAGGGTCAGCGGTAGTGGCGGGCGGCGCGCTGCATGACGATCTCGTCACGCATGCCTTCCAGTGCCATCAGCCTGACCTTGCCGACACCCTGCAGTTCCATGAACCGCTCGGTGTAGAACTCCGGCCCCAGCGCGGTGTCGGCGCGCGATTTGCTGAAGCCATAGGGCACCACGCCCTTCTCGCCATCCTTGCTACCACCGACATAGAGAACGATTGCCATGTGATGTATTCCTCCAAATTGCTACTGCGTACTGCACTCGATGAGCGATGCTGCGAGCCCATCGGAGAGGAGCTTACCGCGTCGTACCTGACTGGAACGTCACGCAGGCTAATGACGATCGGTTGCATGCAGATGACGGCGGGATCGCAGCAGAATGCTTACGGATCTTTAACTTCCAGCTAACGAATTCCAAGGAACTCCCGCCAACGGCGCAGCCCTCGTGGCCGGTCGTGTAACGCGTTTCATGTGATTGGGCCGGGCGGGGGGTGGGTTCGCGGGACACGCCGTAAACCCGTCCCTGGGGGCTCGATGGCGCCATCCATGGCGCCAACGGTCCCGCGAACCCACCCCGCCCGGCCCCTGACAGTTCTTCGGGCACGTTCACCCACGGAAAAGAAAAAGAAGATCAAAAGCAAAAGCAGCCTGGCCGGCTGCATTTTGTAGAGCCGAGCCCACGCTCGGCTGCTTTCAGGTCAGTCCACGAAGCCGAGCGCAGGCTCGGCTCTACACGAGCACGTGCAGCGGGCGACCGGCTTCTGCTGTTCTTTCTTCTTTTCCGTGGGTGGTGCAGGCCACAGCCCTCTATCAGAGGGCGGTCGGGTTGGGGTCGCGGGGGTGTCCGCGGCACGCATGCCGCGGCCACCCCCGCGAACCCAACCCGACCGACCAGCCCGCCGGTTCTGCATTTGGCGACAAAGCGCATTGCCGCCCACGAGGGGCTGTGCCGTTGGCTGCAGACTACGGCCACCAGCCGTGCCCGAACCGGGCGTAATGATCCGCCGCCCGCTCGAACGGGTTGCGCGCACTCACCCCACCGCACAACAGGTACACCGGCAGGTACAACGGCCCCAGCACCATGTACTGGTACACGTGCGCACGTTCGTGATCATCCAGCCGGATCAGCGGTTCCACGCCCCACCCCGCCTGATGCGCATAGGTGCGGCAGGAAATGCCCAGGTCATGCCCGGTGTGCAGGATCACGTTGCCCAGGGTGATCGCCCCGCCGGGACCCCAGGGCCAGCGGTCGAACACCAGCGCGCAGTCAAGGCCGCTCCAGCGCACCGTCGCACCGCCCAGCAGCCCGGCCAGGCCTCCGACCAGGCCGATCAGCGAATTGGGGACGGTCCAGGCTGCACCCAGCACCTGCAACGCACGCAGCCAGATCGGCCGGACCATGGCAGGACGGTTCAATCGGCCTCGTTGGGAATCAGCAGCCACAGGATCAGATAGACCAGGATGCCGGGGAATGCCGCCGATGCCAGCGACACCAGTACGAAGACCACCCGCAGCAGCGTGGAATTCCAGCCGAAGCGATGCGCGATGCCGCCCATCACCCCGGCGATCATCCGGTCGTTCAGCGAACGCGACAACGTGCGGGGCGCGGTACTCATGGCGGATCCTCCTGGGAGTGCATAAGGCAGTCGAACAGGGCTCGACTCTACACCGCCCCCTGTCTACGGCGTGCGTTGGCGCAGCGCCTGCAGCCGTGCGCTGAACCATGCAGCCGACGCCTGCTCCGGTTGCCCGGGGCACTGGATGCGGTAGGCCTTGCCGCTCATGCTGCTCTGGGTAGCGGCGCGTTCGATGAACTGCTCGGCGCTGTCCACCAGGTCCTTCTTCAGCAGGTAGTCGTACTTGCGCTGCAGGTGCGCGCGCGCACTGCTGCCGTCGTACCAGCGGCCGTTGCGCTGGAAACGGCACTGGGAGCCGTCCAGGCTGGAGATCAGCTGCGCGATTTCGCCGCGCGCTACGGGGCCCGGGGCCGCAGGGGCCCATGCAGGGGTCAGCAGCAGCGCTGCAACCAGCAGTGATTTGTGCGACAGCATCCTTGGCTCCAGCCCGTCCAGAGCGCCTGAGACTAGCCCTTCCCGTCCCGGGCCTTCAACCAGCCATCAATCGTAGCTGGCACTTCGCGCTGCGCCCGTCCGGACACGTAGATTCCAATATGCCCCCCGCGGAAACTGGACTCGGTGTAGTCCTCCGTGCCCAGGCGCCCCCGCATCGCGCGCGACGCATCCGGTGGCACCAGATGGTCTTGCTCGGCATAGATGTTCAGCACGGGCAGGGTCACCTGCGACAGATCCACAGCTTCCTCGCCGATCCGCACCGTACCGTTCACCAGCGCGTTGTCCTGGTAGAACTGCTTGATGAAGTCGCGGAACGCCTCGCCCGCCAGATCCGGCGAATCGAAGATCCATTTCTCCATGCGCAGGAAATCCTCCAGCGCGGCCTTGTCATCGAGGATGTCCAGCAGGCCCACGTACTTCTGCACGTTCAGGCGGAACGGCTTGAGCATCAGGTAACTGGCATTCATCAGGTCGGCCGGGATGTTGCCCAGCGTGTCCACCAGCAGGTCCACGTCCACCTGCCGCGCCCAGTGCGAGAGCATGTTGTCGGCGGTGTGGAAATCAACGGGCGTCACCATGGTGATCAGCTTGCCCAGCTTCTGCCGGCGCAGCGCCGCATAGCACAGCGCGAACACACCGCCCTGGCAGATGCCGAGCAGGTCCACCGGGCCGCCGCTGCGCGCGCGCAGGGCATCCACCGCGCCCTCGATGTAGCGCAGCAGGTAGTCCTCCAGCGTCTGGAACCGTTCGGATCGATCCGGGTAGCCCCAGTCCAGCACGTACACGTCCTGCCCCAGTGCCAGCAGCTTCTGCACCAGCGAGCGATCGGCCTGCAGGTCAACCATGTAGGGGCGGTTGACCAGTGCGTAGACGATCAGCAGCGGCGTCCGCCGGGTCGGTGCCTGTTCGCCGACGAAGCGATAGAGCACCACCTTGCCATCACGCCAGACTTCCTCGCGGGCGGTCACCCCGTAATCGACATCTTCCACCTGTGGCAGCAGCTTCAGCCCTTCCATCAGCTTGCGCTGCATGGCCAGGGTCTCCTGCATCAGGTCATCGGCATTGAAGCCCAGAGGTCCCTTCATCGGTCATGTTTTCCGCGAGGAAGTACGGGAGGTCGCCTTCCTGGCTGGCGCACGCTTTGCAGCAGCCTTCTTGACTGCAGCCTTCGGCGTTGGCGCCGCCTTCTTCGCGGCCGCCCTGCGAGTGCCAGGCTTCACCCTGGCCGGGGCCGGCTGTGCGGCCGGATCCACCGTCGCCGTACCCGCCAGCACCGTCACCTGCGCCTGCAGGCGACGCAGGCTGCGCTCCAGCTCGGCAATGCGACGGTGCGCGGCATCCATTTCGGAACGGGTCGGCAGGCCGATCCGCTCGCTTACCTGCTCCACTTCGCGCTGCAGCCCAGCGCGCAGGCGCATCTGTGCGTTGCCGAGGTCGGCATAGACCTGCTGGAACGGCTCGGACAGGGCCACCTTGGCGTAAGCCTCTTCGGCCGCCTCGATCCACAGGTCGAACATCGCCCGCGCGCTGGTCAACTGGCTGCCGGGCTGCTCATGCTGGGCCAGCCGCTGCTCGAACAGGTCGAAGGCCTCGTCCAACGCCTGCCGGATCTGTTCGACATAGGCGCGTGACTGCTGCTGGTAATCCTCCTGCGCGCGCAGCAGGGCCTGCCAGCGCGCCTGGTGTTCACGGCCGGGACCGAAGGCGGGGCTCTGCAGCCACGGGCCCGCCTGCAGCTGCCATTGCTGCAGCCAGTTGGCGAACTCCGGCAACGAACCGCCGGCCTGGGTGCTGCCGCGCGCGCCCTGCAGCATCCATTGCAGCAGGCCATCCCCCTGGCCCTGCACTGCCTCACGCCAGGCCTGTGCCACTTCTGCGCTGCTGGCGTCGCGTCCGGCGAAGCGGCTGGCGACCTCCTGCATCGTGCCGTACCAGCTGCCCGCCTGCTCGCGGAACCGGCGCACCGCGTCCTCCGGCGCTCCCGGCCCCTGCTCGGGCAGCATCTGGCTCCAGCCGTCAAACAGGCGCTGCCAGCTGCCCGCATCGCCGCTGCCCGGCGCACCGGCGGCGGAGGCATGGCGCAGGGCATCGCCCCAAGCCCCGAAATACTGCCGGGCCAGAGTCTCGAAATCGCTGCTGCCGGCGTCATGGGCCGAACTGGTCATCGCAGGCCTCCGCAGGATGCCGTCATGGCTTGGGAATACGCAGGGTCTTGCTGATCATCAGCGACCCGGACAGGGCGAACAGCAGCACCATCGGATGCAACTGCCACGGACCCAGCTGCCATTGGCCAAGCCAGATGTCCGGGCCGATCGCGTCGGTACCCGCCGCGATCGCCAGCGCGATCACCAGCACCAGGCTGGTCGGGATCGGGGTGCCCTCGAAAAACTTCACCTTGCCCTCGTCGCCGGCCAGCGCCTCGGCAGTCACGTTGTAGCGGGCCAAGCGGCTGACGCCACAGCAGACGAAGTAGCTCAGCACCAGCCAGTCCCACCCGCCCTGCATGCCACAGGCATAGGCCAGCGCGGCCGGGGCCACGCCGAAGGAGATCACGTCGGACAGCGAATCCAGCTCGCGGCCCAGCGTCGAACTGGATTTGCGCCAGCGCGCGATGCGGCCGTCCAGCGCGTCGAAGATGAAGGCCAGCGGGATCAACGCCATGCCGAACAGCAGGTAGCCACGCTCGCCATCCTGCAGGAAGCGCATGGCGGCGAACACCGCGCCGGTGCCGCAGAAGGCGTTGGCCAGGGTGAACCAGTCCGCCAGCTGGAACTCGCGCAGCATCGAGAAGTGACGTTTCATGAAGTCTCACGGGGCATCAAGGGCCACAGGTTACCGCGAGCGCAGCCGCTGGCGACAGCACGGCCCGCGTTCCCCCTTCACCGGTCGCTCACGCATCGTCACCAGCGGTGAATTTTTCGCCACCCATCTTGACAGCCTAGGGGGGTGGCGCCTGTCGAGGCTTATCCACAAAGTTGCCCACGCGTAATCCACACCCCCTGTGGACAACCCGTTCTCACCGACTGCGACGGTGGACATTTGCTCATCACTTCTGGCGGGGTTTCCGCCCTTCCCAAGCCGGCTCTCTGGCGCTATGGTCAGCGGCGGACCCGCCGTCGCCACGTCCTGATCCCCTCACCGGACGATGCCGATGCTGGACGCAGCCACCCTGGCCGCTCAACTGCGGATGCCCCATGGCGACCACGCCCTGGACGTGGCCGACGCGATGAACCGCAGCAATGGCGCGCTCAACCAGGCCGCCATCCGCCTGCTCGCGACCGCTGCAGGCGAGAGCGTGCTGGAAATCGGCCCGGGCAATGGCGCGTTCGCGCCCCTGCTGCTGCAAGCGGCCAACAGCCGCTACCTCGGTATCGAACTGTCCACCGCCATGGTTGCGGCCGGCAACCAGCGACTGGCCTCGACCGGCCTGGGTGATCGCGCGGAAGTGCGCCATGGCGACGCCCACGCCCTGCCCGTCACCGATGCCTGCATGGACGCGGCGCTGAGCGTAAACACCCTCTACTTCTGGCCGAACCTGGCGCCGGTGCTGGACGAACTGGCGCGGGTGCTGCGCCCTGGCGGCCGCCTGTGCCTGGCATTCGGCGATGCCACTTTCATGCGCGGTCTGCCGTTTGCCTCGACCTTCCACCTGCACGAACTGGAGGCGGTGGAACGCGCGCTGCGGATCTCGGGCTTCCGTGTTTCGGCCTGGCGGGCACACCGTGAAACCGCGGAAGGCAACGATGGCCAGCAGCGCGAGAAGCACTTCCATCTGCTGCTGGCGCACCGGCAGTGATCGTTTTCCGTCGGGGATGGCCCGGCGCTACCTCAAGGATGCCGGCCCGGTAGCGCCGGGCCATGCCCGGCGAGCGCAGCGGCCAGGCGCCCAGGCGCTCAGCCGGCAATCCGGCGCCGCCAACCGGCGAAGCAGAACAGCTGCAGCACCAGCATCATCACCAGTCCCAGCGGCCAGGCCCACCACAGTCCCGCCAGGCCATGCCGCGCATGCAGCCAGGCCGCCAGCGGCAGTTCCAGCAGCACGATGGCCGCCATTCCGAGCAGCGCCGGCCACACGACCGTGCCGCTGCCGCGCATCACGCCCACCAGCACCGAGGCGCCGCCCATTGCCAGCACGCCCCAGGCCACCGTGCGCAGCTGCTCTGTCGCCAGCGCGCGTACATCCGGTGCGTCCAGGATCAGGCCGACCAGCCACGGTGCCGACAGCATCACCAGCCCCACCACCGCAGCCAGCAGCCCGCCCCCCAGCCACGCACCGGTGCGGGCGATCGCAGGCAGCCGCGCCACGCGCCCTGCGCCCATCGCGTGCGCAGCCAGTACAGTGGCGGTGATGCCCAGCGACATCGCCAGCAGCTGCACCCAGCTCATCAGCTGGTTGACCGCGCCATAGGCGGCGGTCGCCAAGTACCCGTGCCGGTTGATCCAGCCCAGCAGTACGATTTCGGCAACGGCCAGGCTGAGCATCTGCAGCGACGACGGCACCCCGATCCGCAACATTGATCGCGCCGTGACCGCATCCACGCGCACCGCACGCAGCAGATTACGGTCGGGTGCCAGCGGATGCCCCTGTCGGCGCCAGCGCCACGACAGCCAGGCCAACGCCAGCGTGGAAGCCAGCACCGCGGAGAATGCGGCGCTGGCTGCTCCCATCCTCGGCAGGCCTGCAGCACCGACGATCAGCAAGGGTGTACACAGCAGGCCGATCAAGGTGGCGATCAGCAACGCGTGCAGCGGCGACATCGCATCGCCCACCGCGCGGCTGACCGACGTTGCCAGCCAGAGCAGGAAGATCACCGGCACGCCGCTCAGCATGATGCGCGCGTAGGCGATGGCCTCACCCAGGATCGGCGCCGGTGTGCCGAGCGCCTGCAGCAGCTGCGGTGCGAACAGGTTGCCGACCACCATCACCAGCAACGACACCGCCAGCATCAGTGCGATCGCCGTTCCGGCGACCCGCCGCACCCGCACCACATCACCGCAGCCCCACGCCTGCCCGATCAGCACCGTGGCGCCCGTAGCCAGGCCCATTGCCAGGGCCAGCAACAGGAAGAACATCGGAAACACCGCTGCCGCTGCGGCCACCGCATGTGCACCGAGCAGGTGGCCGAGGTAGATGTTGTCGAGCGTCCCGGAGGCCAGCTGCAGGGCGTTGGTCAACAGCATCGGCAGCAGCAACCCGAGATAGGCGCGCCACAGGGGGGGCGACACAGGCGCTGCGGACAGTGATGGGGGATTCATGGGCATTCCATGGGCAAGGCGTTGCCCTGCCCGGCCAAGGGGCCAGCAGGAGACGCAGGTGGGAGGAGTAACGGCCCGCGGTCAGCGCGGCCGCTTGCATGTGCGGGGCGGCAGGTCAGTCGTCGGTGCTGCCGGCAGGTTCGTCGAAGGCCAGACGCAAAGCGTGGCTGCGTACGTCGACAGGCCAGCTTTCCAGCACAGCCTGCAGGCGCGCGCGGTCGTGCGCGAACAGCGCACGCGTGGCTTCCTCGAAGCCGGGCAGATCGCCGCCGATGGTCTGCAGGAAGTGATACGCGCGCTCGGCGTTGCGGCGCTGCCGGTCCAGATCGGCACCGGCCCGGCTGGCCGCTTCCACCAGCCGCCGCAGCGCCACCGAGGCGCCGCCCGGCTGTCCGGCCAACCAGGTCCAATGACGCGGCAGCAGCGTGACCTCGCGCGCGACCACACCCAGTTTCGGTCGCCCGCGCCCGCGCGCCACCACCGGCTCATCGGTGGCCGCCGTCTGCACATCGGCGTCCGCGCGTGATGCCGGGAAGGCCTGGGCGATACGCACCAGCAGCTGCGCGACGCTGCCACGCGTGTCGAAATCCCGGGTCAGGCCGGTGGCGTTGTCGAACACCAGCAGCGGGCCGGCAGCCGCATCGGCACGCAGCTGCCTGAGCGCCAGCGCGGCGACGTCCGGCGTACCGGAAGCGACAAGTCGATGACCGTCGAAGCAGCTGAACGGCGGAAGGGGAGCATTGGACATGGCACGGGCACCGGGGCGATGCGGAAATATTACCCGGGCAATTTTATGGCGTCAATATCACCCGGGTATTAATCCGCACTGCCTCGACGCGGCTCACAGCCTGCTGAACGACCAGCTCTGCATGCGTCCGTCCTTGTACGGCATCACCCCGTGGAATGGACGCGGATCCGCATCGAACACCAGCGGCAGGAAATTGCGGTCGCCCTCCCACATCGGCAGCGTGTCGAGCTTGTCCAGGTCCACCCACTCCAGCGTGCCCTCATGGTTGCCGCCATGCGGGCTGCCTTCAAAGCCATCGATCACGAACACGAACCCGAACCAGTCCTCACCGTGCTTGCCGAAACCCGGCCAGCTGATGGTGCCGCGCAGACGCATCGAGGTACACGCGATGCCAGCCTCCTCTGCGATTTCGCGGCGCATGCCGGCTGCCACGTCCTCGCTCGGCTCGATCTTGCCCCCCAGGCCGTTGTACTTGCCCAGATGGTGGTCGCCGGGACGGGTATTGCGATGGATCATCAGCACCTGGCGCCCGTCGGGCGAAAGCACATAGCCCAGGGTGGCGACGATCGGGGTATACGGCATGGCGGCATCCGGCGGCAGGTCAGCCCCGGATTATGGCCGATCAGCGCACCAGCGACAGGCGACGCTCGCCATCGGCTGCCGCGCTGCCGTCCGGATCGCGACGCAGGGTGGCCACGCCATGGCCACGCTCGGCCAGGTATTCCAGCCACTTGCCGAGGAAGGTGTTCATCCGCATGCGGTGGCTGATCAGTTCGGCCGGCGGCGGATACAGCCCCATGGTGTCCTGCCAGCGGCGGCCGACGTAGCAATGGGTGGTTTCAGCCTGGCGTGCGTCGCGGTACAGGCGCACATAGGCCGACGGGTCCGGCTCGCCGGTCACCGGGTCGGCCAGGTCGTAGGTCAGGCGCAGTTCGACGGTGTAGCGATGGCACTCGATCACGTCCAGGCGCACATCCAGGCCATCACCCACCGAAGAGATGTAGCTGCCCGCAACCAGCTCGGCCGGTGCGAACAGGCGCACCAGGTGCCGGTAGTTTTCCGCATACAGGCCCATGAGCCAGCTCAGCCGGCTCAGGCGGGGAATGCGTTCGGTTCGGGGCAAGGCTCGGGCCATGGGTCGATCCTACACGTTGGTGGTTCAACGTGGGGGCGGTTCACGCCGCAGCCAACCCACCGGCCGCGATCGTCCCTGTCCAGCCACGCGCCGACGGGTAGCGCTGGGGCATGCCCGGCGAGCACGCAGCGCAGCCATCAAGCGTGGCCCGGCATCGCCGGCGCCGCCGGGAGAGGATCAGTACATTTCGCGCTGCAGCCCCAGCGTGCCCAGCACCTTGCTGGAGATTTCCTCGATGGAAGTGTGCGTGGTGCTCAGGGTCGGAATCCTCTCCATGCGGAACATGGTCTCGGCCGCAGCCACTTCGCGCCGGCAGGTTTCCAGATTGGCGTAGCGCGAGTTCGGCCGGCGCTCCTGGCGGATCTGCTGCAGCCTGTCCGGGTCGATGGTCAGGCCGAACAGCTTCCGCCGGTAGTTGCGCAGCCGCGCAGGCAGGCGGTCGCTTTCCAGGTCTTCATCGGTCAGCGGGTAGTTGGCTGCGCGCACCCCGTAGTGCAGGGCCAGGTAGATGCAGGTCGGGGTCTTGCCGGCCCGCGACACCGCCACCAGGATCACGTCGGCATCGTCGTAGTTCACCGCGATGCCGTCGTCGTGGGTCAAGGCGAAGTTCATCGCATTGATGCGGCGGTGGTAGGTGTCGAAATCGACCATGCCGTGGGCCTGGCCGACCCGGGCCAAGCGCGGGCTGGACAGTTCCCGCTCCAGCGGCTCGATGAACGGCGCGAACACGTCCAGCATCAGCGCCCCGCTGTCTGCCAGGATCAGGCTCAGGCTCTGGTCCACGCAGGAGTTCACCACGATCGGCCGGACCTGGTAGCGCTCCCCCGCCGCCTGGATCCGGGCACAGGCTTCACGGGCCTTTTCGGGGTCATCGACGAACGACATGCGATCGGTAATGAAGCTGAACCCGGAGAACTGGGTCAGCAGGCTATGTCCAATGGTTTCAGCGGTGATACCGGTTCCATCGGAAACATAGAACACCGGGCGGATGGTCGACATGCGCGCTTTTACCCCCTACGAAGCCTAAAAAGGCCGCCAGCACAAGCTTGTGCCGACGGTACTCTGCCCGGCATCATATCGGCTTCTTCCTACGGACGCGGCCATTACAGCCCGCCTCGGGCGATGGCCAAACGGAGCATCGCGCTTGAACGAGAACATCCTGTGGTTGCACGAACTGCGTCTGGCCGACCTGGCCCGCGTAGGCGGCAAGAATTCGTCGCTGGGCGAGATGATCGGCAATCTGGCCGGTCTGGGCGTGTCGGTGCCAGGCGGTTATGCCACCACCGCTGAAGCCTTCAAGGACTTCATCGCGCACAACGATCTGTCCAAGCGCATCTTCGACAAGCTGGCCACGCTGGACGTCGAGGACGTTACCGCGCTGACCGCGGCCGGCAAGGAAATCCGTGGCTGGGTCATCGACGCTCCGCTGCAGCCGCAGCTGGACCAGGACATCCGGACCGCGTACGCCAAGCTGAGCGCCGAGAACGGCGGCGGCGACGTGGCCGTGGCGGTGCGCTCTTCGGCCACCGCCGAAGACCTGCCGGATGCCTCGTTTGCCGGCCAGCAGGAAACCTTCCTCAACGTCACCGGTGCCGACGATGTCGTGCACAAGGTCAAGGAAGTGTTCGCTTCGCTGTACAACGACCGCGCCATCGCCTACCGCGTACACCACGGCTTCAAGCATGAGGACGTGTTCCTGTCCGCCGGCGTGCAGCTGATGGTGCGCTCGGGCGTGGGTTCCTCCGGCGTGCTGTTCACCCTGGATACCGAATCGGGCTTCCGCGACGTGGTGTTCGTCACCTCGTCCTTCGGCCTGGGCGAAATGGTCGTGCAGGGCGCGGTCAACCCGGACGAGTACTACGTCTACAAGCCCACCCTGCAGGCCGGCAAGCCGGCGATCCTGCGCCGCTCGCTCGGCAGCAAGGCGATCCGCATGGTTTACTCGGACGTTCCCGGCGAGCGCGTCAGGATCGAGGACACTCCGGCCGAACTGCGCAACACCTTCTCGATCAGCGACGAGGACGTGCAGGAACTGGCCAAGCAGGCGCTGGTGATCGAAAAGCACTACGGCCGCCCGATGGATATCGAGTGGGCCAAGGACGGTGTCAGCGGCAAGCTGTTCATCGTGCAGGCGCGCCCGGAGACGGTGAAGTCGCGCAGCCACGCCACCCAGATCGAGCGCTTCGCGCTGACCGAGAAGGGCGGTAACGTGTTGGCCGAAGGCCGTGCCGTGGGCGCCAAGATCGGTTCGGGCGTGGCCCGCGTGGTGAAGACGCTGGACGACATGAACCGCGTGCAGCCGGGCGACGTGCTGATTGCCGACATGACCGATCCCGATTGGGAACCGGTGATGAAGCGCGCTTCGGCCATCGTCACCAACCGCGGTGGCCGTACCTGCCACGCCGCGATCATCGCCCGCGAACTGGGCGTACCGGCCGTGGTCGGCTCGGGCAACGCCACCAAGGTCATCGAAGACGGCCAGCTGGTCACCGTCAGCTGCGCTGAAGGCGATACCGGCTTCATCTACGAAGGCAAGCTCGGCTTTGAGCGCACCACCACCGATCTGGGCAACATGCCGCCGGCTCCGCTGAAGATCATGATGAACGTGGCGAACCCGGAACGTGCCTTCGACTTCGGCCAGCTGCCGAACGCCGGCATCGGCCTGGCGCGCCTGGAAATGATCATCGCCAGCCACATCGGCATCCATCCGAACGCGCTGCTGGAGTACGACCGCCAGGACGCGGCAACGAAGAAGAAGATCGACGAGAAGATCGCCGGCTATGGCGACCCGGTCAGCTTCTACGTGGACCGCCTGGCCGAGGGCATCGCCACCCTCACCGCGTCGGTCGCGCCGAACCCGGTGATCGTGCGTCTGTCGGACTTCAAGTCCAACGAGTACGCCAACCTGATCGGCGGCAGCAACTACGAGCCGCACGAAGAGAACCCGATGATCGGCTTCCGCGGCGCCAGCCGTTATGTCGATCCGAGCTTCTCGGCTGCCTTCGCGCTGGAGTGCAAGGCCGTACTGCGCGTGCGCAACGAAATGGGCCTGGACAACCTCTGGGTCATGATTCCGTTCGTGCGCACGCTGGAAGAAGGCCGCAAGGTGGTGGAAGTCCTCGCCCAGAACGGGCTGAAGCAGGGCGAGAACGGCCTGAAGATCATCATGATGTGCGAAGTGCCGTCCAACGCACTGCTCGCCGATGAGTTCCTGGAGATCTTCGACGGCTTCTCGATCGGCTCCAACGACCTGACCCAGCTCACCCTGGGCCTGGACCGCGACTCGTCGATCGTCGCCCATCTGTTCGACGAACGTAACCCGGCAGTGAAGAAGCTGCTGTCGATGGCGATCAAGTCGGCACGGGCCAAGGGCAAGTACGTCGGCATCTGTGGCCAAGGCCCGTCCGATCACCCGGACCTGGCCGAATGGCTGATGCAGGAAGGCATTGAATCGGTGTCGCTGAACCCGGACACCGTGGTCGATACCTGGCTGCGCCTGGCTAAGCTGAAGGCCAACGGCTGATCCAACCACAAGCTGAAAACAGAAACCCCGCCTCGGCGGGGTTTCTGCTTTTGGGGAGGACCTACGGGCCCGATACGACATTTGCAACTATTCCAGTAGGCGCCCTGACTTGGCCGACGCACACTGCGAGGACTGAAATCACTTCCCGGCAACATTCGCCTCATGACCATCCCCTTCGCGCTTGGACTGTTCAACTACTCCGGCCCACTGGCAGGAGCGCAGGATTTCCAGAAATTTCATGAGCTAGCGATATCCATGCTCGAAGAGCGTGGAGTTCAAGCCACCTACTTTGCGTCTGACGGGAAGGGCCACAGCAGCAATTTGGCGAAGCTGGGCAATGCAGCACATCGAAGACTTCTGGCCAGTGGCTTCAACGAGCTGACTTTCCTCAGTGTTGTCGCTGTACCCAAGGGAAGTGACGCGCCCGCCTACGATCTGATGGCCTCAGTGGATTTCCACTCCAGTCACGAGCTTGGGACGGAATTCGTTCTGTTCTCTAAGGATGCTCGCTTCCCTCTGGAACCGCAGTCCTTCCGCGAGCTCCTGGTGGGGCTGATCGCCCTGTATGACTGGGACTTCGGCTACGTCACCCACCCACCCTTTGAGCGCAGCCCGGAGGCCTACATCTGTGGCTACTGTGATGGAACACAGCCGCAGGATGAAGAAGACCGCAACCAGATCTGGTATGACGCCTCGTCGGAGGTGCGCCTGCACAGGGCCCGCAACATTTTCCCCCTTAGCCTGCTGAATCCAGCGCAGCTGGGTGCGCCCGTCGCGCCCGGCAAGACACTGGCGGGGATACTGCAAGGTAGCCCCGGCTGCACCTTGGACGAACTGGTGCCCGGCCGCCTCTGGCTCAGCACGGTAGAACCGCATCTGGTGCAAGGACTACGCTCGCTGCTCAAGGGTACAGGCGCATTGATCGAAGGCGGCTGACACCACGTTCATCCCGCCATGTCGATAATCTGCTCGCATGCAACCCCGCCTCTGCGGGGTTTTTCGTTTCTGGCGTTCTTGAGCGCCGCGCCCGGTTCGACAAGGAGCCCGCATGATTGCTACTACCCCACCCGCCTCATCCCCCGCAGCAACGCCCTGGTTCCACTCGCTCAACTGGGAACGCCTGCTGGAAACCTATGGCGTGCCACTGCTGGCCGCCATCGTGGTGCTGCTGGTCGGCCTGTGGGTGGCACGCCGCCTGTCCAACGCGATGCCGCGCGCGACCGCGCGCATGGGCGTGGACCCGATGCTGGGCAGTTTCCTGCGCAACGTGGTCTACGCCGCATCGCTGGTGATCGTGGTGGTGCTGGCCATCGGCACGCTGGGCGTGCAGATCACCCCGCTGCTGGCCGTGCTCGGTACCGCAGGCCTGGCCGTCGGCCTGGCGCTGAAGGATTCGCTGTCCAACATCGCTTCAGGCGTGATGCTGGTGACCCTGCGCCCGTTCCGCGTGGGCGATGTGGTGACGGTCGCCGGCCAGACCGGCACGGTACGCGAAGTGCGCATTTTCCAGACCGTCATCACCGGCGCTGACAACCAGCACACCACCATTCCGAACACCCTGATCACCGCGGCGCCGATCATCAACCTCACGGCCGAACCGACCCGTCGCGTCGAGTTGGTGGTCGGCATCGGCTACGACGACGACATCCAGCTGGCGCGCGATACCGCCCTCGCGCTGATGAAGGCCGACCCGCGCGTACTTCAGACGCCGGTGCCGGACGTGGTGGTCTACGAGCTGGGCGCGCACGCGATCAATCTGGGCATCCGCTGCTATGTGAAGTCGGCCGACTGGTTCGGCACGAAGGTGACGCTGCTCGAGCAGATCAAGCTGGGCTACGACAAGGCTGGTATCAACATTCCTTACCCGCAGCAGGACATGCATCTGTACCTGCACGGCAAGGACGGTGGCGTGGTCGAGGCCGACGCGCTGGTGCGCGACACGCCCTGACCGCCGCGCCTCATCCCGCGCTGCGCGCTCGCCGGGCATGGCCCGGCGCTACCTGCTCAACCGGCCGGCACGGGTAACGCCGGGCCATGCCCGGCGGATGCGGAATCAGGCAGCGACGCTCTTTTCCAGCGTCGGGTAATCGGTGAAGCCCACCGCCCCGCCTCCGAAGAACGTCGCGCGGTCCGGCAGGTTCAGTTCCGAACCTTGGCGCAGCCGCTCCGGCAGGTCCGGGTTGGCGATGAACGGCCGGCCGAAGCCGATCAGGTCAGCCCAGCCTTCGGCCAGTGCCTGCTCGGCGCGCTCGGCGGTGTACTTGCCGGCGTAGATCAGTGTTCCCGGATAGACCATGCGCAGCGCCTGCTTGAATGCCAGCGGCATCGGTGGTGCGTCGTCCCAGTCGGCTTCGGCGATGTGCAGGTAGCCCACACCCAGCCCGCCCAGCAGATGCGCGGCAGCCAGATAGGTGGCCTGCGGCGTATCGTCCACCGCCCCCTGCAGCGTGGTCAGCGGCGCCAGGCGCACCCCCACCCGGTCGCCGCCCGCCACCTCGACCACCGCCCGCGTCACCTCGCGCAGGAAGCGCAGCCGGTTCTGCAGCGCGCCACCGTAGCCATCGGTGCGCTGGTTGGCCTGCGAATCGATGAACTGGTTGATGAGATAGCCATTGGCCCCATGCAGCTCGACCCCATCGAAGCCCGCCGCCAGTGCATTGCGTGCCGCCTGCGCGTAGTCCTCGACGATGCCAGGAATCTCGTCCTCGCGCAGGGCGCGCGGCATCGAGTGCTGGATCATCTCGCCGACGCCTGCCTCCGGGCCGGCACCGGTCGGATCAACGAACACCTTCACGCCTTCGGCCAGCAGTGCCGACGACGACACCGGCGCCTCACCGTTCGGCTGCAGGGCAATATGCGAAACGCGGCCCACGTGCCACAGCTGCGCATAGATGCGTCCGCCCGCCGCGTGTACCGCATCGGTGACCTGGCGCCACCCCTGTACCTGTTGCGGACTGTGGATGCCCGGGGTCCAGGCATAACCCTGGCCCTGCGGGCTGATCTGGGTGCCTTCGCTGATGATCAGGCCGGCGCCGGCACGTTGCGCGTAGTACGCCGCCATTTCGGCGGTGGCAACATTACCGTGGGCCGCACGCGAACGGGTCATCGGCGGCATCACGATGCGGTTGGGCAGAGTCAGTGCGCCCAGGCGGTGGGGAGTGAACAGCATGTCGGCCATCTCTTGCGGGGGAGTGCCGCAAAGAATGGGGATGGCGCCCGCCGGGCAACAGGTACGGACTGGCAAAACAGTTGTTCCGCCGAGGCAATGATAGGCTCGCCCGAGGTCTCGCCCGGGGTCAGATCCCTTTGCACGGCAGAGGGATCTGACCCCGACACCGGTTACAGCGTCGGCTCGATCAGGGCGCCGCCATGCGCCACGCGGTCATAGCAGGTGCGCACTACATCCTCACCGTACTTGCGCTCCAGCCGGCGCACGATGAAATGCCCGCGTGCCATGTCCTGGTAGTAGTCGGTGAACATGGTGTTGAGCGTGGCGCCGGCGGCAGCACCCACGATGGGGACCGCCTGCGCGGCGAACTTCTCGGTCACCACCACACCGAAACGCGCGGCGACCTTCTCCACCAGCTTGGCCAACAGCTTGCCGGCCTCCTTCGGGGCCACGCCCAGGGTGAGGTCGCGGCCGGTCACCACGCGGCCGGCCAGCTCGGCCGACAGGTGGCGCATCACATCGGTGGTGAAGCCGCGGGCCAGGTAGTAGCCCGTCTCGCTGGCGTCGTCGCGCGGCGAATTGCCGCCCAGCGCGAACACTTCCAGACAGGCCTGGCGTGTGCTGAACTCGGACAGGTCGAAGCCTTCGCTGCGCGCCACATCGGCCACGGCGCGCATCATGATGGTGGTCGACACCGGCAGTTCGATGAACAACGCGGCAAAACCGAAGGCACCGCCGACCGCGCCGGACGTTGCGGCAGCCACCTTGTGCCAGCGGGTGGATGCGCCCTTGCCGGGTGAATTGTCCATGCTCCACAGCGCCGCCTGCGCGGATTTCGACAGCGCCGCCTGCACCGCGCCGTGGATGCGGCTGGACACCGACGTCGGCAGGGCCTTCACTGCGAACTCCAGCGGCGTGCCGACCAGGTTGGCCATGCGCGCGGTCAGGGTCGGCGCCTCCAGCAGTGCCACCGCCCGTTGCAGGTCGGACCAGTCGCGGGCGTCGTGGGCGATATCGCGCGGCAGCAGGATCGGCTCGTTCATGGGCCGATAGTAGCGCCACGCGGTTGAACGATGGGTAGCGCCGGGCCATGCCCGGCGTCGTCGTTCAGGCAGTCGGCAACCCCGAAAGCGCGCCCATGAACCGGCGGTAGTGGCGCAGCTCGTTGATCGAATCATGCACGTCGCTGAGTGCGGTGTGGCTGCTGTTCTTGCCGACGCCGGCGGCCACGCCCGGCGCCCAGCGCCTGGCCAGTTCCTTCACCGTGGACACATCCAGGTTGCGGTAGTGGAAGTACTTCTCCAGGCGCGGCATCTGGCGGTGCAGGAAGCGGCGATCCTGGCAGATCGAATTGCCGCACATCGGCGACAGGCCAGCCGGAATCCACTCCGCCAGGAAATTCACCGTCTGCGCCTCGGCCTGGGCAAGGGTCACGCTGCTGTCCAGAACGCGCTGCCACAGGCCGGAACGACGATGCTGGTTGCGGTTCCACTCGTCCATCGCCTCCAGCGTCTCCAGCGGATGATGGATGGCGAATTCCGGTCCTTCGGCCAGCACGTTGAGCTGGGCATCGGTCACTACGGTGGCGATCTCGATGATCGAATCGTTGTCGGTATCCAACCCGGTCATTTCCAGGTCGATCCAGATCAATCGCTCGTTGGCCGCGCCGTTCTCCACCATCGTGTCGTCTCGCTGCAGGGCTGGCCCGCGGGCCGCCGGGAAAGGAAAGGGGCGCCCATCATACCCTTTCGCTGCTCATCCCTCGTCCGCCGGGCGTTCCAGCAACAGGGGCGGCTTGCCGCGCTTGGCGCGGAAGTAGTTGGTCAGCCGCGTGCTCGCCTCCTTGGCCAGCACCCCGCCGTGGATCTCCACGCGGTGGTTGTGGCGCGCGTCGCCCAGCAGGTCGAACACGCTGCCACAGGCACCGGTCTTCGGGTCGCTGGCACCGTAGACCAGCCGCGACACGCGCGCATGCACGATCGCCATCGCGCACATCGCGCAGGGCTCCAGCGTCACGTACAGCGTGCTGCCCAACAGTCGATGGTTGGCCAGCGCCTTGCCGCCGGCACGCATCGCAACGATCTCGGCGTGCGCGCTGGGATCGTGCGAAGCGATATTGAGGTTCCAGCCCTCACCCAGCAGTTGGCCGTCGGCACCGACCAGCACCGCACCGACCGGGATCTCGTCGAACTCGCGCTGCGCGCGCTCGGCCAGCGCCAACGCATGGCGCATCCACTGTTCGTCGGCGTCGTGCACCGGTACACCCGGAGCGTCGGTCATGGCAGTTTCCGTGAGGCGGCAGAGCTCAGGCGCACAGTGTAACGCCGGGCTGCGCAGCGGATGCCAGAATGACGTCATACTGTGCTGCCTGCCCGCTTCACGTTCCCGCCCATGACCACCCTGCGCCCCTCGCGCGCCGATGACGGTGCCGCACTCGTCGACCTGTGGCGCCGCGCCGTCGACGCCACCCACGACTTCCTCAGCCCTGAAGACCGCCTGGCCATCGATGCTGAAGTGGCTGGTTTCCTGCCCCAGGCGCCGACCACCGTGGCCGTGGATGCAGATGATCGTCCCCTGGGCTTCATGTTGATCGACGGGACGCATCTGGAAGCCTTGTTCATCGACCCGGACGTGCGCGGCACCGGCATCGGCCGTCAGCTGCTGCAGCACGCACTGGCCGTGCATCCGCAGCTGAGCACCGACGTCAATGCGCAGAATGCGCAGGCAGTGGGGTTCTACCTGCGCATGGGCTTCATCGAGACCGGCCGCTCAGCGCTGGATTCACAGGGCCGTCCGTATCCGCTGATCCATCTTCGGCACGCGGGCTGAACGCCCGCGATCAGTGGGTCGCTTCGAACGCCCGGGAGTAGCGCACCTCTCCCTGCGCCAGTGGCGGCTGCAGGCACAGCGCCTGGAAGTACTCGGCAGGAACGCCCGGCAGCACCAGCCCCGGCTCGGCGCGGAAGCCGAAACGACCGTAGTACTCCGGCTCGCCCAGCAACACGCAGCCTCGCGCGTGCTGCTGGCGAAGGGCCTCGATGGCCGCGCGCATCAATGCGGCACCGATGCCCTGCCCCTGTCGCTCCGGCAGCACCGAGATCGGGCCCAGGCCGTACCAGCCGCTGCTGCCGTCGCTGACGGACACCGGCGAAACAGCGACGTGGCCGATGACTTCTCCGGCCGCGTCGGCCACCAGCGAGATGCTCAGCTCGCCGCGCTCGCGCAGCGCATCAACGATGTACTGCTCGGTGTGACTGCTGTGTCCGGCCGTGGCGAAAGCGGCGGTGGTCAGGGCATGGATGCCGGCGATGTCGGCCGGCGTTTCAGTACGGATGGAAAGTGTCATGGAGCACCTTGAGCTAGGCCACGCACCGGCCCGGAGACCGCCGCGACAGGGAACGAAGGGTGTAACAACCGTGCATCCGCGATTGTCCAACCGCGGAGGTCTCGCGGAAGACAGCGATGCAGCTGCCTGGGCAGGCACCCGCACGGTGCTCTGCTCCGCTATGGAGATGTTCATGGAAATGGAGATCCCGTCAACATGCGGTGCGCAGCACTACCACTGGCCGGACGCTGATTCTTGGCAGCCGGCGATGACCCCTGTTGCGGTGCAGCAGTACAATAGCCTGCTCCCCCGCCCCCTGCGCCCCCGCATGAGCCCCAATTCCTCCCTGGCCGCGCAGCTGACGCCCCGCCAGCGCACCCTGATCATCCTCGCCCTGTCGCTCGGCGGCTTTGCCATCGGTACCAGCGAGTTCGCCAGCATGGGCCTGATGCTGGAAATCAGTCGTGGCCTGTCGATCACCGAAACACAGGTCGGCCATCTCATCAGCGCCTACGCCATCGGCGTGGTGGTCGGTGCACCGGTCCTGGCGTTCGTCGGCGCCAGCTTCCCGCGCCGTCGCCTGCTGCTGGCGCTGATGGGCTTCTATGCAGTCGGCAATCTGGCCAGCGCGCTGGCACCGAACTACGCCACCATGCTCATCGCGCGCTTCGTCGCGGGCCTTCCGCATGGCGCTTACTTTGGCGTGGCGATGCTGGTAGCGGCGGCGATCAGCCCGGCCGGCCAGCGCGGCCAGGCGATGTCGCGCGTGCTGCTCGGCCTGTCCATCGCCATCCTGATCGGCAACCCGCTCACCACCTGGCTGGGCCAGCAACTGAGCTGGCGTACGGCGTTTGCGCTGGTCACCCTGCTGGCCATTGCCACCGTTGCGATGATCGCGCGCTTCCTGCTGCCCGACCCGGAGGAGGTGCGCACCTCGCCGATGCGCGAGCTGCGCGCCTTCAACACCACGCAGGTATGGCTGGCACTGGCCATCGGTGCGGTCGGATTCGCCGGCATGTTCTGTGTGTTCACCTATCTTGCGCCGACCCTGGTGCAGGTGACCGGGGTTGCCGAATCGTGGATGCCGCTCGCCGTGGGTGTGTTCGGCATCGGCGCCATCATCGGCAACATCGCCGGCGGCTGGCTGGTGGACAGATTCCACTTCAAGGCCGCCGCGCTGGTACTGGCGTGGTCGATCGTAATGCTGCTGCTGTATCCGCTGGCTGCGCAGTCGGTGTGGACCATCGGCCCGATGATCATCACCGTGGGCACCATGGGTGCGCTCGCCGCCGTGCTGCAGACCCGCCTGATGGATGTGGCGGGAGAAGCGCAGACGCTGGCTGCGGCCTCCAACCATGCCGCGTTCAACACCGCCAACGCGCTGGGGCCGTGGCTGGGTGGCATGGCCATCAGCGCCGGCTTCAGTCCCGCCACCACCGGCTATGTCGGCGCAGCCACGGCCTTCGGTGGCCTGCTGCTGTGGTGCGTAGCGGTGATGCTGGAAAAGAACCGCGCACGCACGGTCGCCCGCAGTCACTGACACTGCTGTCCTCCGGCCGTCCCGCGGCGCCGCACGCGGCAGGCAGGCCTGCGGCGGCCGCCGACGGTACTACACATGGCGTGGATATCCGTTCGGGCAGACTTCGATCAACACCCCCTGGTCGATCGTCCGGACCGCAATGCCTCCCCGCCGTGCCCCTGCCCACCATGACGCGGTCGCCCTGCAGGCCGGCGTGCTGGGCAGTGTGCTGGGTATCGCGCTGTTCAAGGCGTCCGCCCTGTCAGCCATTGCTGCAGGGTCACTGATGACCACCGGACTGTGGCTGCTCACCTGCGTCCTGCTGGCGGCCTGGGCCCTGGCCGCCTGCCTGGCCTGCCTGGCCCTGAGCCGGCGGGTCTTCATGCTGATGCTGGCGCTGTCCGCACTGTTCATGATCTGCGTCGCGTAGCCCGCAGATGCCACAACCGCAGAGTATCGCCACACTTGTTACTGAATAACAAGTGCAGGCAGACCGATTGCGTCGGCACGGGGTCACATTATTGAATCAGGGCACCCCCACTTTCCCAGGATGCCGTCCATGCCTACCTGCTTCGCCCCCGCCGCGCTCCGCGCCTCGGTCTATGCCGTCATGCTTGCCTCGCTCGCTGCCTGCGCCACCTATGACGACACGGCCATGCATTCGGGCTGCCAGGAATCACCGCACCTGAAGGACCTGCCGCCGCAGGTCGCCGCACGCGAAAGCCGCTGCAACAAGAGTCTTGAAGTCTGGTCCAGCGAGCGCAAGGGCGATGACAAGCCACTGGATCTGAGCGGCAAGAAGAAGGAGCTTTGAAGAAAGCTCTGACGGCGGGGTGTCTTGATGCGGCCGATGCACACAGCTGACTGCGCCGTCACGGGTGGCAGGCGAGGATGCGGACGTGTACTACTCGCGAGCGGTTATGTCCCACCCTGTCATCCGCGCTTTCGAAGCCGTCTTCAACCTGTCCGGTGGCGTTGAACGCATCACCGCGCTCACCGTCACCTGCCACCATTGCGCGGAGACCACCTCCGCCAGTGAGGACACATTGCTGCAGCTGCCAGGCGGTGCCCTGTTCCGCTGCGAGCGTTGCGGCTGCCACCAGCCGATCAGCCATGCGCGTGTTTCGGAGTGGCAGCTCCCGTCGCTGCTGGGGGTATGAGGCGATGGAGCTGACCGCAGCGCAGATCAGGATCCTGCAGGACATCGCCGACGCGCAGCCGGTGCGCGGTGACGCTGCGACCTGGGCAGTGAATGCGGGCTTTGCGGTGCAGGCCGAGGATGCGGACATCGACCTGACGCCGGCAGGCCGGCACGCCCTGGCCGGGCAACCAGGCCAGGAGCCAGGCTAGCCGCTGCGGTTGCCCCGACCCATTGGCGATGTGCAGGCCCTGCTGACATCGGTTCGGCTATGCTGCCGCACCTTCCCGCGCCGACGGCCATGCATCCTTTCCCCCTTCCCGTCTCCGCACCCGACCAGCTTGCCTATCGCCTGCTGCAGGACAGCGACTGGGCACGCTCGCCGGCGGCGGCACAGGCGCCCTGCGAGCTGCGCACGCTGCTTGCGATGATCCTCGACTCTCCGGAACCTCTGTGGATCGCCTGGGGCCTGAGCGAAAAGGCATTCTTCTTCAACGATGCCTACCTGCCGATGCTGGGTGACAAGCTGCACGGCGCCATGGGCAACCGCCTGGACGTGGTGTGGTCTGACGTCTGGGCCGATGTGGAGCATGCCATCGATGCGGCGTTCGCGGGCCGCAGCCGCAGCTTCAAGAACCTGCCGCTGATGATGGACCGCGACGGCACGCTGCGCGAGACCTTCTGGACCTTCTCCTATTCGCCTCTGCGCGATGCCAGCGGTGCCGTCGCCGGGATCATCTGCGTGGTCAGCGAGCAGACCGAACGCGTGATCGAGCGCGACCTGCACAGCCGCCAAGTGGCCGCGATCACCGAACAGGCGCGCGAGGCGCACCTGGAACTGGTGCGGGCCCGTGAGCAGCTCAGGCAGTCGCAGAAGCTGGAAGCCATCGGCCAGCTCACCGGAGGCGTCGCGCACGACTTCAACAACCTGCTGCAGGTCATCACCGGCTCGGTGGACATGCTGCTGCATACCTGGCCGGCGGAAGATCCGCGACGCCGCTACGTGCAGGCAATCGGCAATGCGTCGGACCGGGCCACACGGCTGACAGCGCAGCTGCTGGCCTTCTCGCGCCGGCAGAGCCTGTCACCGGAGGTCTTCGACCTGTGCGAGAGCGTGCAGGCCCTGTCGGACATCATCACCACGGTACTGGGGGCACGCATCCAGGTGTCGGTCAACCTGCCTGATCGCCCGCTGCCGGTGCTGCTGGACCGCACCCAGCTGGACACCGCGCTGATCAACATCGCCGTCAATGCGCGCGATGCGATCGACGGCCACGGCACGGTCACCATCGACGTCGAGCAGGTTACCGCGGTGCCTTCGGTCCGCTTCGCGGCACCGCTGAAAGGTGACTTCGCCGCCATCAGCGTGACCGATACGGGCACTGGCATCGACCCTGGCGTGGTGGATCGCATCTTCGAACCCTTCTTCACCACCAAAGGTATTGGTGCCGGCACCGGCCTGGGCCTCAGCCAGGTATTCGGTTTCGTCAAGCAGTCCGAAGGCGAGGTGGACGTCAAGAGCGAGGCTGGCGTCGGTACCCGGTTCACGCTGTATCTGCCGCTCACCCGTTCCAGCGAGACGGTGGCGCGGCCGGCGGCACAGCCGGGCCTGCTGCACGGGCACGGGCTGTGCGTGCTGGTGGTGGAGGACAACGTGGATGTGGCCGAGTTCGCGGTCGGAGCCCTGCGCGAACTCGACTACGAGGTGGTACTGGCCCGCAACGCCAATGAGGCACTTGCCGAACTGGAACAGGACGCCACGCGGTTCCATGTGATGTTCAGCGACGTGGTGATGCCCGGCACCAACGGCCTGGAACTGGCCCGGCACGTGCGCGATCGCTTTCCGGATCTGCCCATCATCCTGACCAGCGGCTACAGCGAGTTGCTGGCACGCGACCCCGGCCACGGCTTCACCCTGCTGCGCAAGCCCTACTCGCTCAAGCAGCTCGCCGTCGTGATGACCGAGGCCGCGGGCCGGAGGGAGGTTGCGACGATACGGGCGTAACGTCCTCCGCACGTGCCCAGATGTCCATCGCGCCATCAGGGAATAGGCACAGCATCACTGCAAATGCTAATCTTTCTCATTTGCGGTTGCCAATCCCCTCCCATGACCCTGTTCCCGCTCCGCCGCCGCGCGCTGTGCGCGGCCCTCGCCCTGCCCTTGGCGCCCCTGGCACAGGCCGCCGCCCCACCCACCACCGCGACCACCCAGCTCGACAAGGTCGAAGTGCGTGGCCGTGCTCAGACGCTGTACCGGGTTGACGACGCCGCGGTTGGCACCCGCACCGATACCCCGCTGGAGCTGGTGCCGCAATCGGTGCAGGTGGTGCCGCGCGAGTTGATCGACGACCAGGCTGCGCGCCAGGTGACCGACCTGTACCGCAGCATCAGCGGCATCAGCTTCTTCAGCTATGCGGGCGTGACCCTGCGTGGCTTCCGGCAGGAAAACGTGCTCTATGACGGCCTGCGCGGCGACCCGTATGCGGGCTTCGCGGTGCCCCAGCTGTTCAACATCGAGCGGGTGGAGGTGCTGAAGGGTCCGGCCGGCGCACTGTATGGCGGTGGTGATGCCGGCGGCGTCATCAATTATGTGACCCGCAAACCCCGGGCCACGGCTGAGCGCCGCATCGAAGTCCAGCTGGGCAACGAGGATTTCCGCGCCGGCTCGGTCGAGGCCACCGGCCCCCTGGATGCGGCCGG
Source organism: Stenotrophomonas sp. YJH_SMC_36 (assembly GCF_059369935.1). Lineage (NCBI taxonomy): Bacteria > Pseudomonadati > Pseudomonadota > Gammaproteobacteria > Lysobacterales > Lysobacteraceae > Stenotrophomonas > Stenotrophomonas sp. YJH_SMC_36. Next base: position 284,862 of record NZ_JCAFTD010000006.1, on the reverse strand, counting down.
CCGCGTGCGCTACCGCGCCGGTCTGTACGGCGACACCGAGCAGGGTGTGCGCTGGAACACCGACAGCGAAAGCGTGATCGGCGATGCATCGTTGGCCTTCGATGTGGGCGATACCGGCGAGCTGACCCTGCAGTTCACCGACATCACCCAGAACCTGGGCGGCCACCGCCTGCGGGGTGTACCGGTGAATGACGCAGGTACGTTCCTGACCGATCGCCGCTGGAACCACAACGAGGCCAGCGACTTCCTCGACATGCGCGCGAAGGTCGCCCTGGCGCAGTATCGCTTCGCGCCGGCCTCGAATGTGGATGTGGATTTCGCCGCGCGATGGTTCACCAACAACGAGCACCAGATGTATCACGAGCCGATGGGGCTGATCGACCGCGATCGCGATGGCGTGGCCGAGTGGATGACGCGCCAGCTGCGCAACCAGATCCGCGACAACGAGGCGTTTACTGTCAACGGCAATGCCGTGTGGCGGGTCAGTACCGGCCGCATCGAGCATAAAGTGCTGTTCGGCGCTGACGTGTACCAGCTCGATGCCGACTTCACCGCGCAGACCGCCAACAGTGCCGACCTCGCGCGCGGTGCGGGGCCGGTGCGTGGCATCGACCTGTTCAATCCAGTGTATGGCGCCAGCACCTGGCACGACTACGCTCTGACTACCCTGCCCTGGCGCAGCACCTCCACGCGCAGCACCCGCTACGGCGGCTACCTGCAGGACGAACTTGCGCTGGGCACGCGCTGGCATGTGCTGGCCGGCCTGCGCTGGGATGGCTTCAAGGACGAGGATCGCCTCGGCGGCAGCAGCGTGGATGGGCACGACCTCAGCTGGCGGCTGGGCAGCACTTTCACTGTGCGCGAGGGGCTGAACCTGTACGCGAACGTGGCCAGCGGATTCGTGCCACAGAGCGCGGCCAACCAGGACCGTGCTGCCGGCGGCCCGTTCGACGCTGAACGCAGCAAACAGTGGGAGATAGGCATGAAGTCGCTGCTGGCCGAGCGTGTGACCCTGAACATGGCGGCCTACCGCATCGACCGCAGCAACATCGTGCAGGCCACCGGCGAAGTGACCGCAGGCGTGAACCAGCTCGCCGCGCTGGGCCTGGTGCGCAGCACCGGCATGGAACTCGATCTGCTGGCCGATGTGACCGATCGCTGGGTGGTGAACCTCACCTACGCGTACAACGACGCACGGGTGAAGGATGCGGGCCCGAACGGCATCACCAACGCCTCCGGAGACCGCTTCGCCAATGCACCGCGCAACACGCTCGGCCTGTGGACGCGTTACGACCTGCCTGCGCTGAACTCGGCCATTGGTTTCGGTGCCGACCATGTCGGCGAGCGCATCAGCCTGGACGGGCAGAGCGTGAAGGCCTACACCGTGTTCGACATGAGCTGGAAGACCACGTGGAAGCAGTGGCAGTTCCAGGCCAACGTCAAGAACCTGTTCGACAAGGTGTATGCGGCCAGTGGCTTCATCGCGCGCAACGGGCACTTCCCCGGGGAACCGCGCCGGGTGTACGTGCAGGCGGCCTACCGCTTCTGACGGGCGATCGCGCTGCCGGCCCCGCGCAGGGGCCGGCAGCCTGCAGCACCTGCGTTACCGGGCGGGTGCCGCCGGCACCAGCACGCCATCCTTGAACGAAAGCGGGATGGTCACCGCCCCCTGCGGCGATGACAGCTGAAGGGTCAGCGACTGGCGGGCCGACGTGCAGGACGAGGCGATGCCCTGGAACCAGGAGCGCTCCGGTACCTGTGCATTGATGGCCTGCAGCTGCGCGGCAGGAACCGCGACGCCATCCACCTTCAGGCCAGTCAACCTGACCGGACCCGGTGATTCCACCACGAGCTCGAACACGCGGCTGCCACAACTCATCTGGTGCTGCGAGGTGTAGCGGTCCGCAGGCAGTCCATCTTCGCTGCGCAGCACCGCCAGCCCTGGCGAATCGGCACGCGCCACCGGCGCACAGGCTGCTGCGCCCACGGCCAGAACGGCCACCGCCCATGCGGCCTCTATCTTCATAGCGTCGTACCCAGCGTTTCCGCATCGCGGTCGTTGAAATCATACTCACGGGTCACACCGTCGGGCCCGATGATGTAGTAGCGGAACTCTTCGGCATTCATGCCGTTGTCGCGCAGCAGATCGGCCACACCCCAGTCCCCGCCCTCATAGGCCACGCCGCCAACGGTGCGGTTGTCGGACGGGTACTTGTTGACCTCATGCGTCTCCGACGGGAAGACCCCGGCCGGATGGGAATGGATGATGCCCACCACCTGGCCCGGCGAGATGCCCCACTCCAGCAGCGGATAGCTGATGGCCCCGGGGTTGCTGGCATCACCGCGCGCCAGTGGGCTGGTCTTGATTTCACCGGTCACTGCGTCGCGGTAGATCACCGTGCCCAGCTCCTGGCTCTGATAACCCGGATCGGCCTTGATCAGTGCCTCCACCTCACGCGCGACGGTGTCAGCCTGTCCATCGACCTGCTCATACGCGCTCGGCGGCGCTTCGCCACCGCCACCGCCGCCACCACCGCCATCGCCCGGGTCCCACGGATCGGTCCAGTCTGGCGGATCGATATCCGGCCAGCCGCCGTCATCCGGCGGCAACGCATCCACCGGCGGCAGATCGGTGGTGTCCATCTGCGCACCGCCAGAGACCAGTGCGAGCTCTTCCAGCGACAGCTCGCGAATTCCATTTTCCTGCATGCGTGCAACTCCTTGCTTCGAGCGTGAGGTGTGGTGTTTAGCGCAGCAACTGCGTGAAGGTCAAATAGCACATTCGCATTACGTCAAGATGAAGAATCGTCGTTGCGCAAGTGCGATGCGCGTTCATTTTTATCGTCTATCACCCTTCCGTCCGAATCAGATTTTTCTGACAGAGCACTGTCCACTTCGTGTGATAAATGTCCGAGGGCCGCATGAAGGCGGCAACGACGCATCCGTAATCTGCATCGGACAAACAAGGAGTTGTGAGATGTCTGCAAGTGGAGTTCGTGATCTCTCCCCCGAAGAACGCGCACTGGTCTCCGGTGGCGCGCAGGTGGACACCACCGATCTGCCGCCGGTCGATGTGACCCCACCGGACGACTGGGGTCCCAACCCGGATCCGCCGGACTGGCCTGATCCGTGGGATCCGGGCGATGGCGGCGGCGGCGGTGGCGGCGGTGGTGGTGGTGGTGGCGACGGCGGTGGTGACGGTGACGGACAGCCGGACTTCACCTTCATCGATGTCAAGCCTTTTGAAAGCAAGCTGACCTACACGCCGGGCGAGAATGGCGAGCCGGGCTTCAACAAAGCGGTGTTGACCTACCCGATTCCCAATGAATTCGGCCAGTGGACGGTCAGCACCGAGCTGAAGTTCAACACCGACGGCACCTTCAAGGACGGCAAGGGCACATTGGATTTCGTCGGCAACGATGGCAGTCTTCTCAAGTGGCAGCTGAACGAAGGTTCCTGGACCTCCACCGTCAATGGTGGTTACTACTGGGATATCGGCGCCGGCTTCGGCTTTCAGATCAACCTGATCTACAACTCAGCGGACAACGACATAAAGGGCGAAGCCCAGTTCCTCTACAACAAGAGTCCTTGATCCCTCTTGGGATGCCGCGTCCGCGGACGCGGCATCCATCTGGAGTCCCATGCGTCCCCTTTTACTTGCATTGCTGCTCGTTTCATCCTGTGCTGGTGCCGCTGAGACAACGAGCGTCACGCAGATATTCAACGACCCCACGCCGGTCAGCCAAGCGCTGGCTCAAGGTGATGTCGCTGCACTACGGCAGCTGCAGGTCAATGCAACCAATACCGTCGTAAAGAAGATGGCCAGGGCCGCCGAACGCCGCGTTCTGCTGGACGTTCCTGGAGCCCGCGAAGCGTCAGATGAATGTATCCAGATGGCGCAGCAGACTACGCATCTGGCCGGGCTGACTGTCTGCGGAGCACTGCGAGCTGGGGTCGAGGTGGTAGCGGGTGACCTGCCTGCATGGGCACGCCTGTCGATGCAGGCGCGGGAGCGCGTTCGGGCCGCTGCGGAGAAGCGGGGCAAAACATTGGGAAATGTCGATGTATTCACCCGCATTCCAGACTACGCCGCGATGGCCGATCGGCCCGCTCCCAAAGTCGATTCATCTGGCAAAGGACGCATCGCCATGCACACAGGAACGGTTACGGTAGCGTCCAGCCAGGATCATGACGGCGGCCGTGTCGCTTATCCCAACATGGCGCAACTGCAGATTGACGGTAAGACTGTTGAGGTCTTGGTCGACACAGGCTCGGCACTGACCATAGTGCATCCCGCGGCGATAACTGCGCCCCCGCTCATGGAGGGATTCACGCTGTCCGGCGTGCTGGGCGACTCACAACAGCGCAGCAGGATGGCCCAGCCGCAGACCCTCCAGTTTGGTCCCTTGATCATCTCGCAACCATTGGTATCAGTCAGCGAACGCATTCCTGCGAACCTTCTTGGCCTCGATGTTCTATCTCGTCTCGGCCGAGTCCTGATCGGCAAGGATGGCCTGCAGGTGCTCGCGGAGGGATCTGCCGCTCCGGCCTGCGACGCCCCGATGTTCTCGGCGGCAGACCTGAGCGGTACGCAGACTGTCCCAAGGTTGTTCATTACTGTTGACGGCAAGCGCCAGGAAGCAATGCTGGATACTGGTAACAGTGGCGAGTTGATGGAAGCCCTGCCAATCGGTGTGGCTCTGCCACCAGGTTCAGTTCAACACAGTGTTGTTCAAGGCGTACAAGGACAGCAGCGAAGAGCATCGGTCGCGCGCGAGGCCGTTGTGCAGACCTTGGACGGCTCTGCAGAATTGCAGATGAGCACATCCACTGGAAACCATCCAAGCAAGACGCGCTATGTGCTGGGCGGCGGCAGCCTGCGCAAGGTCTCCATCTATCTGGATTTCATCACAAACAAGGCCTGCCTGATGTCTTTGGGGGCTACCCAGTCAGCACACTGATATCGCATCCTGATTGAATCTCCGCATCAGCACAGCCACTCAGGCCAGAATGGAATCAGCCGGCTGATGATGAAGAGCCTGATACGATCAATTGAAGGGGTCTGCTGCAGTGCAGAGCAAACTACTCGTATTCGTGGCTGTCGTTGCAATGGCATCCTGCAGCAGCCATGGCGACGCCTATCTGGCGCAGGGCGTTCGTGAAACCACGGCTGCACGCCAATGCATGGACCAGTGTCGGGACCACTATGCCAGCTGTCATTCTGCCGGAAGCAGTAGCGGGTGCCTGGGCTCGGCATCCCAATGGGGTGGCAACTGTGACGAAATCCAGGACAGGGATCTTCGTCGATCATGCCAGGCGAGCGTGGATTTCTGCCGGAATCGCCTTCCGGACATCAAGTGCGGGGAAATACGCGACCGCTGCCTGAGCGCCTGCGGTGGGGGCTAGCGTGTCGCAGCAAGCGGCCGCTTAACGAAAGCAAGCGCAGGGCGCGTTCATTTTTGTCGTTTATCACCCTTCTGTCCGAATCAGATTTTTCTGACAGAGCACTGTCCACTTCGTGTGATAAATGTCGGAGCGCCGCATGAAGGCGGCAACGACGCATCCGTACTCAGCATCGGACAAACAAGGAGTTGTGAGATGTCTGCAAGTGGAATTCGTGATCTCTCCCCCGAAGAACGTGCACTGGTCTCCGGTGGCGCACAGGTGGACACCACCGATCTGCCGCCGGTCGATGTGACCCCGCCGGACGACTGGGGTCCCAACCCGGATCCGCCGGACTGGCCTGATCCGTGGGATCCGGGCGATGGCGGCGGTGGCGGTGGTGGTGGCGGCGGTGGTGGTGGCGACGGCGGTGGCGAGACCACCTTCAGTTCCAACGCCAGCATTGATGGCAACGGTGTAGCCAGCGCGACCCAGACATGGGTCTTGCAGGACTACAACCTGACCTTCAACCTGACCGAGAACCTGAATCTGACCAATGGCAACTGGGGCCTGGCCGGTAACGGCAGCTTCCAGTATGCAGGCCAGACCTACACCTTGGGCCTGACCACCGATCACTTCAATGTGAGCAACTACAACGCCAGCTTCAACCAGGACTTCGGTAACGGTGTGTCGTTCAACATCGGCCTGACGTTCGATCCGAACACCAACTCGTTCACCGGCCAGTTCAACCTGGTCATCAGCGGGTTCTGACGCTGCACCGGAACATCGGCCGCCCGGGAGACCGGGCGGCCGATACGTGTCACAGAGGAGCTGAGGCAATGAAATTCCTGATGTCCGCAGTGATCGCACTGGGCGTGGCCGCCCCCGCCGGGGCCCGCGATGTGGTCGCTGAAGACAGCCATGGCATCACCGTAGCGGTGATGCAGGGCAACAGCGCGGCCCTGGAGCGGATCGGCAAATCCAATACCACGGCACGGCTGGCCGCACGTGCCGGCTACCACCGCACGCGTGGCGAAATCGCCCAGTCCAATCGCTGGGCCGACACCTGTATCGCCGACGCTGCCGTGGTGGCCGAAAAGAGCCAGGGGGTCATGTACCTGTGCCGGAGCCTGCGTGCCGGCAACCGTCTGCTGGAAGGCGACATCGCCGGCTGGGCCGCCGACATGCAGAAGGTCCGCGCGCTCTATCAACAGCATGTCGCGCCGTCGCTGCGTGCAGGCGAGGAAGTACGCGCCATCACCGTCCCCGCGTTCGAGTCCTTCAGCCAATGGCCGCGATCGGCCACGCTGGCCGCACCGCCGCCTGCCGGAACCCGCCTGCCGCTGTCGGCCAAGGCCGGTGTTCCTGTCATCCGCGGCAAGATCCGGGGCGGCCAGGATGGAAAGCAGCGCGACATCGACTCCGATTTCATCATCGACACCGGCGCCACCCGTTCGCATATCAGCCGCAAGGCCGCACAGGCGATGGGCCTGGCGGTGACCGACAACTTCGCCACCGACAATTCGCGGCCCGGGCAGACCGTGGCGATCGGCCTGGCCGCTCCGGTCGATGTGCAGTTGGGCGATCTGCACTTCAGCAACGTCGCCTTTACGGTCACCGACCAGATCGAGTTCAACATCATCGGCCTGGACCTGCTGTACCGGCTGGGTCCGCTGGTGCTGCGGCCCACCGAGCTGGAGCTGCTGAAGACACTGCCGGCCGATACCTGCCGGCAACCCCTGGCGACCACCTCTGCACTGTGGGGCGGCCAGTACTCGCTGCGCCTGCCGATGCGCATCGGCAAGCGCGACGAGCTCGTCCTGCTCGACACCGGCACCGATGTCGCACTGGAAGCCTCCGGCGTGAACCTGTCCACCTACCCACAGGCCAGCCTGGTGCAGCGACGCCGCTGGACGATGCACGGCCTGCAACCGGTCCGCTATGCCGAAGCCACCGCACCGGTCACGTTCAATGGCCGCACGGTCACCCTGCAGACCCAGGTCTCCGACCAGCCGGCCAACGTGTTCCCGATCTCCTGGCGGGTGGGTTTCGGCCTGCGCGACGATTACGACTACTACGTGGACGTGGCCGGTGGCCATGGCTGCCTTGCGCCCCGAACCGCGCGATGATGTCCCTACCCATCCCACTCTCCGCAACGACGCGGCACCGCAGGCCACATGGAACCAGCCAGAAAGGATGAGACGGCGGATGTGATTCCGCTGTTCCGCAACGAAGCGATCGAGGCTGCCACGCAGCGCTTCGGCTCCCCGGTGCAGGCACCGGGTGTCGGCATGTGGCTGGCCACCGGCTTCGTGGTTGCGCTGCTGGGCCTGGCGGTACTGTTCCTGGTGACCACCTCGTTCCCGCGCAAGGAAACCGTATCCGGTGCGCTGGTCCCCTCGCGCGGCCTGTTGCCGATCATCAGCCAGCGCTCGGGCATCGTCAGCAACGTGCATGTGGAGGAAGGCGCGAAGGTCCGCCAGGGCGACCCCATCGTCAGCGTCTCGGTGGATTCGGTGATCGACACCGGCGAAAGCACCGGCGCCACCCTGTCCGGCATGGCCGAGCGCCTCACCCAGGCGTCGGTCGATCGCGAACGCGCCACCGAAGCATCCCTGGAAAGCCAGGAGGCCGGCATCCGCGAGCGCATGCTGGGCACCACCCGCCAGCTTTCGGTACTGCGTGACAACGTCACGCTGTACCAGCAACAGCAGGCCATCGCCGAGAAGACCGTGCACGACCTGGGCCGCCTGCGCGCGGACAAGCTGGTATCCGAACTGCAGTACCGCGACGCGGAGGTGCGGGTACTGAACGTGCGCCAATCGGTGGCCGAAGTGCAGACGCGCATTGCCCAGCTGGAACAGGAGCACGAGCAGATGCGGCACGAGCTGGGCCGCCTCAAGGCCGAGCGTGACGCCAACCGCGCCACCGCGCTGTCCGAACTGCTGGGCGCACGCGAGAAGGCGATCAACTACAAGCTGGGCACGCAGTTCAATCTGGTGGCGCAGTCCGCCGGGCAGGTCACCTGGCTGCAGGCCAAGCCGGGCGCCACGGTCACCGCCGGGCGCACGCTCGGGGTGATGATGCCGGAAGGCTCGCAGCTGTTCGCCGAGCTGTGGGTGCCCTCCTCGGCCATCGCCTTCGTCAATGTCGGCACCGACGTGCGGCTGATGTACGACGCCTTCCCCTACCAGAAGTTCGGCGTCGGCCGCGCCCGGATCGTCAAGATCGCGCGCTCACCGACATCACCAGAGGAACTGCCCGCCGACCTGCAGGCCGTGGAAAGCCAGTACCGCCTGCTGGCCGCGCTGGACGACCAGCAGATGCAGGCCTATGGCAAGGCACTGGCACTGACCCCGGGCATGCGCCTCAAAGCCGATCTGGTTCTGGAGAAACGTTCGCTGCTGGACTGGCTGCTGGAACCGCTGCTGGCGGCCAAACGACGGCAGGAATGAGATTGACGGTCGCCGTCGCGGAACTGCAATGCCCACGCTTCGCGCAGGCCTGGCGATGAGGTGGCTTCCATGTGGCGACTTGGCGGCCATCTCCAGGAACAGGAACGATGAACCTCAATCTCTCCCGGAAACATCTCCTGCTGCCGCTGTTGGCGTTGACCCTGTCACTCGCATTCCAGGCATCTGCTGAAGACGGCGCCCGAGGAAGGGACAGCAACGAGAATTCACTTGAAGACGTGATTCAGAAGCTTGCCGATGCCCCTTGGCCGCTGGGCTTCGATTTCTTCCGAAGCATGGGCGCAGGTGAATTCAAGCAGCAGGGCAGCAGCAATGCCGACCCCGTCGTTTTCAGGTCAAGCCCGATCGAGACCCGCGACGGTTACCGGATCGCCTATACCGAATTCCGGATCCATCCGCGCCTAATGCAGGGAATCAGTTTCTTCTATGCCAAGCTGGAACAGGGTCATTGCTATCCCGCTGCGTCCTTGAAGGAAAACTACGCGCTTGAGCAGTTCATGTATCCGCCGAGCCCGCACAATGCAGCCGCTGAACGAGTGAGCAGGGAATCTGCTTACGAGCTTCGTTCCAATGGGACTGTCCTGCACTTCACTACCGATGGATCCCGCGACGAGTGCCTGCTCAGCTTCTATCGCGCCGCACGCTAGGGATATGCGCCCCACCGTGCAGTGAAGGATGGCGTTTGTCGGGCGCTGGGCGCCCGGCAATTCTGGTTGGGTGCCCGCGTCGGCGTGGTTTCATTCCTGGCTGTAGCACGCCTTAAAGCCGATCTGGTTCTGGAGAAGCGTTCGCTGCTGGACTGGCTGCTGGAACCGCTGCTGACGGCGAAACGACGGCAGGAATGAGGTTTACGGTCGGCGCTGCTGTGGGCGCCGCTGCGGTGGGCTTGCGGGTATCGCCCACCACCCTGCCCTGGTCGATGCGCACCAGACGGTCGGCCAGGCGCATGGTGTCGGGGCGGTGGGTGATCAGGATGCGGGTGATATCCAGCTGCGCCAGCGCCTGGTAGATGCGGCTCTCGCGCGCCACGTCCAGGTTCGCGGTGGCCTCATCCAGCACCAGGATGCTGGGCTTGCGGTACAGCGCGCGGGCCAGCAGCAGGCGCTGCTTCTGGCCGCCGGAGAGGGTCGAGCCCATGTCGCCCACCAGCGTTTCCAGCTGCATCGGCATGCGCTGCACATCCTCCTTCACTGCCGCCATCTCCAGGCACTGCCAGACCAGCGCGATGTCCGGGCGCTCGGCGAAGAAGGTCACGTTCTCCACGATCGAACCGGTCAGCAACTCATCATCCTGCATCACCACGCCCATCCGCTGACGGACCACGCGCGGCCCCCAGCTGGCGATGTTCAGCCCGTCATAGAGCAGCTCGCCGGCGCTGGGCGGGTACAGCCCGGTCAGCACCTTCACCAGCGTGCTCTTGCCACAGCCGGACGGGCCGGTGATGGCCACGAACTCGCCCGGCGCAATGGCCAGGTTGATGTCCTTCAGCGCCGGCGCTTCCTGTGCCGAGTACTGGAAGTACACCGAACGCAGCTGGATGTGCCCTTCCATGCTGTCCGACGCCGAAGGATCCTTGCTGAAGCCCTCTTCGCTGGGACTGAGCGCGATATCGGCAATGCGGTCCGAATGCAGCTCGGTCAGGCGCCAGGCGATGCACTGGTCCACCAGCGTGGTCAGCCGGTTGCTCAGCTGCTGCCGGTAGGCCACGAAGGCATACAGCGCGCCTACTGTCAGCGTGTTGGCCAGTACCGCCTGGGCGCCGATGTAGACGATGGCCACCAGGCTGAGGCCATCAAGCAGGGTGCGCCCCGCGCCGATGCCAATCTGCAGGTTGGCGCTGTTCAACGAAGCACGCACCAGATCGGCGTACTTGTTGGCCCAGATCGATTCGCGCGAGAACTCGCCGCCCATGGTCTTGATCGACTGCATCGCGCGCAGCGTTTCGATGCGCGTCCCGCGCTCGGCGATGTTCGCCTGCAGACTGGCCATGCCCATCTTCATCGACATCGGGATGGCGGCCACCCGCATCAGTACGTACAGCCCCAGCGCAGTCAGTGCGACCAGACTCATCAGCGGCGAGTAGACGAACATCAGCACGATGATGCCCAGCGCCAGCACACCGTCCAGCAGTGCGCCGATGAGCCCGTTGGCGATCAGCTGGCGGATCGGGTCGATCGACTCCATCCGCGACAGCGCATCGGCCAGACGGCGTCGATGGAACCAGGTCAGCGGCAGGCTGACCAGATGATGGAACAGGCGCCGGCTCATGTCCCAGCCCATCAACGCCGACGCCCGCTGCAGCGTGATCCCGCGCAGCGCCTCGGCCAGGCTGTTGAACACGGCCACCGCACCGAACCCCAGCGCGAGCGCCATCAGGAAGCCGCGGTCGCCGCGCAGCACACCCTCGTCCACCGCCAGCTGCATGAAGAACGGTGACAACAGCACGAAGCCCTGCAGCAGCAGCGTATAGACCAGCGTATGGAACAGCGCGGTGCCGACGCCGCCCTTGAAGCGGATCATCGACCAGATGTTGAGCGGCGAACGCTGCTTGCGCGGCCGGAAGCTGGGCGAGGAACTGACCTCCACCGCGATGCCGGTGAAGGCCTGGGACAGCTCCGCTTCGCTGAAGGACAGCGATCCATGGGCCGGGTCGATGATGTGGTAGCGGCCGCGTGAGACCTTCTCCAGCACCACGAAATGATTGAGCTTCCAGTGCAGGATGGCCGGCGTGCCCAGATGCTGCAGATCGCTGGGCTCGCAGCGCACCGGCCGGCACTGCATGTCCAGCGCGCTGGCCAGCGCGATCAGCTGGTTCAGGTCCACACCGCGCTGGGAGTTGTGGTACTTGCGCCGCAGCTCGCTCATTTCCAGATCCGCGCCCAGCATGGACGAGCAGATCGCCAGGCATGCCAGCCCGCATTCGCTCACTTCAGACTGCACCCGCCAATAGCGCTTGTTGAACATCAGACATCCTCGTTCCGGTCGGGCATGGCCGGCTGCTGTCCCAGCCATGCATACAACTCGATTGCCGTGCAGTGCCAGGCGTACAGCCCTTCCCAGCGACCGTACAGTTCCGCCTCGCGCAGGCGCACTTCGTAGCCGCCACGGGACAGCACCGTCAGCACCTTCAGCGGGATGAAGCAGGCCTGCGGAAGCCCGGCGCGGTGCAGGCAGAAATTGAACAGCGCGCGCCCCAGCCGGCCATTGCCGTCGGCAAAGGCATGCGCATTGTTGGCCAGCGCCAGCAGCTGCACCGCAGACCGCAGGCCCTCAGCCGGATCGGGCGCGGCCCCTTGCCGCAGCAGCTCGTCCCAACGCGCGGCCCCCTGCAGGGCCGGCACCATCGGCAGCTGCGCGCGCCCATCATGGGCGCGGATCCATACCGGCCCGCTGCGCAGCGCGCCGTCACCGCCCGTGCTGAGCGAGACGAAGCGCTGCACATCGGCCATCGACAGCGGCCCCTGCACGGTGCGGTGCCACTGCCGATAGACGTCGGCCTCGGCAGCCTCCGCTGCAGCCAGCGCGGCCAGATCGAACGCCGGCATCTGCATGTGCGCCGACAGCGGATGGCGCAGCTGCTGCACCGCCGCCCGCAGCCGCGGATGCCCGCGATGGGACCACAGCGTTTCGCAGGGCTGCGCGCAGGGCAGCAGCGCGGGCAGCATGAGGTTGCACGCCTGCAGCCGCTCTGCCAGCGCCGGGGACGGCGGCGGCGGCGGCAGCGGCATCAGCCCCCGTTCGGTGGCGACGGGGGCATCCGTGGGCGCGGTGGCGAGGCGTGCGGTCATCACTGCCCCGTCCCGGTACCCGGCAGCAACAGCACCAGGCCATGTTCGCGCGCTTCCGTGCCCGGCCGGCGCGATTGATACAACTGGGTGAAGTACGAGGTCAGCTTGACCATCAGCCACGGCTCGGCGTCGCACGGCACGAAGCGCATGTCGATGTGTTCAAGCAGGAACTTGCGGGTCAGCCGCTGCAGGGCACGCCCCGGCTCGAAGCGGACGTCTGCCCGCGCACTGTAGAACACCACGATGTCCAGATCGTTCGGCACGGCATTGGAGACGTCCACGAAGCTGCCGCCCACCAGACAGCAGTGCACCTGCACCACCTGCGCCAGGTCGGCGAGTGCGCGCCCCAGCGCCGCCAGCCGCACCCGACGCAGGCTGCTGCCGCCGAACGCGCGCTCGAATGCCGCACGGTCGGCCAGCCAGGGGGAGGCATTGCCCGGTGTACTGGCAGCGATGGGCAGCAGGTACTGCGGCAGGCCCGCATCCACGATGTGCTGGAAGGGGGTTTCCACGGCGCCGGCGGGCGCGGCACCGGCCGGTCGGGCAGCGGGCGCCGGGCCCGCAACGCCCAGATAGGTACGGATGCGCCCTGCCTGTGCGCGCACCAGCGCGGCCTGGTCCGGGAACACCGCGACCGAGACGTAGGCGAAGCGGTCGGCCACTGAAAGTGAAAGCGCATCGAATGCCTTGCGCACTGCGATGCGCTCGTCGGCGGGGAAATCACGCTCCGGGAAGCGGGCAGCATCGGCCGACGCCGCCGTCGGCGCCGAGCACCGCTGATACAACCCGGCGTTGACGATGGCCAGATCCAGATCGGAAAACGCGGGATCGAAAGCCGCGCCATCGCGCAGCGAAAAGCCGAAGCGGGCCGAGCCGACAATCTGCACATCGGCCACCGGCACCGCCAGCAGCTGGCTCACTCCCCGCAGCAGCGGCGCAAGGCTTTCGCTGTCGCCGGCACACAGTGCCGGCCCATCCAGCGCGGCCTCGGCGATCTGCTCGGCCGCCACACTGCGCGCGTGCTGTTCGCGAATCCATTCAGCGTAGTTCATCAGGCATCCAGGCCAACGGTGGAACGTATCAACGCTAGCATATCCACGCGTCGGGCTTGTGCACGCAGCCCCGCAAATACATGCCTGAACAGGCAGCGCAATGCGTCGGACCAGTACCGCTGCCGCAGAGCGTGGTCTACTGTCGTCCCCCAAGGATGAGGCACATCGCATGATCCACCCCCGTTCCGCGCTCGGACGCGCGTTGCCGCTGGCCCTGCTGGCCCTGCTCTCGGCCTGCCAGAGCGAGAAGGTCGGCGAGTTCTTCAACCCACCGCAGGAGGTGCAGGCGCACAGCGAGTTCCGTGTCAGCGGGCTGCCGGCGCTGGCCTACCCGAACCTGGTCTCGTCGGCTTCGGTGGAAGGCGGGCAGGCCCGCGTCGATGGCAACGGCCCCGGTTACATGGATCTCCAGTTCTTCCCCATCACCTCCGCCGATGCGCTGGACAGCACCGACGCTGCGTGGGCCCGGCAATCGCAGTACCGCGCGCCGGATCTTTCCGGTATCGACTTCAGCACGCAGTTCGCCTTTCTGGTGGCGCACCCGGAGCTGTCCGGCTATGCCGCGATGACCAGCGGCCAGTACGCCACGTTCTTCAGCACGGTGAAGGTGGCGTACCTGGACGACCGCGTCGTGGTGCATCTGGACGCCAGCCGGCTGGGCAACATCAATCCGATCACGGCCCTGGGCAGCCCCTGGGCCGGCAAGCTGTACACCCTCGAACGGCGCGGCCGGACACAGCTGGAAGTAAAGCTTTACGAGAACCGCTACCGGTTCACGCTGGTGCCGGAGACCGCGCCTCCGATGGCGCCCTAGCGGACCTTGTACAGCACCGCGGCGCCAGGGCGCGGCTCGAAGGCCGGCACGGTCTGCTGGCTCAGCGCCCTGCCCTGGGCATCCCACACCAGGGTTTCCACCGGGTACTCGTCCTTGCGCGTCATCGCGTCGACCTGGCCGATGACCACGGTCGCTGCCGCTGGAACGTCCGGGTTCCAGCCGAACACACCTACCCGGCCGTAGAACACGGCCGGCGCGCTGGCGTCCAGGCGCCGGTCCGGGCACATCACCAGGCCACGATCGAGCATCACCCGCAGCGCGCCGACCGGGACCTTCTTCACCGTGGGCGTGGTGCGCTCGGCGCTGTGGCCGGGGCAGACATTGGCGGCGCGGGTGACCATGTGTTCGGCCACCTCGCGATCGGACTGGGCGAAGGCCAGCGTGGGGGCGAGGCAGAGTGCGAGCAGCGTGAGCGAGGACATCCGGGTCATTGCAGGTTCCTGTTCGGGGTGCGCAGCGACCTTAGCAATGGCGGACGGCGGAAATGCAAACGAGGCGTGAGGGACAACAGGCGGCTCAGGGAACGAGGCAGCGCTCGATCTGCAGCGACAGCGCATGGCAGGCATCGAACATGCCATGGACCAGCGCCGCCGAGGGATAACCGTCGGGATCGTCGTTTTCCCGGGCCACGTGGGATGCCTGCAGCACTGCCGTCAGCGCGGTGATACCGGATGCGCATCGGGTCGCCAGGGCCAGATCGAACGCACGCCCCGGGCTGAGGCGGGTTTCGGTCCAGGGCTGGCCATCCGCGCGCAGGTTCCTGCCATGGCCCAGCAGATGGGTGAAAAACGCGGACGGTGGCGAGGACGCGGCGGCATCGCTGAGGGCGTCTTCCATCTTTTCAGCAAGGGCGTCGGGAAGATCACGCAGCGCATCGCCGAGCAGGGCGTGCAGGCGGGGATAGTCGGGGCGCAGATCAGGCATGGCGGCAACCTCACAGGTGGGCCACCCGCAAAGGCAAGGTGGCGGACGGTGCGGGTTGGCGTGCCGGATACATTGTCCAATGCCGGCGGATCAAAAGATCCCCACACACCGTCCGCCATGAACTGGCAGACGGTGCATTGTCGTGATTGCAATGGGAGGTGCAACCGCGACTCGACGGACAACGTATGTTCGGGACGCCAATCCCGGCCAGGGCGGGTGCCTTGGCGCGGCCATCGTTTGCCCTGCGCGGCCTCTGGAAAAGAGGCAGATGCGGCATTTGGCGCAGCACGCGACAGAGCGCCGCGAGTGAAACATCAACTTGTGACCGCCTTCACTCGACGCCGCTGACCGAGGCACGCCTGCGTTGATCCAGAACCCGCAGCACCACGGCGGGTCGCGACACAGTGCGGCCTGCCATCCGCCTCGCCGCCTATTCAGCCAACCCGACGTGAACCGGCGCATCATGGAGCCCTGGTCTGCAATGGAAGCGAACCATGGGACGGAACTGGATTGTGATGGGGGACCCGACCTCCAGCGGCGGACGGGTCATCACGGCCTCAAGTGAAACCGACATCGACGGCATCGGCGTCGCGCGGGTCAGCGACAAGGCGACCTGCCCTACCCTGCATAAAGGCGTCTTTCCAATTGTTGAAGGCGATGCCACCTTGATGGTGGACGGCCAGCCGGTGGCGTTGCACGGCAGCGCGCTGGCCTGCGGCTGCCGGGTGTTGTCCAGCCAACAGGCCGTGGTGCATGTCACGGGGGGCGGAGGGGGTGGTGGTGGCGGCGGGGCCGCAGGCGGTGCCGGCAAGGCGGCCGCGGTCGCCAGCACGGCCGCACAGCTGGCGCGCGCACTGCCCACCGCGTTCGATCAGGCCATCCGTTTTCTCGGCGTGCAGGGCGCACCGTTGGCCGAGGTGCCGTACACGCTGCATCTGGCCGATGGGCAGACCCTTTCCGGCACCACCAATGCGCAGGGCGAGACGGCGCGGGTATCGACCGCGCAGAGCCAGGCCATCGTGCGTGCCGAACTGCGCCCGCCGACACAGCCGACCGGCTGCTGTGCGCGCACGGCACCGGCCAGCACCGACGAAGCAGAAGTGTTCGATGTGGACGGTGTGGTGACCACCGCCGAGGGCATGGGCACCTCCGTGGTACCGGTAAGTGCGCCTGGCCACGAACGCGCCATGACCGCCGGCGAGATCGAAATGGCACGCCTGGTGTTCGGCGATGCAGTCGACTACAGCACCGTGAAGGTCCATAACCACGGCTACTGGATGTTCTTCGGCTTCCAGGACAAGGACACCGCCGTGACGCCCAACGGGCAGATGTATTTCCCGAAGGGTATCTATCGGGAGGATTACTCCGCCGACGACATCGATTTCCAGCAGTTCTTCATCCACGAGATGACCCACGTCTGGCAGTATCAGCTCGGCTACAACGTCAAACTGGTACGGGCGCCCCGGCCGAACATGAGCTACGACTATCTGCTCGACGAAACGCGCCTGTTCCATGAGTACAACATGGAGGCACAGGGCAATATGCTGGCAGATTACTTCCTGGTCACCTTCCGTGACTCCCAGTGGCGCATGAACAATGTCCGTTATCGCGCGACAGCTGATATCGGCGCGCAGCTGGAACGCGCCCTCTCCCAGTTCCTTGCCGACCGCAGCAGCAAGGACAACCTGCCGAGGACGACCCGATGATGCGCGTGCGATTGCCGGTAGCCCTGTTTGGTCTGCTGGGTCTGCTGCTGCCGATGATGGCCAGTTGCTCGCAGCCGCGAGGAACCTATCAGCGCGCAACGATCCAGGAGAGAGAAGGCACACTCTGTTTTGGTGTGCCCGACACGCGTGAAACGCGTGACGCCCCGCCACTCATCGCCGGCGTGACAGTAACGGAAGTGGGTAAAGGAAATCAGCCTGTATGGCAGCGCATCTTCCTGCGCGAAGGGGCTCCCGAACCTGCGATGCCTCCAGACCAGTGCTTGACGTATGGCGCAGGCAAGACTGCCGCCCCGGCACTGGGGGTGGGCAAGTACTATCAGGTGGTTCTCTCGGGTTACACACCCGGCGCACCAGGCAGGGAGGGCGAGGCGCAGAAGCGCGTCTTCAACGCCTGCTTCCATGTTGAGGACGTCGCCGGCAAAGGCGCGGTGAAGCCTGTCGTTTCGGACTGCGCAACGGCGTCCTCTTCCGCATTACGATCTGCGCAGCCAGCCGGCAAGTAGCGGATGCCTCTTTGAGGACGACGCCATGACGAGACTGCCGCTGACCTTGCTGGGCCTGCTGCTGCCCATGATGGCCATCGGTTCATCGCCAGCCGGCCGGTACCAGCAGGCGACGATACAGGACCGTGATGGCGTGCCCTGCTTCGGCGTGCCCGATACCCATGAAACGCGCGCCAATGCTCCCCTTGTCACCGGCGTGTCAGTGATGGAAGTGGGCACCGGTGGCATCCCGCTGTGGGAGCACGATTTTCTGCGCGAAGGGACAACCGAACCCGCGCTGCCCCCCAGCCAGTGCCTTACCTACGGCAAGGGCGCGGCGTCCGCTCCCGCGCTGCGGCCGGGCAAGCGCTACCACGTGGAAATATGGGGGCGCACACCCGGCAAGCCGGGCAGGAAGGGTGAAGCACAGGCGCGTGTGTTCAGTGCCTGCTTTCATATGGTGGACGTGGCCGGTAATGGCATGAAACCCGTCATTTCGGACTGCGCGACCGTGGTCTCGGCTGGGCCGCCATCGGCGCGAGAAGACGGCACGTAGCAGAACCGGCTGAACGTCGATTCGCGCCAGCAGGAACTGCCTTTCCCAGGATCCACCGGCAGTGATGCCTGGCTTTCATGCCTACAGCGTCCGACGGTGATCGGTAACCGGATCGCCTGCAGCAAGCGCGAAAACCTCAGTGGCAAATCAGGGCACAACCAAAAGATCTCCCTTTGACACCAATTTCCCCGCCCCGACGAGGGCCTCACAGCGATCAAGAATGACCCGGCGAAGCTGTGGGCTCGTGCTTTTGTAGCCGAGCTGCCGCGATACCATCGTCACCAACTCCTCCGCCTTTGCGCCCAGATTGTCCTGCACGACCTTGATCAGAGCCGAATCGATTTCGGAAGGAGGCAAGAATTCTGGACGGCGCAGTGTCAATGATTCAACCATCGAGCGGTCCCGCACGCGGACCTCCTTCCCCGGAATGACCAAGAAGTCCTTGTCGACGACCTGCACCCCACCCAGTGACACTACCGACCCAATCGCCTCTTCAACTGCCTGTTGAATGCGCGAGCCAGCACGCTGCAAGCCCCAAAGCGTCCGAACGCGCGTAACGACCTCGCTGCGATGAATAGGGCTTTCTACCTCAACAATCTGGCGCACGATTGTCGCGAGTTGCCCTATTGGAGCCAGATGCAATTCGAACTGATTACTTGGCACGGCAAAGAACGCCTCGATGTAAGACTCAGTGTCGGGCGGACTTCGTGCCTCGATGAGTCCCATCTCCGCCACTTCACCGCGATCTACAGTCAGAATCTCAACGGGCACCGCGCGATGCGAGGCCTTGGCCTTGGATTCCAAGGCGTCTGAATGCGATTTCGCGAGTTCGATGGCCGTAACAAGCTTTTCAAGCTCCGCTTCAGGACGGTGGAACCAGTCCGAACTCCAAATGCGGTATATCTGCCAGCCCTTGTCACGCAGCACACTCTCACGCAAACGATCCCGGTCACGCGCGCTTCGAGCATCCCGATACGATTGCCCGTCACACTCGATTCCCAAGATGTAGCGCCCTGGCTGATCAGGGTTGGAAATGGCGATGTCCACAAAGAAGCCTGCCAAGCCGACATCCGTGTGCAGATCGTAGCCGCGCGCGCGAAGAGCTTGGGCGACCTCTTGCTCAAACACGCTTTGCCCGGCGCCGCGCTCCTCCGTGGCGAGTGTAAGACGACCAGTCCTGGCATAGTTCAAAAATAGCTTTAAAGCAAAGGTGCCCTTGCCCTTGGCTCGATCGGTGTCAATGTCCTCATCGGTGATCGAGGTGAATATTTCGCACCGCGACTTGGCACGGCTGATGAGCACATTCAAGCGGCGCTCGCCGCCGTCACTGCTCACGGGACCAAAATTCATCGTCATGTGACGCTGAGCATCACGGCCATAGCCAACTGAGATATAGATGACGTCACGCTCGTCACCCTGGATGTTCTCCAAACTCTTCACGAAAAAGGGCTCTGCCGGATGATCCGCGAAGAACCCCTCTGTTTCCGGGTGCTGGCGGCGTAGAAGTTCCAGCTCGTCAAGAATGGCGCGGCGCTGTGCCGTAGAGAAAGTCGCCACACCTAGCGTGAGCTGAGGTGTGCTCTGGGCATGCGCTAGCACCGCCAACGCCACTGCTTTGGCTTCTTTGGGATTTGTGCGCGTGTTGCCCCGGTCGTAGATGGCCTCTGGCAGATGATGCAGTCGCAAGCCAACGCCTGCCTCACTGGTATAAGGACTTGGAACGATGAAGAGCTTACCTTCATAGAACTGATGATTGGAAACAGCTATGAGAGACTGATGACGGCTTCGGTAGTGCCACCGGAGCATTCGCTCAGGCAACCCTCTGGCGCGGCAAAGGCCCAAGATGCTTTCAACATCTGACGCCTGCGCCCCGCCCTCATCGTCTTCCCGATCCCCCCCATCGCCAAGTGCCTTGGAGAAAAAGCGCGTTGGCGGCAATTGTCGCTCGTCACCAACGACCACCAACTGCTTGGCACGCGCAATCGCACCAAGTGCATCGATGGGCTGGACCTGACTTGCTTCGTCAATGACCAGCATGTCAAAGTCTAGCGCCCCTGCCGGCAGGAATTGCGCCACCGATAGCGGACTCATCATGAAGACAGGTTTAATCGCCTGGATCGCGGGGGCACACCGTTGCATCAGTTGCCGGATCGGCAGATGCCCCTTCTTCTTCGCCATCTCTCCAATCAAGACAGCGGTCGGCCCAGTCGCGCCACCTTGACGCGGGATCTTGCTGTGATGCGCCTTAACGACCTCGTAGCGTGCGAGCTGCATGCGCTCTTGGTCGAGGTTTGCAAAGCTTGCCACCACTTGCGATTGACGCTGCCCGTCAAAGCTTGCCAGGGCTCGATCGCGCTGCACCAGCGCTTGAAGCACGGCTTCGTAGTAAGACAGTTGGAACACAGCCAGAGCATCAGCAACTGCCAGGTTGCCCTCAGCAAGTGCATCCACCACCGCACCAAGGCCTTTGCGCTTGGCTTCCTTGGCGATGGCCAAATACGCCACCCAACTCCTAAGCCCTTCCGGGTCAGCCTGCCAGCTTGCCAACTGGGCTTTGAGCGTCGCCAGAGGAGCTTGGCTCGAATCTTGCGTGATCTCGGCATTGCCCTCGAACTGCAGGCCAACCAAGAGATTCATGATTTCCCCTGCCAGGATGCCAGCAGCCGACGACGCACGCTCGGCCTGGTCTAAAAACGGCTGGGGATCCTCTATGCGAGTTGCCAATAGGCGAAGCTCTGGGTTGCGCTCAATCCAAGCCACGACCTGGCGAAGCTCACTCGACTTGCTATCAAGCGCCAACCACAACGGCCCAAAAGCTGAGGCCCCGTCGCCGGCCAAAGCGTCGTAAGCGACGGTGGCGGCTTGCGCTATCTGTACTTCTTCAATCACAGCAAGCGCCTGCTCAACCGCGAGTTCCCCCGCGTTGAGCAAGAGCGCCGTTTGTTCTATCGCCGCCTGCCAAACGGCAGACCTGTCTATCAGATCCGACAGGACCACGCGTTTCAAGACAGTTTCTTCACCCCACGGATTGAGCTCAGCAGCCAACAGCGCTTCGTGCACGGGCGAAAGGCCGCGACCCAGCTCTTCCAGAACTGGTTTCACTCGCTTGGCGATGTCGGTTGCCAATTGGCGATCACCAATGTCGGCCAAACGCTCGCGCACCCCGCTTCCCAAGGGACGAAGGTTGCGCATCCAGGCCACTACGCCTCTCAGGAATGAGGGGTTTGAGCGCTCTCGCTGCCAATTTGAGCCAAATGCTTCTTGTCCTTGGGCATCGTGCTCGACGATCTTCTTCTGAGCACTCTTGGCATCCAGGAGCACATCGAGCGACCCAAGCATGTCCAGAGCCTGGAGCTTAGGGTCAGAGAGCAACGTGCGGACTGTCTTATTCGCACGACGCCAGTCGCCACTGAAAAAGCGGAAAAAACTCGTGCCGCGCATAGCCAACTGCCCACGCGCCGCTTCAAGCTCCGAGCTGTCTTTGCTCCAAGCTGCGTCTCGGAAGACCGAGGACAGGTTTGACTTGGCGTGCTGGACCGTTTCAACAGCTACCACGATCTCTTCTACTGCATCGACGCCCCGCTCCCAAATGTGAGCCACAAGTGCATCGCGGTCGAGTTCCGGAATGCTCGTCGCACGCTCAGCAATGGCAACCAGTCGAAGGGCCAGATCCAGTGTCAGCGGTGACTTCTCACCTAGAAGCTGCGTCAACCGGGTGAGGTCAGGCAGGAGCCGGACCAAGGCACTGTGTGCAGAACCCAGCGTCGCAAGCTCTTTCCCCAAAACGAAGGTGCTTGGCAAAGCGCTCAAGGTGAGCTTGGAAGCTTGCCAATCTTGCGCCAACGCCTCCATTCTTATCTTATCTTTAAGCGCAGCTTTGGTGTTCTGAGCGTTTTCTAACGCTCCGATAACTGCCGAAGCACGACCCGAATCCTCCCAGACAACGCTTTGAAGCGCGTCCGAGCCAATGTTGGGTGCTTCAAATAGCGCTTTGACCCGATGGACGGCAAGACCAGCGTCATCAAAGCGAGATGGAGGCGGAAGATCCAGCGTGGCATGAAGCTCGGCAGCCGATGATTCCCAATCACCTAATCGACCAGCGAGCCCGTCAACCAAGGTCAAGAGGCGGTCGCGCTCGTTCGGCAGCAGCCCATCGTTCTGGACACCGCTCCAAGCGTGTTGACTCGGCACGCCGATCTCTTCAACACGCTCGATCATCTCCCGGAGCAGTGCTTCGCGCGCCTCCTTCTCATGGGGTGCCCAACTGGTCGGGACTTCCAAGGGCAAACTCTGAGTCGTATAGCCTAGGCGCCGCAGGCGAACCAGCTGCCCAAAGACTTGGTATGCAGTTAGTGCCGAGGGGACATGTGGCTCATGAAGACGCGCCACATGCGCATTAAGCGTGTCGCGCCGCTCGGTCAGCTGCTCGATGATGGGCGCGGTGCTGCTTCGTTGGGGGTCACCCAAATTGAGAGTTTTCCGGAGTTCTTCCAGCAATGAGCGCTTGTTGGCCTTGTTGCTATGAAGCTCCAGACACGCGACACCTACACCAACATGGTCCAGCCGACGCTTCACGACTTCAAGTGCGGCCATCTTTTCAGCCACAAACAAAACGCGCTTTCCCTCAGCCACGGCTGCGGAAATGATGTTGGCGATGGTTTGGGACTTGCCAGTGCCAGGCGGGCCCTGCACCAAGATGTTGTTGCCTTGGAGCACATCGTGCACCACCAAGGCTTGGGACGAGTCGCAATCGACAACATGGCACATCTTTTCGGGAGGAATGATGCGATCAAGATTGCTAGCTTCATCAGTCAGCCTGGCGCCAGGGAATCCGTCTTGAACGACCCCGCGCAGCATGGGGATTGCCTCCAATCCGCCAAGCGCTTCCCAACTTTGCGGGTCCAAGTCCCGATACATCATGAACTTGGCAAAAGAGAACAAGCCAAGGATGGCGTCATCGCGAAGCACGCCCCAAGTCGCTCTCCCTTCGAGCATGGCTTCAACCGCCGCTAAATACGCATTGATATCGAGCGTTTCGAACTCATCGATGCTGGGCAAGCGAAGCCCAAACTCACGCTGCAAGAAAAGCTGCAATGACAAGTTGGCCTGAATGTCGTCGCCCGTCCATCTTAGATGGAACTTCTCGCCTGCTGTGCTGCGCTCCAATTGAACGGGAATTAGCACCAACGGCGCAAAGCGGTCAGTTTGCGGGGTGGACGTGGCCCGCCAGCGCAAGTAGCCGACCGCCAAATAAAGAACATTGACGCCCTGCTCTTCTTGGAGAGTGCGGGCATCGGTATAAAGATCCAGCAGCCGCTTTTGAAGGCCTGTGGGGGTCAGACGGGTAGTCAGATGCGCATCCCAGTGCGCTTTAACACGCCCGTTCTCATCCAGTTCGAAATCGGGCTGTGCGATCAGTTCAAGGTCTTCCGGAGCCTCATCCAGCAGGACCGCTTCATCATCGTCATCAAGCTCAGGCAGTGATCCGCCTTGCTTCGGGTCTTCTTTGCCCGCCACGAAGGTGAAGCGTTTGCCGTCGATGACCAAGGTCTGATACATCGCCTTGGCCAACTCATGGACAACCTCGATGGTCTTTGCGCGCCCTCCTCTGGGGGTATGAAGAAGTCGATTGCGCGTGGACAGATCCAAAAGCTCCAAGCGGGCCTTTTCGACCTTTTCCTTGAGGCCACCTGCTCCCCGGAGCGAAGAAGACTCTTCACCTGCCTCTGCCAGTGCCGTCTGATCCATCGACTTTTCCCCTGTGACGGGGCTTGGTCGGAGGTCGAATGCCCCCCCCCGCTGCCCCAAAGCGTCTCCTATAATGCCCCCAAAGTGACGCGTGTTCCAGCTGACTAGGGGGGTCTGTGGGCGAGTTGCGAAGCAGTGAGATCCACTGGGTGGTCCACCAGTACATCGGCGTGGAGGGTGGCTACTTGGGCGACTTCTCCTACCGCACCCACCGCGAATTCTATTCAGCTTTCTGCGACCTGGATTTAGATCCCGACTCCTTCGGCGGTAACACCACGCGCGAGCGATTTATGGCCATCCTGAGTGGCGTTGAAGGACACCAACAAGCAGCCATTCTTCGAGGCATTGCCAAAAAGTATCCGCAAGGTGGGGAGCACTTCCGGACGCCACAGTCCTATCGAAAGCTTCTAGAGCTGGCCAAGCGGTGCGCCAATGGGCTTTCCGTGCAAGCCAGCAGCCCAGCCATCACCAGCGATGTCTTGGCACGAGCTCTTGCTGACGCCGATACGCTCATCCAAAGTGCGGGCCCAACTCACGCGATCGATCGCATCCACACGGCACTCCATGCTTACCTCAAAGCAGTCTGTCAGGCACAAGGTCTGGAAGCACCACCAAGCGCTACGATCACCAACTTATTCAAGCTTCTTCGGACAGAGCACCCAAACCTGCGAGACTTGGGAAGCCAGTCAGACACAATGACGAATGTTTTGAGGTCGTTGAGTAATGTCATCGACTGTCTTAATCCAGCCCGAAACCACGGGAGTTTGGCACATGCCAATGAGGAGCTCTTAGGCAAGGATGAGGCAGTGCTGACGATCAATTCGGCAAGGACCGTTTTTCAGTATTTGGACAGCAAGTTTCGCTAACGAACAACCTCGCTAGACTGCTGGCAACCAGTTCTCGCTCCGCCCCTCGCTGAGATCTTTCGTGCCTGATTGCGGAGCCTGCCTGGACGGCACAAAGTTCGGGGATAGCGATCATTCCACCAAGGCTGTTGAAGATCCCCTAACGCGTAGGTCCGCTGAGTCTGAAAGTCGGCACGCAGCTTGGCGGATCAGTCACAGCTGCACCCCGACCATCGCCAAGAGATATTCAGCCAGTCCTGCGGCGGCTGGCCCTACCGTTCTGTCTGAAGAGCGAGAAGGCTAGACGAGCATAGAAGTTGCGAGGATTATCTTTGGCCGGTCGATGGTGACTCGCTTGCAGCGCAAAAGCCACATCGCTAGACCGAACGATGCGCGATATCCAGGATCACATCCCAGCGCTTCAAGTCGTCGAGTTCGTACGGCAGTTCTTTTGTATGAAGAGGGTGCTTCACTACCTGCCGTCCCAAGACCGATTGCAACTCAATAGGAACGCGCTGGCGGAAGGACCAATGACCGGCGGAGGATCGGACGAGATGATGAGGAATGCGCACCGGGAGATGTGTCCCGATTCGTCTTCTGCCCCAAACCTTAATTCCTCATCAAAATCAAATGCAAGCAATTGATTTATATGATGCATGGCGGAGAGAGTGGGATTCGAACCCACGGAAGGTTTAACCCTTCGCCGGTTTTCAAGACCGGTGCCTTAAACCGCTCGGCCATCTCTCCGTATCGGCCCGGCACTGCTGACCGGGCACGCATTCTCGCACGGCCGGGCGATTTACCCAAGACCGTCGTCGCGGCCGGGTCTGGCCCGGCGTTACCGCTCCAGGCTCAGCCCGCATCCACCGCCAGCGCACCCAGCGCGCTGGCCTTGATGCGCTCCTTGGCCTTCTCGCAGGCGCCATCGCAATGCAGGCGCGAGGCCTCCAGCTGCGGCGGCAGGTGCTCGGCCAGGAAATCGATGAACACGCGCACCGCCGGCAGCAGGCCGCGACGCGAGGCGAACACGGCGTGGCACACGCCCTGTGGCAGCGACCAGTCCGGCAGCACCACCTCCAGTTCGCCATTGCGCACGGCATCGGCGCACACGGTCTCCGGCAGCATGGTGATGCCGAAGCCGTCCTTCACCATGCTCTGCAGCAGCGGGAAATCGAAGCCGGCCACGCGCGGCTGCAGGTCCACCCGGCGCACCTCGCCTTCCGGGCCATGCAGTTCCCAACGCTGGCGCGCCTCGTCCTCGCTGATGCTGAGGGTGACGTGCTGGGTCAGCTCTTCCGGCTCCTTCGGGCGGCCGGCGCGGTCCAGGTACTTCGGGCTGGCCACCAGCAGTTCCTGCACCTGGCCGAAGCTGCGCATCACCAGGCTGCCATCGTCGTCCAGGCGCGAGCGCACGCGCAGGGCCACGTCGTAGCCTTCGTTGATGATGTCCACGCGGCGGTTGCTGATGTTCAGCTGCAGCCGCACCTTCGGGTACTGCTCCAGGAACTTGGGCAGCAGCTTGGGCAGCTGCATCTGCGCCAACGACACCGGCACGCTGGCGCGGACCACGCCGCGCGGCTCCGCACTAAGGCGGTCCACCACTTCGCGTGCGGCCTGTGCTTCGGCCAGCATGGTCTGCGCGTGACGGTGCACGCTGGTGCCGACGTCGGTGACCGCGAAGCGGCGCGTGGAGCGCTGCAGCAGCCGCACGCCCAGGTCGGTCTCCAGCTGGCTGATGCGGCGGCTCAGGCGTGACTTGGGGATGCCCAGGGCGCGCTCGGCCGCGGCGAACCCGCCGTGGTCGACCACCATCGCGAAGTAGTACAGATCATTCAGGTCATGCATACCCGAGTTCCATATCTAGAACAATACGTGGCATTCAACCACCTTTATTCCGCCTTTGCAACAACCTATCGTTCTCTCCGTCGGCGGCAAACCCGCCCTTCCTTCCAGAACATAGGTGACTGCCATGAAGCTTCTGCATCTCGACGCCAGCGTGCTTGGCGACAACTCCGTCTCCCGCCAGCTGTCGGCAGCGGTGGTGGCCCGGTTCAAGGACCAGATCGACGGCCTGCAGGTCGATTATCGCGATCTTGACGCCAATCCGGTACCGCATCTGCGCAGCAGCTCGCTGGCCAAGACCGATGCGGCCGAGGCGACCGATGCTGAACAGGTGATGCAGCAGTTCCTCGATGCCGATGTCGTGGTGATCGGCGCGCCGATGTACAACTTCAGCATCCCGTCCACCCTGAAGGCCTGGATCGACCGCGTGGCCGTGGCCGGGCGTACCTTCAAGTACACCGAGAATGGCCCGGTGGGTCTGGCCGGTGGCAAGCGGGTGATCATCGCCAGCAGCCGTGGCGGCATCTACACCGACTCGCCGGCCGACTTCCAGGAGCCGTTCCTGCGCCAGGTGTTCGCCTTCATGGGTATCAACGAGGTCGAGTTCGTGCGCGCCGAGGGCATCGCCTACTCGCCGCAGCATCGCGAAGACGCCATTGCCGGTGCACTGGCTGCACTGCCCTCGCATGAGGCGGCGGAAGCGGCAGCGGCGTAACGCGTTCCAGCGTTCAGCGCCCCTCTCTCCTCGTCTGGGCGTTGAACGCGGGCCGGGATTCCCCTCCCCCCTCCCGGCCCACCCCGGCGGCCCCGCAATGCGGGGCCGTTTTTTTGTGGCCCGGTTCCGCCCGCCGGGCATGGCCCGGCGCTACCCGATCGGTGTGCTGACACCGGGCCGCACCCGAACGGTGTGGTAGCGCCGGGCCATGCCCGGCGGAGACGGTACAGTGGGCCATGAACTACATCGTGACGACCACGCACCGCAGCGAATTCCCACACCCGATCACCCTGCTCCGCGGCCAGGCGCTGGTGGTAGGCGAGCGCTATGAAGGCCCGGATTGCAGATCCACGCCATGCGTGGATTCGGTGCCATGCAAGCATGGCACCCACCTGAGCCGGTTGTCAGGCGATGGTTTCCAGCCCCCCCATGTACGGGCGCAGCGCTTCCGGCACGGTGATGCTGCCGTCGGCGTTCTGGTAGTTTTCCATCACCGCGATCATCGCACGGCCAACCGCCACGCCCGAGCCGTTCAGGGTATGCACCAGCTCGGGCTTGCTGGTGGCCGGGTTGCGCCAGCGCGCCTGCATGCGGCGGGCCTGGAAGTCACCACAGTTCGAGCACGAGGAGATCTCGCGGTAGGTTTCCTGCGACGGCAGCCAGACTTCCAGATCGTAGGTTTTCACCGCCGCGAAGCCCATGTCGCCGGTGCACAGCAGCACCTTGCGGTACGGCAGACACAGCTTTTCCAGCACGACTTCCGCACAGCGGGTCATGCGCTGGTGCTCGGCCTCGCTGTCTTCCGGCTGGCAGATCGAGACCAGCTCGACCTTCTCGAACTGATGCTGGCGGATCATGCCGCGCACGTCGCGGCCGCCGCTGCCCGCCTCGGCACGGAAGCACATCGAATGCGCGGTCATGCGCAGCGGCAGGCGCTCGGCGTCGACGATCTCGTCGCGCACGATGTTGGTCAGCGGCACTTCCGAGGTGGGGATCAGGTAGCGCGTGGACTCGCCGACGGCCGTCTTGAACAGGTCATCCTCGAACTTCGGCAGCTGGCTGGTGCCGCGCAGCGATTCGGCGTTGACCAGCAGCGGTACGTTGGTTTCCTCGTAGCCGTGTTCGCCCGTGTGCAGATCGACCATGAACTGGGCCAGCGCACGGTGCAGGCGCGCGATCGGGCCGCGCAGCACGGTGAAGCGCGAACCGGACAGCTTGGCGGCGGTTTCGCCATCCAGCCAGCCGTTGCGGGCGCCCAGTTCAACGTGGTCCAGCACCTTGAAATCGAACTGGCGCGGGGTACCCCAGCGCGCCTGCTCGACGTTGTCGTTCTCGTCGGCACCGGCCGGTACGTCGTCGGCCGGAATGTTCGGAATACCCAGCGAGATTGCTTCGATCTTCTCGCGCAGCTCGTCCAGCGCCAGTTCCGAGGCCTTCAGTTCGTCGGCGAAGGCGGCGACCTCGGCCATGATGGCCGAGACGTCCTCGCCCTTGGCCTTGGCCTGGCCGATGGCCTTGGAGCGGCTGTTGCGCAGGCTCTGCAGCTCCTGGGTCCGCACCTGGATGCGCTTGCGATCGGCCTCCAGGGACTCCAGGGCAGACACGTCGAGCTCGAAGCCGCGGCTGGTGCGCAGGCGTTCGGCGAGGTCGGCGGGCTGGTGGCGGAGCAGGGCTGGATCAAGCATGGCAGGTGTCGTGGTGGGTGTCAGGACCGGGATTATCGCCTGTTATGCGGATTTCTGCCGCCCGGTTCATTCGGGCCGTGGCAGAATCGGGCTATTCCGTACTGGTCCGGTCCATGTCTGCACCCCGCTCGTCGTCCGCCAAGTCGTTCACTGTGCATATTCCGCGCAACGCCCTGAAGATCGCCGGCATCGCTTTCGGCGTGGGGGTGCTGCTGTTCGTGGTGGTCTGGCTGACGGGCCGCGACAAGGAATTCTTCCGCGCCGACCCTGCGGCGCAGACGCCGCAGGAAACCGCCCAGGTGGAGCCTCTGCCGGAACCCCTGCCGGCGGCAGCCGGGTCCAGCGACATGCCCGACGCCAAGCCGGCGCCGGCACCGGAAGACGCGCCGAAGCTGGTGGAAACCGCCCCACCCCCGCCGCCTGCAATGGCTGAACCGGCACCCGCTGCGCCCGGCACCGTGCCGGCCGCCGGTGGCGGCAGCCAGCCCATGCCGATCGCGGGCCAATCGCCGCCGCCGGCCTATCCAGCCGCCGCACTGCGTGCGGGCGAAACCGGCAGTGTGGTGGTGCGGGTAGAGGTGGACGCTACGGGCTATCCGAACAACGTCACCGTCATCCAGCGCAGCGGCTCGCGTGACCTGGACCGCGCAGCGACCGACGCGGTGCGCCGCTGGCGCTTCACCCCGGCGCAGAGCAACGGGCAGGCGGTGCCGGGCACCATTGAAGTGCCGTTCGACTTCAAGACGCAGTAACTGAACGCATACCGGAAGGCAAACTGAACCCTCCCGGTTGCGTTGACGCAACACTGACACTTTTCTCCGTGGCCTCGGGCAACACTCGGCACGTCGTCAACCGACGTAAGGAGTTTGCGATGACTGTCACCACCCATGAAGACCTTCATTCGCCGCAGATGCAGCAGGACGGTACGCCGCGCCGGGCCACATCGCCTTGGCTGTGGGTCGCGCTGATCGTGGCGATGTTCGCGGCCGCGCTGCTCTGGCTGCGCTATTCCGGACCGGATGAGGTGGCGCCTGCACCGGTCGGCGAGCGCATGCTGCCAGCCACCGAACAGACGCCTGTTGCCGAAACGGCACCGCCTGCCGCACGACAGGCCACCCCGGCCACGAGCGAGCGCAAGGCAGTGCCGGCGGTGCGCAACCGCGAGGCGCGCCCGCTCGCCAGCAACAGCAAGCCGGACTATCCGGCAGCTGCGCTTCGTAACGGTGTGCAGGGCAGCGTGATCGCCAGCCTTGATGTGGATACCCGCGGCAACGTCACCAATGCCGCGATCGTGTCGCGCAGTGGCGAACGCAGCCGTGACCTGGATCGTGCGGTCCTGCGCACGGTGCAGAACTGGAAGTTCCAGCCGGCCATGCAGGATGGCCGTGCTGTGGCCAGTGTGGTGCGGGTCCCGGTGGATTTCCGTACCGAGCAGCGTTGATCGCGGACGAGGGGTTCGTGATGTTCGACGGAGGCTTCGGCCTCCGTCATTTTATGCGGAAAAGCGTGCCAACCAAGGTTGGCACCTACCGCGCAATGCGATCCGCCGGGCGTGGCCCGGCGGTTGCGGTGCAGGTCAGGCCAGGTTGAATCCGGCGCTGCGTGCCAGGCCGTCGAAGTCGGGGAACGAGGTGGCCACGTTGGCGATGTCGTTGATCCGCACTTCGCCGTCGCTGATCTGGCCGGCAATGGCAAAGGCCATGGCGATGCGATGGTCGCCGTGGCTTTCGATGGTGCCGCTGCCCAGACGCGTGCCGCCATGCAGGGTCGCGCCGTCTTCGGTTTCATCCACCTGCATGCCCAGCGCGCGCAGGCCGGTGGCCATCGCTGCCAGGCGATCCGACTCCTTCACCCGCAGCTCTGCTGCGCCGCTCACCACGGTCTTGCCTTCGGCAGCGGCGGCGGCGACGAACAGGGCCGGAAATTCATCGATCATGTCCGGCACCAGCGCTTCGGGAATGCGCGCGCCCTTCAGCGGCGCGTAGCGCACCACCAGGTCAGCGACCGGCTCGCCGCCCTGCTCGGCTGGATTTTCTTCGGTGATGTCCGCCCCCATCAGCCGCAGTGCATGCAGCAGGCCGGTGCGACGCGGGTTCAGGCCCACCTGCTTCAGGCGCAGCTCGGAGCCGGGAATGATGCTGGCGGCCACCAGGAAGAACGCTGCCGAGGAAAAATCGGCAGGCACCGCGATGTTGGTGGCACGCAGGCGCTGGCCACCGTGCAGGCGCGCCTTGCCCGGCGAGAACTCGATCTGCACGCCGAACGCGGACAGCATGCGCTCGGTGTAGTCGCGGGTGGGGTGCGGTTCGACGACGCTGGTTTCGCCCTGTGCGTACAGGCCTGCCAGCAGCACGGCCGACTTGATCTGCGCGCTGGCCACCGGCGAGGTGAACGCGATGCCGTGCAGTGCCTGGCCACCATGCACGTGCAGCGGCGGCGTGCCATCGTCCTGGGTATCGATCTTCGCGCCCATCTGCGACAGCGGGCCGGTGACACGGCGCATCGGCCGGCCGGACAGCGATTCGTCGCCGATCAGGGTGCAGTCGAACGACTGCCCGGCCAGCAGGCCCGCCAGCAGGCGCATGCCGGTGCCGGCGTTGCCGCAGTCCAGCGCTGCGCTGGGCGCCTGCAGGCCATCGATGCCGACGCCGTGGACGATGCGCTGCGACGGGCTGGGGGTTTCGATGCGCACGCCCAGCTGGCTGAAGATGCGCGCGGTGGCGCGGGTGTCTTCGCCTTCCAGGAAACCCTCGATGTGAGAGGTGCCGTCAGCCAGCGCGGCAAACATCACCGAACGGTGCGAAACCGACTTGTCGCCGGGAATGGTGAGGCTGCCCTGCAGCGGCTGGCCCTTGCGGGCGATCCAGTGTTGCGCGTTGCTCATCGTTCGATCATTCCGTAGACGCCGGCGGGCCGGCGGTGCATCAAGGGGCGGTGGCCGCGGCCACCGCGGCAGGCATCAGGGCACGGCCACCGGATAGGAGCCGAGGACCTTGATCTGCGCTGAGTGTGCTTCCAGTTCGGCCAGCGCGGCCTGCATCGGCGCGTCGTCGATGTGGCCGGCCAGGTCGATGAAGAAGCCGTACTCCCACTTGCCCTGGTGCGAAGGCCGCGACTCGATGCGGTTCATGCTGATGCCGTGCCGCGCGAACGGACTGAGCACGTCGAACAGCGCACCCGGCTTGTCATGGATGAAGACCAGCACCGAGGTGCGGTCATGGCCGGAGGTCGGGAAGATGTTGCGGCCCACCACCAGGAAACGGGTGGTGTTGTCGGCATCGTTCTGGATCGGCTTGGTCACCACCTTCTTCAGGCCGTACACGTGGCCGGCACTTTCGCCACCGATGGCCGCCGCATCGTCGGCGTTGCGCGCGCGGCGTGCGCCTTCGGCGTTGCTGGAGACCGGAATCTTCTCGGCCTTGGGCAGGTTGGCGCGCATCCACGCCGAGGTCTGCATGAACGACTGCGGGTGGCCGTAGACGCGTTCGATGTCCTCGATGCGGCCGCTGCGCGACATCAGGTACTGCTGCACGCGCAGTTCCACTTCGCCGCAGATCTTCAGGTTGGAGGTCAGGAACATGTCCAGGGTGATCTGGATGGTGCCCTGCCCCGAGTTCTCCACCGGCACCACGCCGAAATCGGCGTTGCCCGCTTCCACTTCCTGGAAGACTTCTTCGATGCTGGCCAACGGCAGGCCCAGCGCCGAGCGACCGAAATGCTTGAGCACGGCCTGCTGGCTGAAGGTGCCTTCCGGGCCGAGGTAGCCGATCTTCAATGGCTCCTGCTGGGCCAGGCAGGCCGACATGATCTCGCGATAGACGTGCACCAGCACTTCATCGCTGAGCGGGCCTTCATTGCGGTCCACCACCATGCGCAGCACCTGTGCTTCACGCTCGGGGCGGTAGTAATCGACGGCGGCGGCAAGCTTGCCCTTGGCCTTGCCGACCTGGTGGGCGAACTGCGCGCGCTCGGCGATCAGGCGCTGGATGTCGCGGTCGATCTGGTCGATCTTCGAACGCACGTCGGCCAGTGCCAGCGGCGCCTGGGTGGGGGCCGGCGTCGATGCAGCCCTGGCCTTGGACGTGCCCTTGGACGCAGCGCTGTCCTTGGCCGGTGCGGCCTGCTTCGGCGCCTTCTTGCTGGATTTGCTTGCCATCGGAATTCCCTGTTGCGTGGGCACGCACCCGACGGTGCGCGCCGTTCATTGCTCAGCCGTAGCGCTGCTGGAAGTCGGCCATGAAGGCGACCAGCGCCTCCGCACCCGCCAGCGGCATGGCGTTGTACAGCGAAGCACGGATGCCGCCGACCACCTTGTGACCCTTCAGCGCCAGCAGGCCGGCGGCCTTGGCCTCGGCGACGAAACGCGCATCGAGGTCGGCGTTGGGCAGGAAGAACGGGATGTTCATCCGCGAACGCGCCGCGTGCGCGACTTCATTGCGATAGAAGCCGCCGGACGCATCGATGGCGCCGTACACCAGCGCGGCCTTGGCCGCATTGCGCCGGGCGAACTCGGCCACGCCGCCTTCAGCCAGCATCCACTTGAACACCAGCCCCGCCAGGTACCAGTTCCAGGTGGGCGGGGTGTTGAGCATCGAGTCGCGCGCCACGTGCGAGCGGTAGTCGAAGATGTCCGCGCGCGGCTGGCCACTGCGCTCCAGCAGGTCGCGACGGATGATCATCACCGCGATGCCGACCGGGCCCAGGTTCTTCTGCGCGCCCGCGTAGATGACGCCGTAGCGGCGCACATCCAGCGGTTCGCTGGCGATGGACGAACTGAAATCGGCCACCAGCGGCACATCGCCGGTATCGGGCACGTCACGGAACTCGACGCCGTGGATGGTCTCGTTGGCGGTGATGTGCACATAGGCCGCATCGGGCGAAAGCTGCCAGCTGCTGCGCGCGGGCAGCTCGCGGTAGCCCCCGTCCTCGCTGCTGCCAGCGATGTTGACGTCCACATAGGGGCCGGCCTGCTTGACCGCCGTCCTGCCCCAGTGGCCGCTGACCACGTAGTCGGCACGCTGGCCAGGGCTTGCGAAATTCAGCGGGATCAACGCCTGCTGGGTGGTGGCGCCGCCGGACAGGAACAGCACGGCGTAGTCCTCGGGAATGTCGAGCAGGCGGCGCAGGTCCGCCTCGGCCTCGGCGGCGACGGACATGAATTCCGCACCACGATGGCTCATTTCCACGATCGAGGCGCCGGTACCGTGCCAGTCCAGCATTTCCGCCTGCGCCTGGCGCAGGACCGATTCCGGCAAGGTTGCAGGGCCGGCACTGAAGTTGAACGCGCGCGTCATGTCACACCTGTGGGGCAAGATCCCTAGTATGCCGCAGTGCACCAGCCTTGCGGCCTTGCGCGGCAAGGGAAATTTGGTTTCATCGGAATCCATCGCCCGCGGCACTGCGCCGGCAGTCGCCGACCTAGGCCGGCGCCTGCCCGAAGCACGGAGACGACAGGCTCAGCGCGCGCCGAACCAGAGCAGCAGGCTGAGCAGCGCAGCCAGCAGCAGTGCGCTGACCAGCAGCCACGGCCAGCGGCGGACCCGGCGCGGAGGAAGGGGCTCCGCGGGCGCCCGTTCGGCCTCGCGGCTGGACTCATCCTCGGCCGCCAGCGGCCGCCGGCGCGGATCACGCGGCACTTCCAGCACGAAACGGTGCTGGCCATCGAATACCACCTGGTCGCCCGGCTGCAGCCAGCAGTGGCGCACGGCCACGCCGTTGACGCAGGTGCCATCGGCGCTGCCCAGGTCACGCAGCAGGACGCGATCGCCGTGCACTTCCACGCGCGCGTGCTGTTCGGCGAACGCCGGATCGTCGATGGCGATGTCGGCCTCGGTGCCGCGGCCGATCACGCGGGCGCGCGACAAGGTGAAACTGCGGCCATGGTGCAGGCCACCGACGCCCCGCAACAGGCGCTGCTCGTCGCCGGCATCTTCGCCGTCCGGTGACGGCGCCTGCAGCAGGCTCTCGGCTTCGCCCCGCAGGACCATTTCCACGCCATCGACATACACCGCATCGCCGGCGCGCAGCAGCGCCATGCGCCGTACCGGACGGCCGTTGACATGGATGCCGCGGATGCCGTTGCCGACCTGGAGCCAGAGGCCGCGATCATCCATGCAGAACTGCGCCAGCAGCAACGCGCCGTTGCCTGCTTCGCCCAGCCGCACGCTGCCGTTGGCATGGCGCACGATGCGTTGCACCCCGGGCCGCAGCGGCTGGTCGGGCTGTTGTTGTTGACTGAAGTGAACAAGCAGGTTCTGCACGCGGCGCAGCCTAGCAGGTTGGCCGGCATCGAAGAAGAACCCCGGATGAGCGCTTGGCGCGGACGCGATCGATGCGCACAATGCTCGCCCTCTCTGATCACCCCGCCCTGCGCCAGGAGCCTGCATGTCCACCATCGATGTCCGCCACGCCCACGCCCTGCCCGACGCACAGGCGCGCGAGGCGATCGAACAGGTTGCCGCCAAGCTGGCCGAGCGCTTTGGCCTGAAGTCCTCGTGGAGCGCCGATGTGCTGAATTTCTCCGGCAGCGGCGTGGACGGCGCGATCGAGCTGCAGCCGGGCGCCGTGCGGGTGACCGCCAAGCTCGGCTTCCTGCTGTCGGCAATGAAAGGCATGGTCGAAAGCGAAATCCAGCGCGTGCTGAAGGAAAAGCTGGGCTGAACCACGACAGCGGCCGTCACGGCCCTGCAACGGCGGCGCGCGCTACTCTCGGGGCAGGTCCAACTCCCACGGGAAGTGCGATGAACCGCTACGAAAACGACGACCGCCGCGACGACGACGCCACCTTTGGTGAACAGGCCGGACGCTTCTCACGCAAGCTGAGCGATTCGGCCCAGCAGGTCTGGCTGGCCGGACTGGGTGCGCTGGGCCGGGCACAGGCCGAAGGCAGCCGTTTCTTCGATGGGCTGGTGAAGGAAGGCGAGGCCTGGGAGGCCCGCCGCCGTGAGCGCGCCAGCGAGCAGGGCCCGGGATGGCGCGACAACGTCGAGTCCTCGCTGGATGAGGCGCGCGAGAAGGCCTCGGGCACCTGGAACAAGGTCGAAAAGGCCTTCGACGACCAGGTGCAGGGCGTGCTCAGGCGCCTGCATGTGCCCACCGCCGACGAGCTCACCGCGCTGGAGGCACGCCTGGACGCCCTTCATGCGCGCCTGGCCAAGCTGGAGACGCGGGCGGCCTCGGGCAGCGATGCGCCGGCCCCGGGCAGCCACCAGTCGCCGGGCAGCGTGCCCTGACGATGGATTGTTGCAATGCAATAAAATTTGCCTGACAATCGCGAGCAACCCGCCAATCGCTTCGCCTGCCGTTTGTTCCCTCCCCTCACGGCTTCAGGATTGGCGGGTTTTTCGTGCCTGCGGAACGCCGATCTGAGCGTTCCATCACGCTTGCTGTGGGGAACGTCCTGACCCTGCCAGGCAGTGCGCGCTTTACACTGTCCGCTTCCGTTTTCGCCCCTTCCGCGCTCTCCCTGCATGCTTCCCTGGATTCTGGCCCTGCTGTCGGCCCTGCTTATCTGTTCCCTGGCCGTCGTTCACCTGTGGTGGATCAAGCGGCGGCAGAAGGAGATGCAACTGGGCCTGCAGGCCTTGGCCGGCATGCACTGGCGGGAGTTCTCCGCGCTGGTCAAGCGGATGCTGCGCGAGCAGCGCGGCCTGCGCGAACTGGAGTTTCCTGCCGAGGATGCCCGCGAGCCCAGCAGCGATTTCCTGCTCAGCGATGGCCCCAATACCTGGCGGGTGTCCTGCAAGCATGGCCTGGCCTATCGCATCGGTACCGCTGCGGTGAACGAACTGGGCGCGGCAGCGCGGCTGGCCGGGGCCAAGGGCGGCGTGCTGATCACCGAAGGCCGGATCCAGCGCGATGGCCGCAGTGCCGCCGAGCTGCAGGCCGTGGAGGTGTTGGACGGCCCGCGCCTGTGGCCATTGCTGCAGCCCTATCTGCCGGCCGACATCGATGCGCGCGTGCGCGCCACTGCGCGCCACGAGGCCCTGCGTCGCATCGCCATTGCCGCGTTGGCCTCGGTAACCGTCGGCCTGCTGGTCGGCCTGGGCCTGCAGGGCCTGCACCTGGCGTCACCGGCGCCGCAGGCGGTGACCGCCCCTGCCCCCGCCGACATCGCCGCCGCGGCGCCTGCCGCTGTCTCCCAGGCGCCCGCACCGGCAGCGGCGGCGCCTGCTGCTGCCGTTTCCACGCCGGCGGACGATGGCCACAGCGATCCCAACCCGGATATGGCGACCCTTGACCGCTACCAGGCGGATCTGGCCCGGGCGCTGGCTGGACAGCCCGGCATTGCCAGCGGCGTCTGGCTGACCCGGCAGACCCTGGCGATCAACCGCACCGGCGAACTTGACGATGTATGGCCGCGCGTCTGCACGCAGGTCCTGCGCTACCCCGCGCTGCGCACGGTGCGCGTGCAGCTCAATGCCCGCCCCGGCGTGGATGAGCCGGTGCGCTGGCGGCAGTGCGCGACGTATTGATCTGAACGCGCGGAAGCGTGCGCTCTAGCGCGCGCCGGGCGCGAAGCGGGCCACCAGATCCCAGGCATCGCCGAGGAACACCTGGCGCACGCGGGTGATGGGCTGTTCGCCCCGCCAGGTCAGGCGTTCGATCACCAGGCAGGCGGTGCCCGGCTTCACGTCCAGCAGGCGGGCAGACGCCGTGTCCGCACCCCACGCGCTGATGCGGTGCTGCGCCCGGGTCCAGGACACGTTCTGCAGCAGCCAGCTGCCCGGCGCGGTGGTGCTGAAGTCCACCTCCAGCACCTCCGGTACACCCACCGGGCTGATCAACCGGTGCTCCAGCGCCAGCGGGCGGCCGTCGGCAAGATGCAGGCAGCGCATCGCCAGCAGCATTTCACTGCCGGCCAGCTCCACTTCACCGGCATTGCCGGCGTCGGCCAGGCGCAGCTCGCGCTGCAGCAGCCGGTACCCGTACTGGTGGCCACGCGAGCCGACCTCCATCGCGATGTCCGGAATCTCCAGCGCCACCTGTTCCAGATGCGGTGGCTGCCGGGCGACGAACGAACCGGCCCGGCGGCGACGCTCGATCATGCCGCTCTCGGCCAGCGCGGTCAGCACCTTGTTGACGGTCATCCGCGAGCAGCCGTACTGCTCCATCAGTTCGTGCTCATAGGGGATGCGGAAACCCGGCGCCCACTCTCCGCTGAGAATGCGGCTTTCCAGGTCGCTGCGGATGCGCTGGTTGAGCGTGGCGGACTTGCTGGCCTTCACGTGACAGGTCTCGGTGGCGGGAAGCGATCAGCCCAGCACGCCGCGCAGGGCGGTAGCGAAGGCGGTGGTGATCGCCTCGCGCTGGAGGTGGCGGCCTTCGGCCACGCATTGGCGGCCATGGCGCCAGACCGATCGCAGCGCGCCATTACGTGCGGCGAACACCCAGCTGTCAAGCCATGCGTCATCCCGTCGCGCCTGCAGCGCGGGGTGTGCGGCGTCCAGTTCGAGCAGGTCGGCACTGGCCCCGACCTGCAGACCTGCGGCCACGCCCAACGCCTGTGCGCCGCCGTGCAGCGCGCCCTCGAACAGGAATCTGCCGCTGCTGCGGCTGGCATCGGCAGCCAGCACGTTGCGCCCGCGCAGCGCCAGGCGTTGGCCGTATTCGAGCAGGCGCAGTTCCTCGGCCGCATCGATCAGCACGTTGGAATCGGACCCCACGCCGAAGCGCCCGCCTTCGCGTGCGAACGCCTGCATCGGGAACAGGCCATCGCCCAGATTGGCTTCGGTGATCGGGCACAGGCCGGCGACGGCCCGGCTGGCGACGATGGAGGCGCGCTCGTCATCGGATATGTGGGTGGCGTGCACCAGGCACCAGCGCGCGTCCACCTCGGTGTGCGCGTACAGCCACTGCACGGGACGCTGTCCACTCCACGCCAGGCAGGCGTCGACTTCGCGCACCTGCTCGGCGATGTGGATGTGCACCGGGCCCTCGTTCAACGGCAGCAGTGCTGCCAGTTCATCGCCGGTGACGGCCCGCAGACTGTGCGGGGCGATGCCCAGCACCGCATCGGGCAACGCAGCCAGCGCAGCACGGGCACCCTCCAGCAGCCGCG
Organism: Stenotrophomonas sp. YJH_SMC_36; assembly: GCF_059369935.1. Taxonomy (NCBI): domain Bacteria; kingdom Pseudomonadati; phylum Pseudomonadota; class Gammaproteobacteria; order Lysobacterales; family Lysobacteraceae; genus Stenotrophomonas; species Stenotrophomonas sp. YJH_SMC_36. The sequence goes on along the minus strand of NZ_JCAFTD010000006.1, from coordinate 245,748 downwards.
CAAAACCGTCCACGTCGTGAATCAGCCGACGCTGGGCCGGGTTCGGCGCTGCACCACCGAAATCGGCGTGGGCATAGAACACCGGCAGCAGGGTCAGGCCGATGCCGGTCTGTGCCGCGGCTGCGGCAATACGTGCACTCATCTCGGCCCGGTCGGCGTAGGGCCGCCCCTCCGCATCGTGGTGCAGGTAATGGAACTCGCCGACACGGGTGAAGCCGCTTTCCAGCATCTCCATGTATGCCTGGGCAGCGATGGCCTGCACTGCGTCCGGGCGCAGGCAGGCAAGGAAGCGGTACATCAGTTCGCGCCAGCTCCAGAAGCTGTCGCCGTCGCCGCCCCCGATCTCGGTCAGGCCGGCCATGCCGCGCTGGAACGCATGGCTGTGCAGGTTCGGCAGGCCCGGCACCAGGATGCCGACCCGGGCATCCCCATCCTGCGCGGGCTGCCCCACGTCGATCGCGGCGATGCGCCCCGCCTGCACCTGCAGGCGGACATCGCGGGCCCAGCCATCGGCGAGCAGCGCGTGGGCGGCATGGAAACAGGACGGGGAACGCGAATCGGACATGGCTGGACAACCCGAAATGGACACCTATATTGTATAGACATATAAGCACAGCCGCAGTGTGGATGCCATGCATGTCGATATCCTCTGGTCCAACGTCCATCTGATCACCCTCGACGGTGAGGGCCTGGGTGTCCTCCGTGACGGCGTGCTGGCCTGCGCGGGCGGCCGCATCGTCCACGTCGGCCCGGTCGGCAGCGATGCACATCTGCAGCCGACCACCCGCATCGACGGCGAAGGCCGCTGGGTCTCGCCCGGCCTGATCGACTGCCACACCCACCTGGTCTACGCCGGCAACCGCGCCAACGAATTCGAGCAGCGCCTGCAGGGTGTGAGCTATGCCGACATCGCCCGCGCGGGCGGCGGCATTGTCTCCACCGTGCGCGCCACCCGCGCCGCAACGCCAGCCCAGCTTGCCGCCGAGAGCCGCCCTCGCCTGCTGGCGATGCGCGCCGAGGGCGTGACCACGATCGAGATCAAGTCCGGCTACGGCCTGACCCTGGACGACGAGCGCAAGCAGCTGCAGGTCGCACGCGCGCTGGGCGAGGAATGCCGGGTGAATGTGGTGCCGACCTTCCTGGGTGCCCATGCGGTTCCCCCGGGCCGCCAGGCGCAGGAGTACATCGACGAGGTCTGCGACGTGATGATTCCGGCCATCGCGGCCGAGGGCCTGGCCGAAGCCGTGGACGTGTTCTGCGAGAACATCGCCTTCTCCCCTGCGCAGGCGCGGCAGGTGTTCGACGCCGCACGCGCGAACGGACTGGCGGTGAAGATCCATGCCGAGCAGTTGAGCAACCAGCACGGGGCAGAGCTTGCCGCCGGCTTCGGCGCGCTGTCGGCCGATCACATCGAACATCTGGATGACGCCGGCATCGCCGCGATGGCGGCGGCCGGCACCGTTGCCGTGCTGCTGCCGGGCGCGTTCTATTTCACCCGCGATACCACCCCGCCGCCGATTGCCGCGCTGCGTGCAGCGGGTGTGCCGCTGGCACTGGCCACCGACAGCAACCCGGGCACCTCGCCGCTGACCAGCCCGCTGCTGGCGATGAACATGGGCGCGACCCTGTTCCGCCTGACGGTGGACGAGTGCATCGCCGGCTTCACCCGCGAAGCAGCGCGTGCGCTGGGCCATGGCGACCGCATCGGGCGCCTGGCCGTGGGCATGGACTGCGACCTGGCGATCTGGGACATCGACGCGCCGGCCGACCTGGTCTACCGCATTGGATTCAACCCGCTGCACGCGCGCGTGGTGCGCGGTCAGCCCGACCTGCCTGCCTCCTGGAGCAACACATGAGCAACACCCTGGTTCTTCGCCCCGGCCATGTCACCCTCGCCCAGTGGCGACAGGTCTATCGCGGTGCGCCGCTTGCGCTGGATCCGGCGGCGCTGCCGGTGGTACGCGCCAGTGCCGCCGCCGTGGCGGCCATCGTCGCCAAGGGTGCGCCGGTGTACGGCATCAATACCGGCTTCGGCAAGCTGGCCAGCGTGCGCATCGAGCGCGAAGACCTGGCCACGCTGCAGCGGAACATCGTGCTGTCGCACGCCGCAGGCGTGGGTGAGCCGATGCCCGCCAGCGTGGTGCGGCTGATGATGGCGCTGAAGCTGGTCAGCCTGGCCCAGGGGGCTTCCGGTGTGCGCGAGGAGACGCTGCTGCTGCTGGAGGCGATGCTGGTCAAGGGCGTGTTGCCGGTGGTGCCGGCGCAGGGCTCGGTCGGCGCATCGGGTGACCTCGCACCGCTTTCGCACCTGGCCAGCGTGATGCTGGGCGTGGGCGAAGCCTTCATCGGCGATGAGCGGCTGCCGGCCCGGGACGCACTGGCGCGGGCCGGCCTGCAGCCGGTTGAACTGGGCGCAAAGGAAGGCCTGGCCCTGCTCAATGGCACCCAGTTCTCCACCGCCTATGCGCTGGCCGGCCTGTTCGAGATCGAGACCGTGTTCCAGGCCGCGCTGGTCACCGGCGCACTGTCGGTGGAAGCGGCGAAGGGATCGGATACACCGTTCGATCCGCGCATCCATGCCATTCGTGGCCAGCGCGGACAGATCGCCACGGCCGCCACGCTGCGCACGCTGATGCAGGACTCGGGCATCCGTGAATCGCATCGCGACAACGACGTGCGGGTGCAGGATCCGTATTGCCTGCGCTGCCAGCCGCAGGTGATGGGTGCGGCACTGGACATCCTGCGCCAGGCCGCCACCACGCTGGAAATCGAAGCCAACGGCGTGTCCGACAATCCGCTGGTGTTCACCGACACCGGCGAGGCGCTGTCCGGCGGCAACTTCCACGCCGAGCCGGTGGCCTTCGCGGCCGACATGCTGGCGATGGCGGTGTGCGAGATCGGTTCGATCAGCGAACGCCGCCTGGCCATGCTGGTCGATCCGGCACTGTCCGGCCTGCCGGCTTTCCTGACCCCGCGCCCCGGCCTGAATTCCGGCTTCATGATTCCGCAGGTGACCGCCGCCGCGCTGGTGTCCGAGAACAAGCAGCGGGCCTATCCGGCCAGTGTGGATTCGATCCCGACCTCGGCCAACCAGGAAGACCACGTGTCCATGGCCGCACACGGTGCGCGCCGGCTGATGCAGATGGCCGAGAACGCGGCCAATGTGATCGGCATCGAACTGCTGGCCGCCGCACAGGGCTGTGACTTCCATGCGCCGCTGCGCTCCAGCGCTGCACTGGAGAACGTACGCGCCACCCTGCGCGCGCAGGTGCCGACCCTGCAGGACGACCGCTACTTCCACCCGGACATGGTGGTTGCCACCTCGCTCGTGCGCAGCGGCGCGCTGGCACGGGGCCTGGAAGCTGTCCTGCCGACCGTGGAGCCGCAGGCATGAATGCCCACCCCGACTGGCTGACGGTGCACGAGGGCGATGCTCCGCTGATCGTCAGCTTCCCGCATACCGGCAGCGAACTGCCGCACGATCTGATCGGCGACTATCACTCGCCGTGGCTGGCGCGTCGCGATACCGACTGGTGGGTGCACGAACTGTACGACTTCGCACGCGGCATGGGCGCGACCACCGTGCGGTCGGCGATCTCGCGTTCGGTGATCGATCTCAACCGCGATCCCAGCGGGGTATCGCTGTACCCGGGCCAGAACACCACCGGCCTGTGCCCGCTGACCACCTTCGACAACCAGCCGCTGTACCACGCCGGGCGCGAGCCGGACGAAGCGGAGATCGCGCGCCGTCGGGACACCTATTTCGCGCCTTACCACGACGCGCTGGCCGCGCAGATCGCGCGGCTGCGCGCACGTCACGGCACGGTGGTGGTGTATGACGCGCACTCGATCCGCTCGCACATTCCACACCTGTTCGACGGTGAACTGCCGCAGTTCAATCTCGGCACCGCCGGTCCGTCCGGCGCACCGGATACCTCCTGCGACAACGCACTGAGCGACGTGGTGGAAAACCTGCTGAAGATCAGCGGCATGAGCCAGGTGCGCAACGGCCGCTTCAAGGGCGGCTGGATCACCCGCCACTACAGCAACGTGGCCGGCGGCGTGCACAGCCTGCAGATGGAGCTGGCCTGTCGCGGCTACATGCACGAACCCCTGCCGGACCAGGTGGACGAGCACAGCTGGCCCACCCCGCTCGACCCCGACCACGCCGCACCGCTGCGCCACACCCTGGCGCAGGTGCTCAATGCCTGCCTTGAATTTGCTACGAACCGGAGCGCCGCATGACCCGCAACGACCCGTCCCGCACCCTTGCCGCACCGACCGGCACCACGCTCAACGCCAAGAGCTGGCTGACCGAAGCACCGCTGCGCATGCTGATGAACAACCTGCATCCGGACGTGGCCGAACGGCCGCAGGAACTGGTGGTGTACGGCGGCATCGGCCGCGCCGCGCGCGACTGGGAGAGCTTCGATGCCATCGTCGAAACGCTCAAGCGCCTGGACGATGACCAGACCCTGCTGGTGCAGTCGGGCAAGCCGGTGGGCGTGTTCCGCACGCATGCCGATGCGCCGCGCGTGCTGATCGCCAACTCCAACCTGGTGCCGCGCTGGGCCAACTGGGACCACTTCAACGAGCTGGATAAGAAGGGCCTGGCCATGTACGGCCAGATGACCGCCGGCAGCTGGATCTACATCGGCGCACAGGGCATCGTGCAGGGCACCTACGAGACGTTCGTGGAAATGGGCCGCCAGCACTTCGGCGGCGATCTCACCGGCAAGTGGTTGTTCACCGGCGGCCTGGGCGGCATGGGCGGCGCGCAGCCGCTGGCGGCAGTGATGGCGGGTGCCTCCTGCCTGGCGGTCGAGTGCCGAAGGAGCAGCATCGACATGCGCCTGCGCACCGGCTACCTGGACACCTGGACCGACAACCTGGACGAAGCACTGCGCCTGATCGATGAAGCCTGCAAGGCGGGCACGCCGAAATCGGTGGGCCTGCTAGGCAACGTTGCCGATGTGCTGGCCGAACTGCTCAAGCGCGGCGTGAAGCCGGACCTGCTGACCGACCAGACCTCCGCGCACGACCCGGTGAACGGCTACCTGCCGCAGGGCTGGACCGTCGAACAATGGGACGAGAAGCGGGTTTCCGCGCCGAAGGAAGTGGAAAAGGCCGCGCGTGCCTCGATGGCCAACCACATCCGCGCCATGCTCGGCTTCCACGCACTGGGCGTGCCGACCGTCGATTACGGCAATAACCTGCGGCAGATGGCGCTGGAAGAAGGCGTGGCCAATGCCTTCGATTTCCCCGGCTTCGTCCCGGCCTACATCCGTCCGCTGTTCTGCCGCGGCATCGGCCCGTTCCGCTGGGCCGCGCTGAGTGGCGATCCGGAAGACATCGCCAAGACCGACGCCAAGGTGAAGGAACTGATTCCGGACAACCCGCACCTGCACCGCTGGCTGGACATGGCCGCCGAGAAGATCAAGTTCCAGGGTCTGCCGGCGCGCATCTGCTGGGTGGGCCTGGGTGACCGCGATCGGCTGGGGCTGGCCTTCAACGAAATGGTCGCCAACGGTGAGCTGAAGGCGCCGGTGGTGATCGGCCGCGACCACCTGGACAGCGGCAGCGTCGCTTCGCCGAACCGCGAAACCGAAGCCATGGCCGACGGTTCCGACGCAGTCTCCGACTGGCCGCTGCTGAACGCGCTGCTCAACACCGCCAGCGGTGCGACCTGGGTATCGCTGCACCACGGCGGCGGCGTGGGCATGGGCTTCTCGCAGCACGCCGGCATGGTCATCGTCTGCGATGGCACCGAGGCGGCCGCCAAGCGCATCGGTCGTGTGCTGTGGAACGACCCGGCCACCGGCGTGATGCGCCACGCCGATGCCGGCTATGAGATCGCGATCGAGTGCGCGAAGGAAAAGGGACTGGATCTGCCGGGTATTCTGGGCCGATCGTGACCCGGGTGTCGCCGGGCATGGCCCGGCGCTACCGGTGCGGGTACCTGCGATGCCGGGCATGGCCCGGCGCCATGCGCTTGACCCCGCCCCCGCCGCTGACCAAGATGCGCCATCGCCACTGACGGATCATCGCGATGTACCGCGCCCTTGCCGCGCTCTTCTGTGCCTTGACCGTTGCCCTGCCTGCTCTGGCGGGGGATGTTCGCAACGATCTTCCGGCCCGGATGGATGCGCAGTTGCAGGCCAACCGCGAACGCTATGGCATCGCCGGCCAGGCGGTACTGGTCGCACACAACGGCCAGGTGCTGTACCAGGGCGCCAGCGGTGAACGTGATCCCGCTACCCATTCACCGGCCACCGTCGATACCATCTTCGCCGCGCAGTCGATGGCCAAGCTGCTGACCAGCACGCTGGTGATGCAGCTGGTCGATGAGGGCAAGGTGGATCTGGATGCACCGGCCAGCCGCTACGTGCCGGACTTGCCCGCCGCATGGCAGGCGATCCGTGTGCGTGATTTCCTCAACCACAGCTCCGGTATCGGCGAGTACTACGAGCGGGTGGACAACCGCTGGGTGAGCAAGGGCTACAACGGCCTCGCACCCGATCTCGCCGCCGCACTGAAGGTCGCTGGTTCGGCGCCGATGCAGTTCACCACCGGCAGCCGCGTGCAGTACACGCAGGCCAACTATCTGGTGCTGACCGCATTGCTGCAAACGCATTACGGCAGGCCCTACCCGGCGATCGCCCGCGAACGCATCCTGCAGCCGTTGAAGATGGCCAGCACCTCGTGGGGTGTCGCCAGCGTGCCAGCCCAGCGCGCGGCCGTGCCGTACATCGGCAAGGATGGGCAGCTGCAGCCGGCCAACGAAGACCCGTGGCCGGACTACGGCTGGGGCCATGCCGATCTGCAGACCAGCGTGGGCGACATGAACCGTTTCCTGCAGGCGCTGGCCACCGGCAAGCTGCTGCGTACGGCAACACTGGAAAAGCTCTGGCAGCCGCAGAGGCTGACCGATGGCCGCAGCAATTTCTTCTCCACCGGCTGGGATACCACGCGCAGCGATGGCTACACCCAGGTCGGTCACGACGGTGGCACCCGCGTGCGTGCGCGGCTGGCGTACAAGGACACCCTGGCCAGCGGCTACTGGCTGTTCGTGTACCTCACCAACGGCAGCGCCCGCAACGTCTGGTCGAGCACCCTGGTGGAGAGCACGATGGCCGTCGCCGCACCCAAGGTGTTTCCGCACGCTGCGCTGTCCGAACGCCTGATTGCCTATGCGTTGGACGATGACGCAGGGGCTGCACAGGCAATGCGGGCCTGGTTGCGCGACGACCACGGCATCAGCGGCAGCGAGCTGGAACGTGCGATCAACAGCGATGGCTATGGCATCCGCGAGGGCCTGGGCGCGCGCAGGGCGTTGAAGGTATTCGCCCTCAACACCGAGCTGTATCCGGATTCGGCCAATGTGTGGGACAGCCTGGCCGAGTGTCATGCGGCATTGGGTGAGACGGATGTCGCAGAGCGGCTGTATGCGAAGTCGAAGGCGCTGGCGAAACCGTCTTTGTAGAGCCGAGCCGATGCTCGGCTCCGTAAAAAAGCAGCCGAGCATCGGCTCGGCTCTACAGGTGCACCTGCCCCATACGCCGGTGATGGGTGACGTGGCGCCGTCGACCTGTTAACTTGCGCGCCACTTTCGTGGTTTACAGCATTTCCGCATGTCCCTCTCGTCGTACCGCCCCACCCCGTCGCTGCTGTTTCTGGCCGTTTCCCTCGGCCTTTCCTCCACCGCCGCCGCGGCCCCGCAGGCCACTACCCTTGATGCCGTGCAGGTCACTGCGGCCGATGCCAGCGCCCAGGCCCGCGAGGCGCTGAAGCGCGTACCCGGCGCCAGCAACGTCATCGACGTGGCCAAGGCCGACAGCCGACTGGCCAGCAGTGCCGATGTACTCGCCTTCCAGCCGGGCATCAGTGCGCAGTCGCCGGGCAACGAGGGCACCAAGGTGTCGATCCGCGGCTCAGGCATCAACCGTGGGCCGGGCGCGCATGCCTCGGGCATTGCCGTGTCCCTCGACGGCCTGCCGTTGACCGGCCCCGGCGGCACGCCCTACGAACTGCTGGAACCGCTGTGGCTGTCGCGGGTGGAGGTGCTGCGCGGCGCCAACGGCTTCGAGCGCGGCGCGCTGGCGCTGGGCGGTGCCATCGACTATGTAAGCCGCAGCGGCCGTGATTCGGCCGGCATGCAGCTGCACTACGAAGCGGGCAGCCGTGGCTACCAGAAACGCGGCATCAGCTGGGGCGGTGTCAACGGCGATCTCGATTACTTCCTGGCCTACACCGATACCGAGTTCGATGGTTATCAGCGCCATGCGCGCGGCGACGGCAAGGGCGCGATGGCCAACATCGGCTGGCAGATCACGCCCGACCTGCAGACGCGTTTCTTCGTTCGCTACCGCGAAACCAATCACGAAACGCCCGGTCGCTTGACCCGCGATCAGATCCGCAACGATCCGCGAGCCGCGAACGCAGCCAACCTGGCCATCGATGCGCGCCGCCCGCAGCCGGGCAGTACCTGGGTCGGTAATGTCACCACGCTGCAGATCGACGAGGATTCTTCGCTGCAGGCCGGGCTGGTCTATCACACGTATCCGATGGACTTGAACGAGAGCCTGTACCGCCAGCAGCTGGACTACGCCAACCTCAACGCCACGCTGGACTACCACCACCGCCACCGGCTGTTCGGCCTGGACAGCCGAACCACGATCGGTCTGCGCGTCACCCACGATCTGGACGCCGATGTGCGCGAGTCGCTGCGCTTTGCCAGCAACGGCTATGCCGCCGGTACGCGCACGCGTGACTTCCGCCACCACGGCACCGACAGCACACTGCACGTCGGCAATACCCTCGCCTTCAATGACCGCCTGCGCATGCAGACCGGGCTGGCACTGATCAACACCCGCCGCGATGTGCAGGTGACCTGGCCGAGCAGCGGCGGCCGCCTGCGCGACCACGACTGGGACTACGCACCGCGACTGGGCTTCACCTGGCAGCACAGCGCTCAGACACAGTGGTTCGGCAACCTCAGCCGCTCGGTGGAAGCGCCCCACCCGTGGTCGATGATCTGGGGTTCCAACCAGTACTTCGGGCCGGGCAACGGCCCGTCCAGCGGCCGCCAGCGCGCGCCGGTACCGATGCAGAACCAGACCGCCACCACGCTGGAACTGGGTGCACGCGGCGATGCCGTGCTGGGCCGCTGGGAGCTGACCGGCTACTACGCGCACGTGAACCACGAGCTGCTTAGCGTGGAGTTGCAACCGGTGCCGAACCTGTTCATCGCAGAAAATAACGCCAGCCCCACCGTGCACCGTGGCATCGAAGCCGGTTTGGACAGCACGCTGTGGCAGGCCGCGCCGGGGCGCCTGTCGTTGCGCCAAGCGTACACCTTCAGTGATTTCCGTTACCGCCGCGACGCGCGCTTCGGCAGCAACCGCCTGCCGGGCCTGCCGCGCCACAGCTACCAGTCCGAGCTGCGCTTCGATCATGCCTCCGGCCTGTACGCCGCGCTGAACACCGAATACGCCTCGCGCATCGCGGTGGACTACGCCAACAGCTACTGGGCCGACAGCCACGTGATCTTCGGCAGCCGCATCGGCTACGACGCACCCGGTGGCCGCTGGCAGGCGTGGGCGGAGATGCGCAACCTCGGCAACCGCCACTACGCGGCCACGGTCACACCGGGCTACGACGACGCCGGCAAGGATGTCGCCCGCTCCACGCCTGGCGAAGGCCGGGGCATCTATGCAGGCGTGCGCTGGCGTTTCGATTGATCGCCCCGGGCGGCGCCGGGTGTGATCCGGCGTCGTCGTTTCAGCCACTTCGACGACGTACCCGGCAGCGTCCCACCGCGCGAACCATCGCTGGCGTGAGCTGCTGCGTGCGCTTGTGCTTGTCAGCGTGCGGGCGCCGAAACACCTGGCTGCGTCACTCCGGCCGCGCCTTGGTCACCGCTTCGATGCGATGGCCATCGGGGTCGACCACGAACGCCGCGTAGTAGAAGTCACCGTAATCGGGGCGCAGGCCGGGCGCACCGTTGTCAGCGCCCCCGTTGGCCACGGCGGCTGCGTGGAAGGCATCCACGGCCGCTGCCGAGTCCGCGGCAAACGCTACGTGGAAACCGGGACCCGGCGCTGCGGCGTCATCACGCAGCTTCAGGCACAGCGCATCCTCATCATCGACCACCCCATAACCGATCGCGGTCTCGTCCTCGAAGACCCGGCGAAACCCAAGCGTGGCGAGTGCGGCATCGTAAAAGCGGCCTGCGGCATCGAGGTCACGGACGCCGAGGGAGAGGTGGTGCAACATGGGGACGTCCTTGCCGGGCACGCAGCAGCGCGTTCGCGTTGATTCTAGCGCGCAGGTGGCGCGACAGCCCTGAGCAGCTGCGCGGCGACCTGGTCAAACGGAGCGATATCCTGCAGCGCGCGGCACATCGCCACCGCGCCTTCCACGCTGGCAATCACCAGGCTGGCCAGCTCACCCGCAGCGGCTGGCGCATGTCCTTCGGCGACGAGCGCCCTGGCGAGATGATCGTGCCAGCGCGCGAACACCTCGGCAGCTGCCGCGCGGGGCTGGCTCGGCACCGCGTCCATCGGCTCCTCAACGGCAGCGGCCAGCACCGGGCAACCCGCGCGGAACCCGGAGCGCAGCAGGCGCTCGCGCCACATCGCCAGGAACTGCTGCAGGCCCTGCACTGCGCCGCCCTTCAGCAGCGCCACCAGCAGCGCTTCCACCTTGTCGCCGGCCATAAGCGTGGCGCGCGCCAGCAGCTCCTGCTTGCCGCCGGGAAAGTGGTGGTAGGTGGACCCCAGCGGCGCGTCGGCCAGCTTGGTCACTTCACGGATGCTGGTTGCGTTCAGCCCAACCCGAGCCAGCATCTGCGCGGCGGCATCGATCACGCGCTGGGGAGCGTCGGACGTTCGCGGACTCATGGCTGCGCCTTGCTAAGACAGTCGTCATAGACTAGCGTACCGTCGATTCTATAACACCCGTAATAATCATGAATCTCTGGTTCCGCCTGCTCCATCTGCTGCTGTGCAGTCTGTTCCGGCCCAGGCTGGAGGCGCCTTTCGGCGTGTCGCGGCTGCAGTTCCGGGTGCTGCCCAACGATCTGGACAGCAACCTGCACATGACCAACGGCCGCTACTGGAACATCTTCGATCTGGGCCGGTTGGACCTGATCCTGCGCATGGGCCTGGGCAAGGTGGCGCTGCGCGAGAAATGGGCGCCGATCGTCGGCGCCGGCACCATCCAGTTCCGCCGCGAGCTCCGGCCATTCCAGCGCTTCACCCTGGAAACACGCCTGGCCGGCTGGGTCGGCACGCGCGTGATCATGGAGCAGCGCGTGCTGGTCGGCGACGGCCAGAAGATCGCCACGCGCGCCCTGCTGGTCACCGGCATCTATGATCGCCGCGCGCGCGCATTCGTGGGCATGCAGCAGATGATGGACGCCATCGGTTCGCCGCTGCCGCCCTCCCCCGCACTCAGCGCCGCCGCCGAAGCTCTGCTGGCTGCCGACGCTGCGCTGAAGCGCGACGACGACTGAGTTCCCACCAGCACAGCCCGACCTGCGGCATGGTCCTGCCGACCATCACCGGGCGGCGCGCCTCGCCAGTGCCTGGTTGATCGCAGCCTCGGCCAGCGGTGCCATCACCGCGTAGCCTTTCGTGGTGGGATGCACGCCGTCGCCGGCCAGGTCGGCATCCAGACCGCCCTGCGCGTTGGCCAACGGCGTGTGGTAGTCCAGGTAGACCAGCTGTTGTTCGTCGGCATGGCGTTTCAGTGCACGGTTCAATGCACGCACCTTCGCGGCGGGCTCGATACCAGGCGTCCAGGGGTACTCGCTGACCGGCAGCACCGAGGCCAGCACCACGCTGATGCCCTGCGCTTTCGCCAGCGCCACCATCGCCTGCACGTTGTCTTCGATCATCGCCTGCGTGGCCTGGCCGGTATTGCCGGCGATATCGTTGGTGCCGGCCAGGATCACCACCACCTGGGGATGCAGCGCAAGCACATCCTGCGGGAAGCGAACCAGCATCTGCGCCGTGGTCTGGCCCCCGATGCCACGATTGAGATACCCCTTGCCGGGGAAGAAGGCGGCACTGCCCTCAGCCCCCCAGCCCTCGGTGATCGAGTCGCCGTAGAACACCACGCGTGGCTGTCCGGGCCGGGCAGCAGGCAGGGCTGCGTTGGCGTCACGATAGCGCTGCAGCTGTGGCCAATCCGCCAGACGCTGCTGCATGAAACGGACTTCGTCCGGCCGCAGCTGGTCCACTGGCCGTGTCAGCAGCGGGTTGATGGCGGGTGCATCGGCCGCGTTCACGCCGCCGGTCATCGCCAATGCCAGCGCGATGGCGCCGGCCGTCAAAGCAGGAATGCGCATGCCGATCTCCCGTAGCGTTCTGTTCCGCACTCAGTGTGCCGCAGCGCGTGCGGCCACGCCAGTCACCTTCGCCGGCATCCACATGCCCGGCGTCCAGCCACTGGCCGCCAGGATCGCCTTCGGATCGTCCTGTTCGATCAGGGCGCGTACCGCTTCGCGCTTGTCCCTGGCCTGCAGGTAGTACGCCTTGGCGATGCGGTAGCCCACCCAGTAGCCCAGATCGTAGGGCGCGTCGGAACCGGGCGTGTAGTTGTACAGCCAGGGCGACAGATCGGTACTGTCCAGGTCCAGCGCGAATGCACTTTCGATGTGCACTTCCCTGCCCCGCGTCCATGCCGCGTGGCGTCCGTTGCCGACGTTGCCGGAAACCAGTTCGGTGATGAACTCGGCCACGCCTTCGGCCAGTGACAGGCGCAGCACCGTCGCACGCGGATCACCCTGCTCGAAATCGATCGCACCGGTCTGCTGGATGTGCACGTACTCGTGCGCGATCACGTGCACGAAGCGGTCCTGCACGTTGGGGTTCATGAAGTCAGCCGCGCAAAGAGCTTCCAGCCCGATCAGCACGCCCCCCGGATGGGTCAGGCCGACCGGTCGGCCCCGACCGACCATGATCGCGACCGGTGGAAACCTCGCCTGCGGATAGATCGCCTGCAGATTGGCGAACACCTGCACCAGCCGCTGGCGTACCGCAGGCAGTTCATCCAGGCAGGTCCGGCCGTTGGCGTACATCGCCGGGTCGCGACGCATGGCGTCGGCGATGCGCTCGGCGGTGACCCGTCGCCGGCTCGCGAACTCGCCCAGGCTGGGCGTCCCTTCGGCCAGGTACTGCGCCAACTGGGCGACGCTGGGCTGGCCATCGGTCGTGTCGTAAAGGGCATAGAAGCGGCTGGCGTCGGAAATCAGGATCTCGGGCCCGGGCGCTGCACCATGGGCCACGCCGGCCGTCCCGGCCAGCGCCAGGGCAAGCAGGCCACGCAGGGAAACGAACATCGATCCGTCCTTGGCGGAGACAATGCCAGGCAGGCAATCTATCACTGTGCCCGCCTCGCCGCAGCAGGCGGGTGCGGCCGTTACGCCCGTGTGCCAGACTCACCTCGGCATCTGCCATGGATGATGGCGCACCGCACGATGATGATCGTTCCCGCGTACTGGGCCGAAGCCCGCCTGCAGGCCCGTTTCCGCGGCCGGCCGGTGGTGGTGCGTCGCTTCGGATGGTCCGACACAAGCCCTGCCGACGCCCAGGCACACGCCGAGCGCCGGGCCAACGAAGCGCTCAATGCCATCCTCGCCGGGCAGGCACTGCCGCGCCGCGAGGTCCGCAGCAACTACGGCGTGGAAGGCGTGCCGATCCGCGAGCAGATCGTGCAGCGCGATGGCGGCGTGGTGATCACCCGCAACAGCTACGGTGCGCTGTGCCTGAACACTCCGGACGTCCTGTTCGCCGACATTGACCACCCGCAACCACCGGCAGGATGTGTGATGCCCGCCATCATCGCGGCGGCCCTGCTGCCCGCCGTTGCCCTCATCGGGACCCTGCTCTGGCACTGGCTGGTGGGGCTGGTACTGGGCGTGGCAGCCGTGGCTCTGGTGAATACCGCGATGCTGATGCAACGCAGGCGTCGCCTGGCCGCTGCCGGTGGCGCCGAGGGCGTGGCCCTGCAGCGGGTCGCGGACTTCAGCAGGCAGCACCCGGACTGGCATCTGCGCGCGTACCGGACGCCGGCCGGGCTGCGGATACTGGCCATGCATGCCACGTTCTCCCCCGGCGACGAGGCGCTGCAGGCGTTCTTCAACGCACTGGGCACCGACACGCTGTACGCGCGCATGTGCCGGCTGCAGCACTGCTTCCGGGCCCGGCTGACACCCAAACCATGGCGTGTCGGCCTGAAGTACCGCATCCGCCCGCCCGCCGCCGCGTGGTCGGCCGAGCAGGCCGACAATCCGGACCGACTGGCCTGGATTACGGAGTATGAAAGCAAGAGTGACGGCTTCGCTGCCTGCGCCTATCTGCGCAGCTTCGGCGACACCACCCGGGTACATGCCAGGGCCGAGCATGTGCGCGACCTGCATGATCGCCTTTCGCACGCGCAGGACCGCCTGCCACTGGCGTGAGCGCGGATGCCCAGGCAGCGCTCTCCACGGACAACTTCCCTGCTGGGGCGCCTGTCCGGCCGCACCGCGATCGACCTGTCGCTGTCGAGTCTGCACCGTTGATCGCAGAGCATCCGTGGATGATCAATCTGCGGTTTCCTTGCGCAGCGCCCCGCAACGCAGCGCCTCCTGGGCAATGTCGTCTCGTAATCTGTTCTGCAACCAGCTGATCCTGAAACGTTCGCGGCTGGGTTCCCCCGCAGGCAGCAGCGCCATCAGTGCATCGCTCAACGCCGGACGCCACTGCTCCTGCGCGCCTGCCAGAACGTGCTGGTCGAAGTTCGTCGATGACACGCGCTTCCATGGCAGCATCATTGCGTACTGGGAAGTGGACACCAGCACGGTGTCCGGGCGGCCCGGACGGCTTACGACCACGGTCATGCTGGGATGGTCGTCAGTCCAGAGGCCGCGGAAATGCGCTGCAACGCGCTCCTGCAGACCTTGCCCGGCCAGCGCCCGGCGTGCCCAGGCCTGCTGCTGGGCGAACGAGCATCTGGCCGGCGGCGTGCTGCGCAACTGTGGATCCAGCTTCAGCATGGTGGACCGGTCCATATGCGAAGCAATCAGATCCACCGTGGCATCCCGGGTCAACGGCGCTGCCTGCAGCGCAGCCTCGAACGCTGACATCGCGCCGAACGGCAGCAGCTCCGGCACCCGCGATTGCACGTCGGGCGCGTCAACCACCTGTACACGGGTGGTCACGCCGTAGGCATCGCGCCGGATGATCCAGCGCTCAGATACGGAACCCCAGCCAGACCAGTCGTACGTGACGTGCACGCTCATCGGCCGCTCGACCGCCATGGCCACAGGAGAAACCAACAGCGGAGCGAGCGCCAACATCCATGCCTTCATGTGACTTCCCCGGCTCCGTCAACAGCAGCCGACCATGGCTCGGCTCCACAGGATGCAGGAAGGCCGCCCGAAGGCGGCCTTTCCATTCCTCACTTGGCGTTCTTCACGTAGGTGTCGAACCAGTTGAGCATCTCCGCCACCAGCTGCTCGTTCGACTCCAGCGCCGTATACCAGTGCGGCTCGTTCGGCAGCATCACCAGGCGGGTGGTGCCGCCGTTGCCACGGATCGCCTGGTACAGCTTGCGCGACTGGAACGGCTCGGTACCCGGATTGGCATCGTCCTCGCCATGCACCAGCAGCAACGGCAGCTTGATCTTGTCGGCGTAGAAGAACGGCGATGCCTTCAGGTAGACATCCTGTGCCTGCCAGACCGAACGCCGCTCGTTCTGGAACCCGAACGGAGTGAAGGTCTTGTTGTAGGAGCCGCTGGTCGCCACGCCCGCCTTGAACAGGGTGGTATGCGCGATCAGGTTCGCGGTCATCAGGCCGCCGTGGCTGTGGCCGGTCACGCCGATCCGGTTGCGATCCACCACGCCCATGTCGACGGCCTTGTCCACGGCCGCCTTGGCATCGGCTTCCAACTGCTCCAGGTAGGTGTCGTAGGCGTTCCTGGGATCACCGACAATCGGGAACGAGGCATTGTCGATGATCGCGTAGCCGGCCAGCAGCATCAGGCGGTACGGCTGCAGGCGGGTGAACGTCTGCTGCGAACCGGAGACCTGCCCGGCCTGCGCGGCATTGGCGAAGTCTGCCGGATAGGCGTAGAGGATGGCCGGCACGCGCTGGCCTTCCCGGTAGCCGGGCGGCGTGTACAGGGTGAACGACAGGTCCACGCCGTCGGCGCGCTTGTAGGTCACCAGCTGCTTCTTGATCTGCCGCACTTCAGGCGTGGGATCGACCAGCTTCGTCAGGGCCGTCGCGGTGGAGGTGTACTGCGCCTCGCCCTGCTTGGCGTCCGCCACAGCATCGCCCTGCTGGCGCAGGAAGGCGTTCGGCGGGTCCATCACCGACTGGTGCCACGTCAGGTAGCGGCCGGGCGTATTGCTGAAGCCCAGGAACTGCTCGTAGGCATCGGCATCGCTGCGGAACAGGCGCTCACTCTTCAGTGTGGCCAGGTCCAGACGGTCCAGGAACGGGCGATCCCCCTGCGGCGAAGCGCCCTGCCCGCGCAGGAACACGTACGTCCCTTCCTGCCGCACCACCGGTGCGCCATTGGGCAGGCGCTTGAACACCAGGTTGCCCGGATCGCCGTACAGCTCGTCGCTGGACATGTCCCACAACAGGCGGCCCTCCTGCCGGGGCTTGTCCACATCGACGATGCGGGTCTGCACCCAGTGCCGGTTCTCGTCATTCTCGAACTGGAACGACACGGCCGGGTCCGCCGTCCAGGCAATGCCTTCGAAGCGCTGCGCGGTACGGGCGATCTCCACCGGCTTGCCGGTGAACGGCGCCTTGAGCATGAGCACGCGGTCACGGTGCGGCACACTCACTTTCCAGTCGCCCTTGTCCAGTGCTTCGGCATACACCAGCGTCGCCGGATCGGTGGAGCGCCAGTCGAAACCGCGCGGCCCCTCCGGCACGCCGTGCACCGGCACGCGGTCGGCCAACGGCAGGCGGGCGATGGTGGTCGTGCGCCCACTGCTGACATCCAGTACCGCGACGTCGTTGGCGAAACGCTGGTAGGTAACCGCATGCGAGAACGGTGGCTTGATCGACTCGGTCAGCACATGCACGCCGTCTGGCGCCGCACTGACATCGTTGTAGATGGCCGGCTGGCCGACCGTTCGCACGGTGCCCGCCGCGGTATCCACCACCGCCAGCTGCGAGGCCCCGTAGTAGGCGAACAACGCTTCATCATGCACGCTGGTCAGCGTGTCGCGTGCCTCATAGGTGCTGCTCTCGCCACTGCTGCCGAGCGACTCCTGTGCATCGGGTCCGGTCGGCACGCCGCCATTGGACGGCGCCGGCCCCTGGTTGGCCGGTACCAGCTTCACCAGCAGTGCCTGACTGCCACCCAGCCACTGCACGGTGCTGCCGAAAATCGGGTTCAGCTGGACGTTCGGTACCTGCTTGACCTGACCGGTGGCGGCATCGCCCACCCACAGCTGCACGCTGGTCTCGACTGCATTCTGGAACGCGAAGTGGCTGCCGTCGGCCGACCACAGCGCGCCACCGGCGCAGCCCTGCGGCAGGTTGACCTTGGTCTCCTTGCCGCTGCCGATCTCGACCAGGGTGAAGTCGGCCACGCAGGCCGGTATGCCATAGCCTCCGGGCGTGTCATGACGGCTGCGGTTCTTCGGCTCCAAGCGCACGCCGGCCAGTTTCAGGTAGGGCTGCGCCACCCGGCTGATCGACGGATAGGTCTGCGCGGTGGTCAGCAACAGACGCTGGCCACTGGGGTCCACGTTCGGCATTGGCGGCGGCGGTGCCTTCAGCACCTTCAGCAGATGCTCCGGCGGCTTGGCATAGTCGGCCCATGCCGGGCCTGCAGACAACAGCGTGACGGCAACGACGGCAATGGCAGCCGCCAGAGAGGTACGACGGATGAGCATCCTTATCCCCTGGTAGTGTCGGGCTGCCCGCGAAGCGGGCATGCGCCGAATCTAGCACCGCCCGGCCCGCGTTCAATGGGCCGGATGGGCTAGTCACCGGATAAGGCAAAGCGCAGGCCGGGTCACTACTGCCGGGCGTGCAGGTCCCAGGTGGCCAGATAGTCCGGGTCCACCACGATCATCCCGTTGGAGCGCATGCAGTACTCGCCCGGCTGGGCTGGCAGGTACTGGTCGAGCATGGGCGGCAGGTAGCGCTCGTGGCCATCGTTCTCGTCGGCAAGCACCACGCCTTCGAACGCGCTGATGCGCAGCACCCTGCCGGCATACTGCTCCAGCCCTTGAACCTGCCCGTCACCGCCGTAACGGGTGACGCCCACCAGCACTACCTTGCCGATCATTTCTTCGGCCTTGGCATCATCCAGAGGCGGCAGTGCCGCATTCAGTTGGTCGCTCATCCCTGTACCTCCGCATCTGGTGGAGACATCGTGGAGCAGGATCCGCGCGGCGTTTCCGCGAACGCCATGGACAGCATGTTGCCCGCGCCGTCCGGAGGATCGTGTGAAGCGCGGCACATTGCGCAGCGTGCATTCAGCATTGCCTGCGTTGCGTCGGCATGCGCGGCGTGTGCTCTGCGGCGCATGCGATGCAGCACCGTGTGCCACGCTAGAATGCGCGCATGCGCACCGTGAATGCTCTTCGTTACATTACGCCCCTGCGGGAGGGCGGCTCCCTGCCGGCCGTGGTCGAGACCGACGACGACGGCATGGCCGTACTCAAGTTCCGGGGTGCGGGCCAGGGGCCCAAGGCCCTGATCGCCGAACTGATCGCAGGTGAAATGGCCCGTACCTTGGGCCTGCCGATTCCCGAACTGCTGTTCGTCGAACTGGACAGCGAGTTCGCGCGTACCGAACCGGATCCGGAGATCCAGGAACTGATCCGCGCCAGCGAGGGCCTGAACCTGGGCCTGGATTACCTGCCCGGCGCGATCAACTACGACCCGGCGGCCATGCCGGTGGACGCCGACCTGGCGTCGCGCATCGTCTGGTTCGATGCATTCACCAGCAATGTCGATCGCACCACGCGCAACCCGAACCTGATGGTGTGGCACCGCCAGCTGTACCTGATCGACCACGGTGCAGCGATGTATTTCCACCACGACTGGGCCAACGCCGGCGATGCGTGCGAAAGGCCGTTCGTGCTGATCCGCGACCACGTGCTGCTGTCGTTCGCCAGCCGCATCGCCGAGGTGGATGCCGAGCTGGCGGCTCGCCTGACCGATGCCGAGATCGAGCGGATCGTCGGCCTCGTGCCAGACAGCTGGCTGGTCAACGAGCCAGCGTTCGACAGCCCTCAGGCCTACCGCCAGGGCTACATCGACTATCTCAAGCATCGCCTGAAGGTGCGTGCGGTGTTCGTGCAGGAGGCCATCCGTGCCCACGCTGCACACGTATGACTATGCGGTCATCCGCGTTGTACCGCGGGTGGAGCGCGAGGAATTCATCAACGTCGGGGTGATCGTGTCCTGTCCCGGTGCGCGTCATCTTGAAGCAGCCATCGAGATCGACCCGGCACGCCTGCAGGCGTTCGCACCGGCGCTGGACCAGCAGGCGCTGCAACCGTGGCTGGATGCCATCGTGGCCATCTGCCGCGGCGATGCCACCGCCGGCCCCATCGCGCAGCTTCCGGCACGCGCACGCTTCCATTTCCTCACCGCCAAACGCAGCTCGATCGTGCAGATGTCCAGCACGCATGTGGGCCGCACAGCCAACCCGGCGGGTGTGGTCGAACATTTGATGACGAAGATGGTACGGGTGCCGCAGTAACACGCCAGCCACTACCGCGCAATCGCGGCGTCCTGCAGCGGCCAGCGACACCAGCCATGGGGATACTCGCCCACCTGCCTGGCCAGCCCCGCACTGACCGGGTGAGCGAGCACCTGCCGGGCCCGCACAGGCAACGAAGCATCATTGTCGATCACCTGATCGAAATAGCCGGCCTGCCAGACCGCTCCGTTGCGGCCGCGATGGCGGTTGATCAGGAAGCTGCTGCGCGCTTTGAAGCGCTGTACGCAGTATCCGGGTGGATGGCCACGCAGCTGCGCCAGCCATCGCACGTGGTCGGGCATGACAAGCCAGGCCAGCGAGGTGGTCAGCCCCTCGCGGTCCATCGCAGCCAACAGCTGCATCGCGACATCCGCATGCGCCGCGTTCTCGAACAGGCGCTGCCGATTGCAGCAGGTCAAGGTGAGCAGATGGACATTGCCCATGATGGGCTCGCGGCTGACAGGGTTCGACAGGCTGGGCATGCGCAACAGCGTGCCCGCCGGCACACCGCTACTGCATCGGTGGACACCACGTCATCGGGTGGGAAATCGCCGCTTCCGGGAATCGGCGGACAGGCCCCGCCGCGAACGATGCTCAATGTTCGGGCAGGGCAAACGCCATCACGTAATCGCCGGGACGGGTCTCCATGAAGTGATGGCCTGCCGCGACGATCACCACGTACTGGCGTCCCCCCTGCTCGTAGATCATCGGGGTGGCCTGGCCCCCGGCAGGCAGCCTGGCATGCCACAGTTCCCGGCCCGTCTTCAGATCGATGGCGCGCAGCAGATCGTCGGTCGCGGCGGCGATGAACACCAGGCCGCTGGCAGTGATCACCGCACCGCCATTGTTGGGCGTTCCGATCTCGATCGGCAGGCCGGAGCGGATGCCGAACGGGCCGTTGCCGCGCGCGCTTCCGAACGGCCGGTCCCACAGCAGCGTGCCCGTGCGCAGATCGATCGCGCGGATGCCGCCATACGGCGGCTGTTTGCACGACAGGCCGGTCAATGGCAGCCGCCATCCTGCATTGACGTCGATGGCATACGGCGTACCCACCTGCGGGTCGCCTGCCCCTTCGCCAGCGCCGCGGTCGGCGCGGATCTGCTCACGCGGCAGCCATCCCCGTCGGTCGGCCTCGGCACGCGGTACCAGCCGGTTGTAGTTGGGCATGTCGTTGTAGTTGGCCACGATCACGCCCCGGCGGGTATCGATGGCCACGCCACCCCAGTCCGAGCCACCGTTGTAACCGGGATACTCGATGGAATGGCGATCACTGGTGGGCGGCGTGTAGAAGCCCTGGTAGTGCGCCCTGCGGAACTGGATGCGGCAGACCAGCTGATCGATCGGCGTGATGCCCCACATGTCACGCTCGGTCAGCGGCTGCTCGCGCCGCAGGGTGTGATAGAGCGAGAACAGCTGCGTTGGCGAGCGCTGCTCCGGTTCCACGCCGCCCTGCGGAACCCTGCGCTCTTCGGCAGGTGTCAGCAGCCGGCCGTTGCGCCGGTCGAGGATGTACAGGTCACCCTGCTTGGTCGGCAGCAGGATCGCGGGCACCTTGCCTGCCGCGGTCGGAAAATCGATCAGGCTGGCCTGCGAACCGAGGTCGTAGTCCCAGACATCCTTGCGTACGGCCTGGAAATGCCAGACCGGCTTGCCGGTGGCCACGTCGAGTGCCACCAGCGAGGTGGCATAGCGGTTCTGTTGCTCGCTGCGCGAGCCGCTCCAGTAGTCGCCGGCGGCATTGCCCAACGGCAGGTAGACCAGGCCCAGTTGTTCATCGCCGGTGGCGGTGGTCCACATGTTCGGCGTACCCCGGGTATAGACCTGCTCGCGGGGTGGCGGACCGGTGCGCTCGGGCCGCTCCATGTCCCACGCCCAGCGCAGCTTGCCGGTGATCGCGTCATAGGCCTGGATCACGCCGGAAGGCGCGTCTCGGCGCTGCCCGTCCAGCACCTGGTGACCGGTGACGATCACGCCGCGCACGATGGCCGGCGGCGAGGTGATCGAGACATAGCCCGGCGGCACCTCGCCCATGTCGAGGGTGATGTCGATCTGGCCGTTGTTGCCGAAATTGACGCACGGCCGACCGCTGTCGGCATCCACTGCGATGATGCGTCCGTCCAGCGTGCCTTCGATGACGCGCGCCCAGCAGGCAGGCCGCGCGCCCGCCGCCGCGCCCGGTCGAACGCTGGGAGGTGGCAGGGGCAAGGCGAGATCGGCAGCCACATCCGCCAATGCCGCATCGGCGAATACCGGCACGGCGGGCTGCTCGTAGTAGGACACCCCACGGCAGGCGGCGGTGTACGGAATGGAGGCGTCCTTCACCTTTGGATCGAACCGCCACAGCGCCTTGCCAGTGCTGGCCTCGAGGGCGATCAGGCGGTTACGTGCCGTGCACAGGTACAGCCGGTCGCCGATCTTCAACGGCGTGGTCTCGGCACCCCAGCGCTTCTTCGGCAGGTCGCCGGTGCGGAACTGCCAGGCCAGTTGCAGGGTAGCCACGTTGGCGGGCGTGATCTGCTGCAGCGGCGAGAAGCGGGTGGCGGCGTTGCTGCGGCCCCAGGCGGGCCAGTCACCCTCGGCGGGCTGGTCGGCCGGCTGCAGGCCGGTGGTGTCGCGGGTCGGCTCCAGGCCTGCGCTGAAGGCTGCTTCCGGGAACGGCGCATGGCCGTCCACGCTGCCGTGCGGACTGAACGCCAGGGCAAACGCGCCGACGAACACCAGCAGCAACACGGCGGCGATGCTGCGCGACAGCCGTTTGGACAGCGGCGCGCGCAACGTCGGCGTCAGCAGCGCCAGAACGATGCCCAGCGCGGTGACCAGCCCCAGCCGTGGCACCCAGCGCCAGTAATCGCTGCCCGATTCCCACCCCGTCCACAGCAGCGTGCCGACGAACACCAGCGCGTACAGCAGCGCACCGCTGCGACGGTTGAGCCACAGCAGAATGCCGCTGGCCAGCAGGCCACAGCCGGCGATGAGGTAATAGGCCGAGCCCCCCAGCTGGAACAGCCATGCACCCAGCCCGCCGATCACCAGGCCCAGGATGACCAGCAGCAGCGACAGGACCGTGACCAGAGGGTGGCGGCGCACAGGCGCCGGCGCGGACTGCGGCGTGGCGGACATCGGCGATCTCCGGGAGCAGCATGCTGCCCTTATCCCACCGCCGCCGTGAAGCGCGTGCGTATTCCATGCTCCCGCATACGACGACGCCGGCACGGGGCCGGCGTCGTCGGGTACCTCGTCAGCGCGACCGGATCACTCCTGCGCGGCATCCTCGCTGCCGGTGGCAGCCGGGGCGCCTTCGGCCGTGGCCGGGGCGACCGCGGCCACCTCGTCCTCGTCCTCGTCGATCGAGGCATCCATGCGCTCCACCGCCTGCAGCTTCTCGTCCTTGGACAGGCGGATCAGGGTGACGCCCTGGGTGTTGCGGCCCACGCGGCTGATTTCCGAACCGCGCGTGCGCACCAGCGTGCCGCCATCGGAGATCAGCAGCACTTCATCGCTGGAGCCCATCAGCACCGCGGCGACCAGCTTGCCGTTGCGCTCGGTGGTCTGGATGCCGATCACGCCCTGGGTACCACGCCCCTTGCGCGGATAGTCCGGCAGCGGGGTGCGCTTGCCGTAACCGTTCTCGGTGGCGGTGAGGATGTACTGCAGGTTGGCGTCGTCGGCACCGTCGATCACCGCATCGCCATTGGCGACCGCTTCCTCGATACCGTTGTCGTCCTCGTTCTCGTCCTCGGCACCACCGGCACTCTCGGCCACGATCAGGCTGACCACTTCCTCGCCGGGCGGCATCCTGATGCCGCGCACGCCGGTGGCGGTACGGCCCATCGAGCGGACCTTGTCCTCGCCGAAACGCACGGTCTTGCCGTTGGAGGCGAACAGCAGGATGTCACGCTCGCCATCGGTCAGGCCGACGCCAACCAGCGCATCGCCCTCGTCAAGGTTGATCGCGATCTTGCCGCGGGCCAGACGGAAGGCGAATTCGCCCAGCGGGGTCTTCTTGACCGTGCCGTTCTTCGTGGCGAAGAACACGAACTGGCCATCGGCGTATTCGCGCACCGGCAACACGGCCTGTACGCGCTCACCCGGTTCCAGCGGAATCCAGTTGATGATCGGCCGGCCGCGTGCGTTGGAGCCGGCTTCGGGCAGCTGGTACACCGGCAGCCAGAACACCTTGCCTGAACTGGTGAAGGTCAACAGGGTGTCGTGCGTGTTGACCAGCCACAGCTGTTCGATGAAATCCTCTTCCTTGGTCGCCGCCGCGCTGCGGCCACGGCCGCCACGACGCTGGGCGCGGTAGGCGCTGACCGGCTGGCGCTTGACGTAGCCGGCGTGCGACAGGGTGACCACCACGTCTTCCGGGGCGATCAGGTCGAGGATGTCCAGGTCTTCTTCGCTGTGGCGGATCTCGGTGCGACGCTCGTCGCCGAACTCGGCCTTGACGCTGACCAGCTCCTCGCGGATCACCTGCAGCAGGCGATCGGGATCTTCCAGGATGTGGATCAGACCGGCGATCACTTCCAGCAGCTGCTTGTACTCGTCGGTCAGGCGATCCTGCTCCAGCCCGGTCAGGCGGTGCAGGCGCATTTCCAGGATCTGGGTGGCCTGGATCTCGGTCAGCTGGTAGCCGCCCTCGATCAGGCCCACGCCCTTGGGCAGGTCCTCCGGGCGCGAGGCCTCGGCACCGGCAGCACCCAGCATGGCCCCGACCAGGCCCGGCTCCCACAGGCGGGCGAGCATGCGTTCGCGCGCCTCGTTGGGATTGGGCGAGGTCTTGATCAGCTCGATCATCTCGTCGATGTTGGCCAGCGCGACGGTCAGGCCTTCCAGCACGTGGGCACGGGCACGCGCCTTGCGCAGCTCGAACACGGTGCGGCGGGTGACCACCTCGCGACGGTGGCGGACGAATGCCTCCAGCATCTGCTTGAGGTTCATCAACTGCGGGCGGCCGTCGACCAGCGCCACCATGTTGATGCCGAACACCGATTCCATCTGCGTCTGCTGGTACAGGTTGTTCAGCACAACCTCGGCAGATTCACCGCGCTTGATCTCGATGTAGATGCGCATGCCGTCCTTGTCGGACTCATCGCGCAGCTCGCTGATGCCTTCGATCTTCTTCTCCTTGACCAGCTCGGCGATCTTCTCGATCAGACGCGCCTTGTTCACCTGGTAAGGAATTTCAGTGACGATGATCGATTCGCGGCCGTTGTCGGCCACTTCGATATCCGCCTTGGCGCGGATGCGCACGCGGCCACGGCCGGTACGGTAGCCGGCGACGATGCCGGCGGTGCCGTTGATGATGCCCGCAGTCGGGAAATCCGGGCCCGGGATGTACTCCATCAGGCCGTCGACGTCGATTTCCGGGTTGTCGATCAGCGCGATGCAGGCATTGATCGATTCGCTCAGGTTGTGCGGCGGGATGTTGGTCGCCATGCCCACCGCGATACCGGCCGAACCGTTGACCAGCAGGTTCGGGAACCGGGTCGGCATGACCGTCGGCTCCAGTTCCTTCTCGTCGTAGTTGGGCTGGAAATCGACGGTTTCCTTGTCGATGTCGGCCATCAGCTCATGCGCGAGGCGCGACATGCGCGCTTCGGTGTATCGCATCGCCGCGGCGGAGTCACCGTCGATCGAACCGAAGTTACCCTGGCCGTCGACCAGCATGTAACGCAGCGAGAACGGCTGGGCCAGGCGCACCAGCGTGTCGTACACCGACTGATCGCCATGCGGATGGTACTTACCGATGACGTCACCGACGATACGCGCCGACTTGAAGTAGGGCTTGTTGCTGTGCGCGTTGAGCTCGTTCATCGCGTACAGCACGCGGCGATGCACCGGCTTGAGGCCATCGCGCGCATCCGGGAGCGCGCGGCCCACGATCACGCTCATGGCGTAATCGAGGTAGCTCTTGCGCATCTCGTCTTCCAGGTTGACCTGGATGATTTCCTTGGCGGTTTCTGCCATTCGGGTTCCGTTGTCTGGTAGCGGTCCAGTCCGGCGCGGACACCTGCGGGGGTGACCATGCCGGAACCTCGATTCAACCTGTGGATACTACCACATCGGACCATTCCCCGCCTGTGTTTACAGGGGTTTTACCGGCACAAATCAGGAACTTAGGGGCAGGACGGGGCCCATCGGGCCACGCCCGGGGCCGGCCGCGGCGAACCCGGAAGATGCGCCCGGCTCCCGCGGCGCAGACCGCCTGTGCGTCTCAACCGCCGAAGGCGGCGCGCATGTTCTCCACGGTCGGGTTCAGGATCACGCCGCGCTCGGTCACGATTGCGTCGATCAGCTCGCCCGGGGTGACGTCGAACACCGGGTTCCAGGCGGCGATGCCTTCGGCCACCGTGCGCGTCCCGCCCACGCCGTACAGCTCGCCCGGATCGCGCTGTTCGATCTCGATCTGGCTGCCGTCGACGGTCTCCATGTCGACCGTCGAGGACGGCGCCACGACCATGAATTTCACGCCATGGTGGCGCGCGGCGATGGCCAGCTGGTAGGTGCCGATCTTGTTGGCGGTATCGCCATTGGCGCAGATGCGGTCGGCGCCGACGATCACCCACTGCACGGCCCCGGTCTTCATCAGGTGCGAGGCGGCCGAATCGGCGATCAGGGTGGCGTCGATGCCATCCTGCTGCAGTTCCCAGACGGTCAGGCGCGCGCCCTGCAGCCACGGACGGGTCTCGCCGGCGAACACGCGGGCGATCCGGTGCTGGGCCATGCCGGCGCGGATCACGCCCAGCGCGGTGCCGAAGCCGGCGGTGGCCAGCGAGCCGGTATTGCAGTGGGTCAGCACGCCGCTGCCGGCATCGATCAGGCCGGCGCCGAGCGCCCCCATGTGGCGGTTGGCGGCCAGGTCTTCCTCGGCGATGGCCCGTGCTTCCGCTTCAAGCAGCGTCTTCCAGTCCGCACCGGCGCTGCCCAGGCAACGACGCATCCGCGCCAGTGCCCAGGCCAGGTTGACGGCGGTCGGGCGTGAGGCGTTCAGCCGCTGCAGCGCCGGCTCAAGCTGCTGCAGGGCGAGCGGGCCATCGGCCGCCTGCACCTCACGCGCCGCCAGCACCACGCCCCAGGCAGCCGCGATGCCGATGGCCGGGGCGCCACGTACGGTCAGGGCGTGGATGGCCGCGGCGACTTCATCGCTGTCCCGGCATACCACATGCTCGACCACGAACGGCAGCTTGCGCTGGTCCAGCAGTTGCAGGGCATCGCCGGTCCACAGGATCGGGCGGATGTGGTCGTAGCGGGCGTAATCGAGGTCGGTGGCAGTGTTCATGGGCCCATTGTAGGGCCACGCCCCCTCGCGCAGGCACCCGGCCGGATTCAATTCACCGAGAATTCGGCGCGGCAACCACCGTCCACCCAGATGCCGTTGCGGCTCCAGCCCCAGGTGCTGCCTTCCACGCACTCGGTGCTGGACAGCTGCTGTCGCACCGCGGCACCGACGGAGATGCTGGCGCCGCAGAAACGGCGCTTCTTCGATTTGGATTCGCAGGTCAGCCGGCGCGGCACGTCGACGAAACGGCCCTGCTCATCGGCCACCTCGAAATCGCCCTGGCAGCCACGGCTGGTCCACACCTCGTTGCGCTTGTAACCCCAGCCCTGCCCTTCCCGGCATGGCAGCACCGACAGCTGCCGCAGCAGGCGCACCGGTGCGCCGTCCAGACGCACCGGACAACTCTGCGGACGGCCATTGGATTCACAGCGGACCACGCGGCGCACCTTGCGCTTGCTGCCTGGCTCGGCCGCAGCCACTCCCTGCGCCGGGCGCGCCCGGAACTCGGCACGGCAGCCGAGCGTGACCCACACGCCGCTGCGGTCGGTGCCCCATTCGCTGCCACGGATACAGCTGTTGCTGGACAACTGGCGAACCAGATCGACGCCGTTGCTGACATCTATATCGCAGTGCACCCAGGCCATGTCGCGTGACTCGCAGGTGACGACTTCGCCGTCATAGCCGGCCTGCTGCGCCGATGCCGGCAACGGCGTCAGCACTCCCCACATCGCAATGGAGTAGACCGGTGCCGCCACAACCGCAAACCACTTGACCAAAGCCTTCCCCATAGGACTGGACGAACTGCCATGCCAGTGTCTGGCATCGGGAGTGATGAGAGCATCATCGTGCTTGCTGAATCAAGCGCGCGGACGCGGCAATCCGTTCAGTCTGTCTGGTTCAGAAAGCCGCGTGCGCTCAGGCGCCGGCGAAATCGAAGGCCAGCACGTCGGCGATGCGGGGCGTGCGGTTCATCGCCATCAACAGGCGATCGATGCCGACCGCAACTCCCGCACACGCAGGCATCGCGGGCAGCGCCGCCAGCAGTGCCTCGTCCAGCGCCGGCTGCACCTGCCCGCGCGCATGGCGGCGCTGCAGGTCGTGCTGGAAACGCGCCCGTTGTTCGTCGGCATCGTTCAGTTCGTGATAGCCGTTGGCCAGCTCCACGGCCCCCAGGTACAGCTCGAACCGCTCGGCCAGCGGCGGCGTACCAGGGCGGATGCGGGCCAGTGCTGCCTGGCTCGCCGGCCAGTCGTGGACAACGGTCATGACTGCGTCATCGAAATGCGGTTGGATGCGATGGGTCATCAGCAGATCCAGCCAGTCGTCGCGGGTCAGCCCGACCGGGTCGATATGCACGTCACCCAGCGCAGCGCGCAGCCCGGCCTCATCGGTCTGGAACGGATCCACGCCCACCTGCTGCTGGAACAGCTCGCGGTAGCTCAGCACACGCAGGCTGGCGCTGCGTCCAACCAGGCCCAGAGCCAGGCGGACCAGCTCCGCGGTTTCCTGCACCAGCCGGTGATGGTCCCAGCCAACCCGGTACCACTCCAGCAGGGTGAACTCCGGGTTATGGCGCCCGCCGGCCTCGCCGTTGCGGAACACCCGCCCCAGTTCGTAGCAGTCGCCGACACCGGCAGCGAGCAGCCGCTTGAGCGGGTACTCCGGCGACGTACGCAGCCAGCGACGGCGGCCGCCGGCGTCGACATGGCCGCTGAAGTCGGTATGGAAGCTGTCGATGTTGGGCTCGGTATTACCGGCCACCGACAGGATCGGTGTCTCCACCTCCAGCACGTCACGCTCTGCGAAGAAGCGGCGCACCAGTGCGTTCAGCGCGGCACGCTGCTGCAGTTTGCGCCGCAGGGCGTCGCTCACAGGATGCCCTCCGGGCGCGGGTGATCCAGCGGCAGGGTCAGCAGGTCGCGGGTGTCATCGATGTAGCCACTGGCCAGGTACAGCCGACGCGCCAGTTCGTTGTGGTGGTTCACCTCCAGGCGCAGGCGGCTGACCCCGCGTCCGCGTGCACGCTGTTCGCAGATGGCCAGCGCCTGCTTGCCCCGGCCACGGCCGCGTGCCCGCGGCCCCAGATAGAGCTCGTCAAGCAGCATGAAATGCCCGCCCTGCTCCAGGCTGAAGCCCATCGCGATCACCGCATAGCCGACCACCTGACCGGCTTCGTCCAGCCACAGCAGCACTTCGCCGTTGCGCGGATCGGCCAGCAGTGCATCGACACCGCGACGCACGCGCACGTCGTCGAACTCGATCCTGTCCTCGGCGTAGAACGCGCGCATCAGCGAGATCAGCAGTTCCTCGTCGGCGCGGGTGGCCAGGCGGAAGTCCAGCGGGGCAGTCTGCATCGGGAATCCTTTGCTGTTTCGGGCCGGGCGCATGTCACGCCCGGCAGGGTGATCATTCGTGGTCGGCGAGGAAGGCCAGCAGGCGCGCTTCGTCCCACACCGGCACTCCCAGGGCCTGCGCCTTGTCCAGCTTGGAGCCGGCTTCGGTACCCGCCACCACGAAGTGGGTCTTCTTCGACACGCTGCCGGACACCTTGGCTCCCAGCGCCTCCAGTCGCTCCTTGGCCACATCGCGGGTGAGCTGGGCCAGGGTGCCGGTCAGGACCACGGTCTGCCCGTCGAGCGGACCGGCGACGATTTCGGTCAGCGCGGGCGCCTTGGCCAGGATCTGCTGCATCGCCTCCTCGGCAGCCAGCAGCATCACGCCATGGCTGTCCGCTTCCAGCCACTGGGCAAGGCCGCGCGCGGTGTCCTCGGGCAATCCGGCATTGACGAACTGGCCATGCTCGGCATCAAGCACGGCCTGCGCGCTGGGCAGCACCGCCACCAGCTTTTCCGCGCGCAGGCGGGTGATGCCGGGGATCTCCGATTCCACCAGCAGCTGAGCCAGGTCCAGCCCCTCACGCAGCTTCGCACTGGGCGGATGCACGTCGCTGATGCGCACCTGGCCGACCTGCAGCAGATCGTCGATGGCCTGCTGGTTGCCCTGCTGCTCGAAGAAGTGACCGAGCGAACGTGCCACTTCGCCACCGATGTCCGGCACGCGCTTGAACAGTGGCCAGGGCAGCCGTCGGATCAAGGCCAGATCACCGAACCACTGCGCCAACGCCTTGGCCGTGCTTTCGCCGACATGTTCGATGCCCAGCGCGAACAACAGCCGTTCCAGCGTGGTGGCACGACTGGTGTCGATCGCGGCGATGAGGTTGTCGGCCCAGCGGGTCGCGATCTTCTTCGTGTTCCACTCGAAGCTGGCCGGCTGCGCCAGTGCCTGCGCGCGCCAGGCCACATCGTTGCCATCGAGCTTGAGCACGGCATTGAGCACGGTGCCGCTGCCTTCGGCCGGCAGGTGCGGCGCCAGGCTGGCGGCCAGCGCGGACGGATCTTCCGCGTCGAGCACCAGCTTCAGGTGCAGCAGCTGGTCGCGGGTGAGCCGGTACAGGTCCGCCACGCCCTTGACGATGCCGGCATCCACCAGGGTTTCGATGTACTTGTCACCCAGGCCATCGATATCCATCGCGCGACGTGAAGCGAAATGGGCGATGGCCTCCTTGCGCTGCGCCGGGCACGACAACTCACCGGAGCAGCGCCACGCGGCCGCGCCCTCTTCGCGCACGATCTCCGAGCCACAGACCGGGCAGCGCGTGGGCATCTGCCACGGCGTGGTGCCCGGCGGCCGGCGGTCGAGGATGACGCTGACCACTTCGGGAATCACGTCGCCGGCACGGCGCACGATCACGCTGTCACCCACCCGCACGTCCAGGCGCTCGATCTGGTCCGCATTGTGCAGGGTTGCGTTGGAGACGATCACGCCGGCCACGGCGACCGGCGCCAGGCGCGCGACCGGAGTGGCAGCGCCGGTGCGGCCGATCTGGATTTCGATCGCTTCCAGCGTGGTGCTCTGTTCCTGCGCCGGGAACTTGTGCGCGATGGCCCAGCGCGGTGCGCGCGAGACGAAACCCATCGCCTGCTGGCCAGCGCGGTCGTCCAGCTTGTAGACCACGCCATCGATGTCGAAGGGCAGGCCATCGCGGCGTGCGCCGATATCGCGGTAGTAGGCCAGCAACCCATCGGCACCTTCCACCACCCTGCACAGATCACTGACCGGGAAGCCCCAGGCACCCAGCTGCGCGAGCGTGCCCGAATGGGTATCGGGCAGTTCGCCGCCCTGCACTTCTCCGGTGCCGTAGGCGAAGAAGCTGAGCTTGCGCTGTGCGCTGATCTTCGGGTCGAGCTGCCGCAGCGACCCGGCCGCCGCATTGCGCGGGTTGGCCAGTACCTTGCCGCCATGCAGCCGGGCGCGATCGTTGTAGGCTTCAAAGTCGGCACGGGCCATGTAGACCTCACCGCGCACTTCCAGCACGTCCGGCCAGCCCTTGCCGTGCAGACGCCGGGGGATGTCGCCGATCTCGCGCAGGTTGGCCGTGACGTCTTCGCCGGTCGTGCCATCGCCGCGGGTCGCACCCAGAACGAAATGTCCATCCTCGTAGCGCAGGCTGATCGCCAGCCCGTCCATCTTCGGCTCCGCCGAAAAGCGCGCGGCACCGCGTCGCAGGCGTTCGTCGATGCGGCGCACGAAGTCGGTCACCTCCTCATCGCTGAAGGCATTGGACAACGACAGCATCGGCACCGCGTGGCGGACTTCAGCGAAACGCCCGGAGGGACGCGCGCCGACCTGCTGGGTCGGGCTGTCCGTGCGGGCCAGTTCGGGGTGCGCGCGTTCCAGTGCTTCCAGCTCGCGCACCAGCCGGTCGTAATCGACGTCGGGGATCTCCGGCGCATCCAGCTCGTGATAGGCGCGGTTGGCCTGGGCGATCTGCCGGCGGAGTTCATCGACGCGTTCGGCGGGGCTGGGGCTCATCGTGATCGGTGATTCTGGGGCGGCTGGGGATTCTACCGCGCCGGGCCATCATGCCCTGTAACGTCCCCGCCCCGGCAGCGCCGGGCCCCGCTCCGCGAAAGACGGGCTTGCCGCCCTCCACCGGCAGCGCTAGCGTGCGTCGGCCGCCCTCCGGAAACCTGCCCATGACCCTGCCTGCCTCCCGTCGTCGCTTCCTGCAGCTGGCCGGTGCCGGCCTCGCCGTCGCCGGCAGTGGCCTGCCGGGCCTGGGATACGCGCAAACCGCCCCGGCTGCGGCTCCCGCGTCGCCGCGCGCCGATGGGCCGGTGCTGCTGAACTTCAATGAATGCCCGTATGGGCCTTCCGCCGCTGCGCAATCGGCCGCTCGCGACAGCATCGCGCGCTGCGGCCGCTACCGCTTCGAGCTGGCGGCGCAGGTCCGTGATGCATTCGTCGAACTCAGCGGCGTCAGTGCCGATCACCTGCGCCTGTACCCGGGCTCCAGCGAGCCCCTGAACCGTGCCGCCGCAATCTGGACCGGCCCGCAGCAGGGCCTGGTCGTGGCTGATCCGACCTTCGAGGCGATTGGCGACGTGGCCGCCGCGCGGGGCGCACAGGTCAGCCGAGTGCCTCTGCGCAGCGACGGCGCGCACGATGTGCGCGCGATGGTGGCTGCCGCGCACGCGCGCCCGACCGGGCTGATGTATGTGTGCAACCCCAACAACCCCACGGGTTCGATCAGCCCGCCCGCCGAGCTCGCCTGGCTGCTGGCCAGCAAGCCCGCCGGAACCCGGGTGCTGGTGGACGAAGCGTACCTGCAGTACAGCGACCAGCCGAGCCTGATCGCGCAGGTGGCCGAGCGCGATGACCTGATCGTGCTGCGCACCTTCTCCAAGCTGTATGGCATGGCCGGACTGCGCCTGGGCGCGGCAGCGGCCCATCCCGATCGCCTGCGCGAGCTGGGCAGCCTCGGCGACAACCCGTTGCCGGTGCCGGCGCTGGCGGCCGCTCTGGCCAGCCTGCACGATCCGCAGCTGGTTCCGCAGCGCCGTCTGCAGAACGCGAAGATCCGGCAGGCGACCATCGCCTGGCTGGGCAAGCGTGGCTTCAGCTGCCTGCCGTCGGAAGCGAACTGTTTCGTGGTGGACGTCCAGCGCGACGGTGCCGCCTTTGCCAGGGCGATGGCCGCACAGGGTGTGGTGATCGGTCGCAGCTGGCCGATCTGGCCGCAGCGCGTCCGTGTGACCGTTGGCACCGAGGAGGAGATGGCAGCGTTCCGCGCCGCGTTCGCCCAGGTCGCCGGGGTGCCTTCCTGACTTCATCCACGCAGGCGATGGATCTGCTGTGGTGGTGGGTGCCGACCGTGGGTCGGCATACCCGGGATGACCGCGCTTACCAGCGCGGGGTCTTGGTCAGGGGCGGCGCCTGGTGCTGGCGGTCATAGGCACGCAGCTCGTCACGGATGTGGGCGATGCGCTGGCGGCCGAGCGCGTTGCGGCTGTCGTCCAGCACCACGCCATCCAGCAGCTCGGCCATGCGCTGCACGGTCGGCAGCATCTTCTCCCAGGCATCGAGCGCGGTCAGCGGCGCCGGCAGGGTCAGGAAGAAGGCGATGGCCGGTGTCTCCATGGCACGGATGTTGGCCATGTCGAAACTGCCCGGCTTCATGATGCTGGCCATCGAGAAGATCGGCCCCCGTTCCGGATGGCCCTCCACCAGACGATGGAACACGTTCATGTGGCCGAACACCAGACCGGTTTTCTCGGCCGCCACGACGATGTCCTCGCCCCGCAGCTGCTCGCCGGCCCGCGCGGCCACGAACAGCGAGACGATCTTGTCGAAATCCTGGGTGGCGCGCTTGCCCAGGTCGCTGGCCGCGCCGGCTTCGGTGTCGGCCAG
This sequence comes from Stenotrophomonas sp. YJH_SMC_36, assembly GCF_059369935.1. NCBI lineage: Bacteria > Pseudomonadati > Pseudomonadota > Gammaproteobacteria > Lysobacterales > Lysobacteraceae > Stenotrophomonas > Stenotrophomonas sp. YJH_SMC_36. The sequence goes on along the minus strand of NZ_JCAFTD010000006.1, from coordinate 211,986 downwards.
GCCCAGCTCGGCCTGTTGACCCTCTTCGCCCAGTGCCGGATCGAGGCGGGTATCGGCCAACGGTACGCCGTCCTCGCCCAGGACCGGTTCGCGGCGCTCGCTGCTGGTCGGTTCGGTGCCTTCCACGCGGCGGCCCTGGGGCTTCTTCTTCGGACGGCCAAACAGGAAGATCGCGGCGATCAACAGCAGGCCGGCGGCCAGGATGCCGATGCGCAACAGTGCCGTGTCGGACATTCGATAGGTTCTCCGGCTAGTTCATTCAGGTAACTAGGATGGCACGTCAGGCCGCGCCCGCCAATCGCGCGGCCTCTTCCAGGTCCACGCTGACCAGGCGGCTGACGCCCGGCTCGCGCATGGTCACGCCCGACAGCTGCTGCGCAGCTTCCATCGTCGCCTTGTTGTGGCTGACGAACAGGAACTGCACCTTCTCGCTCATTTCCTTGACCATGTTGGCCAGGCGGCCCACGTTGGCCTCGTCCAGCGGTGCGTCCACTTCGTCCAGCAGGCAGAACGGCGCCGGATTGAGCTGGAAGATCGCGAACACCAGCGCCACCGCGGTCATCGCCTTCTCGCCGCCGGACAGCAGCGAGATGCTGGATACGCGCTTGCCCGGCGGACGCGCCATGATGGTCACGCCGGTGTCGAGCAGATCTTCACCGGTCAGTTCCAGATAGGCATGGCCACCGCCGAACAGGCGCGGATAGAGGGCCTGCACACCGGCGTTGACCCGGTCGAACGTATCCTTGAATCGGCCGCGGGTTTCGCGGTCGATCTTGCGGATGGCGTCTTCCAGGGTCTCCAGCGCCGTGGTCAGGTCCACATGCTGCGAATCGAGATACTCCGACCGCTGCGATGCCTCGCCATACTCGTGGATCGCCGCCAGGTTGACCGGCTCCAGCCGGCGCATGCGACCGTCGATCTGGTGCACGGCCTGCTCCCAGTCCCCCAGGCGGGCGTCCTCGGGCAATGCGTTGAGCAGGTCGGCCATCACGAAGCCGGCCTTCTCCACCGCAGCCTGCAGGGTGTCAGCACTGAGTACCAGGGCCTGCTGGTCCAGCTTCCGCTGGGAAATACGCTCGCGCTGCGCCAGCGCCTGCTCATCACGCTGGTGGCGGGTCTGTTCGAAATTGCGCAGCTCGGCGTCGATGCCATCAAGCAGGGTACGCGCTTCGGCCAGGACACGGTCGGCACGCACGCGCTCTTCCAGCGCATTCTGGTGCTCGGCCTGCAGCGATTCGACCGGCGAATCACCCTCGTCCAGCTGCGAATGCAGTTCGCCCAGGCGCGAATCCAGCTGCCCGCGCTGGGTGCTCATGCGCTCCAGCGCCTGGCTCAGCGATGCCACCTGTGCGCGCTGCGATTCCAGGGTCAGTGCCAGCGAATGCGAGCGTTCGCGCACCGCCCGTGCGGCTTCGCGGGCGAGGTCGCGTGCTTCGGCCAGCTGCCGGCGTTCGCTTTCCAGGGCCTGCCGGGTCGATTCCAGATCGCCCATGCTGCTGACGGCACTCTCCAGCCGCGAACGTGCCTCGCGCGCCTGCTCGCGGTTGACCTCGAGGGTCTCCAGCAGTTGGCTCAGCTCGCCTTCGATGCGATCGATGCGCGTGCGTGCGGCCTCCACCTTTCCCTGCTGGCCCTGAAGCTGACCCGCCAGCTCGGATACCGCACGATGCGCGAGGTACAGCGCCCGTTGCGCATCTTCGCGTTGCTGCTCGGCGGCCAGCAGCTGCTCGCGGAAGCCGGACAGCTGATCTTCCAGCTCGACCTCACGGTTCTGCAGCTGTTCGATCTGCTCGCGCAGCTCATTGATCTCGCGCTCGCGCAGCAGCGCACCCTGCTTGGCCGCACCGGAGCGCGACACGCGCACCCAGCCCTGGCCGAGACGCTCACCGCTCTGGGTGATGATCGAATCACCGGCGGGCAGCCGGGCCTGCAGGGCACGGGCCTCGTCCAGATCCCGCGCGCCATGCAAATGCGCCAGCAGGCGTCGGATCGCCGTCGGTCCGCGCACGCGCGCGGCCAGCGATGTCGCGGCGACGTCCAGATCGCTGGCATCGTCAGACACCAGTGCGATGCGGCCTTCGCCCAGTTCGCCCAGCGCATCGACCAGGCCTGCCGGGTCGTCCACCAGCACGCCTTCGATCAGCTGGCCGAGGGCGCTTTCCACCGCATTTTCCCAACCGGCATCGACATCCAGGCGCTCGCCCACGCGCGCGGCCGAATCCAGCCCGCGCGCCTTCAACCAGGCAACCGCGGCGCCCTGCTCCTGGCCGAGTGCGGCCTGCTGCAGGGTTTCCAGCGATGCCAGGCGACCGCGCAGGCCATTGACCTGCTTGCGCAGTTCGGCCAGTTCGTTCTGACCGTTGCGCTGCTGTTCCTGCACGGTGGCCACGCCCTGCTTGCGCTGCTCGACCTGTTCGCTCAGCTCGTCCAGTGCGGTCTTCTGCGTGTCGTGCTGCAGGTGCAGCTGCTCGAAGGCTTCTTCCAGCGCGTCCACGTCCAGCCCGGCACGCTCGGCGGCCAGCGCCTCGCGACGCCGGTCGGCGTCGAGGATCTGCCGGTCCAGGTAGTCCACGCGGGTGCGCTCGACATCGCCGGCGCGCGAGGCCTCAGAACTCTGTGAGGTGTGCTGTTCCCAGCGGTGCTGCCAGTCGGCCAGGCGGGCTTCGGCCTCGCGCAGGCTTTCCTGCTTGATCTCGTTCTCTTCCTGCAGCGCCTCCAGCTGCGGGGTCGCGGCGTCCACCGCCTCGCGCAGCACCATCAGCTTGGCCTCATCGCCACTGATGTGCTGGCCCAGCTCGGCCAATGCCTGCCGCGTCTCGTCGCGGGCCTTGTGCAGGCGCTGCGACAGCTCGCGCTGGTGCTGGATCTGCTGCTCCAGTCGGGCCAAGGTACTACCGACCTGGTAGACCGCGGCCTGCGCGGTATTGAGTGCGTCGGCCGCTTCCTCGCGGCGCATGCGCGAGGTCTCGATGCGGGCCTCGGCGTCGCGCTGGTCCGCGATCAGCTGCTGAAGCCGGGTTTCTTCCTGCGACAGGCCCTCGCGAAGCTTCGACAGGCGCCCATCGAGGCCTCGGAACTCCAGCGCCTTCCACTCGGCATCCTTGACCCGGCGCTCTTCCTGCAACGCCTGGTACTGCTCCGCCTGCCGGGCCTGGCGCTTGAGGTGCTCGAGCTGCTTGCTGATCTCCTCACGCAGGTCGCCCAGGCGATCAAGGTTCTCGCGGGTGTGGCGGATGCGGGTTTCGGTTTCCTTGCGCCGCTCCTTGTACTTGGAGATTCCGGCCGCCTCTTCCAGGTAGACGCGCAGATCCTCGGGACGCGCCTCGATGATCTGGCTGATCATGCCCTGTTCGATGATCGAGTAGCTGCGCGGGCCCAAGCCGGTCCCCAGGAAAAGATCGGTGATGTCGCGGCGGCGGCACTTGGTGCCGTTGAGGTAGTAGTTGCTGGTGCCGTCGCGGCTGACCGTGCGCTTGACCGAGATCTCGTTGAACGAGGCGTACTCGCCGGAGATGGTGTGGTCGGAGTTGTCGAAGATCAGCTCGACCGTGGCCTGCGAGACGGGCTTGCGGGCGTTGGAACCGGAGAAGATCACGTCGGTCAGCGAGTCGCCGCGCAGGCGGCTGGCCGAACTTTCGCCCATGACCCAGCGCACGGCGTCGATGATGTTCGACTTGCCGCAGCCATTGGGCCCCACCACGCCGGTCATGTTGGTCGGCAGATGCAGGGTGGTCGGATCGACGAAAGACTTGAAGCCGGACAGCTTGATCGTGGAAAGACGCATAGGGGTTCCGGACTGGGGCCGGCAAGCGGCCTGCGTTTACCCTCCAAGTCATTGATCCTGCTGGGATCGCCGACCGTGGAACGGGTGTGACGCCCTGAGTATACCGATGTGGCCGTGTTCTACGAATGGGCGTGGAACATCGGGGCCCGCGCGCCTGCCGGGCGGGCCGACAAAACAAAACGGGCACCCTCGCGGGCGCCCGTTCTGCGGTGATGCCAGGCCTTGCGGCGTGGGATCAGGCTTCGGCTTCGACGACGACCTTGACGGTGGTCTCGACGTCGGCGTGCAGGTGGATCAGCACGTCGTACTCGCCGATGTTGCGGAACGCGCCTTCGCCCAGGATGACTTCGCTCTTTTCCAGCGGCAGGCCGGCGGCGGTGAAGGCCTCGGCGATGTCGCGCGGGCCGACCGAGCCGTACAGCTTGCCTTCGGTCGAAGCATTGGCGGCGATGGTGACGCTCGCGCCTTCCAGCTTCGCCTTGCGGGCTTCAGCCTCGGCGTGGATGGACTGGGCCTTGGCTTCGTACTCGGCGCGCTTGGCTTCGAACTCTGCCTTGTTGCTCTCGGTGGCCGGCACGGCCTTGCCCTGCGGCACGAGGAAGTTGCGGCCGTAGCCCGGCTTGACGGTGACCAGGTCACCCAGGTTGCCGAGGTTGGTGACCTTCTGCAGGAGGATCAGCTGCATGGTTTTACTCCAGATAAGTTATTCGTTAGCGAGGCGATGCCCCGCAACAAAGGCTGTCCGAATAGCTGGCACAACGGGGCGGCACGCGGCCACCCCGCCGGGCATCAGACGTCGTGGTTGTCGGTGTACGGAATCAGGGCCAGGAAGCGAGCGCGCTTGACGGCGGTCGCCAGCTGACGCTGGTACTTCGACTTGGTACCGGTGACGCGGCTCGGCACGATCTTGCCGTTCTCGGTCAGGTACTGGCGCAGGGTGTTGAGATCCTTGTAGTCGATCTCCTTGACACCTTCAGCCGTGAACTTGCAGAACTTGCGGCGACGGAAGAACTTGGACATGGGAAGGCTCCTTAGGCGGCGGAAGCGGCGTCTTCGCCGGCTTCGTTGTCAGCGGTGGTGGTGGACTCGCCTTCTTCGTCGTCACGACGACGGCGCTCACCGCGCTCCGGCTTGTCACCCTTCTCGTCCTTGCTCTTCATGATCAGCGACTGCTCGGTGTCAGCCTCGTCACGCTTGATGACCAGGTTGCGCAGCACGGCGTCGTTGAAGCGGAAGCTTTCGGTCAGCTCGTTCAGCACGGCCTGGTCGGCTTCGATGTTCAGCAGCACGTAGTGCGCCTTCACCAGGTTCTGGATCGGGTATGCCAGCTGGCGGCGGCCCCAGTCTTCCAGACGGTGGATGGTGCCGTTGCCGTTCTCGACCAGCGACTTGTAGCGCTCGATCATGGCCGGGACCTGCTCGCTCTGGTCCGGGTGGACCATGAACACGATTTCGTAATGACGACTCATGTTTTTTCTACCTTTCGGATGTGGCCTTGCGGCCGGACAGCCCCCCGCCGTTGAGACCGCGGTGGGGCAAGGGTTCCCGCCAGGAAGGCAGGAAGCCGCGCATTATGGCGCAGATGGGGCAACCGGGCAACCGTGGCCGAACCTGAACCCGGCAGCACCGGGACCTGCCCGAGGACCGGCCGGCACGACCCCGGGGAAGCGGCCCTCAGGCCTTGTCGGCGTCGGTGGTGAAGCTCTCGCCGCAGCCGCACTCGGCGGTCGCGTTCGGGTTGCTGAACGTGAAGGTCTCGCTCAGGCCGTGCTTGCCGAAGTCGATCACGGTGCCGTCGACCAGGGCCAGGCTCTGTGCATCGACGTAGATCTTCACGCCGTCCTGGTCGAACACCGTATCGCCCTCGCGCTCGTCACGGGCCAGGTCGGTCACGTGGCCCCAGCCGGAGCAGCCGGTCTTGGTCACGCCGAAGCGCAGGCCCAGCGCGCCCGGGGTCTGGGCGACGAAGCGCTGCACGCGCTCGAAGGCAATGGGGGTCAGGCTGACAGCCATGGGACTACTCCAGAGGAACAGGGACATTATAGGGAGGTTGGGCCGCAGAAATGCCTCGCAAGCAGAACGCTGCAACCGGTAAACTCCCGTGTTCACAGATCGAGTCGATCAGCAGAGGATTCAAGTCATGACGGTGGTCAGCGTTGAACATGCGCTTGCCGGGAAGATCCCGGAAGGCGGCGAAGTCACGGTACGCGGATGGGTGCGCACGGTGCGCGGTTCAGCGAATCTGGCCTTCGTGAATGTGACCGACGGCTCCTGCTTCGCCCCGATCCAGGTCGTAGCCAACGACACCCTGGTCAACTTCGACGAGATCAAGCGTCTCACCACCGGCTGCTCGCTGGTGGCCACCGGCATCCTGGTGAAATCGCAGGGCAAGGGCCAGTCGTTCGAGATCCAGGCCAGTGCGGTCGAAGTGGTCGGCTGGGTCGAAGACCCGCTCACCTACCCGATCCAGCCCAAGCCGATGACGCCGGAGTTCCTGCGTGAAGTGGCGCACCTGCGCCCGCGCACCAACCTGTTCGGCGCGGTCACCCGCATCCGCAACTGCCTGGCCCAGGCCGTGCACCGCTTCTTCTACGAGAACGGTTTCAACTGGATCAGCACCCCGATCATCACCACCTCCGACGCCGAAGGCGCCGGCCAGATGTTCCGCGTGTCCACGCTGGACATGGTGAACCTGCCGCGCGATGAGAAGGGCGCGATCGATTTCAGCCGCGACTTCTTCGGCAAGGAGACGTTCCTGACCGTGTCCGGCCAGCTGAACGTCGAGGCCTACTGCCTGGCCCTGAGCAAGGTGTATACCTTCGGCCCGACCTTCCGCGCCGAGAACAGCCACACCACCCGCCATCTGGCGGAGTTCTGGATGATCGAGCCGGAGATCGCCTTCGCCGACCTGGCCGAAGATGCGCGCCTGGCCGAGGAGTTCCTCAAGTACCTGTTCCGCGCGGTGCTGAACGAGCGCAGCGATGATCTGGCCTTCATCGCCGAGCGCGTGGACAAGAACGCGATCACCAAACTGGAAGACTTCATCAACGCGCCGTTCGAGCGCATCGACTACACCGATGCGGTCAGCCTGCTGCAGAAGTCTGGCCGGAAGTTCGACTTCCCGGTCGAATGGGGCCTGGACCTGCAGACCGAACACGAGCGCTGGCTGACCGAGGAACACGTCGGCCGCCCGGTGGTGGTGACCAACTACCCCGAGCACATCAAGGCGTTCTACATGCGCCTGAACGACGACGGCAGGACCGTCGCCGCGATGGACGTGCTGGCGCCGGGCATCGGCGAGATCATCGGTGGCAGCCAGCGCGAAGAGCGCCTGGACGTGCTGGACGCGCGCATGGCCCAGTTCGGCCTGGACCGTGAGCATTACAGCTGGTACCGCGATTTCCGTCGCTACGGCTCGGTGCCGCACGCCGGCTTCGGTCTGGGCTTCGAGCGCCTGGTGGTGTACGTCTGCGGCCTGTCCAACATCCGCGATGCGATTCCTTACCCGCGCGCTCCCGGCAGCGCGGACTTCTAAGCCCCACCACCGACCACGGAGGTACTGCCCGCATGACCCTGTTCTTCGCCCTCTGCTTTGTCGGCGTCGCAGTGGCCGGGTTCAGTGCCTTCGTGATCTTCTGGCCGCTGACCCTGGTGCACGTGCGTGACCGCCATCCGGCGCTGGCACAGCGCTTCGGCAGCGGCGCCTTCCTCAAGCCCGATGCCCTGGCCTGGCTGCTGCGCCGCGACTACCGGCAGCAGCCGGATCGCTCGCTGTCCGGTTTGGCCACGCCGGCCTGGGTTTCGCTGCTGACCCTGCTGGCCGGACTGGGCATGGCCGCCCTGCTCTGGCTGGCTTCGCTCTGGTAACGCCTACATGAACGATCTCTCCGCCCCGCACGACAGCTGGTGGCTGGCCAGCCTCGGCAACACCCTGATCTGGGCCCGCCTGCGCGTGCGCCCGGCCGGCACGGCCGAAGTGCTCGACAGTGATGGCAACACCCTCAGCTACGACAGCGAGGACACTGCCCGCGCGCAGCTGTTCGACGCCGATTTCGTCGAATTCGACGGCCTGGACGAAGAAGATGCGCTGGTGCGCGGCTTCAGCCTGCATGAGGTGCAGCCACCGCACGCCGACAGCGACGAGGGCCTGCGTGGGCGCATGGTGCAATCGCTGGGCGGGCGCGCCTGAGCCCAGGCCGATGTTCACTCCGCGCGCCTTCGCCGAGACCGATCTGATCTGGCTGGACCGCCTGCTGGCGCGCGATCCGTTCGTCACCGTGCTCACCACCGGTGACGACGGCCTGCCCGAGCTGACCCGCGTGCCGGTGCTGTACCGGCGTGATGGCCAGCGCATCGAACTGCGCGGCCACTGGGCGCGGGCCAACCCGCAGTCGCGTCGCGAAGGCACCGCCAAGGTGCTGGTCGATGGCCCCCATGGCTACGTCTCGGCCAGCTGGTATCCGGACAAGGAACCGGCGGCACGCGTTCCGACCTGGAACTATGCCGCTGCCGAGCTGCGCGGACAGCTGCAGCCGTTCGACGGCACCGATGCGCTGGCCCAGCTGGTCGGCGACATCAGCGACCGCTTTGAAGCCAGCGTCGGCCAGCAGTGGCGGTTCGAGGCTGATCGTCCCGAGCACGGCCCGGAGCTGCGCGCCATCGTCGGGTTCCACTTCCACGTCGAACAGGTACAGCTGAAACTGAAGCTCAGCCAGAACCATCCCGATGCCAACCAGCAGGCGGTGATCGACGCGTTGGATCGCCTGCACGCCCCACCTTCCACCGAACTGGCGCAGTGGATGCGCTGGTTCCGCGATGAGGCCGCCAGCAGCGGCTGAACGCACCGACTCCCGCGACGACGCGGCCGGACAGCCGCGACTTGCCCCCACCGAGGTCAGGGACCCGAACATGAAAGACATCCACAAGCTGCTGCAGAACAACCGCGACTGGGCCGACCGCATCGAGAAGGAAGATCCCGAGTTCTTCCATCAGCTGGCCAAGCAGCAGCACCCGGAATACCTGTGGATCGGCTGCTCCGATTCGCGCGTGCCGGCCAACCAGATCATCGGCATGGCACCGGGCGAAGTGTTCGTGCATCGCAACGTCGCCAACGTGGTCGCCCACACCGACCTGAACTGCCTGAGCGTGGTGCAGTACGCGGTGGACCAGCTGAAGGTGAAGCACATCCTCATCGTGGGCCACTACGGTTGCGGCGGCGTGCATGCCTGCCTGCACAACACCCGCGTCGGCCTGGCGGACAACTGGCTGCGCCACGTCGGCGACGTGATGCAGAAGCACGCGGCGATCATCGATGCGCTGGAGACCGACGAGCTGCGTCATGCCCGCCTGTGCGAGCTGAATGTCATCGAGCAGGTCGCCAACCTGTGCCGCTCGACCATCGTGCAGGACGCCTGGGCACGCGGCCAGAAGCTGATGGTGCATGGCTGGGTCTACAGCTTGAAGGATGGCCGCGTGCGCGAAATGGGCATCGATGTCGGCTCGCCGGAAGATCTGCAGCCGGCTTACGAGAAAGCGCTTTCCTATGTCCCCCGCAAGGGCAAGCGCGACTGATCCCCCACGGAGCCCGACCATGCTCGCCTCACCGATCAACCTGCACGCCTGGATCGAAGAACATCGTCACCTGCTGAAACCGCCGGTGGGCAACAAGATGATCGACAACGGCGACTTCATCGTCATGGTGGTCGGCGGGCCGAACTCGCGGACCGATTATCACTACGACGAAGGGCCCGAGTGGTTCTACCAGCTCGAAGGCGAGATGGTGCTGAAGGTCCAGGAGAATGGCGCGGTCCGCGACATCCCGATCCGTGCCGGCGAGATCTTCCTGCTGCCGGCGAAGGTGCCGCACTCGCCGCGCCGGCCACCGGGCGGCGTCGGGCTGGTCGTGGAGCGCAGGCGGCTGCCGCACGAGATGGACGGTGTGATCTGGCATTGCGAGCGCTGCAACCACAAGCTGCATGAGGAGTTCTTCGCGCTGCAGAACATCGAAACCGACCTGCCCAAGGTCTTCGCGCGTTACCACGCCAGCCTGGAACTGCGTACCTGCGGCAAATGCGGCCACATCGACCCGTTGCCGGCACCGGCGGCGGACTGATCGATCGCCGGGCATGGCGATTGCTGATGCATCCGCCGGGCATGGCCCGGCGCTACCGGTGTTGCGATTGCTGATGCCCCCGCCGGGCATGGCCCGGCATGGCCGATGCGCGTGATCTCCGGGTAGCGCCGGGCCATGCCCGGCGAGCGTACTGCGCGGCATCACGCAGGCCCCAGGCGCTACACTGGCAGCCCCGTTGCAGCCTGTTGCCCGACCATGTCCGACCTGCTGAACCGCACCCATGCCATCGCTCTCGACGCCGCGGATCCGTTGCGGCCGCTGCGCAGTGAATTCCTGATTCCGCGCCACGGCGGCGGCGAGCAGACCTACTTCGTGGGCAACTCGCTGGGACTGCAGCCGCGCGGCGCACAGGCGGCGGTGCAGGAAGTGATGAAGCAATGGGCTGAACTGGCAGTGGAAGGCCACTTCACCGGCCCCACCCAATGGCTGTCCTACCACCGCCTGGTCAGCACGCAGCTGGCGCGGGTGGTCGGTGCGCTGCCCAGCGAAGTGGTGGCGATGAACACGCTGAGCGTGAACCTGCACCTGATGATGGTCAGCTTCTACCGGCCAACCCGGGAACGACCGGTGATCCTGATGGAAGCCGGCGCCTTCCCGACGGACCGTCACGCGGTGGAAGCGCAGATCCGTTTCCATGGCTTCGACCCGGCCGACTGCCTGGTGGAGGTGCAGCCGGACGAAGCCAGCGGCACGATCTCGATGACCGCGATCGAACGCGCGATCGCCACGCATGGCCCTCGCCTGGCTCTGGTGCTGTGGCCAGGCGTGCAGTACCGCACCGGCCAGGCCTTCGACCTCGATGCGATCACCCGCGCCGCACGCCTGCAGGGCGCGCGCATCGGCTTCGACCTGGCGCATTCGGTCGGCAACCTGCCCCTGCGCCTGCACGATGTGGCGCCGGACTTTGCCGTGTGGTGCCATTACAAGTACCTCAACAGCGGCCCGGGGGCCGTCGCCGGGGCGTTCGTGCACGAGCGTCACCACCGTGACAGCACCCTGCCACGCTTCGCCGGCTGGTGGGGCCATGACGAAGCCACCCGCTTCCAGATGTCCCCGCAGTTCACGCCCGCCACCGGCGCGGAAGGCTGGCAGCTGAGCAATCCGCCGATCCTCGGCCTGGCGCCGCTGCGCGCTTCACTGGACCTGTTCGAACGGGCCGGCATGGACGCCCTGCGCAGCAAGTCGCTGGCACTGACCGGCATGCTCGAAGCCCTGGTGCGCGCGCGCCTGGCCAACGTGCTCGACATCGTCACCCCGGCCGAGCCGGACCGGCGCGGCTGCCAGCTCTCGCTGCGGGTGATCGCCGGCCGCGAGCGTGGCCGCGCCCTGTTCGAGCACCTGCGCTCGGTCGGCGTGCTCGGTGACTGGCGCGAGCCGGACGTGATCCGCATCTCCCCCACCCCGCTCTACAACCGCTACCTGGACGTCCACCATTTCGTCGAGGAAGTGGAAGCCTGGGCCGGCCTCTGAGCCGGCACCTCCCCTCCTGCTGGACAGTTCGTTGATCGCACATGCCTCCCGCTCGTTGAGCATCATTGGTGCCGGCCTGGCCGGATCCCTGCTCGCCATCCTGCTGTCGCGGCAGGGCTGGCGGATCACCCTGTACGAACGCCGTGGCGACCCACGCGTGGCCGACTACGAAAGCGGCCGCTCGATCAACCTGGCGCTGGCCGAGCGCGGGCGCAACGCGCTGCGGCAGGCCGGCGTGGAGGACGAGGTGATGGCCCGCGCGGTGATGATGCGTGGACGCATGGTGCATCCGCGCGAAGGCGCCGCGCAGCTGCAGCGCTATGGCCGCGACGACAGCGAAGTGATCTGGTCGATCCATCGCAGGGACCTGAACACCACGCTGCTGACACTGGCCGAGCAGGCAGGTGCCACCGTACATTTCCACCGCCGGCTGCATACCGTCGATTTCGATGCCGGCCATGCGCGCTTCATCGACGATCGCGACGACAGCCCGCACGATATCCACTTCGACAGCCTGATCGGCGCTGACGGCGCCGGCTCGGCGCTGCGCGCGGCGATGAACCGGCGAGCGCCGCTGGGCGAGGACATCGCCTTCCTCGATCACTCCTACAAGGAACTGGAGATTCCACCGGACCGTGATGGCGGCTTCCGCATCGAACGCAACGCATTGCACATCTGGCCACGGGGCCACTTCATGTGCATCGCCCTGCCCAATCACGAAGGCACGTTCACGGTCACCCTGTTCCTGCCCAACCAGGGCGAGCCCAGCTTCGCCACCGTCAATACCGGCGCCCAGGCCGAAGCCCTGTTCGCGCGCGAGTTCGCCGATGCGTTGCCGCTGATCCCCGACCTGCGCACGGACTGGGAGCAGCATCCGCCCGGCCTGCTCGGCACGCTGACGCTGGAGCGCTGGCACCAGCAGGGCCAGGCCGTGCTGATCGGCGATGCCGCGCATGCGATGGTGCCCTTCCACGGGCAGGGCATGAACTGCGCGTTCGAGGACTGCGTGGCACTGGCCCGCCACCTGATGGAAGCCGACGACCTGCAGAGCGCGTTCGCCGCCTTCGAGAAAGAACGCAAGCCGAACGCGCATGCAATCCAGCAGATGGCCCTGGAGAACTACCTGGAGATGCGTGATCGCGTCGCCGACCCGGCCTTCCTGCTGCAGCGCGAGCTGGAGCAGGCGCTTCAGCATCGCTGGCCGACCCGCTTCGTACCGCACTACACCATGGTCACGTTCCTGCACACGCCCTACGCCGAGGCACTGCGCCGGACCGACATCCAGCGCGACATGCTGGTGGCCGCCACGATCGGCCATACGTCGCTGGAGAACATCGACTGGGCAGCTCTGGAGGCACAGATCCATGCCCGGCTGCCGGTTCTGGAGGGCGCACACTGATGGCTGACAGCTTCCTGTTCTACGACCTGGAAACCTTCGGCCAGGACCCACGGCGAACGCGCATCTCGCAGTTCGCGGCGATCCGCACCGATGCCGATCTGAACGAGATCGACACGCCGGTGAGTTTCTTCGTGCGCCCCGCCGACGATCTGCTGCCCTCGCCGATGGCCACCCTGGTCACCGGCATCACGCCGCAGCGGGCACTGGCTGAAGGCATCAGCGAAGCCGAAGCGTTCGACCGCATCAACGAACAGCTGTCGCGCCCGGGTACCTGTGCCCTGGGCTACAACACCCTGCGCTTCGACGACGAATTCATCCGCTACGGTCTGTTCCGCAACTTCCATGACCCCTACGAGCGCGAGTGGCGCAACGGCAACTCGCGCTGGGACCTGCTGGACATGCTGCGGCTGATGCGCGCCCTGCGTCCCGAAGGCATTCACTGGCCGCTGCGGGAGGACGGCGCCACGTCGTTCAAGCTCGAGCACCTGGCCGAAGCCAACAATGTGCGCGATGGCGATGCGCACGAGGCGCTGTCGGACGTGCGCGCCACGATCGGCATGGCCCGCCTGTTCAAGCAGTCGCAGCCGCGGTTGTGGGAGTACGCATTGAAACTGCGCGACAAGCGTTTCGTCGGCAGCCTGCTGGACGTGGGCGCGCTGAAGCCGGTGCTGCACATTTCCATGCGATACCCGGCCAGCCGGCTGTGCGCGGCTCCGGTGCTACCGCTGGCGGTGCACCCGACGATCAACAACCGGGTGATCGTGTTCGATCTGGAAGGTGACATCGACGACCTGCTGCAGCTGCCAGCCGAAACGATCGCCGAGCGGCTCTACCTGCGCGCCAGCGAACTGCCCGAAGGCGTCGCCCGGGTGCCGCTGAAGGAAGTACATCTGAACAAGGTCCCGGCACTGGTCGCCTGGAACCACCTGCGGCCCGACGATCACGCCCGCCTGGGCCTGGATGTCGCCGCCATCGAAGCCAAGGTCGAGCGGCTGCGTGCATTCGCGCCGCAACTGGCCGAGAAGGCACGGCAGGTGTACAACCAACCACGGGACGCCGTCGTGGCCGACGTCGATGCTTCGCTGTACGACGGCTTCCTCGGCAATGGCGACAAGCCACTGCTGGCCCTGGCGCGGACCACGCCGCCCGCAGAGCTGGCTGCGCTGGAAGGCCGCTTCCGCGATCCGCGCCTGCCCGAACTGCTGTTCCGCTATCGCGCCCGCAACCATCCCGACACCCTGGCACCGGCCGAGCGCCAGCGCTGGCAGGACTACCGCCGCCAACGCCTGCTCGGTGACGGCCGCCTGGGCGAACTCAACCTGCCCCAGTACCAGCAGCAGCTCGATGCACTGGCCGCCGAGGCGCCGGACGACGATCGCCGCCTGGCCCTGCTGCAATCGCTGCGCGACTGGGGCCAGCATCTGCAGGAGAGCTTGTGAGCACCTATTTCAGCGACGCCAGTTTCAGGTTCCTGCGCAGCCTTGCGCGGCACAATGAAAAGGCCTGGTTCAACGACCATCGCCAGCAGTACGAAGACCATGTACGGCAGCCGTTCCTGCGCCTGCTGGGCGACCTGCAGCCCGCGCTGGCCGAGGTCAGCGCGCATTTCCGTGCCGATACCCGTGGCGTCGGTGGTTCGCTGTTCCGCATCCATCGCGATGCGCGCTTTTCAAACGACAAATCGCCGTACAAGACCTGGCAGGGCGCACGCCTGTTCCATGAACGCCGCCGCGAAGTGGCCGCTCCGTCGTTCTACGTGCATCTGCAGCCGGGCGAGAGCTTCGTCGGTGCCGGCCTGTGGCACCCCGAACCGGACACCCAGCGCCGCGTGCGCCATTTCATCCTGGACAACCCCGGCAGCTGGAAGGCCGCAGCGCATGCACCCGCCCTGCGCCGGCGTTTCGATTTCGAGCAGAGCGAGAAGCTGGTCAGGCCGCCGCGTGGCTTCCCCGCCGATTTCGAGTTCATCGACGATCTCAAGCATCGCAACTGGGTGATGTGGCGCTCGCTGGACGATGAGACGATGACCGGGCCGCGCCTGCTGTCCACGCTCGGCAAGGACCTGGCCGCGCTCGGCCCCTTCGTCGACTATCTGTGCGCAGCACTGGATCTGGAGTTCTGATGCCACTGGCCCGGCAACGCCGCCCGCTCGGCCGCACCGGCCTGTCCGTATCGCCGGTCGGGCTGGGCTGCTCGGGCTTCTGGGGCCATCGCCGCTTTGCCGAGCATGCCGCCGCAGCGATCGTCGAGCACGCGCTGGCCCAGGGCGTGAACCTGTTCGACACCGGCCACAACTACTCCGGCTTCCATGCCGAACCGCGCCTGGGCCGCATCCTGCGGCCGCTGCTGGCCCGCTACCCGCGTGAGTCACTGGTCATCTCCAGCAAGGGCGGCACACTGACCGGACAGGCCGGCATCAGTGGCGCAGAACAGCGCGATTTCTCGCCTGCGGCCATCACCGCCAGCTGCGAAGCCTCGCTGCGCAACCTTGGCCTGGATTACCTGGACATCTACCAGCTGCATGGCGCCACCGCGCACGACATCAACGACGATCTGCTCGATGCGCTGCAGCGCCTGCGCGAACGTGGCCTGATCCGCGCCACCGGCATCAACACCCACTCAGCCTCGACGCTGCACTGGATGCTTGCGCATCCACAGGCATTCGACGTGGTCCTGCTGGACTACAACGCGCTGCAGCAGGATCGTGCGCCGCTGATCGACCAGCTGCATGCGGCCGGAATCGGCGTACTGGCAGGCACCGTGCTCGCACAGGGCCACCTGCTGCCCAGCCAGCCTCGCCGGCCGAGATTGGCCGATGCCTGGTACCTGGCGCGCGCGTGGCTCAAGCCCAGCAGCCGCCGTCTGATGCGCAGCGCACGTGCGATGCGCCGGGCCATTGCGGCGATCGACAGCCAGCGTCCGGCCCAGACTGCGTTTGCCTACGTTCTGGGCCACCCCGGCGTGGCCGCCGGCATCCTGGGCACTACCCGCGTCGGCAGTCTGGAGGAGGTGCTGGCCACGCGACCCGAAGCACTGCGCCCCGCCGACCGGCAACGCCTGGTCGCGGCCTATGGCGACGGCAGCGGTTCGCCCAGTCATTGAGTCTTCACCCCGCCCGGCCGCACTTGCGGCAGTCTGGCGGCATGAAGAAGCTCACTGCGATCGTGGTCCTGTTGGTGATTGCCCTGGCCGGCGTGTGGTTCGGCGGCCCCTACCTGGCCATACACGGTCTGTCCAAGGCCATCGAACAGCGCGATACCGCCGCACTGGAACGCTACGTCGACTTTCCGCGCGTGCGCGTCAGCCTGCGTGCGCAACTCAATGATTACCTCGTGCGCCAGGCCGGCCCCGATGTGGCCAGCAGTCCGTTCGGCGCCCTGCTCTACGGCCTGGGCGACCAGCTTGGGGGCGCAGCGGTGGACACCCTGATGACCCCGACCGGCATCGGTGCGATGCTGCAGGGCCATGTGCTGTGGAAGCGTGGGCGCAACGAGCTGCAGGGCGGAGATGCCTTCGCGGCGACCGAACCGGCACGGCCTTTGAAGAACGCCCGCCACCGTTTCGAAGCGTTCGACCGCTTCGTCGTCGACGTTGATCGCGGCCCGGGCCAACCACCGTTGAAGGTCGTGCTGGAACCGCAGGGGCTGCGCTGGAAAGTGGTTGACCTGCAGTTGGGAATGGCCGGCATCCCATGATGCAGAACGCCGGGCGTGGCCCGGCGCTACCGCGTCATCCCTCGTTGGCGACACCGTGCGGCACATGGCCCGCGGCAACGTGTTCGCGGGCACTGTCGATGTTGTGCTGCGAATCATCGAAGAAGATGTCGGCACCGAAGGCCTGCAGGAACGGCCCCTTGTGGCGGCCGCCCAGGAACAGCGCCTCGTCCAGGCGCACGCCCCATTCGCGCAGCGTGCGGATCACCCGCTCGTGCGCGGGCGCAGAACGGGCGGTGACCAGCGCCGTGCGGATCGGCGCACTGTCACCGGCCGGGAACACCTCCTGCAGCGTGTGCAGCGCGGACAGGAAGCCGCGGAACGGGCCACCGCTGAGCGGTTCGCGCGCACGTTCGCGCTCGTGGCGGCCGAATGCCTCGACCCCCTGTTCACGCGAGATGCGCTCGCTTTCATCACCGAAGATCACCGCATCACCGTCAAAGGCAATGCGCAGCTGGCCGGACGGTCGGCCGGTGTCGATCTGGTCCGCGGCGGCCGCAGCGGTCTCGCCGGGTGGCTTGGGCAGGATCGTCGCAGCGGCGATTCCGTGGCGCAGCGCACTGCGGACCGACTCCGGATTGGCCGACAGGAACAGATCGGTGCCGAACGGTTTCACGTAGGGCCAGGTCGGCTCACCGGCGGTGAAGGTGGCACGGATGATGCCCAGGCCGTAGTGCTGGATCGAATTGAAGATGCGCAGGCCGGTATCGGCCGAATTGCGCGACAGCAGGATCACCTCGACGCGCGGGTTCTCCGGGCTGGCGCCCTGGTTCAGCGCCAACAGTTTGCGCACCACCGGGAAGGCCACGCCGGGACCGAGGATGTCGTCCTCGTGCTGGCGCTGGTACTCCGCATAGGCCGCCACGCCATCGGTCTCGAACAGCGCGTGGCTTTCCTCGAGATCGAACAGGGCACGCGAGGTCACCGCGACGGTCAGCAAACGGGGGGAGTTGTCACCCATCGGTGGGGTCCTTCTGGCGGTCGACGCGACCGGCAACCTATTGTCCTCAAAAAACGAACTGTTCGCTCAGGATCCGGTCTTCCAGATTGTGTTCCGGGTCGAACAGCAATGTCACCCGGCGGTCGCGCGACTCGCGGATGGTCACCTCGACCACGTCGCGCGTCTCGTGCGAATCGGCGGTCACGCTGACCGGTCGCTTGTAGGGGTCCAGCACGCGGAAGCGCACCTCCGTATCCGCCTTGAGAATGGCACCACGCCAGCGTCGCGGGCGATACGGTGCCAATGGCGTCAGCGCGATGGTGTGCGAGCCCAAGGGCAGCACGGGTCCGTGGGCCGAATAGTTGTAGGCGGTGCTGCCTGCGGGCGTGGCAACCAGCACGCCGTCGCCGATCAGTTCGGCCACCCGCTCCTGTCCATTGAGGTCGATGCCGATGTGCGCAGCCTGGCGGGTCTGCCGCAGCAGGGACACGTCGTTGTACGCCAGCGAACCGGTGCTGGTGCCCGATTCGGTCAGCGCCACCATCTCCAGCGGACGCAGGTTGGCCGGTTCCGCGCGGGCGATGCGTGCATTGACGTCGTCGTCGCCCCGGTACTGGTTCATCAGGAAACCTACGGTGCCCAGCTTCATGCCGAACACCGGTTTTCCCAGGTGGCCATGACGATGCAGCGTCTGCAGCATGAAGCCATCACCGCCCAGCGGGCAGAGCACGTCGGCCTGCTCGGGGGCATGGTCGCCAAAGCGCGCGACCATGGCCGCGCGGGCCATCTGCGCAGCTTCGGTGGTGCTTGCCAGGAAAGCGATGCGGGGGGTGTCGCTCATCGGTGGATCCGGGGGGAAGGCGTGAGGGAGAGCATAACCGAGCGCCGCTACGCTCGCCGGGCATGGCCCGGCGCTACCCAGTTCCGCGCCCCCGGTAGCGCCGGGCCATGCCCGGCGAATCGCCAATGGCCAGAAACAGAACGGCCCCGCTTTCGCGGGGCCGCTCCGTTTCACGCAGGCCGGGCGTGGCCCGGCACTACATCAGTCACGCACCGTGTGCGGCCAGCTGGCCCAGGCGCTGGACCGCGACCGAGACGGTCGGGTAGTCCAGGGTCTTCTGCTCGGCCAGTTCGGCCAGCATTGCCAGGGTGAAGCGCAGGCTGTTGTCATCGCGGCCCATCCATGCAGCCACCTTGGCCTCGGCACTGCCGCCCTTGGTGGCGAGCACCTGACCGGCCAGGTTGCGATGGTTGGCAGCCAGCTCGTCGCGCAGCACGCCGCGTGCCACCGCATGCCAACGGCCGTTGACTTCCAGTGCATCGACCTGCTCGAACAGCCACGGCAGCTGCAGGGCATCGCCCAAGCGGAAGTGCACCTTGGACACGTCCACCGGCTTCAGCTTGCGGGTACGGGCCAGTTCGATGATGTCGAACGCCGGTTCCAGGAAGTGCAGCTCGGACAGCTGCTGTGCCAGCGCGGACGGCAGACCCTTCTCCTTCCACTCGGCCACCAGCGCCTCGTAGGTCGGACGCTGCGAGTCCGGCAGCACACCCGACGCGACACGGATGTCGTTGAACGGGCCCTGATAGCGGTTGACCGCTTCAGTGATGCCCGGCATCGCACCCGGACGCGACAGCAGCCAGCGCACGAACGAACGCTGCAGCTTCCAGATCACCTCCAGCGCGTCGATCTGCACCGACTCCGGCACCTTGCCGTCGAGGGCGTCGATCTGCGCCCACAGCGCGCGCGCATCCAGCGTCTCGCGGCTGATGGTGTAGGCCTTGGCGACCTCGGCGATGGAGCGGCCGGTGTCTTCCTGCATGCGCATCAGGAACGTTGCGCCCATGCGGTTGATGGTCTGGTTGGTCACCGCCGTGGCGATGATCTCGCGCTTCAGGCGGTGACGCTCCATCGCATCGGCGTACTTCTTCTGCAGCGGCGTGGGGAAGTAGCGCAGCAGCTCCTTGGAGAGGTACGGATCTTCCGGAATATCCGACTCCAGCAGCTGGTTGAACGCCACCAGCTTGGAGTAGGACAGCAGCACCGACAGCTCCGGACGGGTCAGGCCCTGGCCGCGCGCCTTGCGCTGAGACAGCTCGGCATCGGATGGCAGGAACTCGATCTGCCGATCCAGCAGCCCCTGCTGTTCCAGGGTGCGGATGAAGTGCTGCTTGGAACCCAGGCGCTTGACCGCCATCCGCTCCATGAGGCTCAGCGCCTGGTTCTGGCGATAGTTGTCGTTGAGCACCAGGTCGGCGACTTCATCGGTCATCGAGGCCAGCAGCTTGTTGCGCTGGTCGACCGTCAGCTTCTTCGCCCGCACCACATCATTGAGCAGGATCTTGATGTTGACTTCATGGTCCGACGTATCCACGCCGGCCGAGTTGTCGATGAAGTCCGTGTTGAGCAGCACGCCGGCCTGCGCGGCCTCGATACGGCCCAGCTGGGTCATGCCGAGGTTGCCGCCCTCGCCCACCACCTTGCAGCGCAGCTCGCCACCGTTCACGCGCAGTGCGTTGTTGGCACGGTCGCCGACATCGCTGTGCTGCTCGCTGGCGGCCTTCACGTAGGTGCCGATGCCGCCGTTCCACAGCAGGTCCACCGGTGCCTTCAGGATCGCGCTCATCAGGTCGTTCGGCGACAGCGCCTTGACGTTCTCGTCCAGGCCCAGCGCTTCATGCACCTGCGGGGTGATCTCGATCGACTTCAGGCTGCGCGGGTACACGCCGCCGCCCTTGCTGATCAGCTTGGCGTCGTAGTCTGCCCAGCTTGAACGCGGCACGGTGAACATGCGCTCGCGCTCGACGAACGAGGTCGCCGCGTCCGGGTTCGGGTCAAGGAAGATATGGCGGTGGTCGAATGCCGCGACGAGACGGATGTGGCGCGACAGCAGCATGCCGTTGCCGAACACATCGCCGGACATGTCGCCGACGCCGACCGCGGTGAAGTCCTGGCTCTGGCTGTCACGGCCAAGCGCACGGAAGTGGCGCTTGACCGACTCCCATGCACCGCGCGCGGTGATGCCCATGCCCTTGTGGTCGTACCCCACCGAACCACCGGAGGCGAACGCATCGCCCATCCAGAAGCCGTGCGCGATGGCCAGGCCGTTGGCGATATCGGAGAAGGTCGCCGTGCCCTTGTCGGCGGCCACCACCAGGTACGGATCGTCCATGTCGTGCCGCACGACATCCACCGGCGGCACGATTTTGTTGTTGACGATGTTGTCGGTGATGTCCAGCAGGCCCTGGATGAACAGCTTGTAGCAGGCCACGCCGTTGGCGAAGATCGCGTCGCGGTCGCCGTTCACCGGCGGGGTCTTGGCGAAGAAGCCGCCCTTCGCACCGACCGGCACGATGACGGTGTTCTTGACCATCTGCGCCTTGACCAGACCCAGCACTTCGGTACGGAAGTCTTCGCGACGGTCCGACCAGCGCAGGCCGCCACGGGCCACCGCGCCGAAGCGCAGGTGGGTACCTTCCACGCGCGGACCGTAGACGAAGATCTCGCGGTACGGACGCGGCTTAGGCAGGTCCGGCACCAGCGCCGAGTCGAACTTGAAGCTGATCACATGGCCGTGCTGGCCATTGGCGTCGGTCTGGTAGTAGCTGGTACGCAGGGTGGCATCGATCACGCCCATGAACGAACGCAGGATGCGGTCTTCGTCCAGGCTCGACACGCGGTCCATCAGCTTCAGCAGCGCATCGCGCGCGGCCTGCATCTGCGCGTCGCGGTCACCCTTGCGGGCATCGACCACGGTCTTGAGCACCTTCAGGGTGGCCTCGTCGCCGGCGGCCAGCACATCGAAGTGGGCCTTCAACTGGGCCTGGCCGGCCGCGATGTCGTCCTTGCTCTCGTGGCCGGTGGCCGGATCGAAGCGCGCTTCGAACAGTTCGACCAGCAGGCGCGCCAGCAGCGGATAGCGGGCGAACGTGCCTTCCACGTACGCCTGCGAGAACGGCACGCCGGTCTGCAGCAGATACTTGCAGTAGCCGCGCAGCATGGCGACCTGGCGCCAGTGCAGGCCGGCGGCCAGCACCAGGCGGTTGAAGCCATCGTTCTCGGCATCACCGTGCCAGACGCGGGCAAAGGTTTCGCCGAATGCTTCGTCGACGCTGGCGGCATCGATCGCACCGGCCGTCGATTCGACCTCGAAGTCCTGCACGTATACCGGAGCGTTGTCGACGGACAGGCGGTACGGGCGCTCGGCGATCACGCGCAGGCCCATGTTCTCCATCATCGGCAGCGCGTCGGACAGCGGAATGTCGTCCAGCTGGCGGTACAACTTCAGGCGCAGGCCATCGCCGCTTTCGCGCGGCACCGCCTGCAGGCTCAGGCGCAGATCGTCCGGACCGGTCAGCGCGTCGAGCTGGCTGACGTCGTTGGCGGCAACTGCGGTGCTGTTGTCTTCGATGTAGCCGGCCGGCAGTGCCTTGCCGATGCGGGCCGCGATGCGCAGGCCTTCGCTTTCGCCATGACGGGCCACCAGCGCTTCACGCAGGTCGTCCTGCCAGTTGCGCAGCACCTGGGCGAGCTTGCGCTCCAGTTCGGCGGTATCCACGTCAAGCATCTCGCCGGGCTTCGGGCGCACGATCAGATGCACCTGCGCCAGCGGCGATTCACCCAGCACCACCGAGCTGTCGACGTACTCGCCATGCAGCGCTTCCTTCAGCATCGCTTCGATGCGCAGGCGCACGTCGGTGTTGAAGCGCTCGCGCGGCAGGTAGACCAGCGCGGAGATGAAGCGGCTGTACTTGTCACGGCGCAGGAACAGGCGGCTGCGCACGCGCTCCTGCAGGCCCAGCACGCCCATCGCGGTGCGGAACAGTTCGTCCTCGCTGGACTGGAACAGTTCTTCGCGCGGCAGGGTTTCCAGGATGTGGCGCAGTGCCTTGCCGCTGTGGCTGGACGCGGCCAGGCCGGACTGCTTCATCACGTATTCGTGGCGCTGGCGCACCAGCGGGATTTCCCACGGGCGGCGGTTGTAGGCACTGGAAGTGAACAGGCCGAGGAAGCGCTGCTCGCCGATGATCCTGCCCTTGGCGTCGAATTCCAGCACGCCGATGTAGTCCATGTAGCCGGCGCGGTGCACGCGGGAGCGCGCATTGGTCTTGGTCAGGATCAGCGCGTCCTTCAACCCCGACGTGGCGTTGAGGCCCTGGGCGGCGAGCGTCTTGACCGGGCGTGCGGCGGACTTGTCCTTGCCGCGCATCAGGCCCAGGCCGGTCTCGTTCAGCGGCGCCAGCACGTCTTCCTTGCCCTGCTTCTCGACGCGGTACTCGCGGTAGCCGAAGAAGGTGAAGTGGTTGTCGGCGGCCCAGCGCAGGAACTCCTGCGCTTCCCTGCGCGAGGCATCGTCGACCGGCAGCGCACGGCTGCCCAGATCGTCGGCCAGTGCCAGTGCCTTGTCCTTCATCGGCTGCCAATCGCGCACGATCGCCCGCACTTCGTCCAGCGCCTTGCCGATGGCCTGCTCGATGGCGGCCATGGCATCGGCCGGCTGGCGGTCGATCTCCAGCAGCATCACCGATTCGGCCTCGCCCTCGCCGACCTTGACCAGCTTGCCGGCCTTGTCGCGGGTGAAGCGCAGCACCGGGTGGCCGAGCACGTGCACGCCCACGCCCTGTTCGGCCAGTGACATGGTCACGGTGTCGACCAGGAACGGCATGTCGTCGTTGATGATCTGCAGCACGGTGTGCGGCGATTCCCAACCGTTCGCCTTCACCGTCGGATTGAACACGCGCACGTTGGCCTTGCCAGCCTTGCGGGCACGGGCGAACTCCAGCGTCTCGGCCGCGAGCGCGGCCCACTCTTCAGCGCTGTGGTGCGGGAACTCGTCCGCCTCCATGCGCTTGTAGAAGTCAGCGGCAAACGCCACTGCTTCGGCCTGGGCGGCCGCCGGGTAACGCTTGCGCAAGGCCGTGTATACCGGCTCCAGGGAGAAACCAGCGGTCACTGCGACCTCCGACTCAGCTGGTTTGGTCTTGTTTTTCACGGTCTTGGCTGCGGTTTTTTGCGGTTTCATGGCAGAGCGATGCGCTTGCTCAGTTGGGAAAATGAAATTGTAGCCCTCCCGCGCGAAAAGGCCTTGCTGCAGGACGGAATAAGCAGATTCGGGTTTGCTGCGGTTTAGACGCCTATTCAGTTCGCCCAGGTACGGAGCGAGCGGGGGGCGGCCGCCTTGCCGACAGGATCGGCAAAGCGTGTTACCGGAAGACACACGCGGGAACGTCGTTTCGATTCCACAATCCTGAACTGGACGGTATAGTCCACCGCGTGAACCCGGCCTACTTCCCCGTTGCCCTCGATGCGCGCGATGAGCGCGTGTTCGATGCCGTGCGCGAACTGCTGGCCCGGCAGGGCATGCAGATGAGCATGGATGCGGTGGCCCAGCAGGCCGGCTGCTCCAAGCAGACCCTGTACTCGCGCTATGGCAGCAAGCAGGAACTGCTGCGGCGGGTGATGCAGCGGCATGTGGGACACGCGACGGGGGCAATGCTGCGTGCACTCCGCAGTGACGACCTGCGTGCCAGCCTGTTGCAGTTCGCCATCGACTTCCTGGAGCATTTCAACCAACCGCATGTCGGCCAGGCCTGCCGGCTGATCGCTGCAGATGCCGCCCAGTTCCCCGAAGAGGCCCGGGCGCTGTACCGGCATGGTGCTGGCGCGCTGACACTTCATCTTTCTGAATGGATTGAAACCGTTTGCAGGCGTGGCCTGCTCCGGCATGACGACCCGCACTTCATGGCCGAACTGCTGCTGAGCATGATCGCCGGTCAGGATTTCGACAAACAGCGCTTCCATACCCCCCATCGTGATGACGCGCTCCTGCGTCGGCGCTGGGCAGAGTTCTCCGTCGACAGCTTCCTGCGCGCGTTTGCGCCGCAACCGTCGCCGGCCCCGTCTACAAACCAACCCCGGAGTTCCTCCTGATGACCGCCCCACTCCGCACCCTTGCCTTGACGTGCGCCGTTGCTGTCGCGCTGGCTGCCTGCAAGAAACCGGAACAGCAGACACCCCCGCCGCCGGAGGTGGGCGTGATCGATGCGAAGCCGCAGACCCTGCCGCTGCAGCGCGAGCTGGTCGGCCGCCTGTCGCCGTTCCGCAGTGCCGATGTCCGCGCACGCGTGCCGGGCGTGCTGCTCAAGCGCGTCTACCAGGAAGGCTCCCAGGTCAAGCAGGGGCAGACCCTGTTCCTGATCGACCCGGCACCGCTGCGCGCCTCGCTGAACGCGTCCGAGGCCCAGCTGGCGTCGGCGCGCGCCACCTACGCCAACGCCAAGGTGGCGGCCGATCGTGCCCGCTCGCTGGCACCGCAGCAGTTCGTCTCCAAGTCCGACCTGGACAACGCCGAATCGGCCGAGCGCACTGCGTTGGCCGCGGTCAAGCAGGCCGAAGCGGCGGTGACCTCCTCGCGGATCAATCTGGGCTACGCCGAAGTGACCGCGCCGATCAGCGGCGTGGCCAACAAGCAGCAGGTGACCGAGGGCGCACTGGTCGGCCAGGGCGACGTGACCCTGCTGACCACCGTTGACCAGCTCGATCCGCTGTACGTCAACTTCTCGCTCAGCGTGGACGAGCTGACCCAGCTGCGCGCGCAGCAGGCCAAGGGCGCCCTGGCCCTGGCCGGCGACGGCAAGGCCACCGTCAACGTGAAGCTGGCCGATGGCAGCACCTACAGCGAGCCGGGAACCCTCGACTTCTCCTCGACTACGGTCGACCCGGCCACCGGCGCGGTGTCGCTGCGTGCGCTGCTGCCCAATCCGCAGCAGATCCTGCTGCCGGGAGCCTTCGTCAGCTTCCAGGCCAACCTCGGCGAGCGCAACAATGCCTACCTGGTGCCGCAGCAGGCGCTGCTGCGCGACACCACGGGCGGCTACGTGATGGTGGTCGGTGCCGATGGCAAGGTGGCGCGCAAGAACGTCAAGACCGAAGGCGCACAGGGCGGCAACTGGCTGGTCAGCGATGGCCTGGCCGCCGGCGACAAGGTGATCGTGGCCGGCGTGCAGAAGGTCAAGGAAGGCAGCCCGGCCGTCGCCAAGCCCTGGACCCCGGGTCAGGACGCCGCCGGCAAGCCCGCCGCCGGCGGTGCCGGCCCGGCCGCACCTGCCGCTGCCGCCGACAAGGCTCCGGCCCAGACCGACGCAGCCGACAAGGCCGCGCCGGCCGCCACCGACTCGAACAAGCAGTAACGGGAACCTTCCGTCATGCCTAAATTTTTCATCGAACATCCAGTCTTCGCCTGGGTGGTAGCGATCCTGATCTCGCTCAGCGGCGTGATCGCGATCCTCAACCTGGGCGTGGAGTCCTATCCCAACATCGCTCCGCCACAGGTGACCGTCTCGGCCACCTATCCGGGCGCCAGCGCGGACACCACCGAAAAATCGGTCACCCAGGTGATCGAGCAGCAGCTGACCGGTATCGATCACCTGCTGTACTTCAGTTCTTCGTCCTCGTCCAATGGCCGTGCGCAGATCACCCTCACCTTCGAGACCGGTACCGATCCGGACATCGCCCAGGTGCAGGTGCAGAACAAGGTGTCGCTGGCGACGCCACGACTGCCGTCGGAGGTGACCCAGCAGGGCGTGGTGGTGGCCAAGGCCAATGCCGGCTTCCTGATGGTCGTGGCCCTGCAGTCGGATACGGCGGCGATCAACCGTGACGCGCTGAACGACATCGTCGGTTCGCGCGTGCTCGACCAGGTCTCGCGCATTCCCGGCGTCGGCAGCACCCAGCAGTTCGGTTCCGAGTACGCCATGAACATCTGGCTGAACCCGGAGAAGATGCAGGGTTATGGTCTCTCGGCCAGCCAGGTCCTGGCTGCAGTGCGCGCGCAGAACGTGCAGTTCGCCGCCGGTGCACTGGGCTCGGACCCGTCGCCGGAAGGCCAGCACTTCACCGCCACCGTGTCGGCTGAAGGACGTTTCAGCTCGCCGCAGGAGTTCGAGAACATCATCCTGCGCGCCAACGCCGATGGCTCGCGCGTGCTGCTCAAGGACATCGCCCGCGTCGCCTTCGGCGCCAACAACTACGGCTTCGACACCCAGTACAACGGCAAGCCGACCGGCGCCTTCGCCATCCAGCTGCTGCCGGGCGCCAACGCCCTGAACGTGGCCGATGCGGTGCGCGCCAAGATGGACGAACTGCAGCCCAGCTTCCCGGCCGGCGTGACCTGGTTCTCGCCGTACGACAGCACGACCTTCGTCAAGATCTCGATCCAGGAAGTGGTCAAGACGCTGTTCGAAGCGGTGCTGCTGGTGTTCCTGGTGATGCTGATCTTCCTGCAGAACTTCCGCGCCACCCTGATCCCGACCCTGGTCATCCCGGTCGCTCTGCTGGGTACCTTCCTGGGCATGTGGATGATCGGATTCACGATCAACCAGCTGACCCTGTTCGCGATGGTGCTGGCGATCGGCATCGTGGTCGACGACGCCATCGTGGTGATCGAGAACGTCGAACGCATCATGAGCGAGGAAGGCCTGGCGCCGAAGCCGGCCACGCAGAAGGCGATGACCCAGATCACCGGCGCGGTGGTGGCGATCACCGTCGTGCTGGCAGCGGTGTTCATCCCGTCCGCACTGCAGGGCGGTGCCGCCGGCGAAATCTACAAGCAGTTCGCGCTGACCATCGCCATCTCGATGGCGTTCTCGGCCTTCCTGGCGCTGGGCTTCACCCCGGCGCTGTGCGCGACCTTCCTGAAGCCGACGCACAACGACAACCCGAACATCGTCTACCGCACCTTCAACAAGTACTACGACAAGATCAGCCACACCTACGTAGGCCACATCACCTCGGCGGTGCGCCATGCCCCGCGCTGGATGATCCTGTTCGTGGTACTGACCGCGCTGTGCGGCTTCCTGTTCACGCGCATGCCGGGCAGCTTCCTGCCGGAAGAAGACCAGGGCTATGCGCTGGCGATCGTGCAGCTGCCCCCGGGCTCGACCAAGGGCCAGACCAACGAGGTGTTCGCGCAGATGCGCGGCATTCTGGAAAAGCAGGATGGCTTTGAAGGCATGCTGCAGGTGGCCGGCTTCAGCTTCGTCGGTTCCGGCGAGAACGTGGGCATGGGCTTCATCCGCCTGAAGCCGTGGGAAGAACGCGAGTTCACCGCGCCGGAGTTCATCCAGAACATGAACGGCGCGTTCTACGGCATCAAGGAAGCGCAGATCTTCGTGGTCAACCTGCCGACAGTGCAGGGCCTGGGCCAGTTCGGTGGCTTCGACATGTGGCTGCAGGACCGCAGTGGTGCCGGCTACGAGCAGCTGACGCAGGCCCGCAACATCCTGCTTGGCCAGGCGGCGCAGAAGCCTGAAGCACTGGTTGGCGTGCGTCCGAACGGCCTGGAGAACGCTCCGCAGCTGCAGCTGCACGTGGATCGCGTGCAGGCGCAGTCGATGGGCATGTCGGTGTCGGACGTGTACAGCACCATCCAGCTGATGCTGGCGCCGGTGTACGTCAACGACTTCTTCTACGAAGGCCGCATCAAGCGCGTGACCATGCAGGCCGATGGCCCGTACCGCACCGGCCAGGAGTCGCTGAAGAGCTTCTACAGCCCCTCCAGCCTGACCACCAACGCCGACGGCACCAACGCGATGATCCCGCTGAGCACCGTGGTCAAGTCCGAATGGGTGTCCGCATCGCCGTCACTGAGCCGCTACAACGGCTATTCGGCGATCAACATCGTCGGCTCGCAGGCGCCGGGCACCAGCTCGGGTGAGGCGATGCAGACCATGGAGAGCATCGTCAACAACGACCTGCCGGCCGGCTTCGGCTACGACTGGTCGGGCATGTCCTACCAGGAAATCCTGGCCGGCAACGCAGCGACGCTGCTGCTGGTGCTGTCCATCGTGGTGGTGTTCCTGTGCCTGGCGGCGCTGTATGAAAGCTGGTCGATCCCGGTAGCGGTGCTGCTGGTGGTGCCACTGGGCGTGCTCGGTGCCATCGGCCTGTCGATGATGCGTGGCCTGCCGAACGACCTGTTCTTCAAGATCGGCCTCATCACCGTTATCGGCCTGGCGGCGAAGAATGCGATCCTGATCGTGGAGTTCGCGGTGGAGCAGCGTGCGGCGGGCAAGAACCTGCGCGATGCCACCATCGAGGCGGCACGCCTGCGCTTCCGCCCGATCCTGATGACGTCCTTCGCGTTCATCATGGGCGTGATCCCGATGGCGATCTCCAGCGGCGCCGGCGCCAACTCCCGTCACGCCATCGGTACCGGCGTGATCGGCGGTATGCTGTTCGCCACCCTGCTCGGCCTGCTGATGATCCCGGTCTTCTTCGTGGTCGTGCGGCGCATGCTCGGCGACAAGCTGGACGAGCCGTCGAAGGAATTCCTCAGCCGCCAGCGTGAGGGCGAAGCGGCGCATCGTCCGGATCGCTGATCCACCCTGCGCTGCAACGAAAAGGCCCCGGAGCGATCCGGGGCCTTTTTTGTTTATCGCGGGGGGATGCCAGAGCAGATCAGCGCAGCAGCGCGACCGCCACGCACACCGCCAGCAGAACCAGCGCGGCCCATTGCATGGGTACGAAGAAGAAGTGGTGGGGCGCAGTTTCCCCTTTCTGCCGGGGAGTACGGTTGAGCCACAAGCCCAGCAGCACGTTCACGGTTGCACCAATGCCTGCCCCCAGCAGCACCTGGGGCAGCGGGATGTTGCCCCGGGGGCCATCGTGCGGGAAGAGGTAAGCCAGCAGCAGGATCGCTGCGATCGGCGTCACCAGTGTCAGGATTCCCCAACCTCGATAGATCATCTCTGCAGAACCTGTAAAAAAGGCCCTGCATTGGAACAGATCGGCATCGCCCGACCAACAGGCCCGTGCATGCAGGGCATGGATCTACCGGCTGCGCCGCTGTTGCAGCGGCGCAGCCGTTTCGACTCAGCGCAGCCCGGTCTCGTTGCGGGCGATCACCAGGCGCTGGATCTCCGAGGTGCCCTCGTAGATCTCGGTGATCTTGGCATCGCGGAAGTAGCGCTCCAGCGGCATTTCCTTGGAGTAGCCCATGCCACCATGGATCTGCACGGCCTGGTGGGTGATCCACATCGCCGCTTCCGACGCCGTCAGCTTGGCGATGGCCGCTTCATTGCTGAAACGCTTGCCCTGGCCCTTCACCCATGCCGCGCGCAGCGTCAGCAGCAGGGCTGCGTCCAGCTTGCACTTCATGTCGGCGATCTTGGCCTGGGTCATCTGGAAAGTACCGATCGGCGCGCCAAACGCCTTGCGCTCCTTCACATACTCCAGCGTCGCTTCATAAGCGGCACGGGCGATGCCGACGGCCTGCGATGCGATGCCGATGCGCCCGGCATCGAGCACGCCCATGGCGATCTTGAAGCCCTCGCCCTCCTGGCCCAGCACGTCGTCCGGCTGGGCGACGTAATCGTTGAATTCGATCTCGCAGGTCGCCGAGGCACGGATGCCCAGCTTCGGCTCGGTCTTGCCACGGCCGAAGCCGGCCTTTTCGGTGTCGACCAGGAAAGCCGTGATGCCACGCGCGCCCTTGTCCGGCTCGCTCATCGCGAACAACACGATGTACCGGGCCACCGGGCCGGAGGTGATCCAGCTCTTCTTGCCGTTGATGACGTAGGTGCCGTCGGCCTGCTTGACCGCGCGGCAACGCATGGCGGTCGCATCCGAACCGGACTGCGGCTCGGTCAGGGCGAATGCACCGATGGCCTCGCCCTCCGCGATGGCGCGCACGTACTTCTGCTTCTGCTCCTCGCTGCCGTGGGTCAGGATGCCGTTGCAGAACAGCGAATTGTTGACCGACATGATGGTCGAGTGGGCCGCGTCGCCGGCGGCGACCTCCACCATCGCCAGCACATACGCGATCGGGTCCATGCCGGCACCGCCGTATTCGGTCGGTACCTCGATGCCCATCAGGCCGTTCTCGCCCAGCAGGCGGATGTTCTCCAGCGGGAACTCGCCGGTACGGTCATGGTGCTCCGCGCTCGGGGCGATCTTCTCCTGCGCGATGCGCCGCGCCACGTCCTGCAGCATCAACTGCTCTTCAGTAAAGCTGAAATCCACAACACCCTCCCGGGTACATGAGGTTATGGCCGCGCAGCGCGCGCCCAGGTGTGCCGATTGTACCGGGGCCCGGGGAGTTTCCATACGCCACCGACTTGACCACGGCGGCCGATCCAGCGAATATATCTCTATATCGCGATAGGTAGATATTCATGGATCTGGAAGACTGGTCAACCCGCCTGAAGGTGTTCGCCGATGCGACGCGGGTGCGCCTGCTGGCGCTGCTGGAGCAGGAAGAGCTGACCGTGGCCGAGCTTTCGGCGATCACCCGGCTGGCCCAGCCGCGCGTGTCCACTCACCTGGCGCGCCTGAAGGAAGCGGGCCTGGTCCGCGACCGCCGCGCCGGCGTGTCGGCCTACTACCGCTTCGACGAAGCGCAGCTGGATCCGGCGCAGCGCGCATTGTGGCATGCCTTGAGCAACGGAAGCGACGATCCACTGCTGCGACAGGACGCTGAACGGGTCGCCGCCGTGCTGGCCAGCCGCGCCGCGGACCAGAACTGGGCCGACAGCGTGGCCGGCGACATGGAACGTCACTATTCTCCGGGCCGCACCTGGGAGGCGCTGGCGCGTACCGCCCTGCCCCTGCTGGAAACCGGCGACGTGCTCGATATCGCGTCCGGCGACGGCGTGCTGGCCGAACTGGTGGCACCGCATGCCAAGCGCTACATCTGCATCGACACCAGCGCGCGCGTGGTGGCCGCTGCCAGTGAACGCCTGCGCCGCCTGCCCAATGTGGAAGTGCGCGAGGGTGACATGCATGCCCTGCCCTTCAAGGACCGCAGCTTCGACCTGGTGGTGCTGATGCACGCACTGACCTACGCCAGCAAGCCGGCGCAGGCCGTCACCGAAGCCGCGCGCGTGCTGCGCCCGGGCGGCCGCCTGCTGCTGTGCAGCCTGGCGCGCCACGAACACAAGGCAGCGGTGGAAGCCTATGGTCACGTCAACCTGGGTTTCAGCGACAAGGAACTGAAGAAGTTCGTCGACAAGGCCGGCCTGCAGGTTTCCAGCCTGGAGACGGTCACCCGCGAGAAGCGGCCGCCGCACTTCGAAGTGATCTCGCTGATCGCCAACAAGCCCTGAGTCCGGAATCATCATGCCCGTCCTGCCCTGGTTGCACCCCGAACGTGCCAATGCCCTGCTGGGCGCGCTGCGCGAGCGGATCCTGATCATCGACGGAGCGATGGGCACGATGATCCAGCGCCATGGCCTGCAGGAAGGCGACTACCGCGGTGAGCGTTTCGCCGATGGCTACGATCACCTGCACGGGCCGGGCTGCGACCACGCCGCGCCGCAGGGCCACGATCTGAAGGGCAACAACGACCTGTTGCTGCTCACCCGGCCGCAGGTCATCGCCGACATCCACACCGCC
Source organism: Stenotrophomonas sp. YJH_SMC_36 (assembly GCF_059369935.1). Lineage (NCBI taxonomy): Bacteria > Pseudomonadati > Pseudomonadota > Gammaproteobacteria > Lysobacterales > Lysobacteraceae > Stenotrophomonas > Stenotrophomonas sp. YJH_SMC_36. The sequence goes on along the minus strand of NZ_JCAFTD010000006.1, from coordinate 180,155 downwards.
TACCTGGAAGCCGGCGCGGACCTGGTGGAAACCAATACCTTCAACGCCACCTCGGTCAGCCAGGCCGACTACCACCTCGAGCATCTGGTGTACGAACTGAACAAGGCCGGCGCCGCCGTGGCCCGCGCCTGCTGCGATGCCGTTGAAGCCACCACGCCCGGCAAGCCGCGCTTCGTGATCGGCGTGCTTGGCCCCACCAGCCGCACCGCATCGATCAGTCCCGACGTCAACGATCCGGGCTTCCGCAACACCAGTTTCGATGAGCTGCGCGACACCTACCGCGAAGCCATCGATGGCCTGATCGACGGCGGCGCGGACACCCTCATGGTCGAAACCATCTTCGACACGCTCAACGCCAAGGCGGCGCTGTATGCGGTGGAGGAAGCCTTCGATGCGCGCGGTGCGCGCCTGCCGGTGATGATCTCCGGCACGATCACCGATGCCTCCGGCCGCACCCTGTCCGGCCAGACCGCCGAAGCCTTCCACGCCTCGCTGGCACACGCGCGGCCCCTGTCGATCGGCCTGAACTGCGCGCTGGGTGCCGATGCGATGCGCCCGCATGTCGAAACGCTGTCGCAGGTTGCCGACTGCCATGTCAGCGCGCATCCCAATGCCGGCCTGCCCAATGCCTTCGGCGAGTATGACGAGACCCCCGAAGAAATGGCGGCGACCCTGCGCGGTTTCGCCCGCGATGGCCTGCTCAACCTGGTCGGCGGCTGCTGCGGATCCACCCCCGACCACATCCGTGCCATCGCCCAGGCGGTGGCCGGACTGCCACCGCGTGTCCTGCCGGACCGCCAGGACCAGGCGGCATGAACGTCGCCGCCACCGTTCCGCACTTCCCGCCCTGCCGTTGCTGAGCCACTGCCTGCCATGACGCCTGTCCGCCCCACCCGCCTGTCCGGCCTGGAACCGCTGGTCATCACCCCGGACCTGCTGTTCGTCAACGTCGGCGAGCGCACCAACGTCACCGGCAGCGCGCAGTTCCGCAAGCTGATCAAGGAAGGCCGCTACGAGGAGGCCGTGGACGTGGCCCGGCAACAAGTGGCCAGTGGCGCGCAGATCCTCGACGTCAACATGGACGAGGGCCTGATCGACTCCGAGGCGGCGATGACCCGCTACCTCAACCTGATCATGTCCGAGCCCGACATCGCCCGCATTCCGGTGATGGTCGACTCGTCCAAATGGAGCGTGATCGAAGCCGGCCTGAAATGCCTGCAGGGCAAGAGCGTGGTCAATTCGATCTCGCTGAAGGAAGGCGAGGCCCTGTTCCGCGAACACGCGCGCAAGGTGCTGCGTTACGGCGCGGCAGCGGTGGTGATGGCGTTCGACGAAAGCGGCCAGGCCGACACCTGTGCGCGCAAGGTCGAGATCTGTACGCGCGCCTACCGCATTCTGGTCGATGAGATCGGCTTCCCGCCACAGGACATCATCTTCGACCCGAACATCTTCGCTGTCGCCACCGGCATCGAGGAGCACGACAACTACGCGGTGGACTTCATCGAAGCCACGCGCATCATCAAGCAGACCCTGCCGCACTGCCACGTCTCCGGCGGCGTTTCCAACGTGTCGTTCTCGTTCCGTGGCAACGAAACGGTGCGCCAGGCGATCCATTCGGTCTTCCTGTACCACGCCATCGCGGCCGGCATGGACATGGGCATCGTCAACGCCGGTGCCATGCCGATCTATGACGAACTGGAGCCGGACCTGCGCGAGCGCGTGGAGGACGTGATCCTCAACCGCCGCCCTGACGCCACCGAGCGCCTGCTGGAGATTGCCGAACGCTACAAGGGCAGCAAGGGCAAGGTGAAGAGCGAAGACATGGCCTGGCGCGCCAAGCCGGTCGAGCAGCGCCTGGCCCACGCCCTGGTGCACGGGCTGGATGCGTTCGTGGAAGAGGACACCGAACTGGCACGGCAGGCCTCCAGCCGTCCACTGGACGTGATCGAAGGGCCGTTGATGGATGGCATGAACGTCGTCGGCGACCTGTTCGGTGCCGGCAAGATGTTCCTGCCGCAGGTGGTGAAGTCGGCCCGCGTGATGAAAAAGGCGGTGGCCTACCTGCTGCCCTATATCGAGGCGGAGAAGGCCCGCAGCGGTGACACCGCCAAGAGCAACGGCCGCATCATCATGGCCACCGTGAAAGGCGATGTGCACGACATCGGCAAGAACATCGTCGGCGTGGTCCTTGCCTGCAACAACTTCGAGGTGGTCGATCTGGGCGTGATGGTGCCGGCGCAGAAGATTCTCGATGCGGCCCGCGAGCACAAGGCCGACCTGATCGGCCTGTCCGGGCTGATCACGCCGTCACTGGAGGAAATGAGCCATGTCGCCCGCGAGATGCAGCGCCAGGGATTCGACCTGCCATTGCTGATCGGCGGCGCCACCACCTCGCGCGCGCACACGGCGTTGAAGATCGACCCGCACTACCATGCCCCTACGGTGTGGGTGAAGGATGCCTCGCGCGCGGTGGGCGTGGCCCAGTCGCTGATCTCGCGCGACCTGCGCGCGGGCTTCGTTGCTGCCAATGAAGCCGACTACGCCGAGATCCGCGCCCGTCACCGCAACCGTGGCGATGCCAAGCGGCTGGTCTCGCTGGAGCACGCGCGCGGCCAGAAATTCCAGGGCGGCTGGGACAGTTATGTGCCCCCGGTTCCGAACCAGCCCGGCCTGCATGTGTTCGAAGACTATCCCCTGTCGGAACTGGTCGATTACATCGACTGGACGCCGTTCTTCCAGGCCTGGGAACTGGCTGGCAAGTTTCCGGCCATCCTCACTGACGAGATCGTCGGCGCCCAGGCCAGCGAGCTGTACCGCGACGCCCGGGCGATGCTGGCGTGCATCGTCGCGGAGAAGTGGCTGACCGCCAAGGCGGTGTTCGGCCTGTGGCCGGCCAACAGTGTCGGTGACGATGTCCGCGTGCAGCATCCACAGGGCGAGACCACCCTGCACTTCCTTCGCCAGCAGGTCGACAAGCCGGCCGAGCGCCCCGACTTCTGCCTGGCCGATTTCATCGCACCGGCCGACAGCGGGCGACAGGACTGGATCGGTGCGTTCGCGGTCACCGCCGGTATCGGCATCGATGCCCATGTCGCGCGCTTTGAAGCCGAGCACGACGATTACAACGCGATCCTGCTCAAGGCCCTGGCCGACCGCTTCGCCGAAGCACTGGCCGAACGCCTGCACCAGCGGGTGCGCACCGAGTTCTGGGGCTATGACCGCACCGAAGCGCTGGACAACGATGCGCTGATCGACGAGAAGTATCGCGGCATCCGGCCCGCCCCCGGCTATCCAGCGTGCCCGGAGCACAGCGAGAAGCGCCGCCTGTTCGATCTGCTGCAGGCGGAAGCCAACGCGGGCATGACGCTGACCGAGAGCTTCGCGATGCTGCCCACCGCGGCCGTCTCCGGCTACTACTTCAGCCATCCACAGAGCCAGTACTTCGTGGTCGGCCGCCTCAGCCGCGAACAGGTGGGCGACTACGCGCGGCGCAAGGGCGTGGATCGCGCCCAGGCCGAGCGCTGGCTCGCATCCAACCTCGACTACGATCCCGAATAGACCGCGCAGAAACAGCAACGCCGGGCATTGCCCGGCGTTTCCGATCACTGCGGTGCAGGCTTACCAGACCAGGTCATCCGGCACCTGGTACTGCGGATCGGCGTAGGGATCGTCCTCGGCCGGGGCATCCGGATCGACCTTCAGCGCCACCGAGGCCGCGAACACGGCTTCGGCCTGGTTCAGCACCTCGGCGGTGACCAGCAGATAGCGGCCATTGAGCTGCACCACGCCCAGCTCGCCGGCATTGAGCGCGGTCAGCTGTGCCGCGGTGACATAGATCCGCTTGATCTTGCCGCCATACGGGAAGTGCCGCGCGATGTCGGCCGCCTCGTCATTCAGGCCCTTGTCCTTCAGCAGTTCTTCCAGCTTCGCCTTCGCCTCGCGGCGCTGACGCGCTTCCTCCTGCTTCAGGCGCTCGGCTTCGATGCGCTCTTCCTTCTCCTTCTGGGCACGGATGGCATAGGCCTTGGCCAGATCCATCTCCTCGGCACTGCGCGGCCTGCGCGGGCCTTGTCCACGGTGCTGCCCCGGCTTGCCCGGCGCACCACCGGGACCGCGACGCTCACCGGGCGTGTGCTCGCCCTTGCCTGCGCCCTGCGGCTTTCCATTGCCGTTGCCGCCCTTGCCCTGCGGGCGGCCATCACGGCGGGGGCCATCATTCTTGCGCTCGGGCTTGGGCGCGGGCTTGAAGCCCAGGCCCAGCAACTGGTCGCGGAGGGTATCGCTCATAGATAAGGGTATGGATCAGTAGTGCGGCGGCGGCGGTTCGCTCGCCGGATCGGAGGAATTCAGTGCGTTGCGGACCTTGCCCAGGTCTTCCAGCAGCACGCGCAGCACATCGGCGTTGCGGGTGCCCTGCATCCGGGCATCGGCCAGTGCGTCGCTCAGTTCGGCCAGCGCGTGTTCCTGGAAGGACACACGCATCTCCAGCTCGACCAGGCGCGCTTCCAGCGCCTGCTCGCGTTCGGTCGGCAGCTCAGACATGCAGTGAACGCCCCCGGCCGATGCCGTAGTACGCCAGGCCCGCCGCTTCGACCTCGGCGGGGTCGTACAGGTTGCGGCCGTCGAACACGACCGCGTCCTTCAGCCGTTCGCGCAGCATCGAAAAATCAGGGCTGCGGAACTGCTTCCATTCGGTCACCACGATCAACGCATCGGCGCCCTGCAGCGCGTCATCGGCGCTGTCACAGAACACCAGATCATCGCGCTCACCGAAGATGCGCTGCGCTTCGTGTATGGCTTCGGGGTCGAACGCACGTACGGTCGCCCCACCCTCCCACAGCTGCGCCAGCAGGCGGCGGCTGGAGGCCTCGCGCATGTCGTCGGTATTCGGCTTGAAGGCCAGCCCCCACACGGCGAACGTCCTGCCGCGCACGCCCTCGTCCTCGCCCTTGTCGTAGTGGCGCTGGACCAGGGCGAACAGGTGGCCCTTCTGCGCATCGTTGACCGCTTCCACCGCGTTCAGCAGCTTCGGCTCCAGGCCGCTCTGCTGGGCGGTGCGGGCCAGCGCCTGCACATCCTTGGGGAAACACGAGCCACCGTAACCGGCGCCCGGATAGATGAAATGCCAGCCGATGCGCGGGTCCGAGCCGATCCCCTGGCGGACCTGCTCGACGTCGGCGCCGACACGCTCGGCAATGTTGGCAATCTCGTTCATGAACGAAATCTTGGTCGCCAGCATCGCGTTGGCGGCGTACTTGGTCAGCTCGGCCGAGCGTACGTCCATCTCCACCACACGGTCGTGGTTGCGGTTGAACGGTGCATACAGGCGACGCATCACCGCCACCGACTCGTCGCTGGTGGCACCGATGATGATGCGGTCCGGTCGCATGCAGTCGGCGACCGCGTCGCCTTCCTTCAGGAACTCCGGGTTGGAGACCACATCGAAGGCGATGTCGGCGCCGCGCGCCGCGAGTTCGTCGGTGATCGCTGCACGGACCTTGTCGGCGGTGCCGACCGGCACCGTCGACTTGTTGACCACCACGGTCGGCACGCTCATGTGCCGGCCGATGGTGCGGGCCACGGCCAGCACGTACTGCAGGTCGGCGCTGCCATCCTCGTCCGGCGGTGTGCCCACGGCGATGAACACCACCTGGCCATGCGCGATCGCCGCAGCCGCATCAGTGGTGAACGCCAGCCGCGCCGCAGCGTGGTTGGCCTTCACCATCGGCTCCAGGCCCGGCTCATAGATCGGGATGATGCCCTGGTTCAGGCCATCGACCTTGCCCTGGTCGATATCGACGCAGATCACCTGGTGGCCGACATCGGCCAGGCAGGTGCCCGTCACCAGGCCGACGTAACCGGTACCGAAAATCGCAACGCGCATGTCCGTGCAGGCTCCGTGGTGGCTTACGGCAGGACGCCCAGCAGTTCGACGTCGAAGGTCAGCGTGGCGTTCGGACCGATCGGGCCGCCCGGGGTGCCGTTCTCACCGTAGGCCAGCTCGCCCGGGATCCAGAAGCGGTACTTGGAGCCGACCGGCATCAGCGCGACGCCTTCGGTCCAGCCCTTGATCACCTGGTCCAGGCCGAACTCGGCCGGGCCACGGCTGGCGGAGCTGTCAAAGACGGTGCCGTCGAGCAGCTTGCCTTCGTAGTTCACGCGCACCTTGCTGGTCGGCAGCGGACGCTCGCCGCTGCCCGGGCGGATCACCTGGTACTGCAGCCCCGAGGCCGTGGTCACCACGCCCGGCTGGGTCTTGTTCTTGGCCAGGAATGCGTTGCCTTCCTGACGGTTGGTCTGTGCAGCCTGGGCAGCCTTGGCCTGCATTTCGGCCTGCTTGGCGCCCATGAACGCCTGGATGGTGGCCGTGGCGTCAGCCTCGGTCATCTTCGGCTGGCCCTTGCTCAGACCAGTGCTGATTGCGTCAAACAGCGACGCAACGTCAATGTCGTCCTTCAGCTGTGCCAGCGACGGACCCACCGAGTAGGAACCGATCATCTGTGCGACCTTCACCCGATCGACCTTCGGCGGCTGAGAGCCCGGCGCAACGCCCGGCACCTGCTGGCCGCTGCGGGCCATCACGACCTGGCGCAGGGCGGCATCGGTGGCCTTGGCCTGCTCCTGGGTGATCTGCGGCTGCAGGCCTTCGAACGAACGCTCCACGGCCGTGCGCAGGGCAGCGACGTCGATTTCATCGGCGATCGGGGTGAACGACTTGGCGACATCCAGGCCGATGGCGTAACCGAGCTTCTGCTTGGGGGAATTCAAGGTTGCGGTCTCCTTGGCGGCTGCGGGGGCCGCCGGTTGTTGCGACAGAGCGACACCCGAAGTGCCCATCGCCAGAATCAGAACCGACGCCGCTGCGCCGCGCATTCCCATCTTCATTCGCTGCATTCCTGGAAGTGACTGGGCGCCGACGTCGGCGCGAAAAGAAGCATTGTCGCACGCATGCCGTCGATGTCGAGGCATCCGTGCCGGATATCAACGCGTGGCGGCGGGCGCGGCCAGTGCCTTGTCGATGGCCGCGATCAGCTGCGGATCATCCGGCGTGACCTTGCTGGCGAACTGGGCGATGACCCTGCCGTCGCGGCCGACCAGGTACTTGTGGAAGTTCCAGCCCGGCGCCACGCCGGTTGCCGCGGTCAGGCGCTGGTACAGCGGGGTGGCCTGCGCGCCGACCACGTGGACCTTCTCGAACATCGGGAACTTCACGCCATAGGTCAGCGTGCAGAATTCCTGGATCTGCGCTTCGTCACCGGGTTCCTGGCCCTTGAAATCGTTGGACGGGAAGCCGAGGACCGCGAACCCGCGGCGTGCATAGCGCTGCTGCAGCGCTTCCAGGCCTTCGTACTGCGGCGTGTACCCGCACTTGCTGGCGGTATTGACCACCAGCAGCACCTGGCCGTGATAGCGCTGCTGCAGGTTGACCTGCTGCTTGCCGGCCAGGGGCCGGTAGTCCACATCCAGCAGATCGGCGGCCAGGGTGAGGCCGGGAAGGGCCAGCCCAGCCAGCAGGGTCAGCAGGGAAAGACCGCGCAGGCGGCGCGGGAAGACGGTCGGCAGGGGCATCGGAGCGGTCCGCGGTGGCCATTCACAGGGCCCGGCCGGGAGCGGCCGGGAATCGGCCGAACTATAGCACCGGCCCCGGGGGCACCCGGCCGCGCGACCGCCCCGGCGCTTTGCGCGGATTGGCGGCAACGCAGCCGGGGCCAGAGGCTGGCCGGTGCTTGACATAGCATGGACGCAGCTGAATGGAAGCGAGGCGACGGCCTGCGCCCGCCGGGCATCATTCCGCATTCAAATCAATGGCTTGCAGAATTGCATCTATGCCATGACACCCCCTGCCATCAGTTGGGTCATGTCGGGGGTTGCACGTCGGCGTGCCGGTGTTATAGTTGCATACAACACCAGTCACCTGAGACAGGGGGTATGCCATGAACACCCGGATGCATCGCAACGTCACCGCTCCCGCGATCACCGCCGTTTCGACCCTGCTGGTGATGGCGTGGCTGGCCTCGCCACGCGCGCCCACCGCCCCCTCTCTGTCCGATACCCCGCAGGACGCGCCCACTCCCACGGCCGGGACGCCGGAAGCTTCACCCTCCCCCCCGCGTCGGCTGCACAGCTCCCTGTCCATGCCGTATTTCTCGTTCGCACAGCCGCTGACCCCACGGAGCTGACCATGAGCGACATCCAGTGGAGCGACGGCGCTCCCATCTACCGCCAGCTGAAGGAGCGCGTGATCGCCATGATGCTCGACGGAATCCTCAAGCCGGGCGATGCCCTGCCTTCGGTGCGCCAGGTGGCCGCCGACTACCAGCTCAACCCCATCACCGTTTCGCGCGCCTACCAGGAACTGGCTGACGAAGGCCTGGTCGAGAAGCGCCGGGGCCTGGGCATGTTCATGACCGAGCAGGCGGCCACGCAGCTGCGCAGCAGCGAGCGCGAGCGCTTCCTCAATGAAGAATGGCCGGCCGTCCTGGAGCGCATCCAGCGCCTGGGGCTGAGCCTCGACGAATTGCTGACCCAGGGGAAAGTCTGATGAATGCCAGCCTCACCAGTACCGCTGCAAGCGACGCGGTCATCACCGCCCGCGGCCTGCGCAAGGCCTACAAGAGCACGGTCGCGCTCGACAATGCCAGCTTCACCATCCCGGCGGGCCGGATCATCGGCCTGATCGGACCCAACGGTGCCGGCAAGACCACCGCGTTGAAGGCCATCCTCGGCCTGACCACGGTGGAAGGCGACCTCAGCGTGCTCGGCCGCGACCCGCGCCTTCATCGGGATGAGCTGATGAAGGACATCTGCTTCATCGCCGACGTCGCGGTGCTGCCCCGCTGGCTGAAGGTGCGCGAGGCCATCGACTTCGTCGCCGGCGTGCATCCCCGCTTCGATCGCGCCCGCTGCGAGCGCTTCCTGGCCAACACCAAGCTGCAGCCGAAGCAGCGCGTGCGCGAACTGTCCAAAGGCATGATCGTGCAGCTGCACCTGGCCCTGGTGATGGCCATCGACGCCCGCGTGCTGGTGCTCGACGAGCCGACCCTGGGCCTGGACATCCTGTACCGCAAGGAGTTCTACCAGCGCCTGCTGGAGGACTACTTCGACGAGCAGAAGACGATCATCGTCACCACCCACCAGGTCGAAGAGATCGAGCACATCCTCAGCGACGTCATGTTCATCCGCGACGGCCGCATCGTGCTCGACGCAGAGATGGACGATGTCGGCCAACGCTACACCGAGCTGCTGGTCAACGCCGAGCAGCTCGATACCGCGCGTGCGCTCAAGCCGATCGACGAGCGCGCCCTGGCCTTCGGCAAGACCGTGCTGCTGTATGACGGCGTGCCGCGTGACCAGCTCACCTCCCTCGGCGAGACCCGCAGCCCGGGCCTGGCTGATCTGTTCGTCGCTGTCATGAAGGGGACCTACGCATGAACGCCGTCAATCATCCCGTCGGTCCCGCCGGCACGCTGCGCTGGCTGCTCAAGCGTGAATACTGGGAGAACCGTGGCGGGTTCCTCTATGCGCCGCTGATTGCCGGCGTGGTGTCGCTGCTGATGAGCGGTGTGGGCATCGCCTTCGGCCTGTTCGCCCTGCATCGGGCTGCGCGCGACGGCAATCTGCACATCGATGGCGAGGACGTGAACATCAACGGCCTGGACCTGGCGCTGCTGACCCGCAACATCAGTGCCAAGGACATGGCCGACCTCGGCAACGGCCTCGACCTGACCCTGGTGCTCAGTTCGGCCTGGCCATTCCTGGTGCTGGCGTTCGTGATGTTCTTCTACTGCCTTGGCGCGCTGTATGACGACCGCCGCGACCGCAGCATCCTGTTCTGGAAATCGCTGCCACTGTCCGATACCCAGACCGTGCTTTCCAAGGTGATCAGCGCGCTGGTGATCGCCCCGCTGATCGCAGTGGTCGCGGGCATCCTGACCATGTTCGGCTTCCTCGCCATCATCAGCCTGGTGGCCGCGCTGCACGGTGGCAGCCCGATGAACCTGATCTGGGGACCGGCCAGCCCGCTGACCCTGGCCGCCGGCCACCTGTCCTGGATTCCGGTCTACGTCCTGTGGGCGCTGCCGACCGCCGGCTGGCTGCTGCTGTGCTCGGCCTGGGCCAAGTCCAAGCCGTTCCTGTGGGCGGTGATGCTGCCGCTCTTCGCCGGGATCATCGTCTCCACCACCAAGGTCATGACCCTGTTCGGGCTCACCAGCGGCTGGTTCTGGCAGAACGTCGTCGGTCGCCTGCTGCTCAGTGGCGTGCCCGGCATGGACCTGATCTACCGCACCGGCCTGCAGGACTCGCGTGCGGACCTGGAATCGGTCACCGCGCTGATGGGACCGGTCGCGCAGCTGAAGTCGCTGGCGATGCCGGGACTGTGGATCGGCGCTGCGTTCGGCGCGCTTTTCATCTTCCTTGCCATCCGCCTGCGCCGCCGCGCCGGCGAAATCTGACCCCTTACCGGAGCCACCACCCATGCGTTCCCTGCTCGCCTGTACCGCGTTGTTGCTGATGCCGCTGTCGGCCTTGGCCGCCGATGCACCCAACTGCAAGTTCACCGCTGCACGCACGTTGAAGCTGGACGCGGCCGGTGCCAAGGCGGTGGTGTTCGAGGTGAACCAGTTCGATCTGAAGGTGACCGCCCGCAGTGGAGGCGGTCAGCTCGACGGCCGTGCCTGCGCGTCCAGCCAGGATCTGCTGGACCAGCTGGTGCTGGACCAGCGCCGGGAAGGCGACAAGCTGGTGGTCAGCCTGCGCCGCGCAAGCCGTGCCGGCCTGAACCTGGGCAACTTCTACGCCTGGCTGGACATCCGCGGCAGCGTGCCGGACAACCTGCCGCTGCAGTTCAAGGTCGGCTCCGGCGATGCCAGCATCGACAACGCGCAGTCACTGAGCGTGGATGTCGGCTCCGGCGACGCCGTTGCGCGCGGCACCCGCGGCACCATCCATGCCTCCGTCGGCTCCGGCGACCTGGAGATCGACGGTGGCAGCGCACTGAACCTGCTGTCGCTCGGCTCGGGTGACGTCAAGGCGCGCAACATCGGGGGCGACGCGATCGTCGGCACGGTCGGCTCCGGCGACCTCACGATCAGCGACGTGCGTGGCAACGCACGCCTGGACACGGTCGGATCGGGCGACGTCGACTTCAAGCGCGTGCAGGGCAGCGTCCAGATCGGCGTGGTGGGCTCGGGGGGCATCGACCTGGGTGACATCGGCGGCGATGTGCACGTGCGCAGCCATGGCTCCGGCGACATCGACGTCGATGGCGTGCGCGGCAACCTGACCGTCGATCACAGCGGCAGCGGCGACGTCGTGCACCGCAACGTCAGCGGCAGGGTCACCCTGCCCCGCAACAAGTAAATCCCAACCCACCGATTCGAGGGGAATGCCATGAACCTGATGCGCCTGCTGCCTGCCACCCTGCTGTGCCTGCCGCTGATCGCCTGCGGTGGCACGTCTTCCGCGCCCGACACCAGTGTCGGCAAGAGCGTCGCCGAAACCTCCAGCGGCGTTGGCAGAAAAGTCCAGGAAGCCATGGATGAGGCCCGCAGAGAGATCACTGAGGGCAACATCAAGATCTCCGCCGACAATCAGCCGCGCGCGGAGATCACGCCGGATGGACATCTGCTGATCGGCGGCAAGAATGTGCCGACCAACGACGCGCAGCGCCGCCAGCTGCTGGAGTACCGCGGTCACGTGGTCGCCATCGCGACGGACGGGATGAATGTCGGCCTGGCCGGTGCCAAGCTCGGTGCCAGCGCTGCCGGTGAAGCGCTCAAGGGTATCTTCAGCGGTGACAGCGAAGGCGTGGAGAAGCGGATCAACGCCGAGGCCGCCAAGATCGAAGCGCAGGCCAAGCGCATCTGCGACCGCCTGCCGGCGATGCTGGCCAGCCAGCAGGCGCTTGCCCGCGAACTGCCGGCCTTCAAGCCCTACGCCAGCATGGACCAGAGCGACGTCGACGACTGCGGGAAGGACAGCTCGGTCACCTTCTCCAACTGAGACACTTCAGCGCAGCCGGCCGGCAGCGGGTCCCCGCTGCCGCCACCGGGCTTACAATGGGCACCCCGGATGCCCCCGATCGAATCGTCATGAAGAAGCTGTTTCTGCTGCTGGCTGCCCTGTTCTGCCTGGGCCTGGCCGGCTGCGACCAGGATTACCGCAACCACCGCGCAGAGCGTGGCAAGCCCAAGATCTCCGTCAGCGAAGGCATGGTGACCGTGCGCCGTCCACCGGCACCGAACATCATCATCCTGGCCGACGGCACGATGAAGATGGACGAGATCCAGATTCCGCTGGACGATGCGCAGAAACAGATGCTGCAGACGATGTTCGGCAAGCTGCAGGTACTGCGCCAGAACACGCTGGTGGCCGCCCCGGCCGATCCGAACATGCAGCCGGTGAAGATCCAGCCGCCGGAGGGCATGGACGTCATTCCAGGCGACCTGATCCAGCGCATCCCCGAGTTCAAGGACTACACCGAGACCTTCGGCAACATCGTCGCCGACCGTCGCTGAACGCAAACGCCGCCCGAGGGCGGCGTTTCTCATTGGCCCGGCAAGCCTGCTCGGCAGATCAACCGCCGCCACCGCCTCCCGCATGGATGCCGCCAGCGGTCAGCGCCGTCGGATCCAGCAGGCGCCGCAGTTCCGCTTCGCCCAGGCCGCTGTCCTCCAGCGCCACCTCCAGCACCGGCCGCTGTTCCTTGTAGGCGCGCTTGGCGATTGCCGCAGCCTTCTCATAGCCGATGATCGGGTTCAGCGCAGTGACCAGGATCGGGTTGCGCGCCAGCGCCTCCGCCACGCGATCCTCGCGCACCTTCAGGCCTGCGATGGCGCTGTCGGCCAGCAGCGTCGACACGTTGGCCAGCAGGCCGATGCCTTCGAGCAGGTTCACCGCGATCAGCGGCAGGGTCACATTGAGCTGGAAATTGCCGGTCTGCCCGGCCACCGTGATCGCCGTGTGGTGACCGATCACCTGCGCGCAGGCCATCACCGTCGCCTCCGGAATCACCGGATTGACCTTGCCCGGCATGATCGAGCTGCCCGGCTGCAGGGCCGGCAGTTCGATCTCGCCCAGCCCCGCCAGCGGCCCGGCATTCATCCAGCGCAGATCGTTGGCGATCTTGATCAGCGCCACCGCCAGCGCATTGAGCTGGCCGGACAGCTCCACCGCATCGTCCTGCGCGGCCAGGCCTTCAAACTTGTTGTCGGCACTGTCGAACTTGAAACCCGAGTGCTGCTTGAGGGCCTTGGCCACCTGAGCGCCGAAACGCGGATCGGCATTGATGCCGGTACCGATGGCGGTGCCGCCCAGCGGCAGCCGGCGGACGCGCTTGAGGCTGTCCTCGATGCGCGCCTGTGCCGATGCCAGCTGTGCCGACCAGGCGCCGAACTCCTGCTCGAAGGTCAGCGGCATGGCGTCCATCAGGTGGGTACGGCCGGTCTTGACCACCTTGCGCAGGCTGCGGCCCTTCCTGTCGATGGTCCTGCGCAGATGCGCCAGCGCGGGCAGCAGCTGTTCGTGCGCCGCCAGCACCGCCGAGACGCGCAGCGCGGTCGGGATCACGTCATTGGAGCTCTGCCCCTGGTTGACGTGGTCGTTGGGATGGACCGTGGTCTTGCCGGCCTTGCCGGCGCGGTTGGCCAGGGTCGCGATGACCTCGTTGGCATTCATGTTCGAGGACGTACCCGAACCGGTCTGGTAGACATCGATGGGGAAATGCGCGTCCCAGTCGCCCGCCGCCACTTCCGCGGCGGCGGCCTGGATCGCCTTGGCCACGTTCCTGGGCAGGTGGCCCAGTTCGGCGTTGACGCCGGCAGCGGCGCCCTTGACCAGACCCAGCGCACGGATGAACCCGCGCGGCATGCGCTGGCCGGACACCGGGAAATTCTGCACGGCGCGCTGGGTCTGCGCGCCCCACAGGGCATCGGCAGGCACCTGCAGCTCGCCCATGCTGTCGTGTTCGATCCGGAACGCCCGGGAGGCACCCTTGCTTGCAGCTTTGCTCATTGCATCGACTCCGCACTACTTCAGTTGGGGAAAGGGAAGCGGCGGCTGGCAGGGTGTCGCTTCCCGGGCTGGCGGCGGCAATCACGATACTCTCTTGCCCGTTGCATGGCATGACGGAAGCGGGCCGGATCGTTTCATCTGCGGCACCGTTGCCCATCGGGAGCGGCGGGCCCGGCCGGGCGAGGACAGCGCGCAGCCTCCCTGCGCCCGGCGTGGCCCGGTGCTGCCAAGCATGCGAAGGCCACGCGTCGTAGAATATCGGCCCCGCCGCTCGCTCCCGCCCTGCCGACATGTCCGATTCCGCCCTGCTCGCCCTGTCCCCGCTCGATGGCCGCTACGCCGGCAAGGTCGATGCCCTGCGCCCGATCTTCTCCGAGTACGGCCTGATCAAGGCCCGCGTCACGGTCGAGGTGGAGTGGCTGCTGGCGCTGGCCGCCGAGCCGGGCATCGTCGAGCTTGCAGCGTTCTCCGAAGCCGCCACCGCCCGTCTGCGCGCGCTGGCCAGCGGTTTCAGCCCCGCCCATGCCGCCCGGGTGAAGGAGATCGAGCGCACCACCAACCATGACGTCAAGGCGGTGGAGTACTTCATCAAGGAGCAGCTGAAGGACGACGCCGAGCTGGCGCCGGCACTGGAGTTCGTGCATTTCGCCTGCACCAGCGAGGACATCAACAACCTCAGCTACGGCCTGATGCTCGAGCAGGCGCGCCGCGAGGTGCTGCTGCCGACGCTCGACGGCATCGCCGCCACCCTGCGTGGCCTGGCCCACGCCCAGGCCGCGCAGCCGATGCTGTCGCGCACGCACGGCCAGACCGCTTCGCCGACCACCCTGGGCAAGGAGCTGGCGAACGTGGTGGCGCGCCTGGAGCGTCAGCGCCGCCAGATCGCCGCGGTCGAGCTGACCGGCAAGATCAACGGTGCGGTCGGCAACTACAACGCGCACGTCGCCAGCTACCCGGACGTGGACTGGCCGGCCTTCGCCGAACGCTTCGTGACCGGGCTTGGCCTGGTGTTCAACCCGTACACCACGCAGATCGAGCCGCACGACAACGTCGCCGAAATCGGCGATGCCGCCCGCCGCGCCAACATCATCCTGATCGACCTGGCCCGCGATATCTGGGGCTACATCTCGCTGGGCTACTTCAAGCAGCGCCTGAAGGAAGGCGAAGTCGGCTCGTCGACCATGCCGCACAAGGTCAACCCGATCGATTTCGAAAATGCCGAAGGCAACTTCGGCATCGCCAACGCGCTGTTCGAGCATTTCAGCGCGAAGCTGCCGATCAGCCGCTGGCAGCGCGACCTGACCGACTCCACCGTGTTGCGGGCGCTGGGTACCGCCTTCGGCCACAGCCAGGTGGCGCTGGACTCGCTGGCCAAGGGACTGGGCAAGCTGGAGGTGAATCCGCAGCGCCTGGATGCCGACCTGGATGCCGCGTGGGAAGTGCTGGCCGAAGCGGTGCAGACGGTGATGCGCCGCCACGGCCTGCCGAACCCGTACGAGCAGCTGAAGGCACTGACCCGCGGCCAGGGCATCACCGCCGAGTCGATGCGGGCGTTCGTACAGGGGCTGGAGCTGCCGGCGGATGCGAAGCAGCGGCTGCTGGAGATGACCCCGGGCAGCTATACCGGTCTGGCCGAGGCGCTGGCGAAGAAGATCTGAGGGGTTTTCTCTGCGGCGGCGGCCGCGGCGCTGCCTGCGGCAGGCAACGGCAACGTCAAAGGCGGCTATGGGTTTCTGCAGTGTTTGGCGGGGCGGGTTGGGTTCGCGGGGGACGCCGTGAACCCATCCCTGGGGGCTTGGCCGCGGCATCCATGCCGCGGACACCCCCGCGAACCCAACCCGCCCCACCTCTGACAGCGTCCCGGTGACGGATCGAAGAGCATTTGTTGTCGGGACGGAATGTGAAGTAGGGACGCGGCTTCGCCGCGTCCCTCTTTGTTTTTCGGCTACACGAGCAAGCGCAGCGTGTGACCCACTGTTGCCTTTGATTTTCTTCTTCCATTCCGTGGCGGACCCCGCAGGAGACTGTCAAGGGCCGGGCGGGTGGGCTGCGCGGGGGTGTCCGCCGCATGGATGCGGCGGCCAAGCTTACAGGGACGTACTTGCAGCGTCCCCCGCGCAGCCCACCCGCCCGGCCAAGCACGGCGTTGGCTTTCAGCGACCAACCCGGCCCCCACCACGAGGGGCTCCGCCGTTGGCCGGACACCCCGCGACAAACCACCGCACGTGCGCAATCCCAACGAACGTCGGACAATGGACGCCTTGGCGGCACGCCGCGCCGCCCTCCCGCTTTCCGCTGCAAGGATTCCCCCATGGCCGCCCGCAAGTCCTCCGCCCCGCTCATCGAAGTCACCGCCCGTCCCGGCCAGCCGCTGGGCATGTCCCCGGCCGTGTTCCTGCGCGATTTCTGGCAGAAGCGTCCGCTGCTGATCCGCAACGCCTTCGCTGATTTCCAGTCTCCGGTGCAGCCGGAAGACCTGGCCGGGCTGGCCTGCGAGGAAGGCGTGCTGGCACGCCTGATCGAGCACGACAAGCGCCAGGACGGCTGGCGCGTACGTACCGGCCCGTTCCAGGAAGACGTATTCCCCGCCCTGCCCGACCACGACTGGACCCTGCTGGTGCAGGACGTGGACAAGTGGGACCCGGACGTGCGCGCGCTGATCGAGCACTTCCGCTTCCTCCCGCGCTGGCGCATGGACGACGTCATGATCAGCTTCGCCGCCACCGGCGGCTCGGTCGGTGCCCACGTCGACCAGTACGACGTGTTCCTGCTGCAGGCCCAGGGCCATCGTCGCTGGCAGATCGACGCCAGCGAGTCGATCAAGGGCCGGCGCCCGCCGCTGGGGTTCCGTCCGGACGTGGAACTGAAGCTGCTGGAGGTGTTCAAGCCCACCCACGACTGGGTGCTGGCGCCGGGCGACATGCTGTACCTGCCGCCGAACGTGCCGCACCATGGCGTCGCCGAAGACCCCTGCCTGACGTTCTCCTTCGGCATGCGCGCGCCGTCCTCGGCCGAACTCATCAGTGACTACCTGGACACCCTGATCGCCGATGCCGACGAGAACATCCGCTATCAGGACCCCGACCTGAAGCTGCCGGCCGATCCGAACGAGATCGACACGGTGGCGATGGCACGGGTGATCACCGCCCTCAACGCCATCCGCATGAACGACCCGGACAAGCTGGGCGACTGGTTCGGCCGCTTCATCACCACCTACCGCGCCGCCGGCGAAGTGATGGCCCACCAGGCCGCGCCGGAACAGGAAGAGGTGGTCGCCGCCCTGCAGTCCGGCCTTCTGCTGCAACGCCACCCCTGGGCCCGCCTGGCCTGGCGGCGGGCCAAGCGGGGCGCCAGCCTGTACGTCAGCGGCCAGGACTTCGCGCTGCCGGTGAAGGATGCGCAGCGCCTGGCCGGTGCCGAGCAGCTCGACGCGGCCGCCTATCGCGGACTGTCGGACAAGGGCCGCGCGGTGGTCCAGCAGCTGCTGGTCGGCGGCGTGTTCCAGCTGATCAACCCCAGCGAGCTGTATGGCGCCGACGACGAGGGCGAGGATGAAGGCGTCCTCGGTGAGGTGGTCGAAGGCCGCGACCAGGTGGAGGTGATCGATGACGACGCCGTGTCCGACGATGTCCACGTGGTGACCGTGCATGACGATGGCATCGAGGTCATCGTCAACTTCGAAGACGACGAAGAAGACGACAGCGACGCCGGTCGCGCCTGAGTCATGCCCTCGATCCGCGTCCATCAGGTAGGTCATGCCGATGCGCATGGCGCCATCCACGCTGTGCGCCAGCAGGTGTTCGTGCAGGAACAGGGCATTGCCAGCGACCTGGAGCGCGACGCGATGGACCCGGTCAGTGCCCACGTACTGGCGCTGGATGCCGACGGCACGCCGGTCGGCACTGGCCGGCTCACACCTGATGGCCGCGTCGGCCGCATGGCGGTGCTGGCGAGCCACCGCAGCCAGGGCATCGGTGAAGCCCTGCTCGAGGCCCTGGTCGAGGCCGGCCATGGCCTCGACCTGGCCGAGCTGCATCTGCACGCACAGCTGCCCGCCCGCGACTTCTACGCGCGGCAGGGCTTCCTGCCTGAAGGCGAGGTCTTCGAGGAGGCCGGCCTGGGGCACCAGCAGATGCGCCGCCGGCTGGACGCGGCCAGCGCGATCAACAGCCGCGCCGAGGCC
Source organism: Stenotrophomonas sp. YJH_SMC_36 (assembly GCF_059369935.1). Lineage (NCBI taxonomy): Bacteria > Pseudomonadati > Pseudomonadota > Gammaproteobacteria > Lysobacterales > Lysobacteraceae > Stenotrophomonas > Stenotrophomonas sp. YJH_SMC_36. The sequence continues at coordinate 161,959 of NZ_JCAFTD010000006.1, read as the reverse complement.
GTGGCCGCCACCACCGCCATCCTCCACCGTGCCCGTCGCCAGGTATGGCTGCACAGCCACCTGCTGGACCCGGGCCTGCTCGATGCCGGCCCGGTACAGGCCGCCCTGCGCCGCTTCGCCAGTGCCCGCCACGACAAGCAGCTGCGGGTGATCGTGCATGACGCGGCAGCCATTGGCCGTGCCGGCGCGCCGCTGCTGGCGATGGCACAGCGGCTGCCCAGCGTGATCCTGTTCCGCGAGGTGACCGATCCGGTCGACCGGGCACTGGCGTCCGCCTGCCTGATCAATGACAGGGGCGACTTCTACTTTCGTCTGATCGGCCATCGCCTCGACGGCGAGGCCGGCATCGCGCTGCCGGCACGTTCGCGGCAGTTCGAGCAGCAATTGCAGCGCGTCTGGGACCGTTCGCGCGATTGCAGCGAACTCCGCGCGCTCGGCCTCTGAGCGCGACGGTCGGGTTCAACCTGTCTGGAAGCGGCACCGGGGGACGCACGATGGCCTCCGCGATGCCCCTTCGTGTCCGGATGGGGGTACAATTTGGCTGTTTGAACGCGCCTGCGCAGGGCTATTCATCTTCCTGCCGGGTCCTTCTTAAGCCATACCCCACAAAGCGAATCAACACCCTCCATCGTGGACAATCTACTGAAGCAGTTTGCGCAATCTTCGCAACTCGCCGGCGGCAACGCCTCCTATGTCGAGGACCTGTACGAGCAGTACCTCGTCTCCCCGGACAGTGTCGATCCCAAATGGAAGACCTACTTCGACGGCTTCAAGGGCCGCGAAGCAGGTGACATTCCGCACTCGGCCGTCATTTCCCACATCGCGGACGCGGCCAAGGATGCGCTGAAGGCCGGCACCGGCGCAGGTGCGGGCGACGAGCGTGAGCGCAATGTCGGTCGTCTGATCACCGCCTACCGTTCGCGCGGCCACCTGGACGCCCGCCTGGACCCGCTGGGCCTGGCTGCGCCGGTCAATACGCCGGACCTGGGCCTGCCGTTCCACAGCCTGTCCGATGCCGACCTCAACAGCGAGTTCAGCACCGGTGGCGTCGGCGGCCAGCCGCGCATGAAGCTGCGCGATCTGCTGGCGCGCCTTAAGGCGACCTACACCGGTTCGATCGGTGCGGAGTTCATGCACATCGCCGAGGTCGAGCAGCGCCAGTGGATCTACAAGAAGCTGGAACTGGCCGGCGGCAACTACCAGCTGGACGCTGACACCCAGCGCCGCACCCTGGAGCGCCTGACCGCGGCCGAAGGCCTGGAGCGCTACCTGCACACCAAGTACGTCGGCCAGAAGCGCTTCTCGCTGGAAGGCGGCGATGCGCTGATCCCGATGATGGACACCATCATCCGCAGCGCCGGCAAGGACGGCGTCAAGGACGTGGTGATCGGCATGGCCCACCGCGGCCGCCTGAACGTGCTGGTCAACACCCTGGGCAAGAACCCGCGCAAGCTGTTCGACGAGTTCGAAGGCAAGTTCGAGCACGACGAGCACGCCTCGGCCGGCGACGTGAAGTACCACATGGGCTTCTCCGCCGACGTGGCCACCGAGGGTGGCCCGGTCCACCTGGCGCTGGCGTTCAACCCGTCGCACCTTGAAATCGCCGACCCGGTCGTGGCCGGTTCCGTGCGTTCGCGCCAGGAGCGCCGCAAGGACACCGCCCGCAAGCAGGTCATGCCGATCCTGATCCACGGCGACGCGGCCTTCTCCGGCCAGGGCGTGGTCATGGAACTGTTCCAGATGTCGCAGGCCCGCGGCTTCGCCGTCGGCGGCACCGTGCACATCGTGGTCAACAACCAGGTCGGCTTCACCACCTCCAATCCGCTGGATACGCGCTCCACGCGCTATGCCACCGACGTGGCGAAGATGATTGCCGCGCCGGTGCTGCACGTGAACGGAGATGACCCGGAAGCGGTGGTGTTCGCCGCGCAGCTGGCGTTCGAGTTCCGCCAGAAGTTCGCCAAGGACGTGGTCATCGACCTGATGTGCTACCGCCGTTGGGGCCACAACGAGGCCGACGAGCCGGCGATCACCCAGCCGCTGATGTACCAGGTGATCCGCAAGCACCCGACCACCCGCGAGATGTATGCCGAGCAGCTGGAAAAGGCGGGCGTGATCGCCGCCGGCGCCGGCAAGGCGATGGTCGATGCCTACCGCGAGAAGCTGGACGCCGGCGAAGTGACCACCGAACTGGCCAAGGTCGAGAAGACTCCGCCGAGCAGCCCGCTGTTCGTTGATTGGCCGAAGCTGCTGGAAGGCAAGCTGTCCGACCCGGTCTCGACCAAGGTCGAGAAGAACAAGCTGGTCGAGCTGGCCAAGCTGATCAACACCATCCCGGACGAAGTGCAGCTGCACTCGCGCGTGGCCAAGGTCTACGACGACCGCCGCAAGATGGCCGCTGGCGAGATTCCGGGCGACTGGGGCTTTGCAGAAAACCTGGCCTACGCCACCCTGCTGGACGAAGGCCATGCACTGCGCCTGGTCGGCCAGGACGTCGGCCGCGGTACGTTCACGCACCGCCATGCGATCCTGCACGATCAGAAGACCGACAACTACTACATGCCGCTGCGGCAGCTGGTGGATTCGCCGGAGAAGGCCACCGTCATCGATTCGCTGCTGAGCGAAGAAGCGGTGATGGCCTACGAGTACGGCTTCTCCACCACCGATCCGAACACGCTGTGCATCTGGGAAGGCCAGTTCGGCGACTTCGCCAACGGCGCCCAGGTGGTGATCGATCAGTTCATCGCCGCCGGTGAAGCCAAGTGGGGCCGCATTTCCGGCCTGACCCTGCTGCTGCCGCATGGCTATGAAGGGCAAGGCCCGGAGCACAGCTCGGCGCGCCTGGAGCGCTTCCTGCAGCTGTGCGCGCTGGAGAACATGCTGGTGGTCGTGCCGTCGACCCCGGCCCAGGCCTTCCACATGCTGCGTCGCCAGCTGCACATGACCACCCGCAAGCCGCTGGTGGTGATGTCGCCGAAGTCGCTGCTGCGCCACAAGCTGGCGGTGTCGACCCTGGACGAGCTGGCCAACGGCGAGTTCCAGCACCTGATCGGCGATGCCAATGCCGACGCCAAGAAGGTCAAGCGCGTGGTGCTGTGCTCGGGCAAGGTCTACTACGACCTGCTGGAAGACCAGACCAAGCGTGGCCAGGACGACGTGGCGATCATCCGCGTGGAGCAGCTGTATCCGTTCCCGCGTGCGCTGCTGGCTGCCGAACTGAAGAAGTATGGCAAGGCCACCGACGTGGTGTGGACGCAGGAAGAACCGCAGAACCAGGGCGCGTGGTACCAGATCCGCCACCACCTGCAGTTCTGCCTGGCCGAGGGCCAGAACCTGCATTACGCCGGTCGCGCACGTTCGGCGTCGCCGGCTGCCGGTCACATGGCTGACCATGTCCGCGAGCAGCAGCAGCTGATTGCCGACGCACTGGTCAACCCGTTCAACGACCAGGTCGCTGAATAACTCTCCTCCCCTTATTTAGAAGACAAACCAGGAAGCTCCCGCATGGCCACCGAAGTCAAAGCCCCGGTACTGCCCGAATCCGTCGCCGACGGCACCATCGCCACCTGGCACAAGAAGGTGGGCGACGCCGTCAAGCGCGACGAAAACCTGCTTGACCTGGAAACCGACAAGGTCGTCCTGGAAGTGCCGTCGCCGGTCGATGGCGTGCTGAAGGAGATCAAGTTCGACGTGGGCGCCACCGTGACCTCCAGCCAGGTCGTGGCGATCATCGAGGAAGGCGCCGTGGCGGCTGCCCCGGCTCCGGCCGCTGAAGAGAAGAAGGCCGATGCCCCGGCTCCGGCCGCAGCCGCTGCTCCGGCTCCCGCCGCGGCTCCGGCCCCGGCAGCCAAGTCGGCCGCCGATGCGCTGCCGCCGGGTGCCCGCTTCACCGCCATCACCGAGGGCGTGAACCCGGCCGACGTGGACGGCACCGGCCGTCGCGGCGCGGTGACCAAGGAAGACATCGTCAACTTCGCCCGCAATGGCGGCGCCGGCAAGGCCGGTGGCGCACGTCCGGAAGAACGCGTGCCGATGACCCGCATCCGCAAGCGCATCGCCGAACGCCTGATGGAGTCCAAGAACTCCACCGCCATGCTGACCACCTTCAACGAAGTCGACCTGTCCAAGGTGTCGGCCGCGCGCAAGGAACTGCAGGACGAGTTCGTCAAGGCCCACGGCATCAAGCTGGGCTTCATGAGCTTCTTCGTGAAGGCCGCCGCCAACGCGCTGCAGCGCTTCCCGCTGGTCAACGCGTCGATCGATGGTGACGACATCATCTACCACGGCTACTCGGACATCTCCATCGCCGTGTCGACCGAGAAGGGCCTGGTGACCCCGGTGCTGCGCAACGTCGAGCGCATGTCGTTCGCCGACATCGAGAAGACCATCGCCGACTACGCCAAGAAGGCCCGTGACGGCAAGCTGAGCCTGGAAGAACTGCAGGGCGGCACCTTCACCGTGACCAACGGCGGCACCTTCGGCTCGCTGCTGTCCACGCCGATCATCAACCCGCCGCAGAGCGCCATCCTGGGCATGCACGCCATCAAGGAGCGTCCGATCGCCCAGAACGGCCAGGTCGTGATCGCGCCGATGATGTACCTGGCGCTGTCCTACGACCACCGCATCATCGACGGCAAGGACTCGGTGCAGTTCCTGGTGGACATCAAGAACCAGCTGGAAAACCCGGGCCGCATGCTGTTCGGCCTGTAAGACCTCCCGCCCTCTTCCGCGCCCGCGCGGAAGGGGGTTCCGGTAAAGCATCAAGGACTAATTCAATGGCTGAACAATTCGACGTCGTCGTCATCGGTGCGGGCCCGGCCGGTTACCACGCTGCCATCCGCGCGGCCCAGCTGGGCCTGAAGACCGCCTGCATCGACGCAGCGCTGGGCAAGGATGGCAAGCCGGCGCTGGGCGGCACCTGCCTGCGCGTGGGCTGCATCCCGTCCAAGGCGCTGCTGGATTCCTCGCGCCAGTTCTGGAACATGAGCCACATCTTTGGCGACCACGGCATCAGCTTCAAGGACGCCAAGATGGACGTCGAGGCGATGGTTGGCCGCAAGGACAAGATCGTCAAGCAGTTCACCGGCGGCATCGCCATGCTGTTCAAGGCCAACAAGGTCGCCACCTACTACGGCTTCGGCGAACTGCAGCCGGGCAACGTGGTCAAGGTGAAGCAGCACGACGGCTCGGAAGTCGAGCTGAAGGGCACCAACGTCATCATCGCCGCCGGTTCGGATTCGATCGAACTGCCGTTCGCCAAGTTCGACGGCGAGACCATCGTCGACAACGTCGGCGGCCTGGACTTCACCGAAGTGCCGAACCGCCTGGCGGTGATCGGCGCCGGCGTGATCGGTCTGGAGCTGGGCAGCGTGTGGAAGCGCCTGGGCGCTGAAGTCACCATCCTCGAGGCGCTGCCGGAGTTCCTGGCCGTCGCCGACGCCGAAGTCGCCAAGACCGCGGCCAAGGAATTCAAGAAGCAGGGCCTGGACATCCGCCTGGGCGCCAAGGTCTCCAAGACCGAGATCACCGGCAAGGGCAAGAAGAAGGAAGTCGTTGTCACCTACACCGACAGCGAAGGCGAGAAGACCCTGACCGTGGACAAGCTGCTGGTGGCCGTCGGCCGTCGCGCTGCCACCAAGGGCCTGCTGGCCGAAGGCACCGGCGTGAAGGTCAACGAGCGTGGCCAGATCGAAGTCGATGCGCATTGCCACACCGGCGTCGATGGCGTCTGGGCGGTGGGCGACTGCGTGCGCGGCCCGATGCTGGCGCACAAGGGCTTCGAGGAAGGCATCGCCGTGGCCGAACTGATCGCCGGCCTGCCGGGTCACGTCAACTTCGACACGATTCCGTGGGTCATCTACACCGAGCCGGAACTGGCCTGGGTGGGCAAGACCGAAGCACAGCTGAAGGCCGAAGGCATCCCGTACAAGGCCGGCAGCTTCCCGTTCGCCGCCAACGGCCGTGCCGTGGCAATGATCGAGCCGGCAGGTTTCGTGAAGATCCTGGCGCATGCCGAGACTGATCGCATCCTCGGCATGCACCTGGTCGGCGCCAACGTGTCCGAGCTGGTGCACGAAGGCGTGCTGACCATGGAGTTCAGCGGTTCGGCCGATGATCTGGCCCGTATCTGCCACGCCCACCCGTCGCTGTCGGAAGTGGTCCACGACGCGGCGATGGCGGTCAGCAAGCGCGCCATCCACAAGGCCAATTGATCGGCCCGGTGGCATGACAGGAAAACCCCGCCTCGGCGGGGTTTTTTTGTTTGGCCTTCTGATGTGGAGCCGAGCATGGGCCCGGCGCTACACCTTTCCAGCAGGCGGCTCCGGTGCATCGTCACAGATGCGATGCTGCACCACGGTTTCACCCACCTTCCATTCCTTCACCACCCTGCAGCGTTCCTTGGGCCTGTCAGGCTTGGCGAGCTTGGCCGCCGCAGCATCCGCTTCGTCGGCAGCGGCGGTCTGCTGGCGTTCCAGCCAGGCGGACGGTGGTGTCGCGGGCGTGGCAGGGGCTGGCGCCGCGAGCGCCAATACCAGTACCGCGATGGCCGGCGTCATCACGCAGCCACCGGACCGCGGCCGCCACCCAGCAGGCGTGCCGGCAGCATGAACAGCGCGCGCAGGAACGCGAACAGCGCCGAGAACGTGATGCCGACCAGGCGGAACGGCAGGCTCAGCAGCCACACGAACGGCCAGGCGATCAGGGCAAGGATCGCCAACGGCCAGCACAGCACGAACAGCAGGCACCACACGCCCAGCGCGAACAGGGTCTTCATCACGGTCTCCTTGCAGCGGCCCCTTGCCGCCTGCGACCACAGTGCCGCCCTGCCCCGGAGGGAGCAAACGGTTTGCGACGAAACCCGGCAGGGCGCGATGAAACCCGGAACGCAGCCGCTATACCTGCACCGCCCCCGGGCGGCCGTGGGCGACCTGGAAACGCGCGGCGGTCCGCACCGCGGCATCGGTACGCAGCACGCTGTCGGCCAAGCGCAGTTCCGCATCCACGGCCTGCCGGTTGAGCTGCAGCTTCCACCAGCCACGGCGGTCGCCGTCGAAATAGCGGATGTGCGGATTCAGGGGAATCGACGGTCCGTAGTAAGGGCCATACGGTGTGTCGTCTCCGCCACTGCTGATGGCGGGGGCGATGAACTCGGTGGCCACCACGGGAGCATCGGCCGCATCGAAGTCCAGCTTCAGATCGTTGACGAAGGTGGAATGCCAGTCGCCTCCCAGCACGATCGCATTGCCCTGCCCGCCCGCCTGCAGCGCCTGCAGCAACCGGTTGCGCGCGGCAGGATACCCATCCCAGGCATCGTTCCAGAACCGCTCGCGCGGGGTGCCGCCGTCCAGCCGCAGCTGCGCCATCAGCAGCTGCTGCACCACCACATTCCAGCGCGTGCCCCGCGCGGCCGCCATCGACTGTGCGAACCACGCCTCCTGGCCGGACCCGAGCATGCTCATGCGCGGGTCCAGTGCCGCCTCGCAGCGCGGTGACTCGCCCACGCCGCAGGGGTTGGCCGGACGGAACTGGCGGCAATCGAGCAGGCTCAGCTGCGCGAGGTCGCCGTAGCGCAGGCGCCGGTGCACCCGCAGGCCACCATTGCCGGCCGGAGCGCTGCGCATGGGCAGGTGCTCGTAGAAGGCGCGATAGGCAGCGGCCCGCCGGACGATGAAGTCCTCCACCGGCACGCTGTCCTTTTCAGGATGGACGCCGGAATAGTCGTTCTGCACCTCATGGTCATCCCAGATCACCGCAAAGGCGTGCGCGGCGTGCGCTGCCTGCAGGTCCGGATCGAGCTTGTACAGCGCGTACTGGTCGCGATAACGCTGCAGACTGACGGTCTCGCCGCTGAATCGCTCCGCATCCAGTGTGCGGCCGCGTACGTTCTGCAGTGGACTGTACTCGTACAGATAGTCGCCGGCATGCAGCACCAGGTCGACATCGCTCCGCGCGATATCACGCAGTACCGGGTAGTAGCCGCTGTTCCAGGCCTGGCAGGTGCACAGGGCCAGGCGCAGCTGCTGCAGCTGCGCGTCCGGCAGCGGCGCGGTGCGGAAGTGGCCGACCGTGCTTTCCTCATCAGCGTCGCAGGCAAAACGGTAGTAATAGTCACGGCCGGGACGAAGGCCATTGATCTCCACGTGCACCGAATGCGCCAGCTCGGGCACCGCTGCGGCGACGCCACGCTGCACCGGACGGCGCATGCCGGGATCTTCAGCCACGAACCAGCGCACCGGCACCGCCCGCGACGGCATGCCACCGCCGTTGAGCGGATCGGGGGCGAGCCGTGTCCACAGCACCGCCCCCTGCGGATCCGGATCGCCGGCGGCGACGCCGAGGGTGAACGGATCGCGGCCCAGACGTGGCCGTGGGCCTGCCGTGGCCAGCCCCGGCATCGCCGCCAGTGCGATCGCCACCCCTGTGCCCTGCCACGCCATGCGCAGCAGGCGGCGACGGTGCTCCGGATCCAAGGGCCGCTGCATCAGAAGCGCACGGTCGCCGTCGCCATCACCTGCCGCGGCGCCCCCACCTGCATGGTCGCCAGGCTGCGCGTGGGATCTGCGGCATAGGTGCCGTTGGTGTTGATCGAAGACAGGTAACGCTTGTCCGCCAGGTTGGTCAGGTTCACTGCCACTGTCAGGTTCTGCGCGGGCCCCAGGGAGCCGAAATCGTAAGCCACCGAGGCGTTGACCAGCCAGTAACTGGGAACCGACAGGTCGTTGGTATAGGTCACGTAACGCTTGCCGACATGGTTGGCGGACAGGCGCATGTCCCACGGGCCCGGCGTCCAGGCCAGGGTGCTGGCGAACATCCATTCCGGCGTATCCACGGTCTTCCTGCCGCGGGTCGGTACCACCCCGTTGTTGACGTAGTCGTCGTCGTAGGTGCTGTCGTTCCACGACAGCGCGTTGGACCAGGTGACGTCCTGCACCGGCTTCAGCTGCAGGGTCGCCTCGGCACCGCGGCTGGTCACCGAACCGACGTTGGAGAACAACGCAGGGCAGCCGAGGATGCCCACGCACTGGGCGATGGCAAGCAGGCGGTTGTCGAACTTCACGTCGTACACCGCGACCGACGCCTCATACCCCTGCCCGTAGCCGCGCCAGCCCAGTTCGATCGTGCGCGACTGCTCCGGCTTGAGGTTGCGTGCACTGGCATCGAAGGCCTGCTGCGGCACGTTGAACGGACTGCCCACGCCCAGCGCATAGGCGGCGATGTTCCTGGCGAACGAACCGAAGATTTCATTGCCTTCGTTGAGCTTGAAGTTGAAGCCGGCCTGCGGCAGCAGTCCCTTGCTGGAGGTCAGGCTGCTGTTGTTGGCATAGCTGCCCAGCGGCGTGCGGACGCGGGTGCGGGTGTGCGGCGACTTCGCGCCGATGTCCACCGTCAGGCGGTCGTCGAACAGGCGGAAGCGGTCCTGCACATAGAACTGGCGGGTGATGGTGGTGTAGAGCTGGCGCCACACGCGCTGGTCCGGATTGCGCAGGAAGAAGTCATCGGTGATCGGGCCATCGATGTAGTAGAAGTTGCGCTGCACGCTGTGGCCGTTGTCCTCGTACCACAGGCCGGCTTCCAGCTCGTGCCCGCCGACGTTCCAGGTGAACGCGGAGGTCACGCCGGTACGGTCGATCGCGTACTCGGTGGTGCGGATCGAGATCGGGATCTCGCGCGCGGTGCCCGGATTGGAAGGATTGGACGGACTGAACCAGTGGCCCTGCCCGCGGTTGCTGTGATTGTAGACATTGACCTTCAGGCGCATCGCTTCGTTGAGGCCGAAGTCGCCGGCGACGCTGGAGATATCGTCGTTGCGCAGGCCATGACCGGAGTAGTACGCATCCCAGGGGCTGTTGACGCCGCCACTGAACTGCCCGCGTGCCGCGGCCAGCGCGCGGTCCCAGTCCGGCGCGTAGTTGTCCCAGTTCCAGCCCAGGCGGTCGATCATCTCCAGCGACAGATCCTGGTAGTCCGCCTCGACCCGGCGTGATGCGTTGAACAGCGCGGTGATCCTGCTGTCCACGCCGAAGTTGTAAACGGCCTTGCCGTTGAACTGCTTGAGCTCCTGCGAGCCCTTCCCCTTCCACTTGTCGCCTTCGGAGTACACGCCGGACAGGTACGCGGCAAACCCCTGGTGCTCGCCGGTCTCCAGGCGGGCATAGCTGCGCCGCGCGTTGTCGCTGCCAAAGCCCTGCGCCAGCACCACGCCGTACTCGGTAGAAGGATCGATCGAATAGAACTGGAACACGCCCCCCAGGTTGCTGGTGGACGGCGTCCCCAGCGCGCCGATGCCGGTGGAGACTTCCGCACCGCCCAGGTTCTCGCTGATGACCGCGCGGCTGACATGAAGGCCGTTGCTGTTGCCGTAGCTCATGTTGCCCAGCGGAATGCCGTCCAGCGTGTAGCCAAGCCGGTTCTGGTTGAAGCCGCGCAGGCTGATGCTGGTCGACCACTCGTAGGCACCGGTGGCGTCACCCGACTCGAAATGCACGCCCGGCTTGCTGGCCAGCAGCTTGAGCGGATTCGCGCCCGGCGGCAGCACCTTCATGTCCTCGGCGGTGACACGCTGCACCTGGCGCGCTTCGCCGCGGCCGATCACCGAGATCGAATCGAGGGTGGTCGCCGACGGTGCATCGGAGGTGGGGGCGGTTTCAGCGGCCGCCAGCGACGGCAGCGAGGCACAGACCAGCAGAGCCAGCAGATTGCGGCGGAGCGGAGCGTGGGACGGCATGGGAGGCGGATTCCTTGGACGCGCTGGACGCCAGCGACGGGCGTCGGAAGTGGGAGGACAGCGGCGGCATGGTAGGAAGGCCCAGTTACATGTCAGTTACACGTCATGTGACCATCGCCCGGCAAGGTACGCGCCTTGCGCGCGCACCAACGCAAAGAGCCGGGCACGCGCCCGGCTCTTGCAGAACAGAAGGAGATCGCCGGCCCGCCGCCGGCAGCCCTACTCGAACGAACCGACCGAATCGTGGGCCAGATTGTCGAAACGCGTGTACTCGCCGAAGAACTTCAGTTTGCACGAACCGGTGGGGCCGCCACGGTGCTTGCCGATGATGATTTCGGCCAGGCCCTTGTCCGGTGAGTTTTCCTTGTTGTAGTAGTCGTCGCGGTAGATGAACACGATCATGTCCGCGTCCTGCTCGATGGCGCCCGATTCGCGCAGGTCAGCCATCACCGGGCGCTTGTCGGTACGCGTTTCCAGCGAGCGGTTGAGCTGGGAAAGTGCGATCACCGGCACGTTCAGCTCCTTGGCCAGGCCCTTCAGCGAACGCGAGATCTCCGAGATTTCTGTCGCGCGGTTCTCGCTGTTGCCGGGCACGCTCATCAGCTGCAGGTAATCGATCACGATCAGGCCCAGGTCGTGCTCGCGCTTGAGGCGGCGGCACTTGGAGCGCAGCACTTCCGGCGATACGCCCGGCGTGTCGTCGATGAAGATCTTGGTTTCCTTCAGCATCTTGATCGCGCTGGTGACGCGGCTCCAGTCCTCGTCTTCCAGCTGGCCGGTACGCAGGCGCTGCGCGTTGATCCGGCCATTGGAGGAGATCAGTCGCATCGCCAGCTGTGATGCGGACATTTCCATCGAGAACACCGCCACGCCCTTCTTCGACTTGATCGCCGCATACTCGGCGATGTTCAGCGCGAAGGTGGTCTTGCCCATCGCCGGGCGCGCGGCCAGGATGATCAGGTCGGTCGGCTGCAGGCCGGCCGTCATCGCGTCGAAATCGTTGTAGCCGGTTGGCAGGCCGGTGATGTTGCCGCCGTTCTCGAAGCGGTTGCGCAGTTCCTCGAAGGCATCCTTCAGCGCGCCGGGCATGGCGACGAAATCCGTACGCCCGCGTGCGCCCTGCTCGGCAATGGCGAACACGCTCTTTTCCGCCGACGCCAGCAGCTCGCTGCTGTCGCGGCCTTCCGGCTGGAAACCATCGTTGACGATGTCGGTACCGACCTGGATCAGCTGCCGCAGCACCGCCTTGTCACGTACGATCTCGGCGTAGGCCGCGATGTTCGCCGCCGACGGCGTGGTGCTGGCCAGTTCGATCAGATAAGCGCCATCCCCTACCAGCTCCAGCTTGCCCTGCGATTCGAACCATTCGCCCAGCGTCACCGCATCGAAGGGTCGGTCACGCTCGGACAGCTCTCGGATCGCGCGGTAGATCATCTGATGATCGCGGCGATAGAAGTCGGTCTCGGTCAGCTGGTCGTTGACCCGGTCGAACGCTTCGGGTGCCAGCATCAGGCCACCCAGCACCGCCTGCTCGGCCTCCACCGAATGCGGTGGCACCCGCAGCTGGTCGATGCGCGAATCATCGCGTTCGAAGCCATCACCGCGGTCTCTGCGGTTGGAACGGAAGCCGGGACGGGCGGACATGCGGCGGTGTTTCCTGCAAAAGTGGGGCCAGACGAGTGTAGGCATGCGCCGACCCTGGCGGCCATGGACAAGCCTGTGGATAAGCCGTGGAAGAACGGGGGATATCCGCCGGAGCCTGGCCAGAATGGCGCGGAGGCGTCGCACTGCCTGCGACGGGCGCCCGTGCGACGCCCGAGTGCGTCATTATCGCAGATCAGCCGGCCAGGGTCGGATTCCGTGCAGCGTACGGGCTCTGGCCCGCTCAGCTGCAAGTGGGGTCAGAGCCCGCCGCTGCGCGCCGGGATCCGACCCCGGATGTGGCTGGGGTCGGATCCCTCTGCAACGCAGAGGGCTCTGACCCCATACGTCTCAATCGCCCTTCACGTGCACCGCGATCAGCGCCAGGAACCGGTCCACATACCCCTGCAGGAATTCCCGCGTGGCCTCGTTGTGGATCGTACCGTCGGCGTCGATCAGGCCGTCCTTGAAATGAATGAACGCCTCCGGCTGGCCGAGCACATGCATGTCGAGGAAGGCCAGGCTGTTGCGCAGGTGCTGCTGGGCCACCGCGGTGCCGATCTGGCCGATGGACGCACCGATCACCGCAGCCGGCTTGCCTGCGAATGCGCTGTCGCCATAGGGGCGCGAGCCGATGTCGATGGCGTTCTTCAGCACGCCCGGCACCGAACGGTTGTATTCGGGTGTCACGAACAGCACGGCGTCGGCGGCACGCACCTGCTCCTTCAGGCGGACACACGATGGCGGGTAATCGGCGTCGAAATCCTGGTCATACAGGGGAAGATCGCGGATCTGCACGTACTGGAACCGGGCGCGGTCGCCGGCAAGCTTTTCCAGCGCATGGGCCAGCCGGCGGTTGCAGGACTCCCGGCGCAGGCTTCCAACGAACACGGCGATGGCGGGAACGGACATCGGACGGACTCCTCTTGGTGCGGGAAACCCAGCCTATTCGCCGCACCCTTTCCAGGCAGTGAAGGTCAGCCGCCGACGCTGGCCCGGACCTGGCGCCAGTGGGCCTGCCATGCCTGGAACATCAGCACGTTCCACAGATGCGTGTGCCACTTGCGCTGGCCGCCAAGGAACTGCTGCCACAGCGGCTGCACCGCGGCCGCCGACAGCACGCCTTCGCGTTCCAGCCGCGAAGGCTGCAGCAGATCGTCGGCCCACGGCCGCAGGTCGCCCTTCAGCCAGTCGCTGACAGGCGCACCGAAACCACGCTTGGGCCGGTGCACCATCGCGTGCGGGACGTATCGGCCCAGCACGCGCTTGAGCAGGACCTTGCTGGTCGTTTCACTGCGCTTGAAGCCCAGCGGCAGCGACCAGGCGAACTCGGCCACCCGCCAGTCCAGCAACGGCGCACGCGCCTCCAGGCTGACCGCCATCGAAGTGCGGTCGACCTTGCACAGCAGGTCATCAGGCAGGTAGGTCACGAAATCGGCCAGCATCATCGCGTCTGCCGGCGTGCCCGCGCCGTGCAGCGGATCGGCCAGGTCATAGAAGCTGCCAGCCGGCTGCGCACCGGGCACCACCGCCGCCGGGTCACGCCAGCGCGAAATGCGGTTGCGGTATACATCGCCGATGCCGCGGGCGCCGGTTTCGGCCAGCAGCGCCGCCAGGCCTCCCGTGCGCGATGCCTCGCCCTGCTGCTGCGCGCGGGCACCCATCCAGCGCCGCAGCGGGCCCGGCACGCGACCCAGCATCTGCCAGTTGCGCAGCGCGCGCACGTAGCGGGTGTAGCCGAAGAACAGCTCATCGCCACCATCACCGGACAAAGCCACAGTCACCCCCTGCCTCGCCAGCCGGGCCACCAGCGCGGTCGGCACCTGCGAGGCATCGGCAAAAGGCTCGTCGAACATCGTCGGCAGCTGCGGCACCACCGCCAGTGCGTCGGCTCCACTGACGTAGAGTTCGGTGTGGTCGCAGCCCAGATGTGCGGCCAGTTCCCTGGCCAGCGGTGCCTCGTCGTGGCTTGAATCCTGGAAGCCGATGCTGAAGCTGTGCACCGGCTGCCTGCTCTGCGCCTGCATCAGCGCCGCCACCAGCGACGAATCGGTCCCCCCGGACAGGAACACGCCGACGGGCACGTCCGCGACCATGCGCAGCGCCACGGCGTCGCGAAGCAGGGCATCAAGCTGCTCCTCGGCCTCCTCGATGCGGCCCTGGAAGGGTGCGGCCAGTGCGGCCTGCATGCGCGCACGCGCGTCCCAGTACGGACGCTGCGCCTGCTCCGGCCGGTGCGCGCCGGCTCCGGCGGCAACCATCGCCGCATCCACCCGCAGCACCCGGCCGGGCATCAGCTTGTAACAGCGCTGATGGATGCTGTGCGGCGCCGGGATGTAATCCAGCCGCAACAGCAGCGTCAACGCATCCCGATCGATATCGTTGTCGAACGCTGGATGCTGCCACAGTGCCTTCAGCTCGGAACCGAACACCAGCGCGTCACCGGCCCAGCCGTAGTACAGCGGCTTCTTGCCGACCCGGTCGCGGGCCAGCCAGAGGCACTGCTCGCTGCGGTCCCACAGAGCGATGGCGAACATGCCGTTGCAGCGCTGCAGGGTGTCTTCCAGGCCCCACTGCAGGATCGCAGCCAGCAGCACCTCGGTATCGGAGTGGCCACGGAACGCATGGCCCAGCGGCTCCAGTTCGGCGCGCAGGGCCGCGAAGTTGTAGACCTCGCCGTTGTAGGCCATCACATAGCGGCCGTCGGACGATGCCATCGGCTGGTGGCCCAGCGGGGACAGATCGAGGATGCTCAGCCGGCGGTGCGCCAGTGCGATCCCGGCAGCGGCATCGACCCAGGTGCCACCATCATCCGGCCCGCGATGGTGCAGCGCCTGGCCCATGGCCAGGGCCTGTGCCTGCAGTTCCTCGGCCGGCACCATCGGTGCCGGCAACAGCATTCCCGCCAATCCACACATGCATCAGGGTTCCTGCGCCAGGTCGAGGGCGGCGCCAATCACCGCATTGTCGCTTGGAAGGCCGAACATTGCTGCCCCCGCCAGCGGCGTATAGGTATCGGCGCCGCAGACCCGACGCAGCGGCAGGTGACCGAAGCCGGCCTCGACCAGGGCCGTGACCACCCCCTCGCCCACGCCACCGCTGTGACGCCCCTCGTCCAGCACCAGCACGCGCCGCGCCGTGGCCGCCTGGGTGGCAATGAATCCGCCGTCCAGCGGCACCAGCCAGCGCAGGTCAACCACCCTCACCTGCCACCCGAGCTGCTGGTCGATCACCCGCGCGGCACGCAGCGCCATCGGCACGCCATTGCCATAGGTGTAGATCACCAGATCCTGCGCCTCGGGGGCATACACCCGGCCCTCCCCCGGCAGCAGCGCCTGGCCCTGTTGCGGGTAGTCGAACAGCCACTGGCCGTCACCCGGCTCGTGCAGGTCCTTGCTCATGTACAGCGCGATCGGCTCCAGGAACACCGCCACGCGGCCATCCACCCGAGCCAGCGCCGCCAACGTGCGCAGCATCATCACGGCGTCGTCGCCACGCGAGGGACAGCCCACCACCAGGCCGGGAATGTCGCGCAGGGCGGTGATCGAATTGTCGTTGTGGAAATGGCCACCGAATCCCTTCTGGTAGCCCAGCCCTGCCACCCGCACCAGCATCGGGTTCCGGAACTGGTCATTGGAGAAGAACTGCAGCGAACACGCCTCGCCACGTATCTGGTCGATGGCATTGTGCAGGTAGGCCAGGTACTGGATCTCGGGGATCGGCAGCATGCCCATGTTGGCCAGCCCCTGCGCCATGCCCAGGATCATGGTCTCGTCCAGCAGCGTGTTGAACACCCGACGCGGGCCGAAACGACGCAGCAGGTCGCGGGTCAAGGTGTACACGCCTCCCTTCTGCGCCACATCCTCGCCGAACAACAGGCTTTGCGGATACTTGCACAGCAGTTCCTGCAGTCCGTGATTGATCTGGATGGCCAGATGACGCGGCGGTTGTCGCTCCGGCAATGCGTCGGCGCCGCCATACAGCGACAGTCGCGCCTCGTCCGCGACCGCGCGCCGGGCCTCGGCGTGCACCGCTGCAGGTGTATAGGGCGCCAGCGGTGCCATCACCTGCTCAAGGGACTGCAGCTTCGGCTGGCGCTCGGCGTCGGCGGCGGCCGCCATGCAGCGCACACGCATCGCTTCATAGGCCGCCTCGACGGCCGCGGCATCCATCCAGCCCGACTCCATCGCGATCTGCGCCGAGCGCAGCAGCGGATCCTGCGCCTCCGCCGCACACAGCTCCGGCAACGCGCGCCACTCCACCTCGAAATCGGTACCGGCATGCCCCATCAGCCGCGTGGTACGCAGGTGCAGGAAGGTCGGCCTGCGGGTTGTCCGGCAATGCTCGACCGCGGCCTGCACCTGCGCATGGCCGCTGGCCAGATCCAGCCCGTCAGCGAAGAAGTAGTCCAGTCCCGGCTGGCCGCCAAAGCGCTCGGCGATCCATCCCTCCGGTGTTTTCACCGAAATGCCCAGGCCATTGTCCTCGCAGACGAACAGGATGGGCGCCGGCAGTTTCTGGTAGGCCGACCACATGGCGGTGTTGAACGCCGTCTGTGCGGTGGCGTGATTGGCCGAGGCGTCGCCGAAGGAACAGACCACGATGCTGTCGGCCGGAATCGGCAACGGCTGGCCCAGGCGCTTGCCGCTCTCGATGGCCAACGCAGTGCCCAGCGCCTTGGGCAGGTGCGAGGCGATCGTCGAGGTCTGTGGCAACACCCACAGCGGCCGGCTGCCCCACACCTTGTGCCGGCCTCCGCTGGCAGGATCGTCGGCGCTGGCGGCGAACGACAGTGCCGCGTCGCGCACTGGATCCATGCCCGGCACCTGCCGCGCGCGCTCGGCCATGAAGGCGCCGGAGCGGTAGTGCAGGAACGCAGGATCGGTGTGCCGGCAGGCCCGCGCCAACAGCGCATTGCCCTCGTGTCCGGACGAGCCGATGGTGTAGAAGACCTTGTTCTGCACGCGCAGCACGCGTGCCATCAGGTCCAGCTGGCGGCTGGCCAGCTGCGAATCGAACAGGTCGGCAAAGGCCGCCGCGCTGAGCGTGCTGCCTGGCAGGATCGGCGCGTGCGGCGCGGGCCGTGGCCGTGGCGTGCCCCGCCAGCCGCGCACCGCCTCCAGGAAATTGACGTCGCACACTTCGGCGCGGTTGAGCCCGCGCATGCGCGCGGGAATGGGATCTGGAACCACAGCGAACATCGAACACCCTCCGTGTCGTTGTTGCGTAGCGTGGCGCGGGCCCGCCCGGCGTCCCCCGCAGTCGGCCTGCCCGACGCTCCCCTTGGAATCAGGCCACCGCGTTGAATCGCGCCAGCACCTCCGCGCCCACGGCCGGCATCGGCACGAACCGCGGCTGCGCCCGGACCCGCTGCAGCCAGGCCTGCACCTGCGGGAACGGATCAAGGCGGATGCCACCATCGCTGGCAACGTCGGTGTAGGCAAACAGCGCGATATCGGCGATGCCATAACTGCGGCCGGTGAACCAGGGCGACTGCCGCAGGTGCTGTTCCATCACCGCCAGTGCGGTGCTGGCGCGCTCCTGCAGGCGCGGCAGTTCGGCGCGCCGCGGGGAGTCGGCCGGCGTCCAGCCACGGATGAAACGGGCCACCGCCACGCAGGGTTCATGCGTGTACTGCTCGAAGAACATCCAGCTCAACGCCTGCGCCCGCTCCCAGCCATCGCCGGGCAGGTAGGGCGTGCCCTCGGCCAGCCAGAACAGGATCGCGTTCGATTCGGTCAACACGCGGCCGTCCTCGCGCACGATCAACGGCACCTTCGCATTGGGATTCAATGCCAGGAACTCCGGCGTGTGGGTCTGGCCATGGGCGCTGTCCACCTCCACCCAGCGATAGCGGCTGCCGAGGTGTTCCAGCAGCATGCGCACCTTGTGGCAATTGCCTGAAACGGACATGCCATGCACCGTCAACGGAACGCGTTCTTCCACCATTGCCTGCTCCAGGAGACCCGGCCAACGACCGGTTGCGCGCAGTCTGGCAAGCGCGCCCGCCGATGCCAAGCGCGGGTGCAGCATGCCCACCGCGCAGCCCGCCGCTGGATGCAGCCCGTCGGGCCCCTCAGCGCACGCGCTGCTGCCACTGCTGGCGCGACTGCCCCCAGATCTGCATCGGTTTGCCCTGGTACGGCGGCGGCAGCTCGCCCATGCGCAGCAGCGTACTGCCCAGCTTGCGGGCCACGACACGGGAATTCTCGTTGTCCTCGGCAATGGTATGGATCACCTCCTCCCACCCGAGTGCGTTGAATGCCCAGTCGATCGCAGCGGTCGCCGCCTCCGGCGCGTAGCCCTTGCCCCAGCTGGCACGCCGGATGCTCCAGCCGACCTCGGTGCCCGGCCAGTCCTGTGGCTGCCAGGGCCCCATGCGACCGACCCACTCACCACTGGATTTCTCGATCACGCTGAACATCGAAAAGCCGAACAACTGCCACGCGCCAGCCAGGCTGCAGAATCCACGCCATGCCACTGACGGTGGCTGTACTCCGCCCAGCGTGCGCATCACCTCTTCATCCGCGCAGAACGCCAGATAGGGCTCGAAATCCTCGCGATGCGGTGGGCGAAGGATCAGGCGCTCGGTTTCCAGGCGCAGGTCGAAGATGCTCATGCCGACTCCAGGGCGATGACGGAGCGCCATCATCGCAAATGTCACCCGGCCACAAAAACAGACAGGCCGGCAGAAGCCGGCCTGTCGCCTGTCCGCTGCAGCGGCAGGATTACTGGCGGGTCGGTGCCGTGGCGCCGGCTGCCGCTGTCTGCGTGACCAGCTGGCCATCGACCACCGGCAGGCGATCGCTGGCTGGCTTGTTGTCCATGCGCACGGTCTTCTCGGCACCATCATAGCGGTAGGTCACGTTGTAACCCTTGACCACGTCGTTGGTGCCCATGGCGATGCGGTTGCCGGGCTTGCTGGCCATGCGCATGGTGCCGGTGGTGCCGTCCTCGTTGCGATAGGTGACGTTGTAGCCGGTGACACGGCTCGACTCGGAGGTGGCGGTCTCGGTGTGGCACTGGCGCTCGGTGCGGTTGACCACACGGCCACCGACGTGGCGCTTGTCCACCTGGTTGCCGATCAGGCCGCCGGCCACGGCACCGGCTGCGGTCGCCGCCTTCCTGCCATTGCCGCCGCCAACCTGATTACCCAGCAGGCCACCGATCACCGCGCCGGCGACGGTGCCACCGACGTTGCCATCACGCTCGGGCAGGCGTTCCTGCACGACCACATCCTGGCAGACCTCGTGCGGCGTCTGGGTGGTGGAGGTCTCGCGCACCGCGTCGGTGCCGATGACCGTGGCGTACGCCTTCTGCTTTTCGGTGATCGGGTCGACCTTCAGCACATCGGCATACTCCAGGCCGCGCGGCGCGGTGGCATCGAGCTGGTTGCCACGCGCACCATCGTCGGTGCCGCTGCCATCGGCCAGGCGCGATTCGCCGTTGGGGGCGCCGGCGCTGATGGAATCCGGCGAAGGGTTGCCGCTCTTCATGAAGGCGGCCGTGGCGATACCACCCACCAGCAGCGCGCCCGCTGCGACCAGGACAGTTGTAGTTGTGCTTTTCATGACCTGCTCCTTGCGGACCGTCCGCAACGTTCTCGGCACAGATTGCAGCACGGCCTCCCTGAACGGAATCTCCACATTTCCTGCTCGTCGCCGTAACCCATTCAGCATCGGGAAATGCTGGGCCCGTGGTAGCGTTTGCATATTCACCAGGAGGATCCCGCCATGGCCAACCCGATGCTGCTGCCGGTACTGCAATGGGCGCGCCGGCTGCGCTACCCCACGCTGTTCAAGCTCACGGCAGGGCTGTTCGCGCTGACCCTGTTCATTCCCGATCCGCTTCCCTTCGTCGATGAGCTGGTGCTGGGCCTGGGCACACTGCTGCTGGCCAACTGGAAGAGCCGCGGCACCCGCACGCCGCCACCGCTGGAGCAGCGCTGAGCGTGCTGGTCGACAGCCATTGCCATCTCGATGCAGGCGAGTTCGACCCCGACCGTGCCGCCGTGATCGAGCGCGCGCGCGCGGCCGGGGTGCAGTTCCAGGTCGTGCCGGCCGTCACCGCCGCCAGCTGGCCGAAGCTGCGCGAGGTCTGCCAGCAGGCACCCGGCCTGTATCCCGCGTACGGGCTGCATCCGATGTTTCTTGCCGAGCATCGCGCCGGGCACCTTCCGCTGCTGCGGGAATGGATCGAGCGTGAGCGTCCGCGGGCGATCGGCGAATGCGGCCTGGATTATTTCGTGGAAGGCCTGGATGCGGAGGCGCAGCAGACCTATTTCACCGGCCAGCTGCGCTTGGCGCGCGACTTCGACCTGCCGGTGATCGTGCATGCGCGTCGGGCCGTGGATGCGGTGATCGCAGCGATCCGCCGCATCGGTGGCCTGCGCGGCGTGGTGCACAGTTTCTCCGGCAGCCCGGAGCAGGCGGCACAGCTGCATCGGCAGGGCTTCCTGCTGGGTCTGGGCGGCCCTCTGACCTACGAACGGGCACAGCGCCTGCAACGGCTGGTCCGGGAGATGCCGCTGGAGCAGCTGCTGCTGGAAACGGACGCGCCCGATCAGCCCGACGCGGCCATCCGTGGGCAGCGCAATGAGCCGGCACGCCTCTCGATCATCGCGCGCCACATCGCGGCGTTGCGGCAGACCGACCTGGAGACGGTAGCGAGGACCACGACCGACAACGCGCGGCGGCTGTTCGCGCTGCCGGCCGCCTGATCGCCGTTTCGCCGGGCATGGCCCGGCGCTACCGGTCAAGCCTCAACGGATTCGGACTTGACCCTCTTCGGCTCCAGCAGCATTTCCAGCGCCTTGCCGACGGCGGCAAAGGCGAAGGCACCGGTGATATGGGTGGCTGCCCCCAGCCCTGCGCCGCAATCAAGCTTGAGCGCAGCGTCCGCCCCCAGGTTGGGACGGAGGCCGCAGACACTGCCATCGGCCTGCGGATACTTCACATTCTCCAGCGAGTACACCGCCGGCACGCCGAAGTAACGCTTGGCGTTCTTGGGGAAGTTGAACTCGCTGCGCAGCTTCTTGCGGATCAGCGCCAGCATCGCGTCGTGCTCGGTGCGCGAGACATCGCGGATGCGTACCAGGGTCGGATCGGTGCGGCCACCCGCGGCGCCGACCGTCAGCAGTGGCAGCTTGCGGCGGCGGCACCAGGCGATGGTCTCCACCTTGACCCGGAAGCTGTCGCAGGCATCGATCACCAGATCGAAGCGACGATCAAGCAGTTCCGCCATGTTGGCGGTGGTCAGGAACGCCTGCACCGCGTCGACATCGAGTTCCGGGTTGATCGCCCGGCAGCGCTCGGCCATGGCGTCGGCCTTGTTGCGCCCGTAATTGCCCTCCATCGCCGGCAGCTGCCGGTTGGTGTTGGACACGCAGATGTCGTCCGCATCGATCAGGGTGAGATGGCCGACCGCCGAGCGCGCCAGCGCCTCGACCACCCACGAGCCGACCCCGCCCATGCCTACCACCGCTACGCGGCTGCCCTGCAGGCGCTCGAGCGCACCCACGCCATACAGCCGTTCGATGCCGGCGAAGCGTTGTTTGACCTGTTCGTTCATCGGTCTATTTTAACGTGCAGCGGCCGGCGTCCACAGCACGCCGGGTCGAACCTACCGTTGCACACCCGGAGAGCCCGCCATGAACGCCAGCCCCCCTCGCCCGCCGTCTTCCGCCTATCGCTACCTGTTCGTGCTCGCGCTGGGTCTGCTGATCGGCCTGATCGCCACGGTGATGGTCGGCCGCGCCCTGCAGGCCCGCCGTGACCCCTTCCCGGACAGCCTGATGCAGGTGATGCAGCGGCAATCCCAGTTGCTGCAGCAGGCTCAACAGCAGAACCGCTGCAGCCTGGCCGACAGCGTGCCGCGCCTGCAGACGCTGCGCCTGCTCTCCAACGACCTGGACCTGGCCTTCCCCGGCCTGAAGGACAGCGCGCAGTTCCAGCAGCATGCCAGCCAGTACCGCGCCGGCCTCAATGCCGCCCTGGCGACGCCACCGGCAGACTGCACCGCGCTGGCCCAGGTGGTGCAGACGCTGCAGGCGGACTGCCGCGCCTGCCATCAGGATTTCCGTTGAACAGCGTTCATCCCGCAGCCGGTCATGGCGGCGTTGATTGGCGTCTTGTTCACGTTGGAAAGGAGACGATTCGCGCACCCTGCTGCATGACGCAGTACCACCCAACACATCCGCCTTCACGGCCAGGAGACGCCCCATGAAGATCCAGCTCATCGCCGCCAGTGCCATCGCCACCCTCGCCCTGGCCGGCTGCGCCACCTCGCCGGGTTACGGCGGCGGCGGCTACAACAATGGGTACAACAACGGCGGCTACGGCAACAACTCCGGCTACAACCAGGGCCGTTGCGCCGACTGCGGCATCGTCACCCGCATCAACACCGTGCAGTCCGGCCGCACTGCGCCCAGCGCGACCGGCGCGATCCTCGGCGGCATTGTGGGTGCGGTTGCCGGCCATGAGATCTCCGACCACACCGGCGGCAGCCGCGGCAACAAGAACATCGCCGCAGCGGCGGGTGCCGTGGGTGGCGCGCTGGCCGGCAACCAGATCCAGAAGAACGTGACCAGCGATACGTATGACATCAGCGTGCGCATGGATGACGGACGCACCATCGTCGTCAACCAGCGCGATCTGGGCGGCATCCGCGAAAACACCTACGTTCGCGTGGTCAACGGCCGGGTGATCCTGCGCTGATCCGCTGCCGGCCCCGGACAAAGAAAAAGGCCCGCTTGCGCGGGCCTTTTTCATGTGACGGCTGCAGACCGGTCAGATCGGCTGCACGGCGTCGGCCTGCAGGCCCTTCTGGCCCTGCACGACGGTGAAGGTGACCTTCTGGCCTTCCTTCAGGCTCTTGAAGCCCTGGGTCTGGATGGCGCGGAAGTGCACGAACACGTCTTCGCCGTTTTCACGGCTGATGAAGCCGAAGCCCTTTGCATCGTTGAACCACTTGACAGTACCGTTCTCGCGTTCGGACATCTCACTAACTCCCTGATGACTCTCTCTTGTTGTTGGAAACGCCTTGTGGGCGGCTGACAAGCAAGGGGGAAGCGAGGTGCATCGATGCAGCGGATCGGGAAGATCTTGCTTCATCAGGCCACGATCCACGGTGACCTTGCCAAGCTCAGCGACTGCAACTTAACCCGGCCAAAACGAAAAAGCAACTGGCAAAATCTTTCACTGTCAACCCCAAAAAGACAACCATACGGGACAGCATGGGCCTCTCATTCATCTTGTATCTGCTAGCGGTCATTTTTGTCCTGGTTGGTATAGCCGGCATCGTCCTGCCGGCACTTCCAGGCATCCCGCTGGTGTTCGTCGGCCTGCTGCTGGCGGCGTGGGCCGACGGCTTCACCCATGTCGGCTGGCCGACCCTGCTGGTACTGGGCGTGCTGACCCTGCTTTCACTGCTGGCCGATGTGCTGGCCACGGTGGTCGGGGCCCAGCGTGTCGGGGCCAGCCGCAAGGCGCTGTGGGGCACCTTCATCGGCAGCATCGCCGGTCTGTTCTTCATGCCCATCGGCCTGTTCGCCGGCCCGCTGGTCGGCGCTCTGCTGGGCGAGTACTGGCACACGCGCGAGCTGGGCCGCTCGACCAAGGTTGGACTCGCCACCTGGCTGGGCATCCTGCTGGGCCTGGCGCTGAAACTGGCGATGGTCATCGCGATGCTGGGCCTGTTCGCGTTCGCCTGGTTCCTGTAACGAACGATCTTCACGCCACGCGCACACCTGCGCCGGGCATAACTCCATGGGGCTGGCCGTTGCTGCGGGCAGCCGCCACACTGTGCGTCTTCCCGTAGTCATCCCGAAGGGCCTGCTGCAATGACCCTCCCGCCGTTGTTCCCCCGTCTGGCGCCGTTGGCGCTTGCCCTGGCCAGCGCGCCGCTGGCCGCGCAGGAAATCGCGCCTGCCACGACCACCACGCCGGCCGGTTGCGCGGCCATTGAAACCGACGCCGCCCGGCTGTCGTGCTACGACCGCCTGTTCGGCCGTAACGCTCCGGCCACTGCCGAAGCCGATGCCGCCGCGCAGCAGGCTGCGCAGGCGCTGCGCGAACAGCGTCGCGCCGCCCGCCTGAGCCAGGGCGAAGAGAACCTGCGGGCGCGGGTCAGCGATGTGCTGCGCCCCGCCCCGGACGACAGCGCCCTGGCCAATGCAGGCCGCGGTTCCCTGCTGGACAGCCGCTGGGAACTGGCGGAAGACTCGAAGCTGGGACCGTTCCAGCTGCGGGCCTACAAGCCGGTGTACCTGCTGCCGGCGTTCTGGACCAGCGACAAGAACCAGATGCCGCAGTCGCCGAATCCGGCCAACAGCGTGACCGAGCCGCAGGCGCTGGACAGTGCCGAGCTGAAGTTCCAGATCAGCTTCAAGACCAAGATCGCCGAGAATCTGTTCGGCGACAACGGCGACATCTGGGCCGGCTATACCCAGAGCTCGCGCTGGCAGGCCTACAACGCCGAGAATTCGCGCCCGTTCCGCGAGACCAATTACGAGCCGGAAGTGATGATGGTGTTCCGCAACGGCTACTCCATTGGTGGCTGGCGCGGACGCATGACCGGCATCAGCCTCAACCATCAGTCCAACGGCCGCGCCGATCCCCTTTCGCGCAGCTGGAACCGGGTGATGCTCAACGTCGGGCTGGACCGCGAGAACTGGGCGCTGGTGCTGCGGCCCTGGTACCGCATTCCCGAAACGCGCAGCGATGACAACAACCCGGACATCGAGGATTACATGGGCCGCGGCGACGCGACCCTGATCTGGAACCGCAATGGCCACGAAGTGTCCCTGATGGCGCGCCATTCGCTGCGTACCGGCGACCGTTCGCATGGCGCCCTGCAGCTCGACTACGGTTTCCCGATCAGCAACCTGCTGCGCGGCCACATCCAGGTCTTCGACGGATACGGCGAAAGCCTGATCGACTACAACCACAAGGCCACCTACGTGGGCGTGGGCGTGTCGCTGCTGGAATGGTTCTGATGGGCGTGACGATCTGGCACAACCCGGCGTGCAGCAATTCGCGCGGCGCACTGAAGCTCATCCGCGACGCCGGCATCGAGCCGGAGGTGATCGAGTACCTGCAGGCACCGCCCGACGTGGCGACCCTGCGCCAGCTGCTTGCCGAATCCGGGCTGGCCGCCGCCGACCTGGTGCGCAGCAAGGAACCGGAGTTTGCCGGTCTGGCGCTGGCCGGGGCCGATGAGGCGACCCTGCTGGCGGCGATGGCGACGCACCCGCGCCTGATCAACCGGCCCGTGGTGCGCACGGCCAAGGGCACGCGCCTGTGCCGCCCGCCGGAAACGGTGCTGGAGATCCTGTAGCCCGGACGCACCACCCGGCAGCGCCGGGCCATGCCCGGCGGCACGCGCTCGGCTCAACGCCGGCGATCACCGCCAGTCGCTGATGCCTTCGCGTCGATAGACTTCCGCGAAGGCGGGGCGCGCCTTCAGCGCGGTTGCGTGCGCCTTCAGCACCGGCCAGGTGTCAGTGGGCCGGGGCATGTTGCGCGACCAGCGCATCAGCATCACCAGCATGAAATCGACCACGCTGGGCGCGTCGCCCAGCAGGTAAGGCCCGTGCGCCTGCAGGTGCGCCGCCACATGCTGCCAGGCCGCCTCCAGCTGCTGCCGGGCCATCGCACGCGTTGCCTCCACGCAGGCCTCGCCCGCCGCTTCGTGCGGATAGAACCATGCACGATAGGCAGGCTGCAGGGTGTTGGCGCACCAGAACATCCAGCGATAGGCCTCGCCCCGCGCGGGCGTGCCCACGGCCGGCAGCAACCCCGCTTCGGGATGGCGGTCGGCCAGGTACAGCGCGATGGCCGCTGCCTCGGTCAACAGCAGGCCATCGATCCTCAGGGTCGGCACCCTCCCGGCCGGATTCAACGCCAGGTAGTCCGCCGCCTTGTGCTCGCGCCTGTCGAAATCCAGCAGCACCAGTTCGTGCTCGATGCCCAGTTCGATCAGCAGCCAGTGCACGACCAGCGAAGCGGTACTCGACGAACCATACAGGGTGGTGCTCATGCGCGGGATCCGTTGCGGGTAGAGCCAGCGATTATGCGCCCGCCCGGCGGCCACTGCTCAACCGCAGCTGCTCATGCAGGTGTCGCGACGTTCGCCGCAGCTCATCATCGGCTGCCGCAGCGTGCAGTCATGCGCCTTCAGTTCGCACGAGCGGCGCAGATCGGCATTGGCGATGTCCTTGCAGCGCTTGTCGGCAGCCGGAGCCATCTGCTGTTCGCAGCTGCTCTGCCGACTGCCCAGGCTGTCCGCCTGCGCCATGCAGCTGCGATGGCTGGCCTGGCACTGCATGCGGCATTGCGCCGATGCGCTGAAATCCGCTCCTTCATACGAGGAGGAGGTGCTGCTGCAGCCGACCAGTGCGAACAGCCCGGCAAGCGCGAAGTTCCGTAACAGCGGCATGAACGTTCCCGGTTCGAGTCGCATGGAAACTAGCAGATGTTCCGTGCCGGCTCGTTAAACGACAAACGGCGCCAACAGGCGCCGTTTGCCACCAAGCGTGTGCCGCGCTTACTCCACCACCACCGGAATCTTGCCGATGCGGGCCTGCCATTCGCGCGGGCCGGTCTTGTGCACCGATTCACCGGTGGAGTCGACCGCCACCGTCACCGGCATGTCCTGCACGGTGAACTCGTAGATCGCTTCCATGCCGAGATCGGCGAACCCGACCACCTTGGCCGCCTTGATCGCCTTGGACACCAGGTAGGCCGAGCCACCGACCGCCATCAGGTACGCCGACTTGTTGTCACGGATCGCCTCGATCGCAGCCGGGCCGCGCTCGGCCTTGCCGACCATGCCCAGCAGACCGGTCTGTTCCAGCACCTGGCGGGTGAACTTGTCCATGCGCGTTGCCGTGGTCGGCCCGGCCGGACCGACCACTTCATCGCGCACCGGATCGACCGGGCCGACGTAGTAGATGAAGCGTCCCTTCAGATCGACCGGCAGTTCCTCGCCCTTGTTCAGCATGTCGACCATGCGCTTGTGCGCGGCGTCGCGGCCGGTCAGCAGCTTGCCGTTGAGCAGAAGCGTCTGGCCCGGCTTCCAGCTGGCCACCTCCTCCGGGGTGATCGTATCCAGGTCCACCCGGGTGCCCTTGGAGGCGTCGTAGGTCAGCTTCGGCCAGTCCTCCAGCGACGGCGGATCCAGCATCACCGGACCGCTGCCATCCAGGGTGAAGTGCGCGTGGCGGGTCGCGGCGCAGTTCGGGATCATCGCCACCGGCAGGTTGGCCGCGTGGGTCGGGTAATCGTTGATCTTGATGTCCAGCACCGTGGTCAGGCCACCCAGGCCCTGGGCGCCGATGCCCAGCGCATTGACCTTCTCGTACAGCTCCAGGCGCAGCTCTTCAATCCGGTTGGACGCTCCACGGGCCTGCAGCTCGGTGATGTCGATCGGCTCCATCAGCGCTTCCTTGGCCAGCAGCATGGCCTTCTCCGCGGTGCCGCCGATGCCGATGCCCAGCATGCCCGGCGGGCACCAGCCGGCCCCCATGGTCGGCACGGTCTTGAGCACCCAGTCGACGATGGAGTCGGACGGATTGAGCATGGCGAACTTGGTCTTGGCTTCCGAACCGCCGCCCTTTGCGGCCACGATCACATCCACCTTGTTGCCCGGCACGACCTTGACGTTGACCACGCCCGGGGTGTTGTCCTTCGTGTTGATGCGCTTGCCGGCCGGATCCGCCAGCACCGAAGCACGCAGCTTGTTGTCCGGATGCAGATAGGCGCGGCGCACGCCTTCATTGGCCATGTCTTCCACGCCCATGGTGGCGTCGTCCCAGCGCACATCCATGCCGATTTCCAGGAACACGGTGACGATGCCGGTGTCCTGGCAGATGGGACGATGGCCTTCGGCGCACATCCGCGAATTGATCAGGATCTGGGCCATCGCCTCCTTCGCGGCCGGCGACTCCTCGCGCTCGTAGGCAGCGGCGAGATTCTTGATGTAGTCGACCGGGTGGTAGTACGAGATGTACTGCAGCGCGTCGGCGATGGACTGGATGAGGTCTTCCTGCTTGATCGATGTCACGGCTTGCTCGCTTGCTCGAGGCTGGCGGGGGTAATCCGCCCATTTTACCCCCTCCCCGGCTGCGGGTAGAGTCTGTGGGGTCAGAACCCTTTCCCGGGGAAAGGGATCTGACCCCAAGCCCTTGTCACGCCCCCGCCCGCTGCGGCGTCCTTGCCCGCATGAACGCCGAAACCGCCTTCCAGACCCACCGTCCGCGCCTGATGGCCCTCGCCTACCGCCTGCTGGGCAGCCGCGCCGACGCCGAGGACGTCGTCCAGGACGCCTGGCTGCGCTGGTCCGGCGCCGACCCGGCCAGCGTCCGCGATGCCGAGGCATGGCTGGTCACCACCACCACGCGCCTGGGACTGGACCGTCTGCGTGCGGCCAAGCGCGAGCGCGCGCATTACGTGGGCCCGTGGCTGGCTGAACCGATGGCGGTCACCCTGGAGCCGGACCCGGCGCCCGGCCCGGCCCAGTTGCATGCCCTGGCTGATGATGTATCGGTGGCTTTCCTGACCCTGCTTGAACAGCTCGGCCCGGAGGAACGCGCCGCGTTCCTGCTGAAGGAAGCGTTCGACCACGACTATCGCGAGATCGCCGACCTGATCGGCCACAGCGAGGCCAACTGCCGGCAACTGGTGCACCGGGCCCGGCAGCGGCTGCAAGCCGGCCGGCCGCGCTTCAATGCCGACGCCGGCCAGCACCGGCAGTTGCTGGCACGCTTCATGGATGCGTCGCAGCGTGGCGACAGCGAGGCGATCCAGGCCCTGCTGCATGCCAACGCGCTGATGGTCTCCGATGGAGGCGGCGTGGTCACCGCAGCGGTGCGCCCGCTGCGGGGTGCCGAACGCATCGGCCGCCTGTTCTGGGCCATTGCCCGCCGCGGCGGCACGCACCCGGCCCGGCTGGGCTACGTCAACGGCGAGCCGGCGATCCTGGGCTTCGACGGCGATCGCCTGCATTCGGTCACCACCATCGAGGTGATCGATGGCCGCATCGCGCGCCTCTACAGCGTGCTCAATCCGGAAAAACTGCCCGCGGTTGTCACGCACGCAGACGCGGCGGCGTCCTGGTAAGGGAAGGCGGCCATCGGGGCCGCCGTGGAGCCCACGATGTCCAACCCCGCCTCACCCCGCGTTCCCTATACCCGCTTGGCCGCCAAGGCTTTCAAGGGCCTGCTCGATACCAGCCAGGCAGTGCATGACAGTTCGATCGATCCGACCCTGATGGAACTGGTGTTCCTGCGCGTGTCGCAGCTCAACGGCTGCGGCTACTGCATGGACATGCACGGGACGGCGCTGCGCAAGAGTGGCATCGAGCCGCGCAAGCTGGACACCCTGCCCGCCTGGCACGAAAGCCGCTTCTTCGATGCGCGTGAGCGCGCAGCGCTGGGCTGGGCCGAGGCCCTGACCCGGCTCACCGACGCCGCGCCATCGCAGGCAGCGTTCGATGCGCTGGCACCGCACTTCGATGAGAAGGGCATCAGCGACCTGAGCATGGGCATCGCGGTGATCAACGCCTGGAACCGCCTCGGCGCCGGCCTGCTGCCGCCGCTGCCCTGATCCACAAGAGTGCGGGGCCTCGCCCAGCGCGGCTCCGCACCGGTGGCGCGCTGACGCGCGCTCCCTGCGGGCGTCGCATTCATGCCTTCGCCACGGCTCCGGCGCGCACAATGGCGACATGCCTTCAGCCGAAAAGAAACCCAGCCTGCGCCAGCGCTTCAATGCGATGCGCAACGTGCCACCGTTCCTGCGGCTGGTGTGGAAGACCAGCCCCGCACTGACCCTGGTCAGCCTGGGGCTGCGCCTGATCCGTGCCCTGCTGCCGGTCGCCATGCTGTATGTGGGCAAGCTGATCATCGACAGCGCGCTGCAGCTGAGCCGGCACGACGCCGGCTTTCCGCCGCTGGGCGAGGCCCTGGCCAGCGGCCTGCTCAATCCGCTGCTCGGGTTGCTGGCCCTGGAGCTGGGCCTGGCCATCGTCTCCGACCTGCTGGGCCGGATGGTGGCCTACGCCGATGCCCTGCTGTCGGAGCTGTTCGCCAACGCCACCAGCATCCGGCTGATGGAGCACGCCGCAACGCTGGATCTGGAGGACTTCGAGGATCCGGACCTGCAGGACAAGCTGGACCGCGCACGACGCCAGACGATGGGCCGGATGAACCTGATGAGCCAGCTGTTCGGCCAGGTGCAGGACGCCATCACGGTGGTCAGCCTGGCGGTGGGCCTGCTGGTCTACGCGCCGTGGCTGATCCTGCTGCTGGCGCTGGCCCTGGTGCCTGCCTTCATCGGCGAATCGCACTTCAACGCCGCCGGCTACAGCCTGAATTTCCAATGGACGCCCGAGCGCCGCCAGCTCGACTACCTGCGCCAGCTCGGCGCCAGCGTGGAGACGGCCAAGGAAGTGAAGATCTACAACCTGCACCGCTTCCTGGTGGAGCGTTACAGGAGCCTGTCGGTGGCGCTGTTCAAGGCCAACCGGGCGTTGGCCCGGCGCCGTGCCGTGTGGGGCACCCTGCTGGCCGCGCTGGGCACGCTGGGTTATTACACCGCCTACGCCTACATCGCCTGGCGCACGGTGCGCGGCGATTTCTCGATCGGCGACCTGACCTTCCTCGCCGGCAGCTTCCTGCGCCTGCGCCAGCTGCTGGAGGGCCTGCTGATCGGCTTCTCGCAGGTGGCCAGCCAGGCCCTGTACCTGGACGATCTGTTCTCGTTTTTCCAGATCCGGCCGGAGATCCATTCGCGCGAGGGCGCCGCAGCCGTGCCGCAGCCCATCCGCCAGGGCTTCGTGTTCGAGAACGTCGGCTTCCGCTATCCCGATGCCGAGCAATGGGCCGTCCGCCACCTCGATTTCCAGCTGCATGCCGGCGAAGTGCTGGCACTGGTCGGCGAGAACGGTGCCGGCAAGACCACGCTGGTCAAACTGCTGGCACGGCTGTACGAGCCTGACGAGGGGCGCATCCTGCTCGACGGCCGGGACCTGCGCGACTATGACCTGGATGACCTGCGCGCCAATCTCGGGGTGATCTTCCAGGACTTCGTGCGCTACAACCTGAGCGCCGGGGAGAACATCGGCGTTGGCCAGGTCGAGGCGATGGCGGACCGGGAACGGGTTGCCGATGCCGCGCGCCGGGGCATGGCCCAGGAAGTGATCGAGTCGCTGCCACGCGGCTACGACCAGCTGATCGGGCGTCGCTTCAAGGAGGGCGTGGACCTCTCCGGCGGGCAGTGGCAGAAGATCGCCATCGCCCGCGCGTGGATGCGCAATGCGCAGGTGATGATCCTGGACGAGCCGACCGCAGCGCTGGATGCGCGCAGCGAGTTCGAGGTATTCCAGCGGTTCAGGGAACTGGCGGACAATCGCACTGCCGTACTCATCTCCCATCGCTTCTCGTCGGTGCGCATGGCCGACCGCATCCTGGTGCTGGCCGATGGCCGGATCGAGGCCAGCGGCACCCACGAGCAGCTGATGGCCCAGGGCGGCCGCTACGCCGAGCTGTTCGAGCTGCAGGCCGCCGGCTACCGCTGAGAACGCCTCTCGTTCCGCCTAATGAGAACCTGTCTCATTTGAGATAGAATTACCCCGACGACTTCCAACAGATACGCCCATGTCTTCCGCTTTCGGCGCCGAAACGGTGCTTGAGGTCCGCCACTGGACCGATGCCTACTTCAGCTTCACCCTCACCCGCGACAGCGGTTTCCGCTTCGAGAACGGCCAGTTCGTGATGATCGGCCTGGAAACCGACGCCCGGCCGCTGCTGCGCGCCTACTCCATCGCCAGCGCGAACTGGGAAGAGCAGCTGGAGTTCTTCAGCATCAAGGTGCAGGACGGCCCCCTGACCTCGCGCCTGCAGCACATCAAGCCCGGCGACAAGGTTCTGGTAGGCAAGAAGCCCACCGGCACCCTGCTGATCAGCGATCTGCATCCCGGCAGGAACCTGTACCTGCTGGGCACGGGCACCGGCCTGGCGCCCTGGCTGTCGATCATCAAGGACCCGGAGACCTACGAGCGTTTCGAGAAGGTGATCCTGTGCCACGGCGTGCGCTACGAGAAGGACCTGGCGTACCGCGACTATTTCGAGAAGGACCTGCGTGAGCACGAGTTCCTCGGCGAGATGATCGGCGACAAGCTGTTGTACTACCCGGCCGTCACCCGCGAACCGTTCGCCAACCAGGGGCGCCTGACCTCGCTGATGGAAAGCGGGGAAATGCAGCGCACCCTGGGCCTGCCGGAACTGAGCCCGGAGAATGACCGCGCGATGATCTGCGGCAGCCCGCAGATGCTGGCCGACCTGCGCACGGTGCTCGACGCCCGTGGCTTCCAGGTCTCCCCGCGCATCGGCCAGCCGGGTCACTACGTGTTCGAGCGCGCCTTCGTCGAGAAGTGACCCGTAGCGCCGGGCCTGCGTCCGGCGCTGCCGCGGGAAGCGGCAGCCCTTACTGCCGGGACTGCAACGCTTTCTCGATGTCCCCGCGAAGGCTTTCCGGCTTGTCGGTCGGCGCGTAGCGTTTCAGCACCTGCCCGTCGCGTCCGACCAGGAACTTGCTGAAGTTCCATTTGATCGCGCTCAGCCCCAGCAGGCCGGTCTTCTCGGACTTCAGCCACTTCCACAGCGGGTGTGCACCGTCGCCGTTGACCTGGATCTTCTCCGACAGCGGGAAGTCCACTGCATAGGTCAGCGCACAGAAGCTGCGGATCTCCTCGGCATTGCCCGGTTCCTGGTGGCCGAACTGGTCGCAGGGGAAGCCGATCACCACCAGGCCCTTCGGGCCGTACTCGCGCCACAGCGCCTCCAGTCCCTCGTACTGCGGGGTGAAACCGCACTTGCTGGCCACGTTGACCAGCAGCAGCGCCTTGCCGCGGTACTGCTCCAGGGCCTGCGGCTGGCCGTCCAGGTCGGTGAAACCGAAATCGAACGCAGTGGTCATGGCAGATCTCCGCAATGGGGGGTTCCGATGGTATCCCCGCCCATGCCTTTCGACACAAGCCCGATCCCATTACCCCGGGTTAACCTCGGGCACTTGTCTGCCTTACCGGAGTACCGCCTTGACCACCCGCCTTGCCCTTGCCGTGGCCATGACCCTCGGCCTTGCCCTGCCCGCCTATTCCGCCGGCGCCGCCACCCCGGCTGCCAGCACCACCGCACAGCAGGCCAACCCGTTCTTCGCCGAAAGCCCGCTGGCACTGCACTATCCGCAGTTCGACAAGATCAAGGACAGCGACTTCGCTCCGGCCTTCGACGCCGGCATGGCGCAGCAGCTGAAGGAAATCGAGGCCATCGCCAACAACAAGGCCAAGCCGACCTTCGACAACACCATCATCGCCCTGGAAAAGAGCGGTGACATCCTTGACCGCGCGACCACCGTGTTCTTCGCCCTGGTCGGCGCGGACACCAACGACACCCGCAAGAAGCTGCAGGCCGACTACTCGGCCAGGTTCGCCGCGCACAGCGATGCGATCGCCCTGAACAGCAAGCTGTTCGCGCGCATCCAGGCGCTGTATGACACCCGCACGCAGCTGGGTCTGGACGCCGAAGGCGTGCGCCTGGTCGAGAAGTACTATGACAACTACGTGCGCGCCGGCGCCAAGCTGTCTGACGCGGACAAGGCGAAGCTGAAGGAAATGAACGCCGAGCTGGCCAACCTCGGTACCCGCTTCAGCCAGAACGTGCAGTCAGAAGT
This sequence comes from Stenotrophomonas sp. YJH_SMC_36, assembly GCF_059369935.1. Taxonomy (NCBI): domain Bacteria; kingdom Pseudomonadati; phylum Pseudomonadota; class Gammaproteobacteria; order Lysobacterales; family Lysobacteraceae; genus Stenotrophomonas; species Stenotrophomonas sp. YJH_SMC_36. Next base: position 127,867 of record NZ_JCAFTD010000006.1, on the reverse strand, counting down.
GAACGCTTCGGCGATCACCGTCGATGACGTGAAGGAACTGGATGGTCTGTCCAGGGAGCAGATCGCCGCCGCCGCCGAAGCCGCCAAGGCCCGTGGCCTGGATGGCAAGTATGTGATCACCCTGCTCAACACCACCGGCCAGCCGCCCCTGACCAACCTGGCCAACCGCGCCCTGCGCCAGAAGATCTACGAAGCATCGGTCAGCCGTGGCAGCCGCGGCGGCGAGTTCGACAACACCGCCATCGTCTCGCGCATCATGCAGCTGCGTGCCGACAAGGCCAAGCTGATGGGTTTTGCCAACTTCGCTGCGTACAACCTGACCAACCAGACCGCCAAGACCCCTGAGGCGGTCAACGCGATGCTGGGCAAGCTGGCCCCGGCCGCAGTGGCCAACGCCAAGCGCGAAGCGGCCGACCTGCAGGCAATGATCGACCAGGAGCAGAAGGCCGCGGGCAAGCCGACGTTCGCGCTGGAGCCGTGGGACTGGGCCTTCTACAGCGAGAAGGTGCGCCAGGCCAAGTACAACTTCGACGAGTCGCAGCTGAAGCCGTACTTCGAACTGAAGAACGTGCTGGAGAACGGCGTGTTCTTCGCCGCCAACCAGGAATTCGGCCTCACCTTCAAGCAGCGCACCGACCTGCCGGTCTATCACGATGATGTCACCGTCTACGACGTGTTCGACGCCGACGGCAGCCAGCTGGCGATTTTCCTGTTCGACCCGTACGCCCGTGCCTCCAAGCGCGGCGGGGCATGGATGAACTCGTATGTCTCGCAGTCGAAGCTGACCGGCTTCAAGCCGGTGGTGGCCAACCACCTCAACATCCCCAAGCCGCCGGCCGGCCAGCCGACCCTGCTGACCTGGGATGAGGTGACGACCACCTTCCACGAATTCGGCCACGCCCTGCACGGCATGTTCTCGAACGTGAAGTACCCGTACTTCTCGGGCACCTCGGTGCCGCGTGACTTCGTCGAGTTCCCCTCGCAGGTCAACGAGATGTGGGCCGATGACAGCGCCATCCTGAAGAACTACGCCAAGCACTACCAGAACGGCACGGCGATGCCGCAGGCACTGCTGGACAAGGTGATCGCCGCGGCCAAGTTCAACCAGGGCTTTGCCACCACCGAGTACCTGGGTGCGGCCATGCTGGACCAGCGCTGGCACCAGATCGGCCCGGACCAGGTGCCGGCCGCCAAGGACGTGATGGCCTTCGAGCGCGCCGCGCTGGAGAAGGACGGCATCTACTACGCACCGGTTCCGCCGCGTTACAAGACCCCGTACTTCAGCCACATCATGGGCGGCTACTCGGCCGGCTACTACGCCTACATCTGGTCGGAAGTGCTGGACGCCAACACCCAGAAGTGGTTCCGCGAGAACGGTGGCCTGAGCCGCAAGAACGGCGACCACTTCCGCGCCACCTTGCTGTCGCGTGGCGGCAGCGTCGACGCGATGCAGCTGTTCCGCGATTTCGCCGGCCACGAGCCGCAGATCGAACCGCTGCTGGAGAAGCGTGGCCTGACCGGCACCGGCAACTGATCGCCGGTGCGATAGCGTGAAACGAAAACCGCCCGGGAGACCGGGCGGTTTTTTCGTTGTGATTGGGGTCAGAGCCCTTTTCTGCGAAAGGGATCTGCCCCCGCTCTGGCTTCATCGCGGCGCCACATAGCCTCCCGGCACGCCTTCCGGCGAAAGCACCAGCTGCCACAACTGCGCGTGCCGGCAACGGAAGGTCGCCATCGAACCGGCCAGATAGAAGCGCCACATCCGCCGGAAATGCTCGTCATAGCGCGCATCCAGCCGGGGCCACGCCGCTTCCACGTTGCGCCGCCACGCCTGCAGGGTCAGGTCGTAGTCGGTGCCGAAATTGTGCCAGTCCTCCAACACGAACCGCCCCTCGAACGCCCTGCTGATCTGCGCCGCCGAGGGCAGCATCGAGTTGGGAAAGATGTAGCGCGCGATCCACGGATCGGTACGATGCCGCGACACGTTGGTCCCGATGCTGTGCAGCAGCAGCAGGCCACGTGGCGACAGGCAGCGCCGCGCCACCTCGAAGAAACTGCGGTAGTTCTTGTCACCGACGTGCTCGAACATGCCGATCGAGAAGATCGCATCGAAGGGTTCGTCCAGCGCGCAGTAGTCCTGCAGGCGGATCTCGATCGGCAGACCGGCGCACAGCTCGCGCGCGAATTCCGCCTGCTCCTGCGAGATCGTTACACCGACCCCGCTGACTCCATAGCGTTCGGCAGCGAACTTCAGGGCCTCACCCCAACCGCAGCCGATATCCAGCACCCGCTGGCCCGGGCGCAATCCCAGCTTGCGGCAGACCAGGTCCAGCTTGGCTTCCTGCGCAGCGTCTAGGTCATCGGCCTGCCGCCAGTAGCCACAGCTGTACACCAGGCGCCGACCCAGCATCGCCTGGTACAGATCGTTGCCCAGATCGTAGTGGCGACGGCCGACTTCGTAGCTTCCCTGCCCGGCCTGCAGGTTGAACAGGCGCGCCTTCAGCGCGTCGGCCACTTCCCGCCAGCCGTGCACCCGTTCGTCCAGATGCGCCTGCATGAGGTGGACCAGGAATTCGTCCAGGACGTTGGCGTCCCACCAACCATCCATGTAGCTCTCGCCCAGGCCGAGCGAACCGTGCGCCATGACCCGTGCGAAGAACCTCGGATCATGTACCTGGATGTCCTGTGGCCGGGAGCCGCCAATGCGGACCCCGGCTTCGTGGAGCAGGCCGCTGACCCGCTCCTGCAACCCTGTATCCACGCCCCCTCCTCGTCTGCGCTCAACCGCGTGCGAACAGCTCCACGTAATCCTTGGCCACGTGCGGCAACAGCACCGCCGCCGGCACATCGGCGGTCTGCGTTCCATCCGAGTATGGACCCACCTGGTAGGGCGGGAAAACAAAGCGCAGCGCGGTGATCTGCCCCTTGTCGTCGGTCAGCGGCTGGAACTGGCTGAAATTGTCGGGCTGCGGGCCGGTGCCATCGGCGATCATGCGCGATGCATTGCGCAGCGACTCCTGCAGCTCGGCCGGCTCCATGTCCTCGCCGCTGAGGCGTGTCGCCACGCGCTCGCGCAGCTGGTCCGCGACGAAATCGCTGATCGCCTTCCAGCCCTTGCTGTCGGTCACCAGCTTGTCGGCGCTGAGCATCTGCTGTTGCTCCGGCAGCCAGACGAAACGTGCCACCAGGGGTTCGCCGTGGGCGCCGCCGGTGTAACGGCTGCCATCGGCACTCACCACCACCAGCTGCGGCGTCTCCAGCACCTTCTCGAAGCTCAGCGAGAGTTCGTAGGGCATGGTCGGCTTGTCGTTGCCCAGCCCATCGAGCGCCTGCTGCAGCTCGCTGCGGGCCGTGGTGGCGTAGTCCTGGAGCGCACGCGCCAGGCCCGGATAACGGTCGATGCCTGCCGGATAGCTGATGCCCACTACCTCGCGTTCGTTGTTCTCGATCACGTCGCGCAGGTCGAGCGGTGCTTCCGCAGCGGGCGCCTCGCCCGTGGCGGAGGCATCGACCGCCGGCGCCGCGTCGGCCACCGGTGCCGGGGTTTCGGCTTCACGCTGGCAGCCCGCCAGCAACAGCACGCCTGCCACACCGGCCAGCACGCTTCCGCGCAGCAGCCGGTTGTTTCCAATCTTCATCGGGATCCCCTGTTCATGTTCATCCATCATCGCCCGCCCTGGCTTAAGCGTAGCCCGCTGGCGTCATCCCGCCAGAAGGTCGTGATACTCCTCATGCCGCTGCAGGAATGCCTCGGCGTAGGCACACGCCGGCACGACCTTGTACTTCTGCTCCCGCGCGAACCGCAGCGCCACCCGGGTCAACTCGCCGGCGATGCCCCGGCCGGCGATCGGCTCGGGCACCTCGGTGTGGGTGATGACCATGCGTCTGCGCTTGATCTGGTAATCGAGCACCGCCACCTGTCCACGCACACGGGCAGTGAAGCGATGGTTGGCCTGGTCGTGATCGACCTCGTAGGCCAGACCGGGGGGCGTGACCGAAGCCATGGGACTGTCTCCTGCGGCGACTGCGTGGATGGTGCGCAGCCGGGCGCCATGATCGCGTGAAGCCTGAACAGGGGCAAGTCCAGGCCCTCCACGTCAGTTTGCGACCCTAAAGCTGGAGCGCCCGCGGCCGCTATCGCCTGCGGAGGGGTCCGGCCACGCTGGCACGGCCCTTGCGACCGTAGACCGTGCGACTGCCGTGGAGGCCCCCGATGCACCCCAGCGATTCCCATTCCGATACCGACCGCGCCCTGCTGGAGGGCCTGCTCCAGCTCGCCGTGGAAGGCCAGACCGACGAGCAGGCCTTCCAGCGTATCGGCGAGGAAGTCTTCGCCCGCCTGCTGGACACCTACGGCCAGCAGACCCGGGCCTGACCACGAGCGGGGGCCCTGCCCCGGGGTCGGATCCAGCGGATCCGACCCCAGGCCCTCAACCGCCGCCCAGGCGGAAGGTCGGGTTGGACAGTTCGCGCAGGAAGTGGGTGAAGATGCTCGGCTGCATGGCCAGCATGAAGATCACGCCGAATGCCGCGCCGGCCAGGTGCGCGCTGTGGTTGATGCGGTCGCCGCCGCGCTTGTCCATCCAGATGCTGTAGCCGACATAGAACGCGGCGTACACGATGGCCGGTGCGGGGATGAAGAACACCAGGATGATCGACCACGGCTTGATCAGGATGAAGGCGAACAGCACCGCCGACACCGCACCCGAAGCCCCCAGGCTGAGGTAGTTCGGATTCTTCTGGTTCTTCAGGTAGCTCGGCAGGATCGAGACCACCAGCGCGCCGATGTAGAACGCCGGATAGGTCAGGTAGCTGCCGGTCAGCTGCACCATCACGCTCTCGATGAATCCCCCGAAGAAGAACAGGGTGATCATGTTGAAGATCAGGTGCGACCAGTCCGCGTGGATGAATCCATAGGTCACCAGCCGGTCGTACTGGCGGTGGCGGTCGATGGCCGGTGGCCACAGGATCAGGCGGTCGGCCAGCGCGCCGTGGTTGAACGCCCTCCATGACAGGATGGCGGTGATGGCGATCAACAGCAGATTGACGGGGGTCATGTCAGGCTCAGGCAGCGCGGTAGTTGTCGACCATACGATAGCGTTTCGCGTACCAACCGAAGGCCAACGCCGCGATGAAGGCGAAGCCGGCGAAGAAGAACATCAGGAACGCCGCCTCGCTCAAGCCGGTGCCGGCGATCTGGTGGGTCACCGTTTCGTTGCGTACGGCCGCATTGGACAGCAGCACCCACAGGTTGCCGATGGTGGTGGTCAGGTTCCAGAAGCTCATCACCACCCCCTTCATCGCCTGGGGCGCCTGGCTGTAGGCGAACTCCAGGCCGGTCGCGGACACCAGGACCTCACCGAAGGTCAGCAGCGCGTACGGCAGGATCTGCCAGAAGATCGACATGGCATTGCCGCCATCCATCACCACCTGGATGCTGCCGACGACGATCCAGGCCAGGCCGCTGAAGGCGATGCCGGCGGTCATCCGGCGCAGCGCGGTCGGCTCGAAGCCGAAGCGGCGCAGGGCCGGGTACAGCACCAGGTTGTTGAACGGGATGAGGATCATCACCAGCAGCGGGTTCAGCGCCTGCATCTGGGAGGCGGTGAACCAGCTCGGCATCTGCATCTGCTGTCCCTGTAGCACCCAGGTCGAGGCCTTCTGGTCGAACAGCGAGAAGAACGGCGTGGTCAACGCGAAGATCACCAGCACGCGCAGCACCGAACGCACGCCCTCCACGGCTTCGGCCGGATGGTGCGCGCGGGCGCGGTCCAGCTGCAGCCAGGTGCCGCCACCGACACCAGCCAGAATCGCCACCAGCGCAAGGCACAGGCAGATCACGATGCCCAACGAGCCGACCAGGCCGAACGATGCCACCGCCAGCACCAGGCCGGCCACGGCGATCGCCAGGCCCGGACGGCCCTGGCCCGCCACCCGCGCGGTCAGCGCCGTGCGCGCCACGTTGGCGAACGAATGCGGGTCCTTCGGCGGCAGCGGCACCAGTACGTAGCGCTTGCGGCCAAGCCAGAACACGAAGGTCGCCACGAACATCAGGATGCCCGGAATGCCGAACGCCCACTGCGGGCCCCAGTTCTTCAGCACCAGCGGAATCAGCAGCGACGCAAACAGCGAGCCGAAGTTGATGATCCAGTAGAAGGCATCGAACACCAGCTTGGCCAGGTGCTTGTTGCTCTGGTCGAACTGGTCACCCATGAACGAGGCCACCAGCGGCTTGATGCCACCGGCACCCAGCGCGATCAGGCCCAGGCCGAGGAAGAAGCCCTGGCGGCTGTTCTCGAACAGCGCCAGGCACAGGTGGCCGGCGCAGTAGACCAGGCTGAACCAGAGGATCGTGTGGTACTTGCCGAAGAACCTGTCGGCCAGCCAGCCGCCCAGCAGCGGGAAGAAGTACACGCCGATCATGAAGCTGTGCATGATGTCCTTGGCTTCACCGGCACGGCCTTCCGCAGTGATTTCCTGCAGCAGCAGCGAGGTGATCAGGAACTGCACCAGGATGTTGCGCATCCCGTAGAAGCTGAACCGTTCGCAGGCCTCATTGCCGATGATGTACGGGATCTGGCGCGGCATCTTTCCCTGGCCGGCGATGGGGGCGACTGCGTCGTGGCTCATCCTGTAAGGCATTCCTGCAAAGCGAAAGCCGCAAGGTTACCGGAACCTGCGGGCTGGAAGCACGCTGCGGGGCTGCATGACAGCGCCGCCGATCCATGGCAGGCGGTACCGGTGCCCTGCCGGAAGTCACGGCACCTGCACGACAAAAGCGTAAACTTATCGTTATGCGCGCCCTCGTCCTCGTCCGCCCCCTGCTCGGCTGCTGCCTGTTGCTGCTTGCATTGCCGGCACCGGCGCGGCCGCAGGCCGCGGACACCGCGACCCTCGACGCGCAGGCCCGGCAGCTGACCGTGGCGGCCCTGGAACTGCCCGGGCGGGACGATGCGCAATGGAAGCAACGCCGCGAACAGGTGGCGCAGCTGTTGACCGAGCTGCAGCCGGACGTCATCTCGGTGCAGCAGGTACGGCAGCAGCAGGGGCGCAACCCGGCCTGCTGGCTGGCCAACCGGCTGCGCTACAGCTGCGACTTCGTCACGGCCGACCCGCCCAGCCAGCCGCTGCGGCACGGCAATGCGATGCTGACGCGGCTGCCGGTCAGCGAGGATGGCGTGACCCTGCTGCACCCGCCCGGTACGTTCAGCGCGGCGGGCATGATGCGGCTGCGGCTGGGCGAGGCCCTGGTCAATGTCTACGTGACCCGCCTGCGCCCGGAGCCGGATGAAGCGGCGGCCCGCCAGCACCAGACCAGCGATCTCATGGCCTGGATCAGCGCGACCGCCGAAGGCCTGCCCAGTGTGATCGCAGGCGATTTTTCCGCCGGCACGGTGGAACTGGTGCGCGCTACGCCGGGCTTCCAGCCGGCCCGGCGCAGCCCGGGCGGCCGGGCGGAAGCGTCAGCCTCCGGTGCTGGCGGCGCCAGCGGTCACGGTCTGGATGTGCTGTTCCAGGTCAAGCATTTCGGTGGCATCCGCCAGCAGCCCATCCTGCTGCCGGCCGACGGCGAGCTGCCTGGACTTCGCCTGGGGATGATGGCCACCCTGCGCCTGCAGGGCGATACGGCCACCGCGGAATAGGCCCGCCCTCGGCCCACCAGGTCCCGCCCGACGTCCAGAAGCTGGCAAACAAAAAGGCCGGGGTCTCCCCCGGCCTTCTCATGTCATCCCGTCACCGCCTTCAGGCGATCGCGTCCTGGTAACGGCGCTCGACTTCGTTCCAGTCGATGACGTTGAAGAACGCGCCGATGTATTCCGGACGACGGTTCTGGTACTTCAGGTAGTACGCGTGCTCCCACACGTCCAGACCGAGGATGGGCGTGTTGCCTTCCATCAGCGGGCTGTCCTGGTTGCCGGTGCTTTCCACCACGACCTTCTTGTCGGGGGTGACGCTCAACCATGCCCAGCCGCTGCCGAAGCGGGTCAGCGCCGCCTTGGTGAAGGCGTCCTTGAACTTGTCGAAACCGCCCAGGTCCTTGTCGATGGCCTTGGCCACGTCGCCCACCGGGTTGCCGCCCGCGTTCGGCGCCATCACCGTCCAGAACAGCGAGTGGTTGGCATGGCCACCGCCGTTGTTGCGCACCGGGCCCTGCAGGTTCTCCGGCAGCGACTTCAGCTTCTTCACCAGCTCTTCCACCGGCAGGTCAGCGTACTCGGTACCTTCCAGCGCCGCGTTGACGTTGTTGATGTAGGTCTGGTGATGCTTGGTGTGATGGATCTCCATCGTCGCCGCGTCGATATGCGGCTCCAGCGCGTCGTAGGCGTAGGACAGCTTGGGCAGGGTATAGGCCATGATGCATCTCCTGATTGCGAGGGCACCCGACGGTGTCGGGTGTAGCGCGGTGAATGATGGGGACAGACCACTAGATTACCAAGGGGGATGTAAAGGAAATTGCGTCCTGCCGGTGAGCATGCCGGCAATTGTTACGCAGCGGTGACGCGGCGGTTCCTCATGCAGCGTGCAGCGCACAGGCGCTACAGTGCATGCACCACCCTCACCCGTTCGTGCCCATGCGCAACCCCCGGCTGCTGATCACTGCCATCGCCCTGCTGCTGCTCGGCCTGGTCGTCAACCACGTCATGCAGCGGCCGCCGGCACCGCAGTTCGCGCCGGACCTGCAGGGCGCTCCGGCCCGGAGTGCCCCGACCCCGGCACACGGCGATGGCGCACGCAGCGGCCTGCCCGCCTTCCTTCCCGCCGAAGCACGCCAGACCATCACCCTGATCCAGCGGGGCGGGCCCTTCCCGCACCGCCAGGATGGCAGCACCTTCGGCAACCGCGAGCAGCGCCTGCCGCAGCGGCCGCGTGGCTACTACCGCGAGTACACGGTCGACACCCCCGGTGCGGGCAACCGGGGGGCACGCCGCATCGTCACGGGCGGCGATCCAGCAGAGGCGTGGTACTACACCGATGACCATTACGGCTCATTCCGCAGCTTCACCGTTCCATCCCCCGGAGACGCTCGATGAGCCACGATGATTTCGGCCTCGGCCTGCACGACATCAACAACGCCGGCGTGTATGCCATCGACAGCGCGGACATCGGCGCGCTTGCCGCGGCCATGCGCGATGCCGGCCTGAAGGTGATCCGCATCGATCTGGAGGGCGTGACCGACAAGCGCACCCTGCTGGCGCGGCTGTCCGCGCAGCTGGACTTCCCGGCCGGTTTCGGCGGCAACTGGGATGCCCTGTCGGACAATCTTCGCGACCTGCAGTGGCTGCCGGCCAGCGGTTATGCGCTGTTCCTGGCGGATGTCGACGCGCTGCGCGCTGGCGCAGCCAAGGATTTCGACACCCTGCTCGACGTGCTGGACGAAGCCAGCCGGGATTGGGTCGGCCGCGACGTGCCGTTCTGGGTGTTCCTGTCACAGAGCGAGTAAAGGGGCGACGCCGACGAAGGCCGGCCGCCCGCAATGGTTCCGGCGAAGAGCCCCCTTGTTGTTCAAAGGGGGCGCGCCAACGGCGCGGGGATAAGGAAACATGCGTGGACAATGGGAGCCGCTAGCGGCTCCCATTGTCTTCCTGCAGTTCCTTCTTGAACGGGATATCCGGCGGCGGCCGGGCCACGGCCGGCTGGTCCTGCATGTTCGGGTCGGTCAGGCCGCAGCCGCCACCCGCCTGCAGAATGGAGATGACGCAGGAAATCCGGGTGCTGGTGCCGGGAAGCGGAATCTCCATCGCCTTGACGCCCTTGCGCACCCACTCGGCCAGCAGCGACTCCTGCGGCACCCAGTATTTGTCGAACGAGGTGGGCGTGTAGTCGTAGGGCGGTCGCTTCAGCCATGTCCCCGACTGGGCGATGCGTTCCTTGCTCCAGCCGTCGTTGTCCCCCCCGGGAGCGCCACGCTCCGCATTGCCGGGGCCGTCCTGCCCCGGTACACGCACGCTGCCGTCGGCGTTGAACAGGCCGTTGCCCCGGCCCGCGCTGCTCGCCTGCGCGGCGCCGCTGCGGGCGCCATCACGAGTGCGATCCGAGGCCCCCCAGTCGTCGCCCCGGGCCGGCGTAGCCCAGTTGCCCGGGGTCGGCGTCGGGCGGGCACCGGCCTGTACCGGTGTCGTGGCGGCGGCTGATGGGCGCGCCGCGGGACTGCTCACCGCAGCCGCGCTGCCCTGGGCTGCGGGGGCGGAGGTTGCGGCACTGCCACTGGAAGGCGCAGGCGAAGCGACCGGTGCAGACGCCACCTCACGTTCGCGCACCTGCACGTCGCGGCCCGCGGGCGCCCGTACTGCAGGCTCACGGCCTGCGATCGGCGCCATCCGCACCTGCGGATCGACAACCGCCTGCACTTCGCGTTCGCGCACCTGCACATCCTGCTGCGGAACGCGGATCGGTACTTCCGCTGCGCGCACCGCCGGAGCCACGACGGGTGTCTCCACGATGGCCACCTCACGTTCCTGCACCTGCGGCTGGCGGATCTGCGGCACCCTCACCTGCACATCCGGTGTGCGCAGCGCTTGCGGTGTGGGCGGCGCCTCCAGCGGCTGCACGCTGCGCTCGCGTACGCTGGGCGTTGTGTCGCGCGGCACGATGCTCACTTCGGTGCGCGGCAGGCTGACCGGCGGCACCACGAAATCGGTCGTGGCCTGCGCCACGTCGGTCGCCTGGACCGGCGAAGGCGGCGGCGTGGCCGGTGGGGCCGGCTCGGTCGGCATGGCTTGCGGAGGCGTACTGGCGGCAGCGGGGGCCGCAGCAGGGGATGGCTGCGGGCGCGCCGCGACCGGTCGCGGCTGCGGCGCAGTTGCCGATCCTGCCGCGTCTCCTGCAGCCGTGCGGCCGGCTGCAGCTGCTGCAGCCGATTCGGCGCCGGGCTGGTCGCCTCCGCCCTCCTGGCTGGCGCGGCCGACAAACTCGATCTGCACGCGCTCACCGTCGGATCCCTGCTCGGCGGGCACCGAGGTGCGGATCACCGCCACCCACAGCAGCAGCAGGAAGAACAGCAGGTGCAGCAATGCACTGGCGACGGCCGACGTCCAGCGCATCCAGCGCTGGTCACGCGGCGCCGGCTCCCAGTCCTGCCACAACAGGCGCCGCAGCGCCTGCCAGCGGGGCAGCGCCGGCAGCGTCCCGGGGCGTCCCGGCAGAGGCCTGGGCAGCAGCACCGCGATCATCTCGCGGGCATGGAACGGGCGTGGCAACGGGCTCAGCGAGCGCAGCCACAGCGCCCAGCCATAAGGCAGGCGCGTGTTCTTCTCCAGGATGATCGGTTGCTGCTGGCGCGCCAGCAGCAGGTCGATGAGTTGCTCGGCTCTGGGCAGAGGCACGCGTCGGCGATCAGGCGGCGTTGCCGCGCGGGATGTACGGTGCGTGGCCGCTGTCGTGGTCGGTCGCGTCGCGCACTGCGGTCACGCCGGGCACCCGGCCCATCAAGGTCTTTTCGATGCCCTGCTTGAGGGTCACATCGGCCATGCCACAGCCCTGGCAGCCACCACCGAAACGCAGCAGCACCACGCCCTCGGCCGAGACTTCCTGCACTGCGACCTTGCCGCCATGGGAGGCGAGCTGTGGATTGATTTCATTCTCCACCACCCAGTGCACACGCTCGACCAGCGAAGCGGCATCCCCGGGCGCTTCGCCCTTGATGCGCGGCGCCTTGATGGTCAACTGCTGGGCACCTGCCGCGCCGGCCACGATGTCGATCTCCGCGCCATCGAGCCAGCCGACGCTGCCGGCGTCGACATACAGGGTGAACCCGTCGCAGTCCACGGCCCACTCGTCGCCGTGCAGGTCCGAGGGTTCGGCGAATTCCAGCCGCGCATCGGCACGCGGAGTGCCGGGATCGACCGCGCTCAGGCGTACGCCCATGCCGGGCGCGCCCTCGCGTTCGATCAGCTTGCGGAAATGGGTCTGGGCAGTGTCGGAGATCTGGATCATCAGGCTATTCTAGCCAAGTAAGTGTCAGCCGCTCATTCGGTTTATACACCGTCCGGCGCATTGTTCAGTCAACACGAGGTGGAGATTCCCATGGCCGACCTGATTCCACTGGCCCAGGCCCGTTGCGTGCCGCGCAAAGGCAGCGACCACAAGCTGGGCGAGGCCCGCCTGGCCGAGCTGCTGCCGCAGATTCCCGGCTGGGAACTGGCCGAGGGCGGCCAGGCGCTGCTGCGCACCTTCCGCTTCAAGGACTACTACGCCACCATGGCCTTTGTGAATGCACTGGCCTGGATCGCCCACCACGAGGATCACCACCCGGACCTGGGCGTGCACTACGACCGCGCCGTGGTGCGCTATTCGACCCACGACGTCGGCGGCCTGAGCGAGAACGACTTCATCTGCGCGGCCAAGACATCGGCCCTCACGGAGCAACTGCCATGAATGTGCGAGTGCTGAGCCTGTCCCTGATCGCTGTGACCGGCCTCGCCGGCTGTGGCGCCTCCGAGCCGTCGCCGCCCGTGCCGCCGCCGACCGAGGTGGCTGCGGTGAAGACGCCGCCACCGCAGTACCCGCTCGAGCTGGCCTGTACCGGTACGGGTGGCACCAGCACCTTCAAGGTGACCATCGGCACCGATGGCAAGCCCAGCGAAGTGACCCTGCTGAGCGGCGCGGGCAACCCGCAGTTGGATGAGCTGGCCAGGAATGCCGTGCAGGGCTGGCAGTTCAAGGCCGCCACCCGCAATGGCCAGGCCGTGCCCGCCACCATCCAGGTGCCGGTCAGCTTCAACCCGCCGCAGCCGAAGCCGGACCAGTGTTTCGCGGTGGAAGAGCGCCTGCGCCGCGGCGGCTGACCGCACACCATGACGAGGCCAGCCGACGCCCGCCTCGCCCTTGCCGCCCCGGCAGTGCCCGGGGCGGTTGTCTGTTGACCAGGACCGCGTCGGTACATGCTGCAGATCCCCCCCGAAAACATCTGGATCGCGCTGGCGGTCACCCTCGCGGCCGGCCTGGCGACCGCCATCGGCAGCCTGCTGGTGCTGTTCTCGCGCCGCCCCAATCCGCGCCTGCTGGCGTTCGGCCTGGCCTTCGCCGGCGGCGCGATGGTCTACGTGTCGCTGTCGGAGATCCTCAACAAGTCCATTGCGTCGTTCGCCCTGGCCTATGGCGAGCGCACCGGCTTCACCTACGGCACGCTGGCGTTCCTGGCCGGTGTGATCGTTATCGTGCTGATCGATCACTTCATTCCCAATCCGCATGACAGCCTGGACAAGCAGGACCCTGCGTTCCGCGAGAACAGCCGCGAGTACCTGAAGCGGGTCGCGCTGCTGACCTCGGTGGCGATCACCGCACACAATTTCCCGGAAGGGCTGGCGACCTTCTTCGCTACGCTGGAAAGCCCGTCGGTGGGCATGCCGCTGGCCTTCGCCATCGCCATCCACAACATTCCCGAGGGCATCGCAATCGCGGTGCCGGTGTACTTCGCCACCCAGAACAAGTTCTATGCGTTCGGCGCCAGCCTGCTGTCGGGCCTGGCCGAGCCGGTGGGGGCCATGCTGGGCTACTGGCTGCTGTCCGGATCGCTGTCGCACGCCACGTTCGGCTGGGTGTTCGGCCTGATCGCCGGCGTGATGGTGTTCCTGGCCCTGGATGAACTGCTGCCGGCGGCCAAGCGCTACGCCAAGGGTCACGAAACGGTGTACGGCCTGGTTGCAGGCATGGGAACGCTGGCGGTCAGCCTGGTGCTGTTCAAGTGGTGAGCGGGTTGCGACCAACGGGCTGAGCCCACTCGCGGCTGGCGGAGCGAGATCCCGGGGTTGGACCAGGCTCTGACAGGCTATAGGCGCGTGCCAGCCGCGCGATGAAAGAATGAAAAAGCGAAGCCCGCGCTGCGCGCGTCAGTCGAGCGTGGCTCGACTCTACAAGGGCTGCGTGCGGGTATGGGTCTACGCTGCGGCTGTCAGGTCCGCCTTGTAGCGAGCCGAGGAGCGCAGCGCCGGCGCGGATGGCGGCGTGTTTCTTTGGCTACTTTCTTTGCACGAGCAAAGAAAGTGACAAGCCCACTCATCGCAGGGAAGCGACGGTGCCGACCAAGCGCCCGGCGCCGCCGAACCGCCGTCAGCGCAGGCGGTCCAGCGCCTCGACCAACTCATCCGCCAGCGGAGCGTTCAGCACGTAGGGGGTCTTGCCGTCGTCCAGCGCGAACTCCAGCGAGGCCGCGTGCAGGAACAACCGCTTCAGGCCGATCTGCTCACGAAGCCGCTTGTTCACCGCAGGATCGCCGTACTTGTCGTCACCGGCCACCGCATGCCCCAGATGCTGGGCGTGCACCCGGATCTGATGGGTCCGGCCGGTCTCGATGCGCACCTCGCAATAGGAATGGCCCCCACGCCGCTCCAGCACGCGGAAATGACTGATCGATTCCTTGCCGATCGCATTGACCTGGACATGTCGCTCACCGCCTTGGCGCAGGCCCACGTGCAGCGGCGCGTCCACCGTCATCACCCCGTCGGGCATGCGCCCGGTCAGCAGGGTCAGGTAACGCTTGCGGATGCCGGCGCCATGGTCTTCACGCAGCAGCGCCTGCAGCTCGCTCAGCGCCGAGCGCTTCTTGGCCACCACCAGCAGGCCCGACGTATCGCGGTCGAGACGGTGCACCAGTTCCAGCGTCTGGCCCGGGCGCAGGGCGCGCAGGGTCTCGATGGCGCCGAAGCTGATCCCGCTGCCGCCATGACTGGCCACGCCCGAGGGTTTGTTCAGCGCCAGCAGCCGTGCGTCCTCGAAGACGATGGCCTGTTCCAGACGGCGCATGAACGACTCGGGAGGGCCAGCCTTGTCTCCCTCCTCGGTGAGACGAACCGGCGGCACCCGCACCTCGTCGCCCGCCTCCAGCTTGCGCTCGGCCTTGGCGCGGCCGCCATTGACCCGCACCTGACCGCTGCGCACCAGCTTGTAGACCAGGCTGCGCGGGGCCCCTTTCAGCTGGCCGAGCAGGAAATTATCCAGGCGCTGGCCGGCGCGGTCGGCGGGAACGGTGATCATGCGCACGGATGGCTTGTCGCCAGCTGGCTTGGTGGGGTCTTGGGCGGTCATCAGGCTGTTTATTCTGTTACACTCGGGGGGGCGAGATAAGGGATTGATTTCGTTGGAAGTTACTCAGGGCCAGAAGCCCAGCTTCCGACGAATCCGGCACAGTGCGCGACCACCGCCCGCGGGGCGGCCATGTTAGCGGCTCACCGGCCTTCCCGGCCATCGCCGGATGCCTGACACGCAACCGTGCTGAACATGTCCCGCGTGGCGCTCCAGCCTGGCTGACAGCTGCCTGCGGCCCTGCAACACCCCAAAAACCATATGAGTGAAGCGCTCCCGCGGCCTGCCGTGGTGTCGTAGCGCTGGAAACCCAAGCCCCCCTCCCCGCGCTTGCGCGAATGGGGGGCGAGCCGTATCCAGAGGCGAAACCCCATGGCGTTCCGCGCGGTAGCCGCTTGCGAGGAACGCAACAATGAAGCGAATGCTGATCAACGCCACGCAGGCTGAAGAGCTGCGTGTTGCCATCGTGGATGGCCAGTCGTTGTATGACATCGACATCGAGCAGCCGTCGAAGGAACAGAAGAAGTCCAACATCTACAAGGGCCGGATCTTCCGCATCGAGCCCTCGCTGGAAGCCGCCTTCGTCGAATATGGCGGTGGCCGCCATGGCTTCCTGCCGCTGAAGGAAATCTCCCGCGACTACTTCCAGGCCGGTGTCGACCACAACAAGGCCGGCATCCGCGAGCTGCTCAAGGAAGGCCAGGAAGTGGTGGTCCAGGTCGACAAGGAAGAGCGTGGCAACAAGGGCGCCGCCCTGACCACGTTCATCTCCCTGGCCGGCCGCTACATGGTGCTGATGCCGAACTCGCCAAGTGCCGGCGGCGTCTCCCGCCGCATCGAGGGCGAAGACCGGGCTGCCCTGAAGGACGCACTGGACAAGCTGAACATTCCCGACGACATGGGCGTGATCATCCGTACCGCCGGCGTCGGCCGCGATGCGGAAGAGCTGCAGTGGGATCTGGACTACCTGCTCAGCGTCTGGCGGGCGATCGCCGAGGCGGCGCTGAGCAAGCCGGCCCCGTTCCTGATCTACCAGGAATCGCGCCTGATCGTGCGCGCCCTGCGTGACTACCTGCGCGCCGACATCGGCGAGATCCTGGTGGACACCGAGGAGATGTACGAGCACGCCAAGGAGTTCATGCAGCAGGTGATGCCGCAGACCCTGCGCAAGCTCAAGCATTACAAGGACGACATCCCGCTGTTCAACCGCTTCCAGATCGAATCGCAGATCGAAGGCGCCTACGAGCGCAACGTGCGCCTGCCGTCGGGCGGCTCGATCGTGGTCGACCAGACCGAAGCACTGACCGCCGTCGACGTGAACTCCTCGCGCGCGACCAAGGGCAGCGACATCGAGGACACCGCCTTCCAGACCAATCTGGAAGCGGCCGAGGAAGTGGCCCGCCAGCTGCGCCTGCGCGATCTGGGCGGCCTGGTGGTGATCGACTTCATCGACATGTCCTCCAACAAGCATCAGCGCGAGGTCGAGAACCGCCTGGCCAACGCGCTGAAGTACGACCGCGCACGCGTGCAGGTCGGCCGCATCTCGCGCTTCGGCCTGCTGGAAATGAGCCGCCAGCGCCTGCGCCCGAGCCTGGGCGAATCGAGCCAGATCGTCTGCCCGCGCTGTGATGGCCACGGCCGCATGCGCAGCGTCGAGTCGCTGTCGCTGTCGATCATCCGCGTGGCCGAAGAGCACGCGATGAAGGAGAACACCGGGCAGGTGCTGGTGCAGGCGCCGGTGGAGATCGCCAATTACCTGCTGAACGAGAAGCGCAGCGCGCTGCGCGAAATCGAACAGCGCCATGAAGCGCCGATCGTGATCGTCGCCGACGAGCAGCTGCACACCCCGCACTACACGGTCACCCGCCTGCGTGAGAACGAACTGGGCGAGGAAAGCAGCCGTCCGAGCTACCAGCGTGGCACTCCGCGCAAGCTGCCTGTGCACGCCCTCACCAAGGGCCAGCTGAACATCCCGCCGCCGGTGGTGACCCAGGTCAAGCACACCTCCCCCGCCCCGGTGCGTGAGGAAGTGGAGCCGGCTGCCGCGGCACCCGCGCCGGTGGTGGCTGCGCCCGCCGCCCCGTCGACCGGCGGTGGCGTGATCGGTTGGATCAAGCGCGTGTTCGGTGGTGAGCCGGCACCCGCCCCGGCGCCGCCGGCCGCCCGCCAGCCGCAGCAGGACGGTGGCCGCAGGGAGCGCAACAAGGATCGCAACAAGGACCGCAAGGACCGTCGCGACGACAATCGCGGCAACGGCAACGCGCAGCAGCAGAAGGAGGGCGGCAACCGCAAGGATCGCGGCGAACAGCGCAAGGACGGCCGTCAGGGTGGCAATGGCAACACGAATGGCAACGGCCAGCCGCAGGGCAAGCAGAAGGACGGCCAGCAGCCGCAGCAGCAGAACAAGCCGCGCAACGAGCAGCAGGGCCAGAACCCGCAGCAGCAGCCGAAGCTCAAGCAGCCGAAGCAGCCGCGTCCGCAGCAGGACGGCGACAAGCCGGCCGAGAAGCCGCAGCGTGGTGCCGCAGAAGCCCAGACCGACACGGCGACGGCGTCCGCTGCGGTGGCGGCCGGTGCCATCACCGCTGCTGCGGTGACCGCGCGGGAGGCTACGGCGCCGGTCGCGCCGGTGGTCGCACAGCCGCCGGTCGAAACCGCGGCGCCGGCCGAAGTCGCGCCTGTCACCGCCGTTGAAGGTGACGCCACTGCCGTGACGGGCGAAGAGGCACCTGCCGACACCACGGGCGAGCAGGCCGGCGAAGGCGCGACCCGCCGTCGTCGTGGTCGTCGTGGTGGCCGCCGCCGCCGCCGTGGTGGCGCCGAGAATGCGGCCGGCACCGATCCCCTGGGCGAAGACCAGGATGACGGTGACGAAGGCGATGACGCCGACAGCACCGACAGCGCCGAGCCGCGTGTCGACCACGCTGCCGGGTCAGCACCGGTTGCAGCCACGCAGCCCGCCCGCTCGCAGCCGGAGTTCGACTTCGATGATGACGTCGAGCCGTCCATCGTCGAAGGCGAGAAGCCGGCCCGCGTTGCGGCCGCTGTCGCCGCCGCACCGGCCGCCGTGGTCAGCAGCGCCGTGGTTGAAGCCGCCGCGCCGGTGACCGCCGCGCCTCCGGCACCGGTCGAGACCGCTGCCAAGGCAGAACCGGCGCCATCGCCGGTGCAGACCAGCATGCTCGACGCCATCGACGCCGCGACACCCGCACAGCCCGTGGCGGCGGCAACCCCGCCGGCGGACGCCGCACCGGTGATCGAAGCAACGCCGGTAGTGGCCGAAGCGGCCCCTGTGGTGGACGTGAAGCCGGTCGTGGTCGAGCCTGCACCCGTCGTGGAGTCGAAGCCGGAGGCTGTTGAGGCAGCGCCCGTGCCTGAAACCGCGCCGGTGGCCGTTGAGGCGGCCCCGGTGGTTGAAGTGAAGCCGGTCGTCGAGCCTGTCGTGGTTGCCGAAGCCCCGGTCGCACCGGTGGCCGTGGAAGCCCCGCCGGTGGACGCCCCTGCGCCGGTCGTCGATGCCGTCGTGACGCCGACTCTCGACCCGGTCGCTGATGGCAATGCCGACGCTGCCGCCCAGGCGGCCGAAGCCAAGGCTGACGAAGAGGACGACGAGGCCGCCAAGCGCACGCCGCCGGCCAACTGACCGCTCGTTGATCGGGTGACAGCAGAACGGCGGGGATCGATGATCCCCGCCGTTTCTGTTTGTGCATCGGGCTGTATCGTGCCGACCGGGGATAGGCCGCTGGGTCGTTCTTCAGGGTTTCGGCGCGAACTGCAATCGCGTCCAGACGCCGTAATGATCCGAAGCCCAGCGCCCGCTTTCATCCGGCTGGTCGAACAGAAGCCTGGCCTCCCGTGCAACCAGCTGATCCTGCTGGAAGAAGATGTGATCGATCCGCGAGGGCGCCTGGTAGTAATGCCGGTTGAGGGTGCTGACAGCCGCCAGGTCGGTGTTCACATGCACGCTGCCATAGCTGTCGCCATAGTGGCTGCGCAGCTCGCTCAGGTCACCCGCATCGACCAGTGCGTTGAAGTCGCCTGCGATCACCACCGGCGCGCCATCCGACGTTGCGGCGATGAAGCGCAGCAGATCTTCCACCTGCGTCCGCCGGATGCGCTTGCCGCTTTCATCGCTGCGCTCATTGAGATGGGTTGCATAGAGGTTGACTGGCCGGCCCTCCACCTCGATGCGCAGGTGCGCCACGGTGCGGTAGTCGTCCAGCGGCAGCAGCAGGTGCTCGCCCTGGGCGAGGATCGGCTGTCGCGTCAACAGTGCGTTGCCGTAGCGCTTGGGCGCGCCGACCGGATCGGTGGACACGAACACGTATCGGTAGCCCAGCTGGCTGGCGAGCCATTGCGCCTGGTTGCGCACGTTGCGCCGCTGGATCACTTCCTGCAGCGCGATCGCATCAGGTTGCAGGCGCTTGAGTTCTGCCAGGATGGTACGACGCCGGCTGGGCCAGTCCTCGCGGTCGTGGTGCAGGTTGAAGGTGACCATGCCCATGCCAGGCGAGCGGGCGGCTGCGTCCCCATCGTCCGCCCGTGGCACGTCCGCCACCGCCGCGGCAGGCAGCGCCAGCGCGATCGCCATGCTTAGTGCGCACGCTGCCGCGCGCGCACGCCATGCCTTCCTACCCATGCTTACTGTCCCTTGCGCTCGGAGCGACGCACCGCCGCCGGCACTTCGATCTCGACGCGGGCCGGCAGTTCGTGCACATGCAGTTCGCGGTCGATCCATTCACCCGGCGCGCCATTGATGGTGGCGTCACCCGGTTCGCCCGCATAGGGCCACGGAAGCACGACGCCTCCAGCCGGTGGCACCAGGCCGGGCTGCACCTCCAGCACCAGCAGCTTGTCACTGCGCCGCAGCCGATAGTTCAACTGCCCCTGCGGCGTACGCAGGCCCTGCACCGCAATGCCGTCACCCTGCAGCCAGGCTGTTGGAACGCCGCCGGCCAGCACCAGTGACTCATCCATGTCGCGGCTATAGGCGAACATGTCCAGCGCCGAGCGCACGAAATCCGACGCGACCCATGCATGCGGCAGGTCGCCGACGAAGAACGGCTTGCGCGGTGTCCGCGAGACCACTTCCGCCCATTGGTTCCATGCCTGCGGGGCACGGTCCTTGAAGAAGAACTCGGTCGCCTGCCAGGCGCGGTCGCGCCAGCCCAGGCGCACGAAGGCGGCGACGTTGCGCCACTCATACGGCGTGTAGTCCTTCCATTCGCGCTTGCCATCGCGACGCGCGACGAATTCCTTCCAGTAACGCTCGAAGGTTGCTTCCAGGGCCTGCTGCGGCAGCCGGCCCTGCTCGCCCCCGGGCGCCAGTGCGATGGTCGTCGATGTCGCGTCGAAATCGCCCAGCTCCGCCGAGCCCGGCAGGTAATCGATGTTGTGCTGCTGCATGGCCGACAGCAGCGATGCCTGCAGGTCGTCGCGGAACTGGTCGCGTGACTCGGCGATCTGCATCGCCTCCACCTTTCCCAGTTGCGTCGCCAGCAGCGCAGCGTCCTTGTAGCCACGCAGCGCCCAGAAGTTGTCCCAGTACGAATGCATCGGCTTGGCCGAGTAACCTTCGTGGCTGATCGAGGCCGGCATCATCCCGTAGAAGGCCGGGTTGCGTGCACGGTTCTCCTCGGTGCGCTCGCTGGCACGCAGCTGCTCCATGTACTGATAGGCCCCCTGCACATGCGGCCACATCAGTTCCATGAACGTGCTGTCGCCGGTGTAGCGGCCATACTCGGCGATGTTGTAGATCAACTCACCATGGCTGTCGTTCTCCGGCACCGGGTCGCTGCCACGTGCGTCGACGCAGCACGGCACCTTGCCATTCTCGAACTGGAACGGCGCATACCAGTTGAGGTAGTCACGCACCGCGTCGCTGCGGCCCATGCGCAGCAACCCTTCGGAGATCATCGCGCCGTCGCGGATCCAGCTGCGCGCATACGAGCGCGTGCCCGGCTGCAGGCTTGGCCCGACGCGCGAGATCAGCATGTGCGCTACCGCGGTGCGCAGCGTGTCGACCATCGGCTGGCCCGCCTTCGGAACCTGCAGCGACACCACGCCGAGCTTGGCACGCCACATGTCGGCAACCTGCTGCTGCGCCTTTGCCACGTCCACGGCCTGCGGCGCCCAGCCACCGGTCTGCGGCAGTACCACCGCCACTTCGCGACTTTGCCCGGGTTCCAGGGTGATCGTGTACAGCAGCGCGCCCGACGCCATGCCAGTGCTGTCCTTCACCGTGGTCGTCGCCGGCAGCTTGCCCGAGGCGAGGTGCATGGCATCGAGCTTGCCGTCGAAAGAGGTGGCAAAACGCGCATCAGGTACCTGCAGCGGGTAGATGCGTGGCTCGCCATTGATGCGGACCAGCTGCTCGCCGACGTCGAGGCTGTCGATGCGGCTGAAGCCGCCGGTGGTGTTGAGGAACTGGGTTGGCGGATTGACCTGCCAGGGGCGGATGGCCAACGCCAGCGTGTACTCGTGGGCCACCTTGTCCGGATTGCTCAGGCGGTAGCGACCGATCAGCTGCGCACGCTCGGGCGTGCCCTGCACGAATCCGGTGACCGCCAGCCCCACCTTCTCATGCACCCAGTCGACATTGGCGATGGGCAGGTAGCGATCCTGCAGCGACTGGGTGATGGCCACATCACTCCAGGCGATCAGCTTGCCATCCAGGCGGACGAACGGCTCGATGCTGAAGCTGCCCTTGGCAGGCTCCAGCGCACCGTCTTCGCTGATCAGCGCCTGTTGCTGGCCGCCATCCAGACCCAGCAGGGTCCAGTACGGCTGTTCGCCCACGAACGCGCGCGGTACCGCACCGCGTGGGAGGTCAGCCGCAACCGACGACAGGAATGCATTGGGCGTGGATGCGAAGTCCAGCGGCTTGAGCGTGATGTCACGGATGCCATAGCGCCAGTTCGGACCTCCCTGCAGGTCGAAGCGCACATAGCGTGCATCGGTATCCGGCAGCGCCAGCCAGTCACGGCCACCCCCACCGGCGGTCACTTCGCGTGCCGTGCGCCAGTCGCGTCCGTCCACGGACGTGCGCACGGTGTAGCGGGTCGCCTGCAGGTCCGGCAGCCAGTCGATCACCGCGCCGCCGATCTCGCGGCTCTTGTGCAGGTCCAGGCTGATGGTCTGCTGCTTCACCCCACCGCTGATCCAGAAGGTATCGCTCTTGCCGTCCACCATCCGGTCCTGCAGCGCCGTGGCGGTGTCGGCAATCACCTCCGGCCGCAGCGGCGATTCGTCCCGTGCGGGCAGGCCCTGCAGGGTCAGTCTGTCGAAGCACACCGTGCCGCGTCCGCCGACCTTGCTGTAGATCGTGAACTCGACCGCGGCGCTGCGCGCCATTTCCTTCTCCGGCGACGGCCCCCACGCCTTGTCGATCTGCCGACGCCGGTACTCGACCGGCGTCCACGACCTGGGAAAACTGTAACCGGGGCGGTTGACCCACCACACGTTGTCACCGCTGGCGTCGATCAGCTTGAACTGCAGATCATTGGCCGGTGAATCACCGCGCAGCTGGAAGCCGAAGCGGTAGTTGACCGGATACTCGACCGTCAGCGCGCGACGGATGCCGACGTAGCCCGACACGTTGTGGAAGTCGTAATCCAGGCACAGCGCACGGCCGCCACCCGCGCCGCTGACCGGGCGCAGCGAACCGCTGACCTGGTCGGACAGCACCAGCTTCCAGGCACTGACATCGTCGAAGTCGTCCAGCACCTTCGGCGCCGGCAGCGCCGGAGGGGCGGCGATCGCCAGGGAGGTCCACAACAGGCCCAGTCCAACGGCGATCGCACCCTTCATCCCTTCACGCTCCCCAGCAACAATCCTTGGATGTAGTACCGCTGCAGCACCAGGAACAGTGCCAGCACCGGAACCACGGTAACCACCGCGCCGGCCATCATCATTTCCACGTCCATGATGTGTTCGCGCGAGAGGGTGGCCAGGGCCACCGGCAAAGTGTAGTGCTCCTGATCGGTCAACACGATCAGCGGCCACATGAAATCGTTCCATGCGCCCATGAAGGTGAAGATCGCCAGGGTCACCAGCACCGGCTTGAGCATCGGCAGCACGATCTGGAAGAAGATGCGCAGCTCCCCTGCCCCGTCGATGCGCGCGGCCTCCAGCAGTTCGTCCGGGATCGACCGCGCGTACTGCCGCACCAGGAAGATGCCGAACACGCTCGCCAGCGCCGGCACGATCACGCCACCGAAGCTGTTGACCAGCCCCAGCTGCTTCATCAGCAGGAACAGCGGCAGCATCGCCACCTGGGCGGGAATGACCAGCGCCGCCATCAACACCTGGAACAGGCGCTCACGGCCAACGAAATTCAGCTTGGCGAACGCATAGCCGGCCATCGTATTGAGCAGCAGCGAGCCCAGCGTGATCGCCAGCGACACCAGCAGGCTGTTGGCGAAATTGCCGCCCATGCCGGTACGCGCGAACAGCTCGTGGTAGTTGTGGGTGGTCACCTGCGAGGGCAACAGCGGAGGCGGGAAATGGCTGGCCTCGCCCTGCGGCATGAACGAGACCGAGACCATCCACAGCAGCGGCGCCAGGCTGACCAGGGCCAGCACCAGCAACGCGCCGTTGATCCACCACGGATGCCAGCGCGACTGGCCGATTTCACGACTCATACCAACTGCCTCCTGCGGCCAAAGCGCAGCATCACGGTGGTCACCGCCAGGATGATCAGGAACAGCAGGAATGCCACCGCGGAGGCGCGTCCCAGGTTCCACCACTTGAAGCCTTCCTCGAACATGAAATACAGCACGCTGACCGTGCTCTGCAGCGGGTCGCCACGCGTCATCACGTAAGGCTCGGCGAACAGCTGGAAGTAGCCGGAGACGGTGATCACTCCGACCACGAGCAGCACCGGGCCGAGCATCGGCAGGGTGATGTGCAGGAACTGCTTCCAGCGCGAGGCGCCGTCGATCCGCGCCGCTTCGTACAGATCATGCGGGATCGCCTGCAGGCCGGCCAGGAAAATCACCATGTTGTAGCCGAAGTTCTTCCACACCGCGAACAGCATGATGGTGGGCATCGCCCAGTTCGGATCGCCCAGCCAGTCGATCGGGCTGATGCCCAGATGGCCCAGGCCGTAGTTGACCAGGCCGTAGCTGGTATGGAACAGGTAGCGCCAGATCACCGCCACCGCCACCAGCGTGGTCACCACCGGCGCGAACAGCGCGGTGCGGAACAGCGCCTTGAAACGCGCGGCAGGCGCGTTCAGCAGCATCGCCGCGCCCAGTGACACACCGATCGACAGCGGCACACCGATCAGCACGAAGTAGCTGGTGTTCCACAGCGACTTCCAGAACATCGGCGTCTGCAGCAGGTCGATGTAGTTGCCGAGGCCGACGAAACGCAGGTTGCCGCTGTCGGCCAATGCGTACAGGTCGAAGTCGGTGACACTGAGCGCCAGCGCCGAGGCGACCGGCAAGCCGAAGAACACCCCCAGCACGATCAGCGATGGGCCTGCGAAGATCCATCCGGCCAGCGAAGTTCGTTTCATTGCGCGCTCCCATCGGCCAGGGTGCTGCTTGAACGCGTCGGCGAAGGCGCGCGCTCCTGCAGGCGTTGTTGTTCATGCATCCAGCGACGCTTGGCCAGCACCTTGTCCACGCGCTGGTCCAGCTCGGCCACGGCGTCGTCCTGGGGCATCCCGCCGCGCACCACCTTTTCGGTGACGATGCGCATTTCCTGCACGATGCGCTCCCACTCAAGCACCTTGGGCGTCGGCCTGACCCGCTCCAGCTGGTCGCGGAACGCCGCCGCCAGCGGATCACCGGCCAGGGACGGTGCATCCCAGGCACTGCGACGCGGCGGCAGATCACCGATGATCGAATGGAAACGGGCCTGGATTTCCGGGCGCGACAGGAACTCGATCAGCTTCCAGGAGGCTTGCTTCTGCTGCGATTTGCGGAAGATCACCAGGCTGGTACCGCCGGCGATGCCCGCACCGGGGCCATCCGGGCCCGGCAACGCGGCGGTGCCCCACTGCCCTTCCAGCGCCTTCGGCTGCAGCTTCTTGAACTCGCGGATGTTCCAGGGGCCGGAGATGTAGAACACGTTGAAGCCGCGGAAGAATTCATCCCAGACATTGGAGATCTGCGTCTCGGACATCTTCGGCGCCCAGCCCTGCTCGAACATGTTGGCGTAGAAGCCCAGCGTGCGGCGGAAGCCCGGGCTGGAGAAGTTGCCACGGGTATCGTCGTCGCGCAGCAGCGGATCGGGTTGCTGCAGCGCCAGCGACAGCTGCTGCTCGAACTCGTTGATCGGCATCAGCACGGCATAGCGGTTCGGGCCCTGCATGCGCTTGATCGCCGCCATCTGTTCGTTCCACTCCTGCCAGGTCCGTGGCGGGTGGTCGTAACCGGCCTTGGCCAGCAGATCCTTGCGGTAATAGATCAGGCGGGTATCGACGTACCACGGCACGCCCACCAGCTCGCCATGGATCACGTTGGTGTCCCAGATGCCCTGGAAGTAATCCTTCGGGTCGACCACCGCCGAGCGCTGCACGAACGGTTGCAGTGGCGTCAGCGCATCGAGCTCGGCGAATTCGGGAACCCAGGTGTTGCCCAGCTGGCAGACATCGGGCAGGCCATCGGCGGCGAACGCGGTGAGCAACTTCTCGTGCGCCGCGGTCCATGGGATGTTCTGCACATCCACCTTGATGCCGGGATTCTCGGCCTCGAATTCGTGGATCAGCTCGCTGACCACTTCCGCTTCGCGCCCCATCGCCCAGAAGCGCACGGTGGTGGTGCCCGGTTCGGTACGGGCGCAGCCCGCCACGACCAGCGCGGCCAGGGCCGGCAGCGCCCAGCGGCGCATGCGATGGAGCCAGTTCTGCACAGCGTTACTTTCCCTGGCCTGTGGTGCGGTTGGCATTGTTCTTCTGTTCCTGTGCGGCGGCCGCGCGTGACTCTGCGATGCCGACCGCGCGCGCCGATGCAGCCTTCTCGTCCTTCTGCAGTTCCAGCGGCTGGAACGAGCCCTCGGGGGCCAGCCAGCCGCCGCTGAATCCGGCGCGCTCCAGCCCCTTGCGGATGTAGGGGTTCTTCTTCATGACTTCCCACACGAAGTCGTTGCGGTAATTGGCGATCATGGTCAGGATCGGGCCCTGGTCGATGGCGATGTAGTCGCTGGCGACCCAGCCACGATCCGGCACCAGGCGCCCGGTCTTGATCGGAATGTCGTAGCTGAAGCTGGGATTGAACGAATCCAGGAAGCCGTAGCTGGAATAGATGTAATCGCCGAAGCGCTTGTGCATCTCCAGCGTGGCCGGAATGACCTGCTCCGGGGCGAACACGATCGAGGCCACCGCCGCGGTCGGCGCGATGGTGCCGTCGTCGAAGTTCTCGCGCAGGCCGGCGCCGCGCGAGGAGTAGTGGCGGAACTGGCGCTGCTCGCCGCGATATTCCTGGGTGGTGTTCTGCGGACCATCGCTGGCGGTCAGTCCCCACACGTTCTCACCGTACTCCTTCCACTGCATCGGGTTGGCGATGGCGTACTCGCGCTGGGCCAACGCGGCCGAGCGGCTGTTGAGGAAGTAGGTGCTGCCGCGCTCGCGCATGTAGGCATCCTGGATATCGCGGAAATCGATCCAGACATGGCTGTACTGGTGGCCGAACAGTGGCCCGAAGGACAGGTATTCCTGGCCCTGGTAGACGCCCCAGTCGTTGTCGTAGGTCCGGGTCCACACCGTCCATGCGTCGGGGCTGACCGGATGGGTGGGCGAGCCGAGGGCAAGGATGTACACCATCATCGCCTCGTTGTAGCCCATCCAGTCGTGGTCGATGAAGCCGCTTTCGGGGAACCAGCCCATCGAGATCAGCGGCGCGCGCTGCTGCAGCCACGGCCAGTCGATCTTCCTGTACAGGGTATCGGCAATCTGCCGGATTTCCTTCTCGCGCGGATCATCGCCGTCGTAATAGGACTGCGCGAACAGCACGCCCATCATCAGCAGCGCGGTATCCACCGACGACAGTTCGACCCAGCTGTCGTAACGGCGGCCTTCCTGCATGTCCAGGAAGTGATAGTAGAAGCCCTTGTAGCCGGCCTTGCCGGTGCGCTGCGGGCCCATCGGCACGTCACGGAAGAATTTCAGCGTCGTCAGCGTGCGGTCGATCGCCTGGTTGCGGCTGACCCAGCCATTCTCGATGCCGATCGGATAGGCGGTGAGCGCGAAGCCGACCGAGGCGATGCTGGCGAACGGGCGTGACGGATAGCGGTCCGGTGTCAGGCCGTTCACTTCATTGGTGGTGTCCCAGAAGAACTGGAAGGTGCGGCGTTCAATGTCATCGAACAGCGGCGGCAGTTCCGGCTTCATCGGCCGCGGCGGTGCATCGGCCTCGATCAGGATCACCGGCGGCCGGGGTTTGGCGGGCTCCTGCTGGGCCGGCTTGCAGGCGGCGATGGCCAGGGTCATCGCTGCGGCGGACAACAGGTGGCGTGCCTGCATGGCGCGGTTCCTCCGGTGGACTGATCGATGGGAAAGCATAACGTCCAATGATCTGAAATCGTTTACAAACCACACATTTAAAAAAGCCACGGGAACGTGGCCTGACAGCGCGATCATCGCAGTTGCCGATGCCGCCGGCGAACCGGCGGCATCGACTCCTGCAGCAGGCGTACCCGCTTAGAAGCGGAAGCCCACTTCCGCCTTGATCTGGCGGGGCGTACCGATGATGTCACCGGTCTCGTTGTAGCTGGCCTGCAGCTTGCCGTTGGTCTTGACGTAGTTGTAGGTGGAGAAGTTGTCGAAATCGAACACGTTGATGATGTCCAGACGAGCGTACAGCTCGGTATCACCCGGCATCTTGAACGTCTTCGTCGCCTGCAGGTCGACCGAGCGGTAGCCGAAGATCTTGCCACCCACCAGGAACTTGCCGTTGGCGTTGGGCACGGCCGCCTGCGGGGTCGGCAGGGTGTAGCCGCTGGCCTGCGGCACGGGGTACCAGTCGTTGACGGCCGTCGGCGTTGCCAGGGTGATCTTGCCGCCGAAGGTGATGCCCCAGAAGCCCGCGTACGAACCGGTCACCACCAGGCGGTGACGGGGAGCGCCGTTGGAACGGATGGTCGGGTAATCGCCGATCAGGCCGCGGTCGAACGCGTACTTCTCGTTGATGTCGCGGTTGTGGCGTGCGGTGGTCCAGGTGTAGGCGATCGAGGTGCCCCAGCCGCTTTCCTTGGTGAACGGCTTCTGCGCCGAGAGCAGGACCTGGGTGGCGCGGGTCTTGATGCCCTGCTGGCCGATGATCAGGCTGCCGAAGCCCGGCACGTTGCAGCTCCAGGCCTGGCTCAGGCCCGGCTCGGTACCGCCGCACAGGCGCGGATCATCGAAGAACTGGCCGGTCGGGTAACGGTTGCCCAGGGTGAAGGCGAAACCGTCGTAGCTCAGGGTGCGGGCGATGGTGGCATCGGTCAGCCAGTCACCGATCTGGTTGCTCATGCCCAGGCTGAACTGATCCGAGTACGGCGCCTTCAGCTTGTTGTTCAGCAGGTCGACCTCCAGGCCGGCGTTGCTGGTCGAACCCACCAGCGCCTGCAGGTTGCCGATGCCGTTGAGCAGGTTCGGATTCCAGTCGTAGCAGGCGGCCTGACCGTTGATGCAGGTCCCGGTGGCCGGGTTGCGGAAGTAGATGGTCGGCTGCGGCAGGGCCAGCTTGGTGGTCTCCAGCTGCAGGTTGTCGAACAGGTCGCGGTCGTAGGAACGGCCGGCACCACCGTGGATCACATGCTGCTCGTCGGCGTTGATGTCATACGAGAAGCCCAGGCGCGGCTGCCAGGCATCCTTGAATGCCTTGCGGTTGTGACCGTTGCTGATGTAGTCGCTGATGTCCAGGCCGCCCAGCGCCAGCGAATCGGCGTAGGTCTGGCCGGCGGGTGCGCGCGGATCCTGCGAATAGATGGCATCGACCACCTGCTGCGGGGTCACGAAGTCCAGGTAGGACGGGGTCTTCTCGTAGTCCCAGCGCAGGCCGATGTTCAGCTGCAGGTGGTCATTGACCTGCCAGTCGTCCTGGATGAACACGCCGTACTGCTTGGACTTGGAGCGTACTTCGCCGGACACGCCCGACACGCCGGTCACCGGCTTGACGAACTGCGCCTTGTACGGAATGGAATCCGGGAAGTCCGGATCACCCAGGGTGTAGGTGAAGGTCGGGTTGATCTGCGCCGCATCGGAAGCGTACAGGTCGATCTGCTTGTACTTCACGCCCATCTTGATGGTGTGGTCGCCCGCCCACTGGATGCCATCCAGGGTCAGGTTATCTTCGATCGACCAGCCCTTCTGGCCCTTCACCTGCGAGTCCAGTGCCGAGGCGCCACCGATCTTCACGATCGTGCGGTCTTCAGGACCGTCCGGCGCGGTGTAGGTGATGCCGTTGGCCAGGGTCAGCGGGGTCGGGTTGTTGAACGAATCTTCGTGGGTGACCATCAATTCGTTGTAGTAGCGCTCGCCGCTGTGGTTCCAGCGCAGCGCGTAACGACGGTCGGTATTGACCACTTCACGGCCGGCTTCCGGCGAGGTCTGGCCACTGAACTGCGACTGCGTTTCGTCGCGGTCCTGGAAGGTCAGCTCGATGCGATCGTTGTCGGTCGGCTCGAAGTCGATCTTGCCGAAGATCAGGTCCTGCTGGAACGGCTGGCTGGCCGGGCCGAGACCGGCGGCGCCGGCGGGCGGCAGCAGACCGGCGGCACCGGTGACCGCACCGTCCGGTGCGATGGTGACCGGCAGGTCGAAGCGCTTGGCTTCGTAGGTCACGAAGAAGTGGGCCTTGTCCTGGATGATCGGGCCGCCCAGCGCGAAGCCGTATTCCTTCTCGGCCGACACCTGCTTGTCCTTGCCGCCCTGGCGTTCGGCCGGGGTCTTGGCGCGCATGTCCTCGTCGGTGTAGCGATAGAACGCCTCACCCTTGAATTCGTTGGTGCCGGACTTGGTCGCGGCGGTCACCGCAGCGCTCGAGACCTGGCCGTACTCGGCCTTGTAGTTGCCGCTGATGACCTTGTATTCGCCAATGGCCAGCTGCGGGAAGGGGTTGCCGGCGCTGCCGGACTGGCCGGCCACACCGCCGCCCTTGACGTAGCTCTTCTGGCCCACGCCATCGATGTACACGTTGGTGCCATCGGCATTGGTGGCGCCGCCGCGCAGCGAGGTGTTGCCCTTCGCATCACGGGTGAAGATCAGGCCCGGCACCGCATCGGCGAACTCCAGGAAGTTGCGCGACACCTGCGGAGTGGTCTGGATCTGCTGCAGGCTGACGGTCTTGCCGACTTCGGACGTGCGCACTTCCTGCAGCAGGGTCGGCGCGACGACGTTGACGGTGTCCAGGTTGGTGGCCGCGGTTGAACCCGGGGTACTGCTGGCAGCGCCGGCGAAGTTCAGGGTGGCGGTGGAGGCCACGGTCACGGTGACCTTCTGGGTCTGGCCGTTGGCCACCACGTCGTAGGTGCCCGGGTCCAGGCCCATCAGCGAGTAGCTGCCGTCGGCGCGGACGGTGCCGCGGCGCACGGTGCCGGTCGCAACGTTGGTGGCGGTGACCTCCGAACCGGCCTGTGCGCCGGCAACCTGGCCGCGCAGGCTGGCGTTGGCCGACTGCGCCAGGGCGTTCGGGGCGGCGGCCAGCATCAGGCAGCTGACCAGTGCGGTGCTCAGCAGCCGGCGCGCCGGCGTGCGGATAGTGGAATGCATCATCAACTCAATCTCCGGGTGGCGGCGACCGCGTGTGCGGTCCCCTGCGATCAATCAAAAAAGAAGGAACGCCTCCGGCTTCAACGGCCGGATGGCGGAGTGGTGGAATCGCGAACAACGAGACGGGGTACCAGGGTCTGCTTGTCCCCGGCCCCTTCCGTGGAGGTGCCGTCCATCAACTGCATCAGGCGCGTCATCGCCCGATCGCCGAGCTCGGCGATGCTGACCTGCATGGTGGTCAGCGACGGGTGAACGAAACGTGCCAGCGGAATGTCATCAAAACCCGCCAGGGCGACATCGGACGGGACATGGACGCCTGCCTGCGCGAAGGCGTACAGGCAGCCAAGTGCCATCATGTCGTTGGCGGCGAACACGGCATCGGGCAGCGTGCCGGCTGCCAACAACTCCTGACCGGCGCGATGGCCGGAAGCTTCGTCGAAATCACCGGGCAGCTCGATGCCTTCGGCGCTGCCGCCGGCAGCCGCCAGCGCGTCACGGAAGCCGCGCAGGCGCTCGCGCGCGTCGAAGTTGAGGTCCGGGCCAGAAATGAAGGCGATGCGCCGGTGACCGGCATCGAGCAGATGACGGGTCATCGCCATTGCGCCCGCGTGGTCGTCGATGCTCAACACCGGATGATCCTGCCCAGGCAGATAGGTGTTGATCAGTACGGTGGGCAGCGACTGCGGCAGGTTGTCGGTCAGGAAGCCGGGGCTCTCCGCATAGGGCGAGAGCACCAGCAGGCCATCGACACGCCCGCGCATGGCGCGCAGGGCAGCACCCTGCTGCTCCTGGTCGCCGTGGTAGCTGGACACCAGCAGATGCTGGCGGCGACTGCGGGCAACGCCGTCGATGCCGCGCATCAGCTCGGAGAAGAACTCGCCGTACAGGTCCGGCAGCACCACGCCCACCGTGTTGGTGCGGCGGCTGCTCAGGCTGCGGGCGGCGGCGTGCGGGGTGTAACGCAGCCGTGCGGCCACCTCCAGCACAAGCTGGCGGACCGGTTCGGCGACATTTTCATGCCCGTTGAGCGCGCGGGAAACCGTGGCCACGGAGACCCGGGCTTCGCGTGCGACATCCTTGATTGTAATGGCTGCCTTGTTCACGAAGCCGCCCTCCACGGCTTGGACCTACCAGCATTGGCGCGGAATGTAAGCGTTTCCATCTGGGCTTGTAAACTGTCCGTTAGACGAATGTCCTGAAATGGACATGGAAATCTGTCCCTGACGGTCCACGCACGGACCGGCAATGACAGTGCGGGACAAGGGCTCAGCCCTGTTCTGACGGTGCCAGCGCGCGGATGGACAGCGCGTGGATGTCGGTCTCCATCATCGACCCCAATGCGGCGTATACCGCGCGGTGGCGGGCCAGCGGGCCGAGGCCGGCAAAGCGCTCGCTGACCACATGCACGTTGAAATGGCCACGGCCATCGCGCGCGCCAGCGTGGCCGGCATGACGATGACTGTCGTCCTCGATCTCGAGCACGCTCGGGGCCAGCGCCTGCTGCAGCGCATCACGGATTCGCTCGATCCGGTCCGCGTTCACGGCAGCACCTGGCGGAAGGGCCGCACCTGCACCCTTTCATAGACACCTGCGGCCACATAGGGGTCCGCATCGGCCCAGGCCTGCGCCTCCGGCAGCGACCCGAAGCGGGCGATCACCACCGAACCACTGAACCCCGCCGGGCCTGGATCTTCGCTGTCGATCGCCGGACAGGGCCCGGCCAGCAGCAGTCTCCCCTCATCACGCAGCGCGTGCAGCCGCGCCAGGTGTTCCGGCCGGGCCTGCAGCCGTTGCGTCAGCACGTCCTGGCCGTCATAGCCTTCAATCACATACCACACCGGCATTTCCTCGCTCGCGTTGTCGGGTCCGCCGATTCTAGCCAAAGCCCCCTCGCCCTGGCCGCGGCTGGACACTGGCGCGGCAAAGGCTTACCCTAGAGTCCATTGCACGTGGCTGGATGCAGCAACCCGTCGGTTTTTGCGGCCAACGCAGCCCCCGACGACCGACCTGCCGCTTCCGGGCAGGCCACGTAGACGACCTCCCCGTAGTCCCGTCGCTGCCGTCTCCTGCGGCGCGTCCTGCTGTTTGATATGTGTGGAATCGCGCCGAGACAGGCGCGCCTGGTGCCTTGGGGCCCGCGGTGCACGCGCGGCGCCGGGTGCCGCGACTGGTCCGTTGCAATCCTGATGTCCATTAGATGACTTCCGAACTCGCGCTCGACGCGAACCCGCCAACCCGGCCGCCCGCCCCCCAGCAGCAGGAAATGCCGCTGGCCGTCGTGCATGGGCAACCGGTCCTGCAGATCCCGCAGGACCTGTACATCCCGCCGGACGCACTGGAAGTCATCCTGGATGCCTTCGAAGGTCCGCTGGACCTGCTGCTGTACCTGATCCGCCGGCAGAACCTGGACGTGCTGGACATCCCCGTGGCCGAGATCACCCGGCAGTACGTGGAGTACATCACCGTGATGCGCGAGCTGCGCTTCGAACTGGCGGCCGAGTATCTGGTGATGGCAGCGATCCTGGCCGAGGTGAAGTCGCGCATGCTGCTGCCGCGCCCGGTCAGCGACGAAGGCGATGAAGCCGATCCGCGCGCCGAACTGGTGCGCCGGCTGCAGGAGTACGAACGTTTCAAGCAGGCGGCGGAGGACATCGATGCCCTGCCCCGCCAGGACCGGGACACCACGGTGGCCCATGCCTTCATGCCCGAACGCGCCACGGTGAAACTGCCGCCGCCGGTGGACCTGAAGGAGATGCTGCTGGCGCTGCACGATGTGCTCAAGCGCGCCGAGCTGTTCAGCGGCCACGCGATCAAGCGCGAGGCGCTGAGCGTGAGGCAGCGCATGGGCGAAGTGCTCGGCCGCATGGAAGACGGCAGGTTCTACCGTTTTGAAAGCCTGTTCACTGCTGAAGAAGGCAAGCTGGGCGTGCTGGTCACCTTCCTGGCCGTGCTGGAACTGGCCAAGGAGCAACTGCTGGACATCGTCCAGGAGGAACCGCTGGCGGCGATCTACGTGAAGTCGCTGGCGGCCGGCAACACCAATGCCCCGCTGCAGTTCAGCAGCGAGTTCGACGACAACGACGCCGCCAACGAGAACGAGTGAGCGCTGCCTGCCGATGGATCAACCGCTGATCAACCGCATTGTCGAAGGTGCCCTGCTGGCCTCCAGCCAGCCGCTGACCCTGGCCCAGCTGAAGGACCTGTTCCCGGAAGAGGAACCAGCACCGCCGGGCAGCATCGAACGTGCGCTGGAGCACCTGCGCGAAGGCTGCGAAGGCCGCGGCGTGGAACTGGTCGAGGTCGCCTCGGGCTTCCGCTACCAGGTCACCGGCGAGGTGCATGGCTGGATCAGCCGGCTGTGGACCGAACGCAAGACCCGCTACACCCGTGCCACCCTGGAAACGCTGGCGCTGATCGCCTACCGGCAACCGATCACCCGCGGCGAGATCGAGCAGGTGCGCGGCGTCGCTGTCAGCAGCAACATCATCCAGGCACTGGAAGAACGCGAATGGATCCGCGTCGTCGGCCACCGCGACGTGCCCGGCAAGCCGGCACTGTTCGGCACCACCAAGGGCTTCCTGGATTACTTCGGCCTCAAGCGCCTGGATGAGCTGCCGCCGCTGTCGGAGTTGAAGGACCTGGGCGAGCTGGAACCACAGCTGGCCCTGGACCGCGATGCACCGGCTGCCGCCAGCGCCGACGGCCCAGACGTTTCGGCCGAGCCGGACGGGGCCGCCAATGATGATGCCGGCCTGGCCGGTGGCAACACCCCGCATTCCGCCGACGCAGTCCCTGCGGCGGCCACCGATGAGCAAGCACCTTCGCCCCTCGATGATGGGCACCCCGATTCCGCGCCGGGCGAGCGCGCGGTGCCAGTGAACGAACGCGAAGACAACGCCGTCGCGACGACGACCGTGGCTGTTGACCAAGCCGATTCCGAACCAGAGGCCGACCTCGAAACCGTCGGCCGGAGCAAAACTGATGAGTGACACCCCTCGCAAGCTGTCGTTGAACAAGCTCTCGCTCAAGCGCGAAGCCACCTCCGAACAGTTCAAGTTGGAAGAACGCCTGCACAAGGTCCTGGCCCAGGCTGGCCTTGGCTCGCGCCGCGCGCTGGAACAGCGCATCGCCGAAGGCCTGGTCAAGGTCAACGGTGAAGTTGCGCAGACCGGCATGTCGGTCAAGAGCGGCGACAAGATCGAACTGGACGGCCGCGGCTTCGTCGCCACGGCGCTGTCCGAACCCTCGCGCGTGCTGGTCTACAACAAGCCGGAAGGCGAAGTGACCACCCGCGAAGACCCCGAAGGCCGTCCGACCGTGTTCGAATCGCTGCCGCCGCTGAAGGGCGCGCGCTGGATCGCGATCGGTCGCCTCGACATCAACACCACCGGCCTGCTGCTGGCGACCACCGACGGTGAACTGG
The DNA here is from genome assembly GCF_059369935.1 of Stenotrophomonas sp. YJH_SMC_36. NCBI lineage: Bacteria > Pseudomonadati > Pseudomonadota > Gammaproteobacteria > Lysobacterales > Lysobacteraceae > Stenotrophomonas > Stenotrophomonas sp. YJH_SMC_36. The sequence continues at coordinate 92,723 of NZ_JCAFTD010000006.1, read as the reverse complement.
CCAACGCGATGATGCACCCGTCCTTCGAGGTCGAGCGCGAGTACGTGGTCCGCGTGCGTGCACCGGAAGGCCAGGAAAAGGTGGCCGATGCCATCGTCGACCGCCTTGCCCGTGGCGTCGCGCTGGAAGACGGCCCGGCCAAGTTCGACGAGATCGAACGCATCGGCGGTACCGATTCGCACGACTGGTTCCGCGTCGTGGTCAAGGAAGGCCGCAACCGCGAAGTGCGCCGCCTGTGGGAATCGCAGGGCTGCCAGGTCAGTCGCCTCAAGCGCACCCGCTACGGCCGGGTCAGCCTGCCGCGCGAACTGGCCCGTGGCCAGTCGGTCGAGCTGCCGAGCGCCCAGGTCGAAGCACTGCGTGCTGAACTGAAGCTGGAAGAAGGCGCTCCGTCGGCCCTCACCCTGCAGCCGGTGATCGGCCAGCGCCGCGCCGCCAAGACCACCGTGCGCGTGCGTGAAGGTGGCCGTGGCAACGCCTATGTCAATGGCCACAGCACGGCCGACGAAGGGCGCGAACTGCGCCGTTTCGACACCCTGCGCGAAGACCGTGGCCGTGGACGCAACGGCAAGGGGGGCGGCTTCAAGGGCGGCCTCACGGTCAGCGGCGAGGCCGCGGCCAAGCAGTCGCAGAAGCCGTTCAAGCAGCGCAAGCCGAAGAATGACCGTTCGCTGCCGGAAGGCAATCCGGCTGCGTTCCGCACCTGGTACGTGCCCGATGGCGTCAGCACCGGCCCGAGCGGCCACCGCAACGCCGGTCCGGGCGCGCGTGGTCCGGGCGGCGGCCAGGGCCGTCCTTATGGCAAGCCGAAGGGTCCGGGCGCCGCAGGCGGCCAGGGTCGCGGTGGCGCCGGTGGCCAGGGCCGTCCCGGCGCGGGCAACCGCAGCCAGGGCGCGCAGGGCAACAAGCATCCGTACGGGCATCCGGGCAACGCCCCGAGCTTCCCGTCCGACCACGCCAACCCGGGCTTCAATCCGTATGGCAGCCCGAAGCCGGCGCAGGGTGCCCGTCCGGGCAGCCGCGGTCCCGGCGGCGGCAACCGTGGCCCGGGTGGCCCCGGTGGCAATCGCGGCCCCGGCGGTCCGGGGGGCAACCGCGGTGCGGGCGGCCCCGGCGGCAATCGTGGCCCGGGTGGCCCCCGTCGCGGCGGCCCGCGCGGCGGCTGATCGGCGGCACGCCTGACATGAAAAACCCCGGCATTGGCCGGGGTTTTTCGTTATCGGGTGCCGCTGCGACGGGAACCGGTCAACGTCGGCTGATGGTGAAGGCTGTGCCGTCCACACCCAGGTCCCAGCCCTTGCCGGTACCGGACAGCGCCAGCGAGATGTCGCCCTTGGTCATCACCTGCGCATTGCTGGATTTCACCGCACCGGCATGAGCCCCGACCGACGCGTAGGTACCGAGCAGTTCATCCACGCTGACGGCGCCGGTGAAGCTGCCGCGCCCGTCGGTGATCTTCGATTTGCCCACGGTCAGGCCACCGCCCTTCATCTGGATGCGCACCGGCAGACTGGCACCGTTGCTGCAGCTGACGGTGCCGGTGCCCGAGGCCGTCTTGTAGATCAGCGACCAGCCGGACAGGTTGTAGCGCAGGTGGCAGTCGAGGTTGCCACCGGCATGCGCGGCCGGAGCCAGGGAGGTGGCGGCCAGCGCCAGCAGCAGGGCAAGGGACTTGTTCATCGGCAGGGCTTCCACAGCGTTCGGACTGCCGGCGAATCTAGCAGCGCGCGCGTGCAGGGTGAATGCAGGCGCGCGCGGTGATGCGGGCAGCGTTCAGCCCTTCGTTCAGGCCTGCACGTCCAGATGGAAAGCATCGGCATCGAGCATCGCCGGGAAGCGCGCACGGTGCAGCGCCAGCGCGTCGGCCGAAATGGTGGTGGTCACCACCTGCTCGCGCTCGCGGATCTCCACCTGCGGCTGGCCGAGAAAATCCAGCACGGCGCTGTCGCCGGCATAGTGCAGCTGGTTGCCGTCCACGCCGACACGGTTGACCGCAGCGACGAAGCACAGGTTCTCGATGGCGCGTGCGCGCAGCAGTGTCTTCCACGCGTAGGCACGCGCCGAGGGCCAGTTGGCAACGAAGATCTGCAGATCGAAATCCAGCTGTTCCGGCCGTTCCACGTTGTAGCGGTTGCGGCAGAACACCGGGAACCGCAGGTCGTAGCAGACCTGCGGATTGATGCGCCAGCCCTTCCATTCCACGCAGAGGCGGTCGCGGCCGGCGGCATAGCGCTCGTGCTCGCCGCCATAGCGGAACAGGTGGCGCTTGTCGTAGTACTGCAGTCCACCGTCGGGGGTCGCGAACAGCAGCCGGTTGTACACGCCCGCGCCGTCGCGCAGCTGCACGCTGCCGACCACTGCCGCGTTCAAGGCCCTGGCCTGTTCGCGCACCCAGGCCACGGTCGGGCCATCCATGCCTTCAGCCTGGGCAATGGCCTCGTTGGAGAAGCCACTGGTGAAGGTCTCGGGCAGGATCACCAGATCTGTGGTGCCGGCGAGCGGCGCCAGCAGCGCGCCATAGTAGGTGCGGTTGCCGGCCGGGTCGTGCCAGCGGGTGTCGCCCTGGACGAGGGAAATGCGCAGATCCTGCATGGTCGTCACTCCGCTCACAGCAGGCGCAGGCGTTCGATCGCCGCGTCCAGGGTCGCCTCGTTCTTGGCGAAGCACAGCCGTACCAGGCGCTGGCCGGTCGGTGCGGTTTCGTAGAACGGCGACAGCGGGATGGCGGTGACGCCCTTCTCGATGGTCAGACACTTCACGAATTCGTGGTCGGGCAGATCGCTGATGGCCGAGTAATCGACCAGTTGGAAGTAGCCGCCCGGCACCGGCAGCGGCTTCAGCCGCGTACCGGCCAGCTGCTCGCGGAAGCGGTCACGCTTGGCCTGGTAGAACGCGCCCAGTTCCAGGTGGTGCTCCGGTTCGTCGCGGATCATCGCGGCAAAGCCATACTGGGCCGGGCCGAAGCTGGTGAAGGTGTTGTACTGGTGCACCTTGCGGAATTCCGCGGTCAGCAGCGGCGGCGCCACCGCATAACCGATCTTCCAGCCGGTGCAGTGGTAGGTCTTGCCGAAGCTGGAGATGACGAAGGTCCGCTCGCGCAGTTCCGGGTAGCGCAGCGCCGATTCGTGGCGGCGGCCATCGTAGATGATGTGCTCGTACACCTCATCGGAAATCAGGTAGATCTGCGTGCCACGCAGCACGTCGGCCAGCGCCTGCATGTCGGCCTCGTCCAGCATCGCACCGGAGGGGTTGTGCGGGGTGTTGACCATCAGCATGCGGGTGCGCGGCGTGATGGCCGCACGCACGCGGTCCCAGTCCACGGCGAACGTCTGCGGGTCCAGCGGCACGTGCACGGCGGTTGCGCCGGCCAGCTCGATGGCCGGCTCGTAGCAGTCATATGCGGGGTCCAGCACGATCACCTCCTCGCCGGCACGCACCACGGCGTGGATGGCGTTGAAGATCGCCTCGGTCGCGCCGCTGGTGACGGTGATTTCGGTGTCCGGGTCGACCTGGGCGCCATACAGGTCCAGTGACTTCTGCGCGATGGCCTGGCGCAGCGGCGCCACACCGGTCATCGGCGGATACTGGTTCAGGCCGGCCGCCATCGCCCTGGCGGTTTCGTCGATCAGGCGCTGCGGCGCGGAAAAATCCGGAAACCCCTGGCCCAGATTGACTGCACCGTGCTCGGCAGCGAGCTGGGACATGACGGTGAAGATGGTGGTACCGACCTTGGGCAGCTTGGTGGTGGGTTGCATCGGCCTGGGCTAATGGGAACAAGGGCTGGAAGTGTACGAAATCCGGACCCGGCCTGCGGCGCGGGCCGGTCGTGACGGGTCATGCCGGGCGGCTGTTTGCACATGCCCTTTCAGCGGGATACCGCGCTTGACGCTCGCCGGGCGTGGCCCGGCGCTACCGGGCGGATTTCATCGCTACAATTGCCGCCGCACTCCGGCATGAAGATCCCTGCCCCTTGGACACCCCTGCATTGCTGGCCGCCAGCGGCCTGAGCTTTTCGCGCAATGACGCGCCCGTGTTCGGCCCGCTGGACTTCCACGTGGATGCTGGCGAGGCGCTGCTCGTGCAGGGCGGCAACGGTGCCGGCAAGACCACCCTGCTGCGCGTGCTCGCCGGCCTTGCGCGACCCGGCGCCGGCCAGGTGCGGATCGACGGCAGGCCCGCCAGCAACGCCGAACGGGCGCGCTACGTCGCCTATCTCAGCCATCTTCCCGCGCTGAAGCCGGACCTGGACACACTGGAGAACCTGCACTTCCTGTGCGGCCTGCACGGGCGCCGGGCGCGGCAGATGCCGGGCAATGCGCTGGCCATCGTCGGCCTGGCCGGGTATGAGGACACCCTGGTGCGGCACCTGTCGGCCGGACAGAAGCGGCGGCTGGCGCTGGCCCGCATCTGGCTCTCGCCCGCCCCGCTGTGGCTGCTCGACGAGCCCTACGCCAACCTCGACCTGGAGGGCATCACCCTGGTCAACCGGATGATTTCGGCACACCTGCGTGCCGGTGGCGCCGCCCTGGTCACCACCCATGGGGCCTACGCCGCACCACCGGTGCGTACCCGCCAGCTCGACCTCGGCGGTGCCGCATGATCGCCCCGGGTACCGAACCTGGCCTGTGGCAGACCGCGCGCGCCCTGGTCAGGCGTGACCTGCGCCTGCTCTGGCGCCGCCGCGGCGATGCGTTGCAGCCGCTGCTGTTCGCCCTGCTGGTGGTGGTGCTGTTCGCACTGGCACAGGGACGCGATCCACAACCGCTGGCGGCGACCGCTGGTGCGGTGCTGTGGCTGGCGGTGCTGCTGGCCGGGCAGCTTGCGCTGGATTCGCTGTTCCGCTCCGACGCGGAGGATGGCTCGCTGGAGCAATGGCTGCTGGCACCGGTGCCACTGGCGTGGCTGGTGCTGGTGCGGGTGCTGCTGCACTGGGCCACCACGGCCCTGCCACTGATCGTACTGAGCCCGCTGCTGGCGGAAATGCTGCATCTGCCGCATGACCAGCTGCCGATGTTGCTGGCATCGTTGCTGCTGGGAACACCGTTGCTGAGCCTGATCGGTGGTGTGGTCGCTGCACTGACCGTGGGCATCCGGCGCTCTGGTATTCTCGTGGCGTTGCTGTCGTTGCCGTTGTACGTACCGGTGCTGGTCTTCGGTGCAGGCAGCCTGGCTGCAGCCAGCCGTGGACAGGATCCGGTCGGCGCGCTGCTGATGCTGGGTGCCGGCCTGCTGGTGGCACTGGTGCTGGCACCGCTGGCGACTGCCGCTGCGATTCGTATTTCTCTGAGTTGATCGAGCTGAGAGCCAATCCACCCCTGCTGGATAGCCGTCACGCATGAATCCGATTGTCCGCTGGTTCCACCAACTCGGTTCTCCGCCCACGTTCGATCGTTTCGCCGCCCGCTGGTCGCGGGTGTTCTACCTCGCGGCCGTGCCGGTCCTGCTTGTCGGAATCTGGCAGGCATTGCTGGTGGTGCCGCCGGAAGCCCGGCAGCTGGACAGTTTCCGCATCCTCTACATCCATGTGCCCAGCGCCTGGATGAGCCTGTTCGTATTCGCGCTGATGGCGCTGTACGCCGCCATTGCCCTGATCTGGCGGATCAAGGTCTGCGAGATCCTGGCCATGGCGTGCGCGCCGATGGGCGCGGGGTTCACGCTGATCACCCTGCTCACCGGCAGCATCTGGGGCAAGGGCACGTGGGGGACCTGGTGGGACTGGGACCCGCGCATGACCAGCGAACTGGTGCTGCTGTTCCTGTATCTGGGCGTGATCGGCCTGTACCACGCCATCGAGGATCGCCGCAGTGCCGCCCGTGCGGCCGGCCTGCTGGCCATCGTCGGCGTCAGCCTGCTGCCGGTGATCCGCTATTCCGTGGACTGGTGGGGTGGGTTGCACCAGCGCCAGTCGATCAACGTGTTCGGTGAATCGGCCATCGACAGTGCCATGATCGCCCCGCTGTGGTGGATGGTGATCGGTACCAAGTTCTGGTTCGCCGGTTCGGTGCTGGCCAAGGCGCGCGCCGACAATCTCGACCGCGAGGCCGGCAAGGCCTGGGTCGGTGGCCGCATCGACGCCGCGCAGGCTGCTGCGGAGAACCCGCAATGAGCCACCTGCCCTACGTGATCGGTGCGTACGCTGTGTTCGTGCTGGTGCTCTGCGCCGACGCGCTCGGTTCCTGGCTGCGCCTGCGCGCCGCCCGGCGCATGGCACAGGCCCGGCAGCAGCGGCAGCAGGCACGTGCCAGCGCCCAGGATGTCCCACCGTCGCTGTCCACGGAGCTGGAACGATGACACCGGTCCAACGCCGCCGCCTGGCCTGGGTCCTGCTGGCCCTGCTCGCTTCCGGCCTGGCCACCGCGCTGGTGGCGATGGCACTGGAGCGCAACATTGCTTACCTGTACACGCCCTCCGAAGTGCTGCGTGGCGACGTCGAGCCGCAATCTCGGTTCCGCCTCGGCGGCATGGTGGTGAAGGGTTCCTTCAATCGCCCGCCCGGCTCGCTGGAAGCCCACTTCCTGGTCACCGATGGCGATGCCCAGCTGGCGGTGACGACCTCGCGCATCCTGCCGGACATGTTCGCCGAAGGCACGGCCGTGGTCGCCAGCGGCCGCCTGCAGGAGGGCGCGCTGCAGAACGCCGTGTTCGTCGCCGACGAAGTGCTGGCCAAGCACGACGAGCAGTACGTGCCGAAGGAAGTGGCCGACAAGATGGGCCAGGCCCATCTCAAGCACGACGTGCCGGTGACGGCACCCGAGGTCCGCTGAGTGCTGCCCGAACTGGGTCAGATCCTGCTGCTGTGCGCACTGCTGGCGTCGCTGCTGCTGGCCGGCCTGCCGCTGGCCGGCGCCCATCGCGGCAACGCGGCGTGGATGGCGGTGGCACGGCCGGCCGCTTACGCGCAGCTGCTGCTGGTGGCCGGTGCATTCGCGGTGCTGACCGCCACCTTCGTGCAGCAGGACTTCTCGGTGCGCTACGTGGCCGAGAACTCCAACTCACTGCTGCCACTCATCTACCGCTACTCGGCGGTGTGGGGCGCGCACGAAGGCTCGCTGCTGATGTGGGCGCTGGTGCTGGCGCTGTGGACTGGAGCGGTCGCGCTGTTCTCACGGCACCTGCCCCGGCACGTGCAGGCGCGCGTGCTGGCGGTGATGGGCATCGTCAGCGTGGGCTTCCTCGCCTTCCTGATCTTCACCTCCAACCCGTTCCTGCGCTTGAACCCGGCCCCGCTGGAGGGCCGTGACCTCAATCCGCTGCTGCAGGATCCGGGGCTGATCATCCACCCGCCGATGCTGTACCTGGGCTACGTGGGTTTCGCGGTGCCGTTCGCCTTCGCCGTGGCCGCGCTGCTGGAGGGACGCGTGGACGCACGCTGGCTGCGCTGGACGCGGCCATGGACCAATGTCGCCTGGGCGTTCCTGACCCTGGGCATCGCCCTGGGCAGCTGGTGGGCCTACTACGAACTGGGCTGGGGCGGCTGGTGGTTCTGGGATCCGGTCGAGAACGCCAGCTTCATGCCATGGCTGGTCGGCGCCGCACTGATCCACTCCCAAGCGGTCACCGAGAAGCGCGGCACCTTCGGCAGCTGGACCCTGCTGCTGGCGATCGCCGCATTCGCGCTGTCGCTGCTGGGCACGTTCCTGGTGCGCTCCGGCGTGCTGACCAGCGTGCACTCGTTCGCCGCCGATCCTTCGCGGGGCCTGTTCATCCTCGTGTTCCTGTCACTGCTGGTGGGTGGAAGCCTGCTGCTGTACGCGCTGCGCGCGGGCCAGCTGAGCATCGACGCCGATGATGCCCGCCGCGGCTTCACCGCAACCTCGCGCGAAACGCTGCTGCTGGCCAACAACCTGCTGCTGGCCACCGCCTGCGCGATGGTCCTGCTCGGCACGCTGTACCCGCTGCTGGCCGATGCGCTGGCGCTGGGCAAGATTTCGGTCGGCCCACCCTACTTCGGCAGCCTGTTCCTGCTGTTGATGGCGCCGTTGGTGCTGCTGCTGCCCTTCGGCCCGCTGGTGAAATGGCAGCGCGACCAGCCTTCGCGCGCGATGGCCCTGCTCGCCCCCTGGTTCGGCCTGGCGGTACTGCTCGGTGCGCTGGCCTGGTGGCAGGCGCCGCAGAACGGATGGAAAGCCGGCATCGGCGTCGCCGCGGCGGCCTGGGTCGCGCTGGGCACCGCCCGCTTCGTCTGGCAGCGGTTGCGTGGCAATGGCCGCTTTACTGCCGAAATGCTCGGCATGATCGTTGCCCATGCCGGCGTCGCCGTGTTTCTGGCGGGCGCGTTGCTGGTGGAAGCGCTGAACGTGCAGCGCGAAGTGGCGCTGGCACCGGGCCAGCAGATCGGGGTCGGCGGTCACGAAGTGCGCTTCGAAGGCGTGGATCACCGCGAGGGCCCCAACTTCATTGCCGACCGCGGTCATCTGCGGGTGTTCCGCGACGGCCGCGAACTGGCCCTGCTGCATCCGGAGAAGCGGCAGTACGCCAGCGGTGGCCAGGTGATGACCGAGGCCGGCATCGATGCGCGCATCGGCGGTGATGTCTACGTGGCATTGGGTGAGCCGCTGGGCAACAATGCATGGGCGGTCCGCGTCCACATCAAACCGTTCGTGCGCTGGATCTGGCTGGGCGCGCTGCTGATGGCCCTGGGTGGATTCATCACCGCCGCTGACCGCCGCTTCCGTCGTCCGTAGGAGTTTCCATGTCCGAGTCCCCCGCCCCGCGCCCCTCCCGCCCGCTGCCGCCGGTCGCCATCGTTATCGGCGTGCTGTTCTTCTTCGGCCTGCTCGGGTTGATGATCTACGGCGTGATGAAGTCGGGCGACCCGCAGCGCGACGTGCTGCCTTCGGCCCTCATCGACAAGCCCGCCCCCGCCTTCGCGCTGCCGGTGCTGCACGATCCGCAGATGATCGTGCGCAGCGAAGAACTGCGCGGTGCGCCCTATCTGCTGAACGTCTGGGGCAGCTGGTGCGCGGCCTGCCGCGAGGAACACCCGGTACTCACCCGTTTCGCCGAGAGCAAGCGCGTGCGCGTGATCGGCTACAACTGGAAAGACGACCCCACCGATGCCCTGCACTGGCTGGAACAGCTGGGCAATCCGTTCATGGTCGTGCTCAGCGACATCGAAGGCCGTACCGCGATCGACTGGGGCGTAACGGCCGCGCCGGAGACCTTCCTCGTCGACGGCAGCGGCATCGTGCGCTGGAAGTACAGCGGAGCGATGACGCAGAAGGTGGTCGACGAGAAGCTGATCCCGGCGCTGGAGAAGATCGAGAAGGCTCAGAACGATGCGGCCGGTTCGCAGCGCGTTGCTCCGTAGCGGCCTGCGCGGGCTGCTGGTACTGCTGCTGGCCGGGTCGTTGCCCGGCCTGGCGCAGCAACCACTGCATGACCCAAAGCCGCTGCAGTTCCGTGATGCAGCGGAGGAGCGTCGTTTCCACGACCTCGCCGCGCAGCTGCGCTGCGTGCAGTGCCAGAACCAGTCGCTGGCCGATTCCAACGCCCAGATCGCCCAGGACCTGCGCCGGGAGGTACTGCAGCTGATGCAGCAGGGCCATGACGATACGCAGATCAAGCGCTTCCTCGTCGCCCGCTATGGCGACTTCGTGCTTTACCAGCCCCCACTGCAGCCGGGCACCTGGTTGCTGTGGGGTGGTCCGCTGCTGGTACTGGGCGCCGGCGCGCTGGTGGTGGTGGGCATCGTCCGCCGTCGTGCCCGTACCGTGGCCGCCGCACCGCCGACATCGGCCGACGTGGGAGAGGACTGGTGAACGATTGGCTGCTTTTCGCGGCTGCCGCCAGCGCTGCGCTCACTGCGCTGCTGGTGTTGTGGCCGCTGCGGCGGCAAGGCCGCACCGGCTTCCTCGTCGCCGTGGCTGCCGTGGGCATCGCCGGCGCCTGCCTGTACCAGCTGGTGGGGAACCCGCAGGCGGCACGGGTGCAGCCGGCGCCATCGGTGGCGACCCTGCGCGAGGGCGTGCAGGCCCTGCAGGGCGCGCTGCAGCGCGATCCACAACGTGCCGATGGCTGGGCCCTGCTCGGCCGCTCGCAAAGCGAACTGGGCAACGCCGCCGCGGCTGCCGAAGCCTTCGCACGCGCGGTGGCACTGGCACCGGACGACCCGGGCGTGCTGGTGGAAGCGGCACAGGCGCGCGCCCAGGCCGATGCCGGAAAGCAGTTCGACGACACCGCCGTATTGTGGCTGCAGCGGGCGCGCACGCTGGCGCCCGAAGCCGAACGGGCCAGCTGGCTGCTCGGCATCGCCCTGCGCCAGCGCGGCCGCAACAGCGAAGCCGCCGATGTCTGGAGTGGCCTGCTGCCGCACCTGGAACCGGGTGCCGCGCAGGCGCTGCAGGCACAGATCGCCATTGCCCGCGAAGCGGCCGCACAGGCGCATGATCCGGCCCCGGCGACCTCGCCTGCACTGCTGCAGGTGCGTGTGCAGCTGCCCACCTCCGTGCAGCATGCGCAATGGCCGGCGGGCGCGCAGATCTTCGTGCTGGCACGTGCGGTCGGCGGCCCGCCGATGCCGGTCGCGGTGCGCAAGCTGCCCCTGGCCGGTTTTCCCGGCACGGTCGGACTTGGCGACGGCGACAGTCCAATGCCCACCGCTCCCCTGTCAGCGCATCGCGAGGTGGAAGTACTGGCGCGGATCTCGCGCAGTGGCAGTGCCAATCGCGGCGACGGTGACCTGCAGAGCCTGCCGGTAAAGGTGACCCTGCCGCATGAGGATGTGGTGGAACTGCGGTTTCCGTAACACCGCACCGCTGCGCTCGCCGGGCACGGCCCGGCGCTACCTGTGCGCTTGCCATCGGTAGCGCCGGGCCATGCCCGACAGAGGGTTGGCGTGCGACATTCGCCCGCTGATGGAAACCAGCGTGTCGCCAGCTCCACATGTGGCCCCGCTAGAATGCCCGCATGACCGAATTCATTCCGCCCGGCACCCGCTTCCATGCCCTGCCTTCGCCCTTCCCGTTCAAGCGCGGCGGCGCCCTGCACGGTGCGCGCGTGGCCTACGAGACCTGGGGCACGCTGGCTGCCGATGGGGGCAACGCGATCCTGATCGTCACCGGCCTGTCGCCGGACGCACATGCCGCCGGCAACGCAGGCAATCCCGCACCGGGCTGGTGGGAGGCGATGCTCGGGCCGGGCAAGCCGATCGATACCGACCGCTGGTTCGTGGTCTGCGTGAACTCGCTGGGCAGCTGCAAGGGCTCGACAGGACCGGCATCGATCAATCCGGCGACCGGCGAACCGTACCGACTCGACTTTCCCGAACTGTCGATCGAAGACGGCGCACGCGCCGCCGTCGAGGTGGTGCGTGCGCTGGGTATCGAACGGCTGGCCTGCGTGATCGGCAACTCGATGGGCGGCATGACCGCGCTGGCGGTGCTGATGCTGCATCCGGGAATCGCGCGCAGCCACATCAACATTTCCGGCAGTGCGCAGGCGCTGCCGTTCTCCATCGCCATCCGATCGCTGCAGCGGGAAGCGATCCGTCTCGATCCACGCTGGAACAGTGGCCGCTACGACGACACCCAGTACCCTGAATCCGGCATGCGCATGGCGCGCAAGCTGGGGGTGATCACCTACCGCTCGGCGCTGGAATGGGACGGCCGCTTCGGTCGCGTGCGCCTGGATTCGGACCAGGCCGACGACGATCCGTTCGGCCTGGAGTTCCAGGTCGAAAGTTATCTCGAAGGCCACGCGCGCCGCTTCGTGCGCTTCTTCGATCCGAACTGCTATCTGTACCTGAGCCGCTCGATGGACTGGTTCGACCTGGCCGAATATGCCGATGGCGATGTCATGGCTGGACTGGCCAGGATCCGTGTGGACAAGGCGCTGGCCATCGGTGCCAACACCGACATCCTGTTCCCGGTGCAGCAGCAGCAGCAGGTGGCCGACGGCCTGCGCGCCGGCGGCGCCGATGCACGCTTCATCGGACTGGACTCGCCGCAGGGCCATGATGCCTTCCTGGTCGATTTCGATCGGTTCGGCCCGGCTGTTCGCAGCTTCCTCGACACGCTCTAGTGGGATGGCGGCGTCATCTCGCGCTGGCCGCCTTCGGCGCGCTGATCGCACTGACGATCAGCGGCGTTCTGCCCCTGTGGCTGGGCGGCTGGTGCCTGCTGGCCAGTGCCGTGTCGTTTGGCCTGTATGGCCATGACAAGCGCGCCGCACAACGCAACCACCGGCGCATTCCGGAACGGACACTCCAACTGCTGGCCTTCGCCGGCGGCTGGCCTGGCGCATTGCTGGGCCAGGCGACGTTCCGCCACAAGCATCGCAAAGCCGCATTCCAGTGGGTATTCGGGTTGTGCGTGCTGGCCAATGTGGCCTCGATCGCCGTGATGCTGCGCGAATTTTCCTGATGAGGCGCGCCGCTCACGCCTCGCGGATCAGCGCGCCATCGCGCAACCGGTACTGCGCGTCGACCACGCCATCGGGCAGGTCGTCATGGGTGATCATCAACAGGCTGCGACCGTCCAGCAGGCCAGCCAGATCCTGCAGCAGGGCATGGGCCGTGTCCACGTCCAGGCCTTCGGTCGGTTCGTCCAGCAACAGGATCGGCGCGTTGCGCAACAGCGCGCGGGCCAGCGCCAGGCGTCGCGCCTGACCCGCGGACATCGTCGCACCGTTCTCGCCAACCCAGGCCAGCAGGCCACCATTGCGCTCGGCCCACTCGCCCAGCCGCACCCTGTGCAACACCGCCCACAGTGCAGCATCGTCGGCATCAGGATCCCCCAGGCGCAGGTTCTCCGCCACGCTGCCGGCGAACACCGGGGCGTTCTGCGGCAGCCAGGCCAGCTGCCGATGCCAATCGGCCTGGGCGAAATCACGCAGGTCCCGCCCGCCATAGGTCAGCCGGCCCTGCTGCGGATCCCACAGGCGCAGCAGCAGGCTGGACAACGTGGTCTTGCCGCAGCCACTATCGCCACGGATCGCGATGCGCTCGCCGGGCGCCAACGTCAGCTGCAGCCCGCGCAGCACCGGGCGTACCGCCCCCGGCCACTGGAAGTGGACGTCATCCCAGTGCACGCGTGCGTGCACCGGAACCGGCTGCGGTGCCAGCGGTTCGTCCACGGCCGGCGGCTGCTCGACGATGGACTGCAGGCGATCGGCCGAGATGCGACCGGACTGCAACGACTGCCATGCCAGGCCCATCCCCGCCCACAGCTCGATCAGCGCCACCGTCAGGAACACCAGTCCGGCTGCCATTTCAGCGGCGATGCGCTGCTGCTCGGCCGCATGCAGGGCCAGTGCCAGCATGGCCACCAGGCCAAGTCCGGCCACGCTGCCGTGCAGTGTCGACGCGGCGATCAGGCGCCAGCGGCGACGGCGATCACGCGCGGCCAACTGCTTGGCGGCCACCCGCACCTTCAGCTGCCACGCCGCATCGGCATGCAGCGCCGCCAGATCGCCAGCGCCTTCCAGTCCTTCAAACGCGGCAGTGCGCAGTGCGGCTCGATGCGCGGCGCGATCCGCTTCCTCGCCATCGCGGCCACGCACGCCCAGCCACGGCACACCGAAGGCAATCAGCGCGGCCAGCACCGCCAGCAGCACCGCTGCGGACGGCAGGATCATCGCCGCCGACAGCACGGCCACCATCGACAGGGCACCCAGCGCGACCAGCGGGCCCAGCGCGCGGACCAGCAGGCCGTCCACTTCACCGATATCACCGAGCAGGCGCGCGAGCAGCTCGCCGGTGCGGGTGGCACCCAGCCGCGCGGGCGCCAGTGGCAGGGCGCGCCGGAAGAACCATACCCGCAGGTCACGGGCGATGCGCAACGTGGCATCGTGGCCAACCAGCTTCTCGAAATAACGGGAAACGATGCGTGCCATGGTCAGGCCACGGATGCCGGCCGAAGGTGAAAAGAAGTTGAAGCCCTGGCCGAGACCGGCGGCACCGGCCAGCGCCGCTGCGGTGAGGAAGCCACCGGACAGGCCAAGCAGGGCGGTACCTGCCAGCATCGTGGTCCACAGCAGCAGCATGGTCAGCAGCAGACGCGGCCGCTGCTGCAGGAACACCGCACGCAGCGTATCGGGCGAGCGGCTCATGCGTGCACCGCCTGCGCCGGCTCGACCAGACGTCCTTCCGGCAGCAGCAGGCAGCGATCAGCCCAGGCGATCACGGCCGGGCTGTGGGTGGCAACCACCACGCTGCGGCCACGCGCGTAGGCGGCAAGACTGCGCAGCAGCGCTGCTTCGGTATCTGCATCGAGGAAGGCGGTCGGCTCATCCAGCAACAGCACCTGCGGATCGCGCAGCAGCAGGCGGGCCAGGCCGATGCGTCGTGCCTCGCCCCCGGACAGGCCGAAGCCGCGTTCACCGATGATCGTGTCCAGCCCCTGCGGCAACCCCTGCGCGAACGTGAGCACCTGCGCTGCCTCGGCCACCGCGCGCAATCGTGCATCACTGGCGCCAGGATCGGCCAGCCGCAGGTTGTCGGCGATGCTGCCGTGGAACAGATAGGGGCGCTGGCTGGCATAGGCCACCTGCACGCCGGGGCGCAGCATCAGCCTGCCCTCGCGCGGCGGCAGCCAGCCGGCCAGTGCCTCCAGCAGCGTGCTCTTGCCGCTGCCGCTGGCACCCACCAGTGCCAGCCGCTGGCCTGGCTCCAGCAGCACATCCACGCCCTGCAGCACATCCTGTGACGCGCCCAGCGGGCGCAGCACCAGGCCCTGCGCCTGCAGCGGCGGCAGTGCGGCCTCGGCCGGCTCCACTGCCAGCGGCACGACCTCGTTCTCGATCAATCCCTGCTCATCCGGCAACGACTGCAGCAGGCGCTCCACTTCGGCTGCCGCGGCCAGCGCGTTGGCACGATCGTGATAATGCGCGGCCAGTCGTCGCAGCGGCGCGTAGAATTCCGGCGCCAGCAGCAGGCAGAACAGGCCTGCGCCCAACGTCGGCACGGCCGCATGCAGCGACATCATGCCCAGATAGCTCAAGCCCAGGTACAGCGCAACCATCGCCACGCTGACGGAAGCGAAGAACTCCAGCACCGTGGACGACAGGAACGCGATCCGCAGCACTTTCATCGTGCGCAGCCGCACGCCCTCGGCAGCGGCTTCTATGCCCGCCAGCTCGGCCTCGCCCCGTCCGTACACGCGCAGCAGGCCCAGGCCCTTGATACGGTCGGCGAAATGGCCGCTCATGCGCGCCAGCTCACCCAGCTGCGCGCGACCTGCCGCTTCGGCGCCCCACCCCACCAGCATCATGAAGAACGGCACCAGCGGCGCCGTGAACAGCAGGATCAGCGCCACCACCCAATCCACCCAGGCCACCGCGGCCAGGATCAGCACGGGCACCACCACCACTTCAGTGCGCACCGGCAGGAAACCGCTGTAATAATTCTCGATCGCATCACCGTGATGCAGCAGCAGCTCGCCCAGCTCGCCGGTGCGGCGCTGCCGCAGCCACAGCGGCCCGTGGCCGAGCAGGCGCGCGAACACGCGCTCGCGCAGGGCCAGGCGGGCAGTGTCGGCAACATCGCCGGCGGCAGCCTGGGTCGCGCTGCCCAATGCCGTGCGCAGCAACAGGATCAGCGCCAGTGCGGCCAGCACCGGCAGGCCCGAGGACAGCGGCGCCTGCTCCACCAGCACCTGCTGCACCAGCCAGGCGATGGCGGCGGCCTGGCCGATCAGCAGCGCGCCGGACAGGCTGATGCATACGGCCGCCAGGCGCTGGCGGCCCCGTGCCCCCCGCGCAAGGTCGGCCAGCCACGCGCTGCGGGCACGCCGCTGCCGGTTCGTCTCTGCTTCCGGCGAAAGGACGGTCGGTTCGGCAGCGCTCAAAGGGTCTTCACAGGGAGTGGAGGATGGATGGCATTGTAGGCACAGGCAACAGCCTCCCCCTGCGGCCAGGGGTCGCAGTTTTCACAGGGCCCGCATACGATCTCTTCGCGTACCTGTTCATACATTGATCTGGATCAAGGCTGTCTGAAGTAGTCGGTCACATCATTCACGTCGTAGACCACCCTTCCCGCCACCTGCAACGGCACTATCCAACGAGGTAGCCAGGCCATGATTGATCAGACAGTCGTAGAACTGTCGCGGCTGCAATTCGCGCTGACCGCGATGTACCACTTCCTATTCGTACCACTCACCCTGGGCCTGTCGTTCATGGTCGCCATCATGGAGAGTGTCTACGTGATGACCGGCAAGGAGATCTGGCGCCGGATGACCCTGTTCTGGGGCGTGCTGTTCGGCATCAACTTCGCCATGGGCGTGGCCACCGGCATCGTCATGGAATTCCAGTTCGGCATGAACTGGTCGTACTACAGCCATTATGTGGGTGACATCTTCGGTGCGCCGCTGGCGATCGAAGGGCTGATGGCCTTCTTCCTGGAAGCCACCTTCGTCGGCCTGTTCTTCTTCGGCTGGAACCGCCTGAGCAAGGTCAAGCACCTGACGGTCACCTGGCTGATGGCGCTGGGCACCAACCTGTCGGCGGTGTGGATCCTGATCGCCAACGGCTGGATGCAGAACCCCACCGGCGCGGTGTTCAACCCGGAAACCATGCGCATGGAAGTGGTCGATTTCATGGCCGTGGTGTTCAACCCGGTGGCGCAGGCCAAGTTCGTGCATACCGTCAGCGCCGGCTACGTGACCGGCGCGGTGTTCGTGATGTCGATCAGTGCCCTGTTCCTGCTGCGCAACAAGCACAAGGACCTGGCCCGCCGTTCGTTCGCGGTGGCCGCTGCGTTCGGCCTGCTGTCATCGCTGTCGG
Organism: Stenotrophomonas sp. YJH_SMC_36; assembly: GCF_059369935.1. Lineage (NCBI taxonomy): Bacteria > Pseudomonadati > Pseudomonadota > Gammaproteobacteria > Lysobacterales > Lysobacteraceae > Stenotrophomonas > Stenotrophomonas sp. YJH_SMC_36. The sequence continues at coordinate 76,004 of NZ_JCAFTD010000006.1, read as the reverse complement.
TGGTGGTGCTGGGCGATGAGAGTGGCTACGCCGCCAGCGAGCACCAGAAGATGAAGCTGGCCGCGATCGAGGCGATGTGGGAGACCGAGCGTGCCCCGGCGGACTTCACCGCCTTCGGCATTCCCAACCAGCAGACGCACCAGAACGACTATGCGGTGAAGATCCCATACCTGATGGGCCTGATCGCCACCCGTTCGCTGGACCAGCCGATCCCGGGCATCCTGGAACTGGTGGAGCGCGCCGAGCACCGCGTACGCGGCGGCCAGCTCGCCTACGGTGCGCTGGAGCGCCTGCGCGCCAACAAGAACGACGTCGAAGCCCGTGAGATGTTCGACCGCCACTGGCAGGATCTGGGCCATGGGCTGCTGCTCAAGCGCTACCGCGAGGACATCCTCAACGCCACCCCCGAGCAGATCTCGCAGGCGGCAATGGATACCGTGCCGCGCGTGATGCCGCTGTTCTGGACCTTCCGCGTGATGGCAGGCCTGGGCTTCTACCTGATCGCCTTCTTCGCATTGGCCTTCTACTACTCGTGCCGCAACAACTTCCAGGACAAGCGCTGGTTCCTCACGCTGGCCCTGTGGACGCTGCCGGCACCGTGGATCGCGATCGAATGCGGCTGGTTCGTGGCCGAGTACGGCCGTCAGCCCTGGGCGGTTGATGGCGTGCTGCCGACGTTCTACGCGGCATCGGGCCTGGCCCTGCACCAGATCGTGCTGACCCTGGCCGGCTTCACCGCGATCTACACCGCACTGATCGTGGTCGAGATCAAGCTGATGCTCAAGGCGATCCGCAAGGGTCCGGACGAGGTGCTGCCGTCGCTGCAGTCGCCCCGCCCGCATGCTTCCCACAATGCCGCAGCGCCGGCCGCCGGCCAGGCCTGAGGCAGGAGAAAACCAAGATGGATTTCATTCTTCTGGACTACACCACGCTGCGCGTGATCTGGTGGCTGCTGCTCGGCATCCTGCTGATCGGCTTCGCGGTGATGGATGGTTTCGACCTGGGAGTGGGCACGCTGCTGCCTTTCGTGGCCCGCACCGACGCCGAGCGCCGGCTGGTGATCAACACCATCGGCCCGGTATGGGAAGGCAACCAGGTGTGGCTGATCCTGGGTGGCGGTGCGATCTTCGCCGCCTGGCCGCCGCTGTACGCGGTCAGCTTCTCAGGCTTCTACCTGGCGATGTTCGTCATCCTGTTTGCCCTGATCCTGCGCCCGGTCGGCTTCAAGTTCCGCAGCAAGATGCCGGGCGAGCGCTGGCGCAACACCTGGGACTGGGCGCTGTTCATCGGCGGCTTCATCCCTGCGCTGATCATGGGCGTGGCGGTGGGCAACGTCCTGCTGGGCGTGCCGTTCCACTTCGATGACAGCATGCGCATCTTCTACACCGGCTCGTTCTTCGGGCTGCTGATGCCGTTCGCGCTGCTGGCCGGCCTGCTCAGCGTTTCCATGCTGGTGGCCCACGGTGCCGCGATGCTGGTGATCAAGACCGATGGCCCGGTGGCTGAACGCTCGGCACGCTTTGGCAGCATTGCCGCGCTGATCGCCTTCGCACTGTTCGCGGTGGGGGGAGCCTGGGTGGCCTTCGGCCTGCCGGGCTACCAGATCACCTCGCAGGTGATCACCGACGGCGCCACCAACCCGCTGCTGAAGAGCGCCGAGCTGGGCGCGGCCGGCGGCTGGATGCGCAACTACAGCACCATGCCGGCGACCCTGCTGGCGCCGCTGGTCGGCCTGCTTGGCCTGCTCGCCAGCGCGGTGCTGCTGCGTGCCCGTCGCGGCGGCCTGGCCTTCATCGCCTCCGGCGCAGCCATCGCCGGCATCATCCTGACCGTCGGCTTCGCGATCTTCCCGTTCCTGCTGCCGTCCTCCAGCCAGCCCACCTCCAGCCTGACCGTGTGGGATGCCTCGTCCAGCCATCTGACCCTGTGGATCATGCTGCTGGCCACGGTGGTGTTCCTGCCGATCATCCTCGCCTACACCACCTGGGTGTACCGCGTGCTCAAGGGCAAGACCACCAGCGATGAAATGGGCAGCAACCCCAACGCCTACTGATCCCCTGCCTCCCAAGGAGAACCGAACATGTGGTATTTCGCCTGGATCCTCGGCGCCGGCCTCGCCTCGACGGTCGCCATCCTCAACGGCATGTGGTTCGAAGCCCGCGAACAGAACCGCATCGACACCGAGAATCGTCGCTGAAATGTAAAAAAACCTTGCCGCCCAGGCCTTCACACGGTATCTTAGGCGGCTCCTTCGGGGTGTAGCTCAGTCTGGTAGAGCGCTACGTTCGGGACGTAGAGGTCGCAGGTTCGAATCCTGTCTCCCCGACCACTTCGGTGGTCGCATTGAAGCCTGGTGAAGTCGTCCAGGCTTTTTTGTTCCCTGAAGAGCCGCTGCCCCGGCAGCGTGAAGGAAACGGCGTTCACCCCTTGCCGCCATCGGGGTGAATGGCTAGAATAGGCGGCTCCCTTCGGGGTGTAGCTCAGTCTGGTAGAGCGCTACGTTCGGGACGTAGAGGTCGCAGGTTCGAATCCTGTCTCCCCGACCATTCCGGTGGTCACCAAGAAGCCTGGAAGACGCCATCGTCCTCCGGGTTTTTTTGTGTCTGCCGTCCAGCGACCCGCCGGACGCGACGCCGGAGAGGCGCGCCGCAGCGCGCCGGAAGGTGCCGATAGCGACAGATTGCGCCGACGGGACCTCGCCTCGCCAGCCACGTACAATGATGTCCACTCCCCCACCTGCCGCGTCGGCGTAGACCGATGCCGGCGCTGCACGCCACTGTGGCGGCGTGCGACACCTGCAAGGACCACCATGAGCTCCTCCTCACCCGAATCGCCGTCGCTGCTGCACGGCCGCGTTCTGGCATTCGCCGCCATCCTGCTGGCGGCGGTCAACCTGCGCACTGCCGTCACCTCGATCACCCCGCTGCTGGACGTACTGGGCCAGCAGTTCGGATTCGGCACCACCATGACCGGCGTACTGGGCATGCTGCCGACCGCCTCGTTCGCGCTGTTCGGCGTGGCCACGCCGGCTGTGGCCCGGCGCCTGGGCCTGGAGCGCACCACCCTGTTGGCGATGATCCTGGCCACGGCAGGCCTGCTGCTGCGCTCCAGCGCCGGCAACGTCGGCACCCTGTTGCTGGGCGCAGTCGTCGCGCTGGCTGGAATGGGCATCGGCAACGTGGTGGTGCCGCCGCTGGTGAAGCGCTATTTCGCCAACAAGGTCGGCACCATGAGCACGCTCTACATCAGCGTGCTGCAGCTGGGCACCATGCTGCCGGCACTGCTGGCGGTGCCGGTGGCCAGCGCGGCCGGCTGGCGCGTATCGCTGGGCATGTGGGCATTGCTGGCATTGGCCGCCGCGCTGCCGTGGCTGGTACTGGCCAGGCGCGCGCCGAAGCCGCAGTCCGACGCTGCCGATCCCACCGCGCAGCCTCACGGCAAGGTCTGGCGCACCTCGTTGGGCTGGAGCATGACGCTGATGTTCGGCATGACATCGTTGATGACCTATTCGATGTTCACCTGGCTGCCGCGCATCGTGGTCGAAGCCGGCGCCACACCTGCGTTCGGTGGGGTGATGGTGGCGGTGTTCTCGGCGCTGGGCCTGTTGCCGTCGCTGGTCATTCCGTCGATGGCGGTGCGCCTGCAGAATCCGTTCCCGCTGGTCCTGATCGGCTATTCGTCATTCGTGATCGCCTTTGCCGGCCTGCTGCTGGCCCCCATGAAGGCGCCGCTGCTGTGGGCCTGCCTGCTCGGCGTGGGCCCCTCGACCTTCCCGCTGGCGCTGACCCTGATCAACCTGCGCACGCGTACCCCGACCGGTTCCGCCGCGCTGTCCGGCTTCATGCAGGGCGTGGGTTACAGCTTCAGCTGCCTGGGTCCGTTCCTGGTCGGTTGGCTGCATACCGTCAGCAACGGCTGGACGCTGCCGTTCGGCTTCCTGTTCGGCTGCGCCACGCTGATGCTGTGCGCATCGTGGGTGGCCTGCAAGCCGCGAAAGCTGGAAGACCTCTGGTAAAACGGCTCGCCGCCGGCGCAGGCCTGGCGGCTGCCGGGTCAGACCCGCGTCTGACCCTCGCCGCGGACCACGAAGCGCTCGACCGTCAGTGCCTCCAGCCCCATCGGACCATAGGCATGCAGGCGCGTGGTGGAGATGCCGATCTCGCTGCCCAGCCCAAGCTGGCCGCCGTCCGAAAAGCGCGAGGACGCGTTGACCATCACCACCGCCGAGCGCAGCGCATTGACGAACCGCTCGGCATTGACGGCATCGGTGGTCGCGATCACTTCGGTGTGATCGGAGGTGTAGCGGCGGATATGGGCGATTGCCGCATCGAGATCATCGACCACGCGCACGGCCAACACCAGATCGAGGAATTCGGCTGCGTAGTCCTCGTCGGTCGCCTCGGTGCTGCCCGGCAGCAACGGACGCGCGTGGGCATCCGCGCGCAGTTGTACGCCCCGTTCGCCAAGCGACTGCGCCACGCGCGGCAGGAACTCCGCCGCCACGCGCCGATGCACCAGCAGCGTCTCCAGTGAATTGCATGCGGCCGGCCGGCTGCACTTGCCATCGACCAGCAGGCCGATGGCCTGGTCGAGATCGGCGCTGGCGTCCACGAACAGATGGCAGACGCCCTTGTAGTGCTTGATCACCGGCACGCGCGCGTGTTCGGCGACAAAGCGGATCAGGCCTTCGCCGCCCCGCGGAATCGCCAGGTCGATCAGCTCGTGCAGCTGCAGCAGCTCCAGCATCGCCTCACGCCGCAGGTCGGTCAGTACAGTCACCGCTGCGGGGGGAACACCGTTGGCCTGCAACGCACCGGCCAATGCCTGGGCAATGGCGGTATTGGAATGGATCGCCTCGGAGCCACCACGCAGGATCACGCCGTTGCCTGCCTTCAGGCACAGTGCGGCCGCTTCGGCGGTCACGTTCGGGCGCGCCTCGTAGATCATCGCGATCACGCCCAGCGGCACCCGCACTTTCTGCACGCGGATGCCATTGGGGCGGACGTCGTCGCGGGTCACCTGCCCGACTGGATCGGGCAACGCGGCAACCTCACGCACCGCGTCGGCCATCGCCAGCAGACGCGGCGGGTCCAGTGCCAGCCGGTCCAGCATGGCACTGCCGACGCCCTTGTCGCGCGCGGCGGCCAGGTCGCGCGCATTGCCGGCCAGGATCTGGCCGGCATTCACTTCCAGTGCCTGTGCCATGGCCTGCAGCAGCGCGCGACGCGCTTCGCTGTCGAGGCCTGCAACCGCCTGGGCCGCGTCACGGCAGGCGCGTGCCTGTGCTTGGATGTCACTCATCGGGGTGTCCTGCGGTCCGGTCATGGCAGCACCAGATCGTCACGATGGACGACGCTGCCCCCATAGTTGTAGCCCAGTACGGCCTGGATGTCGCGCGAATGGCGGCCAGCGATGCGGCGCACGTCGTCAGCCGCGTACTGGCTGACACCACGGGCAACGCAGACCCGCCCTTCGGCGGTGTTCCAGCACACCTGCACCATATCGCCCCGGCGGAAATCACCGTCGGCACTGGTGATGCCACCGGGCAGCAGCGAGGCGCCCTTCTCACGCATCGCCTGCGCCGCGCCCGCGTCGATCACGATCGCGCCATCGGCCAGGGGGGCATGGCGCAGCCAGTGCTTGCGCGCCGCTTCACGGCTGCGTGCGGCATGGATCCGGGTGCCGAACAGGCGATCCTGCGCCAGCGCGCGCACCACCTCGCCGCTGCGGCCGTTGAACAGATAGGTTTCGATACCCAGCCGGCCGGCCTTGGCTGCGGCCTCCAGCTTGGTACGCATGCCCCCGGTGCCCGCGCGCGAGCCGGCGCCGCCGGCCATCGCCAGCACGTCCGGGCCCAGTTCCGGCACATCGTGCAGCGGCCGTGCGTCGGCCACGGTGCGCGGATCGGCGCTGTACAGGCCATCGATGTCGGTGGCGATGAACAATGCGTCGGCATCGACCAGCGCCGCCACGGTCGCGGCCAGGTTGTCGTTGTCGCCGAGCTTGAGTTCATCCACCGAGACGGTGTCGTTCTCGTTCACCACCGGCAGCGCACCCAGCCGCAGCAGTTCGGTGAGGGTGGCGCGGGCGTTGAGGTAGCGGCGGCGGTTGCGCAGGTCGTCGTGGGTCAGCAGCACCTGCGCGACCGGGCGCTCGAAGAAGCGCTGCCACAGGCCGATCAGCTGCGCCTGGCCAAGCGCAGCCAGTGCCTGCCGCGCGGCCATCGCAGCGCCCGGCGCATCGGCACGCGGCAGGATCGCGCGGCCGGCGGCGACCGCGCCCGACGAGACGATCACCACTTCGCGGCCAGCCAGCACATTGGCCGAGACGAACTGGGCCAGGCCAAGCGCGTGGCGTGGCGACAGGCCGCCTCCATCGGCAGCGAGCAGGCTGCTGCCCACCTTCAGGACGGCACGTCGCCATGGCGGCAGCGCCTGTTCGGGAAACGGCGAAGCGACGGGGGCGGCGTGCGGGGTCATGGCCGGGCTCTCAGCGGGTATTCCATTCGTGCACGGTCAGCTCGGAGGCCTGCATCGTCACCAGCGGATCCGTGGCGACGATGGCCTGCGCCTGTGCGAGGCTCTCCACGTTGCACAGCACGTAGGCACCGCCGCTGCCGTCGGCGAAACCACCGGTGAGCTGCAGTTGGCCCTGCGCACGCAGTCCATCGAGGAAATCCAGATGCGGCTGCACAGCGGCGGCACTGAAGCCGGGCCGGCGCATGGCCAGGACCAGATAGACGGTGCCCGCCATCAGGACAGCGCCTGCCAGCGCGCGCGCAGCTCATCCAGGCGCAGGTCCGATGCCGAACCCGGCGAGACACGCGCGGCCAGGCTGCCCTCCGGCGTGCGTCCCTGCCCTGCGCTGTCGGCACCTGCCGCGGCGGCCTTGTAGGCGTTGCGGAACGGCACGCCGGCCACGGCGGCCTCGACCGCGACGTCGGTGGCATACATGCCGGAGTCGATCGCCGCGCGCAGCCTGTCCTCGCGCCATTCCAGATTGGCCAGCAGCGCCGGCAGCAGTTCCAGCGCGGCCAGGCCGCGACCGAAGCCGTGGAAGATGGCCCCCTTGGACGACTGCAGATCACGATGGTAGCCGGACGGCAGCGACAGCAGCTGTTCGATTTCGGTGCGCGCCGCAGCAACGCTGGCGTGGGTGGCACGCATCAGTTCGATCACATCGGGGTTGCGCTTGTTCGGCATGATCGAGCTGCCGGTGGTGTACTGCGCCGGCAGTGCGACGAAGCCGAATTCGGCGCTGGTGAACAGCGACAGGTCCCAGGCGATGCGACGCAGGTCCAGGGTAGCGCCACCCAGCGCCTCCAGGGCGGCCAGCTCGAACTTGCCGCGCGACAGCTGTGCATAGATCGGTGATACCTGCATGCGCGCGAAACCAAGCGCGGCCGTGGTGTGTTCACGGTCCAGCGGCAGGTTCACGCCATACCCGGCGGCGGTACCCAGCGGGTTGGCATCGACCAGCGCATGGGTGTCACGTGCACGGATGGCATTGTCGATGAAGGCTTCCGCCCAGCCGGCCCACCACATGCCCGCCGAGGACACGACGGCTCGCTGGATGTGCGTATAGCCCGGCACCGGCAGGTCCTTTTCCGCCTGAGCGCGGTCGAGCGCGACCTTGGCCACCTCGGCGCTGAGCTGGGCGACGCGCTGCAGCTTTTCCTTCAGCCACAGGCGCGTGGCGACCAGGATCTGGTCATTGCGGCTGCGACCGGTGTGGATCTTGCGGCCGGCATCACCCAACCGCTCGGTCAGGCGCGCTTCGATCGCCGAGTGACCGTCTTCATAGCGCGTATCCAGCACGAAACGGCCTGCGCGGAAGTCGTCTGCCAGCACCTCCAGCTCGCGCAGCAGGCCCTCCAGCTCGCTGGCGGCGAGGATGCCGATGTGCTGCAGGCCCTGTGCATGCGCGGCGCTGGCCGCGATGTCATGCAGGAAGAACTCACGGTCGAGGATCACGTCATCGCCGGCGAGGAAGGTCTGGATCTGGGCGTCGACAGCGACGCCGGGTTTCTGCCAAAGAAGGTCTGCCATGGGGGCTCCGGATGCGGGTTCAGTGCGGGATCGACGTCAGTTCGTCGATGCCCAGCGCAAGGTTGAGATTCTGCATGGCCTGGGTGGCCGCGCCCTTCAGCAGGTTGTCCAGCGTCGCCACCACCACCACCCGCTTGCCACCCGGGGCCAGGGTGAAGCCACCGATCTGGGCACCGTGGCGGCCGGCGATGCGGCTGACCCACGGCGCGTCATCCACCACCTCGATGAGTGCTTCGCCGGCATAGGCCTGCTGGAAACGCTCGACGATCTGCTCGCGCGTCTGTGCGCAGTTCAACCACAGATTGGCGGTCAGGGTGATGCCGCGGAAATGGGGCGCCACATGCGGCATGAACTCCACTGCCACCCCCAGCTGCACCGACACCTCGCGCTCGTGCACGTGGTTGGTCAGCGCGTACGGCATCAGGTTGTCGGCCAGCAGTTCGACGTTGTTCTTGTCGGAGGGCGTGGTGCCCGCACCGGAGTAGCCGGACACGCCGAAGCACTGCGGGGGCCCGGCCAGCAGGTCCAGCAGCGGATGGATCGCCAGCTGCATCGCGGTGGCGTAGCAGCCAGGATTGCTGATGTGCTTCTGCCCGGTGTAGCGACCGCGGGTCAGCTCCGGCAGACCGTAGTACCAGCTGTGGTCGAAGCGGTAATCGGCCGACAGGTCCACGATCACCGTATCGGGCCGGGCGCTTTCAAGCGCGGCCACGAACGGTGCGGCCAGGCCATTGGGCAGCGCCAGGATCACCGCGTCCACGCCCTTGGCCGCCACCGCGTCGGCGTCGAGGTTCTCGTAGCGCAGATCACCCTGCACTTCCGGGTGATGGTCAGACAGGCGCTGCCCTGCACGTTCGCGCGAGGATACGAACGCCAGGCGCAGGCGCGGATGCGCGGCAACGAGCTTGATCAGTTCGGCACCGGTATGGCCGCGGGCACCGATGATGCCCAGGGAGAAAATCGAATCGTTCATGCGTGGCTGTCCAGACGGTACTGCAGGTGGCGCTTCACGCCCTGCCATTCCGCATCGATGATGGAAAAGATGACGGTGTCGCGCGGCGTGCCGTCGGCATGCCGTTTGTGGTTGCGCAGCACGCCATCCTGCTTGGCCCCCAGGCGGGCGATGGCGGTGCGCGAGGTGGTGTTGAACCAGCTGGTTTCCAGCACCACGCTGATGCAGCCCATGACTTCGAAGGCATGCTGCAGCAGCAACAGCTTGGCCTCGGTATTGGCACCGGTACGCTGCGCGCGCGGTGCATACCAGGTATAGCCGAGACTGAGCCTGGGCACGGCGGCATCGAGGTCATAGAAGCGGGTGCTGCCGACGATGTCGCCAGCGGCATCACGGATGACGAAGGGCAGCACCCTGCCCTCCGCCTGCGCCTGCAGTGCGGCCTGTACGTAGGCGCCTGCCTGTGCCGGCGCCGGCACCTGGGTGTACCAGAGCCGGTCCAGTCCGCTGCCTTCCAGCGCGGCACGCAGGCCGTCCACGTGTCCCTGCTGCAAGGGCTGCAGCGTCACATGCTGGCCGCGCAGGGTCGGCACCATCGCCCAGGTGTCGGTGACGGTCATCGTTCAGCCCTGCAGGCTCGGTGCGCGTGCAGCGCAGTGATCGACATAGGTGCGGATGCGGTCGATGCCATCGGCACCGAACCAGAACACCTTCCACTGGTCCTGCTTGTAGCAGCCGTCGGATTCGGCGTAGTAGAAGTGATTGATCGGATTGCCGTGACGCGAGCGCCAGAACAGCTGAGGCGTTTCCTCCAGCATCACGTTCCAGACCGCACGCCCCAGGCCCTCGCCCTGCGCATCATCGAGCACGGCGAACTTGTCCAGATAGACACCTTCGGCCTCGTTGGTCAGGATGACGGCCGTCCGATAGTTCTCGCTGACGTACGCGCGCAGCAGCCTGGTCTTCTGGAAGTAGTCCGGCACCAGGGTGCGGCCGAAGCTGGATTCGATCAGGCCCTTCAGGCGTGGCAGATCCAACTCGTCCCACGTGGCCGCGCGCAGCACCTTCTCGCCCTTGCGCACCAGCGTGCCTGAGCCCTTGTGGGTGAACAGTTCCTTGGCCAGATCGGCCGGGCGGGTGATCGACACCGACGATTCCAGCGGCAAGCGATCGAGCAGATCCTTGATCTGTTCGATCTTGACCTTCATGCCGCCGTGGATCCACGGCTGTGCGATCAGGTGGTCGTACTCGGTGGACAGGTTGATCGAATCGATGACGTTGCCCGCCTCGTCCAGCAGGCCACCGGTACCGGTCAGGAAGATGATCTTGTACGGCTGCAGTTCCTGCACCAGTTCGTTGGCGGCAAAGTCGGCATTGACGTTCAGGATCTGTCCGCCGGCGGTCTCACCCAGGCTGGTGATGACCGGGATCGATCCGGCGCGCAGGCTGGCTTCGATCGGCGCCAGGTTGACCTTCTTCACTTCACCGACCAGGCCGTAGGTGTCCACGTCCAGGTACTCGGCCTCGAACACGCCACCGGTGATCGAGGTGGCACGCGCTCCATTCTGCTGCAGGGCTTCGACAAGGCGCAGGTTGGATTGCTGGAACACCCGGCGCACGATCGCCAGTGCTTCCGGCGAGGTCACGCGCAGGCCGTTGACGGTCTGCTTCTCGATGCCGGCAGCGGACAGCTCGGCATCCAGCTGAGGGCCGGCACCGTGCAGCACGATCGGGGTCAGCCCGACTTCCTGCAGGAAGGACAGCGAGGAAGTCAGCGCTTCAAGATCGTCGCGCAGCACGGCGCCACCGACCTTGACCACGGCGAAGCGCTTGGCGTCCAGCTGCGAGAAGCGCTTGAGGTACTGGCTGATCTCCTTCGCGCTGGCCATGCTGGACAGCAGGCGCACGATGGTCTGGCGGGTCTGGCGGTGGGGCTGGAGGGCAGGAGACATTTCGGTTTCGTCACGGGCGGCGGTCGCCGCGTTGCAGTTCCACCATGCCGGGGCATGGCGGCGTTGTGGGGTTGATCAGGCGCCGGCGCCGATGATGCGGTGCACGGCGTCGGTATAGCGTTGCAGCTGCTCCAGCGTCACGAACTCATCGGCCGTGTGGGCCTGGGCAATGTCGCCGGGGCCGAACACCAGCGTGGTATAGCCTGCCGCGGAGAACAGCGATGCCTCGGTCCAGAAGTCCACCGCGTTGCCGATCGGCAGCTCCAGTGCATCGGCCACGTCACGCGCCAGCAGACGGCGGTTCTCGGCTTCGGCGATGTCACCGGCCGGGAGGCTGGGGCCACGGAAGGTTTCGGTGAACAGCGCGGCTTCCGGTTCGGCAAGACCCGCGAAGGTCGCCAGCAGCGCATCGATGTCCATCGAGGGCAGGGGGCGGAAGCCGAAACGCACTTCGGCTGCCGGTGCGATCATGTTGGCCTTGATCCCGCCTTCGACGCGCCCGATGTTGAAACGCAGGCCGGTCAGGCCACCGAAGCGTGCAGATGCAAGGGAATCCACGTGATCCAGGGCCCGATTGCCCCAGCGCATCGCCTGGTGCAGCGCACTGGCGGCGGCATCCTGCCTGCCGGACGCATGGCCCGCACGGCCGGCGAACTGCATCAGCACCGAGCTGATGCCACGGTGCGCGAGCACGGCCTCGCTCATGGTCGGCTCGGCCACCAGCACCGCGTCATAGGCAATGCCACGGGCCAGGAACGCGGCGATGCAGCGTGGATCGTTGGCTTCCTCGTCGCTGGAGAACAGGAACGCGGCGTCGCCGTCACTGGCATTGGCCGCAGCCACCAGCGCCGCCGCAGCGCCCTTGATGTCACACACGCCCAGGCCGACCACACGATCGTCCAGGCGGCGCATCACGTGCGGGTCGGCAGTCCAGTGTGGCGAATCCGGCACCGTGTCCAGATGCACGTTGAACAGGTACTTCGGTGTGCCGCGCACGGCATACAGGCTGACCGCACCGGCCCCATGATCGATCACTTCAACGGTGAAACCCGGCAGGTTGGCGCGCAGGTAATCGAAGATGCCCGCGGTGCTGATCGCGCGCGGCGGGTTGCGGGTGTCGAAGGACACCAGGGCCTGCAGGTGATCGAGTGTCTGTTCAAGCATGAATCAACAGTTCCTGTGAAATTCCGCCGGGCATGGCCCGGCGCTACCGTATCGCCTCTGCTGGAGCGCCCCAGCGCAATCGCGGTCAACCGCGATTGACCTGCGCGTACAGCGTGGAGCTCATGCCGAACAGCTTGATGAAGCCTTCCGCCTCTTCCACGCCCCAGTCGGCCGACTGCGCATAGGTGGCGCCCTTGGTGTTGAGCAGATGCGGCGACTTCACCGCCACCGCGTCCACGCGCCCGCCACGGGTCTCCAGTACCACTTCGCCGTTGACCTTGGCCTGCGAGGACTTCAGGAACGCTTCGATGTCGGTCTTCAGCGGGTCGTGATAGAAGCCTTCGTAGACCAGCTCCACCCACTTGCGCGCCACGTCCGGCTTGAAGCGGTTCTGCTGCTTGGTCAACACCGCGTCTTCCAGCGCGCGGTGAGCGGCCAGCAGCGAAACCAGGCCGGGGGCCTCGAACACGATGCGGCCCTTCAGGCCGATCACGGTGTCGCCGGTGTACACGCCACGGCCCACGCCGTAGGGAGCGAACAGCTTGTTGAGCTGGGCCAGGATCTGGTCGCCCGGCAATGCCTTGCCGTCGAGCTCGACCGCTTCGCCTTCGACGAACTTCAGGGTGACGGTCAGCGCCTGTTCCGGCCATTCACTGCGCGGCGAGCACCAGCCACGTGCACCCTCGCCCGGAGCTTCCCAGCGGTCGATCTCGCCACCGGACATGGTCACGCCCAGCAGGTTCTCATTGATGGTGTAGGCCTGCTGCTTGGCGCGCACGCCGAAACCACGCTCTTCCAGGTACTTCTGTTCGTAGGCGCGGGTCTGGGTGTGCTCCTTCTGGATCTCGCGGATCGGCGCGATGATCTGGTAGTCGCCCAGCGCCTTCACCGCCAGATCGAAGCGGACCTGGTCGTTGCCCATGCCGGTGCAGCCGTGGGCGATGATGTTGGTGCCCAGCTCGGCGGCACGCTTCAGCGCGGCATCGACGATCAGGTAGCGGTCCGAGACCAGCAGCGGGTACTGGCCCTGGTAGCCCTCGCCCGCCCACACGAACGGCTTGACGAAGCCCTCCCAGATGGCCGGGCCACCGTTGACGGTGACATGGCTGGTCACGCCCAGCTCGGCGGCACGCTTCTCGATGAAATCACGCTCTTCATCATCCACGCCGCCGGTGTCGGCGAACACGGTATGCACGTTGTAGCCGCGCTCCTGCAGGTACGGCACGCAGAAGCTGGTATCGAGGCCACCGGAGAAGGCGAGGACGACGTCTTTGTTGCTCATGGGGGGTAATGTCCTGGTAGCGCCGGGCCATGCCCGGCGGGGTTTTTGAATGGGAAAGAATCAGCGCCCGGCAACCGCCGCCATGATCGCCTTCTGTACGTGCAGGCGGTTCTCGGCCTCGTTGATGGCGATGCACTGCGGCGAGTCCATCACCGCGTCGGTCGCCTTCACGTTGCGGCGCAGCGGCAGGCAGTGGCTGAAGACACCGTTGTTGGTCAGTGCCATCTTGCGTTCGTCGACGATGAAGTGCTTGAACTGGTCGCGGATCGGCTTTTCCGGCTCCCAGTTGCCGAAGAACGGCAGCGCGCCCCAGCTCTTGGCGTAGACCACATCGGCACCGGCGTAGGCGCTGTCGATGTCATGGCTGATCTTCAGCGAACCGCCGCTCTCGGCCACGTTCTGCTCGGCCCAGCCCATGTAGCGGTCGTCGAGAATGTAGTCGGCGGTCGGGCACAGCAGGGTCACGTCCATGCCCATGCGGGTGGCGATGGTCAGCGCCGAGTTGGCCACGGCGGTATTCAGCGGCTTGGGATGATAGGTCCAGGTCAGCACGTACTTCTTGCCGCGCAGGTCCTGGGTGCCGAAGTGCTCCTGCAGCGCCATCACGTGAGCCAGTTCCTGGCACGGGTGGGTGATGGTCTCCATGTTGATCACCGGCACCGGCGAATACCTGGCGAAGCTGTTGAGCACGATGTCCTGGCGGTCATAGGCCCAGTCCACGAACTTCGGGAACGCGCGCACGGCGATGATGTCGCAGTAGCGGCCCAGCACCTTGGCCACTTCGGCGATATGTTCTTCGGTATCGCCGTCCATCACCGTACCGAGGTTGAACTCGATCGGCCACGCATCCTTGCCCGGTTGCAGCACCACCGCGTGCGCACCCAGCTGGAACGCGCCCAGCTCGAAGCTGGTGCGGGTGCGCATCGACGGATTGAAGAACACCAGCGCGATCGACTTGCCCTTGAGCTGGTCGCCGAGCTTGTTGCGCTTGAACAGCGCTGCCTGGGTCAGCAGCGCATCAAGCTCGCTGCGGCTCCAGTCCTGGGTGTTCAGGAAGTGCTTGGGGGACATCATCTTTCCTTGCGTGGCGGCGTCAGGTTCGACGCGGTGGAAGGGAAATGCGGAAACCAAAGGTGGGTTGAAATCGTTGCAGTTGAAGCTTTCAGGAAGCGGAAACGAAAAAACCCAGCCGGCGGGCTGGGTTTCTATCGGACGAACAGCAAAAAGCTCCGGTTACCCAGCGAGAATGTGGGGTTCCGGTCGACGGGCACGCGAGGTCATGCCCGACGCCTGTCGGGCTGCGCTGCTGTCGTGCTGGAAGTCGGTGAGCTTCATGGCCGGGCATCTTTGCACGCGGCCGGCGCCGGCGCAAGGGGCCGGGGTCCCAGAATCAGGGATTGCTGGCGGTGCCCTGCTCCGGGCCGACCCAGGGCGTGATCGAGACCCGGACCTTGAGCCGGTTGCCAGGGTCTTCCGGCAGGCGCGAGCGGTACTTGGTGCCCCTGTAGACGTAATCCACGTCGTAGGCGATGGGCCGACGGAACTCGCGCCCGACGGGAACGATCCGGCAGTCGCGGGTCAGCATCGGCCCGTTGTTGGTGGGACCGGTGGGCGCGGCCGGCGTCTCGGCTGCGGTCTCGTCCACCGCCTCCTCGTCGCTGCGCTTGAACATCGAGCGCACCGAGTCCCAGAAGCGGCTGATCCGGCCCTTGTCCTCCGTCGGCTCCTCGCCGGTGACGTTCACCGGGGCCAGGGTCCGGGTCGACACCGGCTCGCAGTGCTCCTCGGTCCGGGTCGCGCGCAGGGTCTGGAACACCGGCTCGACGTTCAGCACCTGGGCGTAGTCGAACTTCACGTTCTCCACGATCACCACCCGGTTGCGGGGCTCCCCCTCCTGGGCCAGAGCCACGGCCGGCAACGCCGACAGCCAGGCCAGGGTCAGCAACGCGGTGGATTTCATTGGCGACGGGAGCAAGGACACGGCAATAGTGTAGGCAGTGACGAGCGCAAGGGGCTGAACATTACCCGTCCGCGCCGCTCCTGCCCACCCCACCTGGGTGGCCCCCGGGTCCACCGGTGGCAGGCGGTCGCCCCAAAGGGGGCCGACACGTTCTAAAATCGCAGGCTTGTCCCCCAGCCACACCCCCATGACCCTGCGCCTGCACAACAACCTGACACGCCAGCTCGAACCGTTCATTCCGCTCGACCCGGCCTGTCCGACCCTGTATGTGTGCGGCCCGACGGTCTACAACTACGTGCACATCGGCAATGCCCGTGGGCCGGTGGTGTTCGGGGTGCTGGCCGACCTGCTGCGGCGGCGTTTCGGCGCCCTGCGCTACGCCCGCAACATCACCGACGTGGATGACAAGATCAACACGGCCGCGCGCGAACAGGGGGTGCCGATCAGCACCATCACCGACCGTTTCGCCGCCGCCTACCGCGAGGACATGGCCGCGCTGGGCGTGGTGCCGCCGGACATCGAACCGGAAGTGACCGCGCACATGCCGCAGATCATCACCATGATCGAGCAGCTCATCGCCAACGGTCATGCCTATGCCGCCGAGGGCCACGTGCTGTTCGCCGTGGCCAGCTTCGATGGCTACGGCAAGCTCTCCCGCCGCGACCCGGAAGAAATGCTGGCCGGCGCCCGCGTCGATGTCGCGCCGTACAAGCGCGATCCAGGCGATTTCGTGCTGTGGAAGCCGTCCACCGACGACCTGCCGGGCTGGGCCTCGCCGTGGGGCCGTGGCCGCCCCGGCTGGCACATCGAATGCTCGGCGATGGCTGCCGCCCATCTGGGCGAGACCATCGACATCCATGCCGGTGGTGTCGACCTGCAGTTCCCGCACCACGAGAACGAAATCGCGCAGAGCGAATGCGCCCATGGCGGAAAGATCTTCGCCCGCTTCTGGCTGCACAACGGCATGCTCAATTTCGGCGGTGCCAAGATGAGCAAGTCGCTGGGCAACATCGAACGCGTGCACGACCTGGTGCGCCAGCACCCGCCGGAAGCGCTGCGCCTGGCCCTGCTGTCGGCCCACTACCGGCAGCCGCTGGACTGGTCCGACGCGCTGATCGAACAGTCGGTGCGCACGCTGGACCGCCTCTACGGCACCCTGCGCGAGCTCGCCGCGGTTCCGGCCGTGGCGGTGATCCCGGCCACGATCGAGGCAACCCTGGATGACGACCTCAACACGCCGCAGGCACTGGCCGAACTGGCGCGCATCGCCGCCGAAGCACGCCGCGCCATCGAGCCGGCCGAACAGGCGCGCCTGAAAGGCGAGCTGCTCGGTGCGGGTCTGGCGCTGGGCCTGCTGCAGGCCGACCCGGCGCAGTGGTTCGGCACCGTTGCCCACGATGATGGCGAGGATGCGCGCATCCAGGGCCTCATCGATGAACGCGCCGCCGCCAAGAAGGCGCGTGACTTCGCCCGCTCCGACGCCATCCGCGACCAGCTGGCCGCCGAAGGCATCGTGCTGGAAGACACCCCGCAGGGCGTGCGCTGGTCGCGCAAGCGCGGCTGATCCGCGCCCGCCACGCCCCCACCCAAGAGATTGCAGTGATCGACTCCCCGTTCCCGCTTGAACCCACCACTGCCGAGGCCCAGGCCGCCATCGCCGAGGAATTCGGCTTCTTCGGCGACTGGTCCGAGCGCTACCAGTACCTGATCGACCTCGGCCGCAAGCTGCCGGCCTTCCCCGAAGAGTGGAAGACCGAAGAACACCGCCTGCTCGGCTGCCAGTCGATGGTCTGGATCGTTCCGGAAGGCAATGCGCAGTCGCTGCGCTTCCACGCCATCAGTGATTCGGCGATCGTCTCCGGCCTGATCTTCCTGGCCCTGCGTGTCTATTCCGGGCGCTCGGCACAGGAAATCCTGGACACGCAGCCGAGCTACATCCAGGACATCGGCCTGGCCCGCCATCTTTCGCCGACCCGCAGCAACGGCGTCGCAGCGATGCTGGCCTTCATCCGCGAGACGGCGCAGGCCCAGCTGCAGCGCGGACACCCGTGAGCGGGACCGCCCCGGCCGAAGACACGGCGCTGGGCCTGCTGGCCCGGCCGGGCTTCGCCAAGCTGCTGGCCTACCGCATCTTCGCCATGTTGTCCTACCAGGTGGTGGCCGTCACCGTCGGCTGGCACATCTACGAAGTTACCCGCAATCCGTTCTCGCTGGGCCTGATCGGTCTGGCCGAAGTGCTGCCGTTCTTCTGCGTGGCCCCGTTCGCCGGCTATCTGGTCGACCATCTACCGCGGCGCAAGCTGGGAATGGTCGCCTGCTCCGGCCTGATCGCCACCGCACTGGTACTGACCAGCGTCGCCATGGGCTGGCTGCCGTTCCACGGCGTATGGCCGATCTATGCGGCGATCGCACTGACCGGCATGGTCCGTGCCTTTCTTTCGCCGATCTACAATGCATTGTTCGCCCGCGTGCTGGCGCGCGAGCAGTTCGCGCGCGGTGCGGGACTGGGCGCCGTGGTGTTCCAGGCCGGCATGGTGGTGGGTCCGGCACTGGGCGGCGTACTGGTCGGCCTGGGAGGCAAGGGGCTGTCCTATGGCGTGGCGACGGCCTTCGCGCTGGTGGCAGTGGCCTGCCTGGCCACGCTGAAGGTGGAGGAACCGGTGCACAGCGGCCCCGCAGCACCGATCTTCCAGAGCATCGCCGAAGGTGCGCGCTTCGTGGTCGGCAACCGCATCATGGTCGGCGCGATGGCGCTGGACATGTTCTCGGTGCTGCTGGGCGGTGTGGTGGCAATGCTGCCCGCCTTCCTGCATGAGATCCTGCACCATGGACCCGAAGGGCTGGGCATCCTGCGCGCTGCGCCCGCTCTGGGCTCGATCGGCGTGGGCCTGTGGCTTGCCCGGCACCCCCTGCACCGCAACGCCGGCCGGGTGCTGTTGTCTGCGGTCGCGGGCTTCGGGCTGTGCGTGATCGGTTTCGGGCTGTCGCAGCACTTCTGGCTGTCGGCGCTGATCCTGCTGTTCTACGGCGCCTTCGATGGCGTGTCGGTGGTGGTCCGCTCGACCATCCTGCAGCTGGCGACGCCCGAGGAAATGCGTGGGCGGGTATCGTCGATCAACGGCATCTTCATCAGTTCGTCCAACGAACTGGGCGCCTTCTATGCCGGCACGATGGCACGACTGCTGGGCCTGGTACCGGCAGTGGTGCTGGGGGGCTTCGCGGTGCTGAGCGTGGCCGGCATCACGGCATGGAAGAACCCGACGCTGCGGAAGTTGAATCTTCGCGACCTGCAGTGAACCTGTAGAGCCGAGCCCATGCTCGGCTGCGCATTTCCGTGCGCCCACGCAGCGGTTGCGCCGGGCCGCGCCCGACGGGCTTCTTCCGCGACCGCGGCGGGGTGTAACTTTCTTTGCTCGTGCGAAGAAAGTCACCAAAGAAACACGCCGCCATCCGCGAGCCGGCGCTGCGCGCCAGTGCCCTGCGCTCCTCGGCGAATCAGGGGACGGCGCGGAACTCGCTTCGCTCGGACACCCGCGCCTCTTCGCCCCTGATTCCCCTGCGGTGCTCGGCTCGCCACAAGGCGGACCCAACAGCCGCGAGCGCACGCATGACCGCTCCTGGTAGAGCCAAGCCATGCTTGGCTGCTTTTGCTTTTGCTTTTGCTATTCCTTGCCCTCCGGCTTCGGCCTGAGCCGAGCGTGGGCTCGGCTCTACGGCCGCGCACGCAGGGAAGCGTCGAGAGCCTGTCGGTGGGGCCGGGCAGAACCGTCCGCGGCATGGATACCGCGGCCGAGCTTACACCCGCGGGCTCCACCCGATACCCGGAAGGCGCTGCTCTACACAGCCAACGTGAACCCAACAAAAAACCCGGCCAAGGCCGGGTTTTTCTGCATGACCAGACAACGACCGGGAATCAGTCGCCCTGCTGCTTCTGCAGGTGTTCCCAACGCTCCTGGGCGTCGATGGTGCGCTCGGCCGTGAGACGGGCTTCCAGGCGCTCCAGACCGATCTCTTCACCCGTGTCCACGCAGTAGCCGTAATCACCGGCTTCCAGGCGCTTGAGCGTGCTGTCGATCTTGCCGATCAGCTTGCGGTAGCGGTCGCGGGTGCGCAGCTCCAGCGAGTTCTCGGTCTCACGGGTCGCACGCTCGGCCTCGTCGCCGATGTCACGCACTTCCTCGCGCAGATTCTCGATGGTCTGCTTGGACTCCTCCACCAGGTCCGCGCGCCAGTTCTGCAGGCGCTGGCGGAAGTACTCCTGCTGCAGCGGGCTCATGTATTCCTCTTCCGACGACGGCTTGTAACCGGCCGGCAGGATCGGGCGGCCGGTGGCCTCGTCGGTCTTGTACTCGACAACCTTGTACTTGCTGCGCGGGGCCGGGGCGGCCGAGCGGGCGGCGACGGCCACGGCGACCTTGCCGACAGGGCGCGACACGGTCTTCGGAGCGGGATCGGATTTCACGGCGGTTTTGGCAGGCGATTTCGAAACGGGCACGGGATTCTTGGATTGCGGGGCGGTCGACGCGGAAGGTGCAGCGGCCGAGGCCGGCTTGGGTGCCGGTTTGGCTGCAGCACCTGCCGCGGTCTTGGCCGGGACAGGCTTGGCCGGAGCCTGCGTTGCGGCAGGCTTCGGTGCGGACTTCACTACGGGGGCCGGTGCCGGCTTGGCAGCCGGCGTGGCGATATTCTTGGTGACCTTCTTTACAGCGGCAGGCTTGGCCGCCGGCTTGAGCGCCGCGGCCTTCTTTGCCGCTGGCGGTGCAACCGGCTTTTTCACCGCCGCCTTCGGCGCCGGCTTCGCTGCCGGCTTCTTCGCAGCCGGTTTGGCAGCAGCCTTCTTGACCGGCACCGCCTTGCTGGCGGCCTTTTTCACTGCCGGCGCCTTCTTGCTGGCAGCAGCAGGTTTGGCCTTGACCGGCGCAGCGGCCTTCTTGACGGCCGCTTTGCTTGCCTTGGCCGGCGTTTTTTTCGCGGTGGCCTTCCTGGCCGCCGGTTGCGAGGACGCTGCCTTGGTCGCCGGCTTGGCCGCCGGCTTCTTGACAACGGGCTTTGCCGCCAACTTCTTCACAACAGGCTTGGCGGTTTTCTTGGCGGCCTTTGCGGCCTTCTTTGCAGTTTTTTTAGCAGCCACGAAACGCTCTTCCTTGGATTCCCCGGGGCCCGGGAAAGCGGGCCTTTATAGCCTACCCGACCCGCAGCAGCAACCTCGACAGCCCCGCTCCATTCAGTCCTGGAGTCAAGGCCCCCAAGGGGCAGTCCGACGAACACGGACCGCCTCGCGCGGTACGGAACCTGGCCGGCACCCGAAGGTGCCGGTACCGGTCGCAGGCCATCGGCGACATGCGACCAACGGCCCATCCTGCACAAATGCGGCCTTCATGCCAACTGGCATAAGATGACTGGGTGATCTCGCGCCTGCTCATTGCCCTGCTGCGCTTCTACAAGCGCTTCATCAGCCCCCTGCTGGGGCCACGCTGCCGTTTCGTGCCCAGCTGTTCTGAATACGCGATGGAAGCCATCTCCCTGCATGGCCCGCTGCGCGGCAGCTGGCTGGCCGCGCGCCGGCTCGGCCGCTGCCACCCCTTCCACCCCGGCGGTGTCGACCTCGTGCCCGAACGCACCGACACCCCTTCATGCCGTTGCACAGGAAAACACTGACATGTCCTCCACGCTCATCACCAATGCCCGCATGGTCAATGAAGGCCGCACCTTCGACGGCGACCTGCGCATCGAGAACGGTCGCATCGCGCAGATCGGCACCGGGCTGGCGCCGCGCGAGGGCGAGCAGGTGGTGGACGCCGCCGGCCGCTGGCTGTTGCCCGGCATGATCGACGACCAGGTGCACTTCCGCGAGCCGGGCCTGACCCACAAGGGCGATATCGCCAGTGAATCGGCAGCGGCCGTGGCCGGTGGCCTGACCAGCTTCATGGACATGCCCAACACCAATCCGCCGACGCTGGACTCCACCATCCTGGAAGCCAAGTACGAACTGGCGCGTGGCCGCGCCTGGGCCAACTACGGCTTCTACCACGGGGCCAGCAACGACAATCTTGAGGCCATCCGCCAGCTCGATCCGAAGAAGGCGCCGGGCGTGAAAGTGTTCATGGGCGCGTCCACCGGCAACATGCTGGTGGACAACCCGGAAACACTGGACGCGATCTTCCGCGAGTGTCCGACCCCGATCATCACGCACTGTGAAGACACGCCGATGATCGATGCCAACCTGAAAGCCTTCCAGGAAAAATACGGCGACGCGCTGACCCCGGACATGCACCCGGACATCCGTTCGCGCGAAGCGTGCATCAAGTCGACGCGGCTGGCGCTGTCGCTGGCACGCAAGCACGGCACCCGCCTGCACGTCCTGCATATCTCCACCGCCGACGAACTGGCACTGTTCGAGAAGGGCCCGCTGATCCGGGCCGATGGCAGCCGCAAGCAGATCACCGCCGAAACCTGCGTGCACTTCCTGCACTTCGCCCGCCCGGATTACGCCACCAAGGGCAACTTGATCAAGTGCAATCCGGCCATCAAGGACGTGGCCGACCGCGAGGCGATCACCGCCGCGCTGGCCGACGACGTGCTGGACGTGCTGGCCACCGACCATGCCCCGCACACCTGGGAGGAGAAGCAGAAGCCCTATGCGCAGGCGCCGTCTGGCCTGCCGCTGGTGCAGTACGCGCTGGTGGCCGCACTGGAGCGCGTGCACGAGGGCAAACTGACCCGTGAGCAGGTGGTGCAGAAATTCGCGCATGCCCCGGCCCAGCTGTTCGACGTGGAACAGCGCGGCTTCCTGCGCGAAGGCTATTTCGCCGATCTCGTGCTGGTGGAAGACGTGCCGTTCACGGTCAAGCGCGAGGACGTGCTCTCCAAGTGCGGCTGGTCGCCGTTTGAAGGCACGACCTTCCGGTCGCGCATCGCCTCCACCTGGGTCAACGGCCAGCGGGTGTGGGACGGCAGCATGCTGGTGGGCGAGCCGGCCGGCCAGCGCTTGACCTACGACCGCTGATGCGTGGGTTCCTCATGTTGGGGGTGCTGGTTGCCGCCCCCCTCTGGGCCGTATCTGCGGCACAGGCCCAGGATGGCATCGGCAGCCTGATCGACAGCCGCGTGGTGTTTCCTGCCAGTGCGTCGCAGGGCGCGCTGGTGATCGGCAAGGTTCCCGCCGGCAGCCGCGTGCAGTATGCCGGCCGCTCGCTGCGCGTGAGCGGTTACGGCAGCGTGGTGTTCGGTATCGGCCGCGATGAAAAGGGGCCGCTGCGCGTGCAGGTGCAGCGCCCGGACGGCGGCAGCGAAACGGCCACCATCTCGGTGACGCCGCGCGACTGGCCGACCGAACGGGTCAACGGTGTACCGCCGAAGACGGTCAATCCTCCGCCCGCCATTGCCGAACGGATCAAGCGCGAGCAGGCACAGGTAACCGCCGCGCGTGCCCGCGACGATGACCGCACCGACTTCACCCAGACCTTCATCTGGCCGGTGCAGGGCCGCATCAGCGGCCGCTTCGGCAATGCCCGCGTCTACAACGGCCAGCCCGGTGCCGGCCATTCCGGCATGGACATCGCGGTACCCACCGGCACCCCGGTGAAGGCACCTGCCGCCGGGGTGGTCACCTTTGCCGGCCCCGACCTGTACCTGACCGGTGGCACGCTGCTGATCGACCATGGCTACGGCGTCAGCTCGAACTTCCTGCATCTGTCGCGCATCGACGTCAAGGTCGGTGATCGCGTCGAGCAGGGCCAGGTCATTGCCGCGGTTGGCGCCACCGGCCGTGCCACCGGCCCACACCTGCACTGGGGCATGAACTGGTTCGACACCCGCATCGATCCGCTGCTCGTGCTGGAGCGGAAGTAACCTGCGTGCCCCCTCGCCGGGCCATGCCCGGCGAGCGCAGCGGCAACGGAATCAGCCGCGTGCGGCCCACCACACCCGCAACAGGGTGCGCAGCGGGGTCGCCTCGATCGGCTTGCCGGCCGCCTGGGCCGTCAGGCGTGCACGGGCCAGGCTGGACCACACGCGGCGCGGGCGCGGGCCCGGCACGCGCGTGCCCCACCCCTTCAACAGGTGCTGCGCCCAGCGCTGCGCGGCGGAGCGGGTGTCCTCGTCCAGCAGGCTGCGCGGCACGCCGGCCACGCCTGCGTCCTGCAGGCGCTGGGCCAGCGTCTGCAACTGCACGGCCCGGCCCGCACCGGTCCGCGGCCTGTCATCGAACAACACCACTTCCACGGCCGCGACCGCTTCAGCGTAGCGGGCCAGCGCGGCTTTGGCACTGGCCGCATCCGGCGCGACGGTGCGTGCCTCCACCAGATCCGGCAGCGTTTCCGCCAACCGCGCCCACGGCGCACGCACCGGTTCCAGCACACGACCCAACGGATGGCGCGAACGCTGTCCTTCCCAGCTGCGCAGCTCCTCGCCCCACCATGCCAGCTTGGCATCGGCCGGCAACGGATCGCCGCTGGTATTGAGCATGTCGTCGAATTCCTGCAGCAGCGCGAACCACGCTACGGCCAACTCACGGTGCGATTCGGCCACGAACGGCGCGGCCACCGACCATTCCGGCCAACGGCTGCGCCATTTGTCGAGGAAGCTTTCCAGCGCGGTGCTGCTCACTACGATCGTCCTTACGGGTGGGCCGGGCGTGCCGGCCGGGTTGGCCACAGGCTGGCCAGTTGCAGAAGTGCGGCGTTCTCGACCAGTACATCGGCCTGCCAGGCCAACGGGTCGTCGCTGTGCAGGCGGTAGCCCCACAGCGCTGCCACCGATGGCATGGCCGCGGCGCGCGCCGCGATGATGTCGCGCTCGTCGTCGCCGACATACACGCAGTCGCTTGCCGCGACACCGATCGCCTGCGCAGCGTGCAGCAGCGGCAGCGGGTGCGGCTTGCGCTCGGCCAGGCTGTCGCCGCCGACCAGCACGGCGCAGCGCTGCTGCCAACCGTGCTGCGGCAGGATCAACCGCGCCAGGTACTCGGGCTTGTTGGTAACGATGCCCCATACCGTTCCAGCAGCATCGAGCGCGGCGAGCATGCCGGCGACGCCATCGAACAGCACCGCGTGCTGGCCGATCAACGCTTCATAGCGCTGCAGGAACTCCGGGATCAGCGCGTCGCGCGCATGCGCATCCAGGTCCGGGAAGGCCGCCGCGATCATCGCCCGCGAGCCCTTGGACACCACCGGGCGCAGCTGCGCCGGATCGATCGGCGCGCGTCCACGTTCGGCCAGCATGGCGTCGCAGGTGGCAACGAAGTCCGGCGCACTGTCCAGCAGGGTGCCGTCCAGGTCGAACAGCACCGCGCGCGGGAAGTGCGTGGCGGTCATGCCGGCTTGACCGCGTAGGCCAGGTAGTTGATGTCGGTGCGGGTGCTGAGGCGGGCACGGTTGCGCCACGGCTCGTATGCCATGCCGCTGACATCGGCCAGCTGCAGATCAGCCTCGCGCAACCAGCGTGCCAGTTCGGCCGGCCTGATGAATTCCTGGTAGTGGTGGGTGCCCTTCGGCAACAGGCGCGCCACGTATTCGGCACCGACAATGGCCACCGCGAATGCGGCGGCCGTGCGGTTGATGGTCGACAGGAACAGGTGCCCCCCCGGCTTCAGCAGCCGCCTGCAGGCCTCGATGATCGCGCCGGGGTCCGGCACGTGCTCGAGCATCTCCATGCAGGTCACCACATCGAAGCTGCCCGGCTGTTCAGCGGCCAGGTCCTCGGCGGCCTGCACCCGGTAGTCGACCTTGGCACCACTTTCCAGCGCGTGCAGCCGCGCGACCTTGACCAGCTCCGGGGCCAGATCGATGGCGGTGACATCGGCGCCGGCCTGGGCCAGTGCTTCGCTCAGCAGGCCGCCACCGCAGCCGATGTCGAGCACGCGTGCGCCGCGCAGCGGCACGCGGTCGGCCACGTACTTCAGGCGCACCGGGTTCAGTGCATGCAGCGGCTTCTGCGGACCATCGGCGTCCCACCAGCGGTTGGCCAGTGCGGCGAACTTGTCCAGCTCGGCCTGATCGAAATTGGAGGAAGCATGGGGGGCAGTCATGGGGAATCCTTGCAGCGCCGGGGTTCAGGCGCGGATATGGCGGATGCGCTCGCGCCACTGGCGCGCGTTGGCGATGATGCCCGGCAGGTCCATGCCGACCAGCTCGCGCTGCACCAGCTTGGGCTTGCCGGCAATCCAGACGTCGCTCACCTGCTGCCGGCCGGTGGCGTACACCAGTTGCGAAAGCACGTTGTGCAGCGGCTGGGTTTCCAGCGCGGACAGGTCCACGCAGACCAGATCGGCCTGCTTGCCCACCTCGATCGAGCCGATCCGTTCGCCGAAGCCCAGCGCACGGGCACCACCGAGCGTGGAAGCGCGCAACGTGGTGGCCGCGTCCAGCGCAGTGGCGTCGTTGGCGACAGCCTTGGCCAGGATCGCCGCGGTGCGGTTCTCGCTGAACATGTCCAGGTCGTTGTTGCTGGCACAGCCATCGGTACCGATGGCCAGGTTCACGCCTGCGCGCTGCAGGGCGCAGGCGGGGCAGAAACCGGAGGCCAGTTTCAGGTTCGATTCCGGGCAGTGCACCACGCTGACGCCACGCTCGGCGCACAGGTGGATCTCCGCGTCGGTCAGCTGGGTCATGTGCACCGCGATCAACCGGTCATTGACCAGGCCGAGGCGATCGAGTCGCGCCAGCGGACGCTGGCCATGCAGCCTGATCGAGTCGCTGACTTCCTGCGCGGTCTCATGGGTATGCAGGTGCACCTGCATGTCGAGCTGGTCGGACAGCATCCGCACCCGCTCGAAATTGGCATCGCTGACCGTGTAGGGCGCATGTGGTGCGAACGCGACGCCGATCAGACTGTCGTTGCGCCACTGGTCGTGCAGTTCCCCGGCCTTGGCGAAGTACTCGTCGTCGCTCTTCGCCCAAGCGGTCGGGAAATCGATGATGACCGCCCCCACCAGCGCGCGGAAACCATGCTTCTTGTAGACCGCCGCCTGCACGTCGCCGAAGAAGTAGTTCTCGTTGGCGCAGGTGGTGCCGCCGCGCAGCATCTCGGCAATGGCCAGCGTGGTACCGTCGGCGACGAACTCGGGGCCGATCACCGCCGCTTCCACCGGCCAGATGTGCTCCTGCAGCCAGGTCATCAGCGGCAGGTCATCCGCAACGCCGCGCAGCAGGGTCATCGGGTTGTGCGTGTGCGCGTTGACCAGGCCCGGCATCAGCGCGGCGTCCGGACGGCTGACCACCTGCGCGGCACGGAAGCGCGCCCGCGCTTCGGCACGCGGCAGCACGGCCACGATCTCGCCGCCACGCACGGCTACGGCATGGTCTTCCAGCACCACGGCATGCGGTTCGATCGGAACGACGTAGCCGGCTTCGATGAGCAGGTCGCAGGCTTCGGGGAGGTGCGGGCTGTCGCTCATGCAGGCTCACTTGGCTGGGGGGAGAACCTCACGGGAGGCGGTAGCGCCGGGCCATGCCCGGCGGCTGTCCGTTGCGGCGCCGTGGACGTCGGCAACGGGTTCCGGGCGATGCCCGGAAAGCCGGGCCTGGGCCCGACTCACAGGTCATCCGGCTGCGCCGGATTACTTCACGCGCGAGGAGTACTCGCCCGAACGGGTGTCGACCCGGATGACTTCATCCTGGTTGACGAACAGCGGCACGCGGACCACGGCACCGGTTTCCAGCGTGGCCGGCTTGCCGCCACCGCCGGAGGTGTCACCGCGGACGCCCGGATCGGTTTCGGTGATCTTCAGCTCGACGAAGTTCGGCGGCTGCACGAAGATCGGCGCACCGTTGAACAGGGTCACGATGCAGGCTTCCTCGCCCTTCAGCCACTTTTCGGCGCCGCCCATGCCGGCCTTGTCGGCCTGGACCTGCTCGAAGGTCTCCGGATCCATGAAGTGCCAGTACTCGCCATCGCTGTACATGTAGTTCATGTCGGTGTCGACCACGTCGGCCACTTCCAGGTCGTCGGTCGCCTTCATGGTCAGTTCGACCACGCGGCCCGAACGGATGAAGCGGTACTTGACGCGGGTGAACGCCTGGCCCTTGCCCGGCTTGACGTATTCGGTATCGGTGATGACCGCCGGTTCATTGTTGACCAGGATCTTCATCCCGTTCTTGACGTCATTCATGCCCACAGTGGCCATGCTCAAGCTCCTCAAATGGCAAAACCGCCGCGGGTGCGGCGAGCCGGTAGAATGGAAAGCCCACCGGATGCCGGTGGGCGACTGTTTTTCTGCCCCCATGATAACCGCAGGCCCCCTCTCCATGCAGCTTTCCGCCTTTCCCCGCCCGTCGTCGCCGGGTGCACCCGCACGCTGGCAGGAACTCTGGCGCCAGGCGCTGCGCGACCCGCACGCACTGCTGGCGCGGCTGGAGCTGGATCCGGTCGCACTGGGCGTGTCCGAGGCGGCCATGGCCCAGTTCGCGCTGCGCGTACCGGACGGGTTCGTGGCCCGCATGCGCAAGGGCGATGCGGCCGACCCGCTGCTGCGCCAGGTACTGCCGGTCAATGACGAGATGCAGGTCGTTCCCGGGTTCAGCTTCGACGCGGTGGGCGATGGTGCGGCCAGGAAGGCGACCGGGGTCATCCAGAAGTACCGGGGCCGGGCGCTGCTGATCGCCACCGGCAGCTGTGCGATCAATTGCCGCTACTGTTTCCGCCGGCACTTCGACTACGCCGCTGAAAATGCCGCCAAGGGGGGCTGGTGGGAAGCGGTGGACGCCATCGCCGCCGATCCCGATATCGACGAAGTCATCCTGTCCGGGGGGGATCCGCTGTCGCTGGCCACCCACAAGCTGGTCGAACTGACCGACGCGCTGCGGCGGATTCCGCACATCCGTCGCCTGCGCATCCACACCCGGCTGCCGATCGTGCTGCCGGAACGGGTCGATGACGAGCTGCTGGCCTGGCTGGGCAGCCTGCCGTGGCCGCTGGCGATCGTGGTCCATGCCAACCATCGCAATGAGTTCGATGCGAGCGTGGACGCGGCAATGGCGCGCCTGCGTGGCACCGGCGCCCAGCTCCTGAACCAGGCAGTGCTGCTGCGTGGCGTCAACGACAGCGTGCAGGCGCTGCAGGAACTGAGCGAACGCAGCTTTGCCGCCGGCGTGCTGCCCTATTACCTGCACCAGCTGGACCGGGTCGAGGGCGTGGCCCACTTCGAGGTGGATGACACCCGCGCCAGGGAGCTGATCGCCGGCCTGACCGCGCGCCTGTCCGGCTACCTGGTTCCCAAGCTGGTGCGGGAACTCCCCGGCGACCCGAGCAAGCGCCCGCTGTAGCGATCCCGCCGGGGTCAGAGCCGTTTCCTGCAGAAAGGGATCTGACCCCTGAACCAGGATTCAGACGCCGGACTCGATCATCCGCACCACTTCGGTCGCGGTGACCGGGTGGCTCAGCCAGTAGCCCTGGCCAAGATCGCAGCCGCGCTGGGCCAGCAGCTCGAATTGCGCCTGCTGCTCGATGCCCTCGGCAACCACCGTGATGCCCAGCGCGTGGGCCATGGCGATGATCGCCGTGGTCAGCGCCAGGTCGTCCGGATCACGCTGCATGTCGGCAATGAAACTCTTGTCGATCTTCACGCCGTCCACGGGCACCTGGCGCAGGTGGCTCAAGCCCGAGAAGCCGGTGCCGAAGTCGTCCAGCCACACCTTGACGCCGGTGCGATGCAGCTTGTCCAGCAACTGCGCGGCCACCATCTCATCACCGATCACGGCGGTCTCGGTCAGTTCCAGATGCAGGCGCGAAGCCGGCAGCCCCGACTCATGCAGGCACTGTGCGACCAGTGACGGCAGCTCGCCGCCACGCAGCTGCCGGGGCGACACGTTCACCGACACGAACAGATCATCGCCGCCCGCACTGCGCGGCCACTGCGACGCTTCCATGCAGGCCGCGCGCAGCACCTTCGGCCCGATCACCTCGATCAGCCCGCTCTGCTCGGCCACTTCGATGAACACCGACGGCGGGATCGTGCCCAGAGTGGGGTGCTGCCAGCGCAGCAGCACCTCGACGCCGACCATCCGCCGGTCGCGGGTGCGGAAGATCGGCTGGTAGGCCAGGCGCAGCTCGCCGCGCTCCCAGGCGCCGCGCAGTTCCTGTTCCATGTGCACGCGGCGCTCGACAGCATGGTCCATCGCCCGGCTGTAATACCGGTAGCAATTCTTGCCGGCCATCTTCGCCTGGTACATGGCGATGTCGCCGTTCTTCAGCAGTGTGGTCGCGTCTGCGGCATCGTCCGGGAACAGAGTCACGCCGATGGAGGTGCCCAGGAACAGCTCCCTGCCCTGCACCACCAGCGGCTTGCCCAGTTCGCGCACCAGCACCTCGGCCAGCAGCCGCGCATTGGCAGCGACATCGCCGTCGCCGACCAGGATCACGAACTCGTCGCCGCCAAAACGGGCCAGCAGCGCCTCATCGCCCCCGGCCTCGGCGACGGCGCGGCCGATCCGCTGGGCAAACTGCAGCAGTGCTTCGTCGCCCGCTTCATGCCCGAGGGTATCGTTGACCCGCTTGAAATCGTCGATGTCCGCAAACAACAGGCCCAACCGCTGCTTGGACGCACGCGCGGCCATCAGCCGGTGGTCCAGGGCTTCGCGGAACGCCAAGCGGTTGGTCAGGCCGGTCAGTGCGTCGGTGTAGGCCATGTGCCGCACCTCGCGGTCGTGGCGGGCGATGGCATCACGCATGCGGGCGAATCCCCGCACCAGCTCGCCGACCTCGTCGTCGCGGGTATTCTCCAGCAGCGGCGCCTGGTAGTCGCCGGCTTCGATGCGACGGGCCGCCACCGCCAGGTCGCGGATCGGCGCGACCAGGGTGCGCTGCACGTAGAAGATCACCGCCACGCCGATCACCACCAGCAGGCCGAGCATCAGCAGCAGCCAGCCCAGATGACGGCTGCCGACCTGCTGCAGGCGCTCGCCCAGCGTTGCGTTGGCGGCCTGCTCGCGCTGCTGCACTTCGTCCAGCGCCATGCCGACGCGGACGCCGCCGATGCGCTGGTTGCCGACCATGATCGGCATCGTGTTGTCGAGCACCTTTGGCGACTGCTGCACCACCAGCGTCCGCGCGGCGATCGCGCCCGGTGCAAGGGGGTCTCCCATCGGCTGACCGAAGGCGGCGACCTCCACCGAACCGTCGTGCACCAGCCGGCCACGTTCGTCGAACACCAGCACATAGCGCACCACGGGCTGCCGCGACGTGCTGCGCACCAGTGCGCCGACCTGGTCCAGATCGTGGTAGTACAGCGGGTTGGCCAGCGCATCGGAAAGCTCACGGGCGATCGCTTCGCCGCGGCTGCGCACGCTGCGGTCGAACAGTTCATGGATGACGCCGCCGCTGAGGTTGCGCACCTCGCTCTGCATCGCCGCCTGCCGCCCCAGCAGCACCGCCAGGATCGCCACCACCACAAGCATCGCCCCGCCCATCGCGAGCAGGAACCGCGCCTGCATTCCCGAGCCGAGCCACTTCATTCCACTTCCATCCGCACGCGCGTCAATCCTTGTTTCAATTCATCCAGCCGCTGCTGCGCATGCGCGTCGACGCGGTGGAAACCGGAAGTACCAAAAAAACGGTGAAGCGCCGCCTGTGCCTGTGGATCACTGGCCGCCTGCAGCAGGACCTCCTGCAGGCGGTCACGGACGCGTGCATCCAGGTCGGCGCGCACCACCTCCACGGCGCGAGGATAGGGCTCCGTGCGCAACAGTTCGCGGAAGTCGCGCCGGAACGCCCGCGGCATGCGCCGTTCATCGTTCCAGTCCACGCTGCTCACCGCACCCCCATCGGCCACGCCCTTGTGCACGTAGGTGGCGATGTTCAGCTCGCTGCGGGCGAACACATAGCCGACGCTGTCCGTGCCCGGAGCGTCCCACGTACCCGCGAGGATCTGTGGGGACAACCCGTGGCCCAGCAACGTCATCACCGGCACCAGGTAGGCGCTGGTGGATGCGGTGTTCTGCAGCGCAAGGCGGTGGCCCCGCAGGTCCTCCAGCCGCTGGAACGGGCTGTCGCGGCGCACGAAGAATACGGTCTGGTACTCACGCACGCCATTGCGCTCGGTCAGCAGCAACGGCCGCGCACCGCTGCGCTGACCCAGCGCCACTGCGGTTCCGGCGGTTTCCGTGACCCAGTCGACCTGCCCCCGCCGCAGATAGCTGGCCATCTGCTGCGGATCACGCGCCATCAGTATCCTCCCCTCCTGGATGCCGACGTCGTGCATGCGTGCCACCACGTAGTCCAGCAGCGGCTGCAGCTGCTGGTAATGGGCCTTGGGATCGTCGCTGATCCGGCCCAGCACCAGCACCGGATCCGGCGCAGCACGCACCGTTCCGGCCAGCAGGACCATGGCCAGGCTCAGCAGCGCCCCCTGCATTGCCGTTCGCAGACCCGACACCGGTTTCATCCCCCCCTGGGTATCCGGACAGACTACCCGAAAAAATGAGAACGTCGTCAGCCGTTGTGACTGCCCGGCTTGGCCAGACGCGCCATGCGCTGGGCATCGGCCAGGATGCCGCGCAGCAACCGCACTTCCTGCTCGCTCGGCTCGCTGCGCAGGAACAGGCGGCGCAGCTTGCGCATCGCCGACTCCGGCGCACGGCCCTTGTGGAAATCGATCTCGTCCAGGGTGTCGCCAAGCTGGGCGAAGAAGCTCTCCATCTGTTCGTGGCTGGCCACCTGCTCACGAAAGCCCGGTTCGGCGCCAACGGCAGGCTGGGCGCCGAGCAGCTGCATGCGCACCTCGTAGGCCAACACCTGCACGGCGGCGGCGAGGTTGAGCGAACTGAACGCCGGATCGGACGGAATGTGCACCGCCGCGTGGCACAGCTGCAGCTCCTCGTTGGTCAGGCCGGTCCGTTCCCGGCCAAACACCAGCGCCACCTCGGCACCCTCACCGGCCTTGGCGACCGCACGGGCCGCTGCGTCGGCGGGCAGGTACTCCTCCAGCTGGACCCGGCGTGCGCGGGCCGTACACCCCAGCACCAGACGGCAGTCGGCGACGGCCTCGGCCAGGGTGGCCACCACGGGCGCATCGCCGAGCACGTCCTCGGCGCCGGCCGAGCGGCGGAATGCCTCCTCGTCCAGCGGTTTTTCCGGGGCCACCAGTACCAGGCGGGCCAGGCCCATGGTCTTCAGGGCGCGGGCGGCGGCGCCCATGTTGCCGGGATGCTGGGTTCCGACCAGGACGAATCGGAGGCGGGTGGCGGCGGGGAACTGGGACATGAACAGGGAAAAGGTCGAGCTGGACGATGACCAATGGTAAACTGTGCGGCCGGCCACTGCGCCGGACCCGCTCTTTTCCCCCGCCAGTCCTACCCTTCTGCCTTTCCGGGAGCCCACGCCATGCAGAAACCCGCCGTCACCGTCATGGTCAAGGCCGCCCGCCTCGCCGGCAACGTCCTGTTGCGCAACATCAACAAGCTCGAGGCACTGAACGTGGTGCAGAAGGGGCGGATGGACTACGCCAGCGAAGTCGATGCCGACGCGGAAAAGGTCATCGTCAAGGAGCTCAAGCGCGCGTATCCCGAGTACGGCGTGTTTGGCGAGGAAGGCGGCGTGCAGGGCGAACATCGCCACATGTGGGTCATCGATCCGCTGGACGGCACCAGCAACTACCTGCGCGGCGTGCCCCACTACTGTGTATCGATCGCCCTGGTCGAGAACGGCGAGCCGACCGACGCGGTCATCTTCGATCCGCTGCGCAACGAGCTGTTCACCGCCAGCCGTGGCGCGGGCGCCGTGCTGAACGACCGTCGCATCCGCG
Organism: Stenotrophomonas sp. YJH_SMC_36; assembly: GCF_059369935.1. Classification (NCBI taxonomy): domain Bacteria; kingdom Pseudomonadati; phylum Pseudomonadota; class Gammaproteobacteria; order Lysobacterales; family Lysobacteraceae; genus Stenotrophomonas; species Stenotrophomonas sp. YJH_SMC_36. Next base: position 42,909 of record NZ_JCAFTD010000006.1, on the reverse strand, counting down.
TGGCGGATCGCAAGGACCTGGGCGGCACCATGATCCAGACCGGCTTCGCTCCGCGCGAGCGCGCCCGTGCCGGCGCCCAGTTGAAGGCGGTTGATGCCCTGCTGGTGCAGGCCGAGGACATCCGCCGTACCGGTTCCGCTGCGCTGGACCTGGCCTATGTCGCCTGCGGTCGCGCCGACGCCTACTTCGAGGCCGGGGTGAAGGCCTGGGACATCGCGGCCGGCGTGCTGCTGGTGCGTGAGGCCGGTGGCAAGGTGTGCGATTTCAAGGGAGCGCCGCTTGCACGCATGGACAACCGCGGTCCGGAAACCCAGCAGGTGGTGGCGGGCAACCTGAAGGTGGCCGAGTCGCTGCAGAAGGTGCTGGTCAACACGGGCTATGCGGCCGAGTTCGACGCGAAGTTCTGAGCTTCCCTGTAAAGCGGTTCATGGAGACGGCACCTGTGAAGGTGCCGTTTTCGTATCCGCAGTGATCGTGCTTGTCACTTTCTTTGCTCGTGCAAAGAAAGTAACCAAAGAAACACGCCGCCAGGACGCGAGCCGACGTGCTGTGCACGCCGGTTCCCTGCGCTCCTCGGTCCGTCGAGGGACGGTGCGGGAACTCGCTGCGCTCAGACACCCGCACCTCTTCGCCCTCGCCGGACCTGCGGTGCTCGGCTCGCTCAAGGCGGACCCAAGGTCAAGAACCACAGCTGCACGACGATGACGGGTAGCGCCGGGCCATGCCCGGCGAGCGAAGCGGCCGCTTCGCCTTCGACCTTGAAAGTGACACCCCTCCGCAGTCGCGGAAACGATCCTGCGGGCACGCGTCGATGCTACCGACGCGCAAACAGAAACGCCCGGCACGGGGCCGGGCGTTCCTGTAGCAGTGCGTTGCAACCGGAGGCTTACACCACCGTCGAGGCCCGCAGCGCGGCGATGCGCTCTTCCAGCGGCGGATGGCTCATGAACAGCTTCTTCGCGGTCGAACCGGCGATGCCGAAGGCGGCGATCTGGGTCGGCAGCGTGCTCTGGCCGTGGTTGAGCTGCAGGCGCTCCAGCGCGGCGATCATCTTCTGGCGACCCGCCAGCGAGGCGCCACCGGCATCGGCGCGGAACTCACGATGGCGCGAGAACCACATCGAGATCATGGTCGCGAACAGGCCGAACACCATCTCCAGCACGAACACGATGATGTAGTAGGCGAACCCGCGGCCGCCGCCTTCGCGGTTGCCCGACAGCGCGCTGTCGATGACGCCGCCGACCACGCGCGCCAGCACGATCACGAAGGTATTCAGCACACCCTGCAGCAGCGCCATGGTGATCATGTCACCATTCGCCACGTGGGCGATCTCGTGGCCCAGTACGGCTTCGGCCTCATCTTCGCTCATGTTCTGCAGCAGACCGGTGGACACCGCCACCAGCGCGTTGTTGCGGTTGGCGCCAGTGGCGAATGCGTTGATCTCCGGGCCATCGTAGACCGCCACTTCGGGCATGCCGATGCCGGCCGCCTTGGCCTGGCGCTCGACGGTAGCCAGCAGCCAGCGCTCGGTCTGGTTGCGTGGCTCGGTGATCACCACCGCGCCGGTGGAGCGCTTGGCCATCCACTTGGACAACAGCAGCGAGATGAAGGAACCGCCGAAGCCGAAAATCGCAGCCATCACCAGCAGGCCGCTCATCTGGTTCGGATTGACCCCCAGCAGCGACATCACGATGCCGGCCAGGATCAGCACTGCAAAGTTGGTGGCTAGAAAGAGTGCGATGCGGGTAAACATGGGAAATTCCGGCTCGGAAGGGGTCGATATCCGTCAATTTGCGGTGCGGTCAGCTTGAATTCAAGCACCAACCTGACCGACGATTCAGCCAGCATGACCTCCCCCCTTTCCTGCGGCCGCTTCGCGCCCTCGCCTACCGGCCTGCTGCACCCCGGCTCCCTGCTGGCTGCATTCGGCAGCTGGCTGCTCGCACGCCATCACCATGGCCTGTGGCGGCTGCGCATCGAGGACATCGATCCCCCACGCACCGTGCCCGGGGCTGCGCACGCGCAGTTGCAGGCACTGGCGGCATTCGGCCTGGCCCACGATGGTCCGGTGCTGTGGCAGAGCGAACGTGGCGATGCTTACCAGCAGGCTCTGGACAGGCTGCTGGCCAGCGGGCTGGCCTTCATCTGCCACTGCAGCCGCAGCGAACTGGCAGCCCGGGGGGGCATCCACCATCGCTGCGTCGCGCGGCAGCCCCGACCGGACCCTGCCGTCCGCTTCCGCGTACCGGCCGGCAGCGTGGTGCAGTTCGACGACGGCCTGCGCGGCCGTCAGGTGCAGGACGTCCACGCCGAGGTGGGTGATTTCGTGCTGCGCCGCGCCGACGGGTGCTGGGCCTACCAGCTGGCGGTGGTGGTCGACGATGCCGCGCAGGGCGTCACCGACGTGGTGCGCGGCGCCGACCTGCTCGACTCCACCGCGCGGCAGATCCTGCTGCAGCAGGCACTCGGACTGGCAGTGCCGCGATACTGGCACCTGCCCCTGCTGCTGGACGCGCCCGGGCACAAGCTGTCCAAGTCGCTGGCCGCGCTGCCGGTCGACAGCGCCCGCCCGGTGCCGGTGCTGCGTCAGTTGTGGGGCCTGCTCGGCCAGTCGCCCGCCGCACTCGAGGGTCACGACGATCTGCACGACCTGCTCGCGGCGGCCCGGCAGGCATTCGATCCGGCCCGCCTGCCACGCACGGACATCCTGTTGCCGACGGGCGCACTTTCCGCGCCGATGTTGCAGAATCCCCCTTCCCCCACCTGAAACCCGGACTGCATTCCATGACATCTCGCGTCGCACTGGTCACCGGCGGAACCGGCGGCATCGGTACCGCCATCTGCCAACGCCTGGCCGACCAGGGCCACCGGGTCGCCACCAACTATCGCGATGAAACCAAGGCCCGCGCCTGGCAGCAGGCGATGACCGAACGCGGCTACAGCGTGTCCATCTTCGCCGGCGACGTGTCCGATCCGGACAGTGCCGAAGCGATGGTGCGCGCCGTCGAAAACGAACTGGGCCCGGTCGAGATCCTGGTCAACAACGCCGGCATCACCCGCGATACGACCTTTCACCGGATGCGTGCGGACCAGTGGCATGACGTGATCAACACCAACCTCAATTCGGTGTTCAACGTCACCCGCCCGGTCATCGAAGGCATGCGTCGCCGCGGCTGGGGCCGGGTCATCCAGATCAGCTCGATCAACGGTCTGAAGGGCCAGTATGGCCAGGCCAACTACGCCGCCGCCAAGGCCGGCATGCACGGCTTCACCATCTCACTGGCGCGCGAGAACGCGGGCTTCGGCATCACCGTCAACACCATTTCGCCGGGCTATGTCGCCACGGACATGGTCATGGCCGTGCCGGAGGAAGTGCGGGCCAAGATCATCGCCGACATTCCGACCGGGCGCCTGGGCAAGCCGGAGGAGATCGCCTACGGCGTGTCCTTCCTGGTGGCCGAGGAGGCCTCGTGGATCACCGGCAGCAACCTGGACATCAACGGCGGCCACCACATGGGCTGGTGATCCGCGCGGGCGCGGCCGGTCGTGTGCCGGACCGCACCTGCCTGCGGTCATGCTGCGCAGCACGCAAACCCTTGTTGCGCAACATGATCCGCCGTGAAAGCCAAGCCTGGCGGGGGCTGGGGCGGTTGCAACGGCTGCTGCACTGCGCCATGCTGCGCGTCTACTGTGACGAGTGACCGCTTCATGGCTGCGACCCGCATCATCAAGAAGTATCCGAACCGCCGTCTCTACGACACCGAGATTTCCAGCTACATCACCATCGAGGACGTCCGCCAGCTGATACTGGACGGTGAAGACTTCGAGGTCCGCGACGCCAAGAGCGGTGACGACCTTACCCGTTCGGTCCTGCTGCAGATCATCGCCGACCAGGAGCAGGACGGCGAGCCGATGCTCTCCACCCAGTTGCTGAGCCAGCTGATCCGCTTCTACGGCGACTCCCTGCAGGGATTCATGGGCAACTACCTGGAACGCAGCATGCAGGTGTTCCTGGACCAGCAGCAGCAGTTCCGCCAGCAGATGGGCAACCTGCTGGGCCAGACGCCGTGGGCGATGATGAACCAGCTGACCGAACGCAACCTGGAGCTGTGGCAGGAATTTCAGCGCAGCATGGGCACCGGCTTCGGCGGCCCCCGCCCCGGCGGAACCGGCCCGGGAACCGGAACCGGCAGCAAGCCGAACGAACCGGGCACCGGCACCGGCGGCAAGACCCGCCGCTGAGCCACGGCAGGGACTGACATGAAAACGGCGCGCCACTGGCGCGCCGTTTTCGTCTGCGGGTCATCCGCAGGCAGACGTCAGCGCTTCGCCTTGCACGCCGTGCAGACGCGCTCGACCTTGTAGCCCTTCGCCCTGAGCTTCTCGACCACGCCATCGCTGCCGAGCAGATGCAGCGTGCCAACCACCACCAGCGTGCCACCCTGCCCCGCCTGCAGATAGGGCACCAGCTTCGGCACCCAGGCATCATTGCGGCCGGTATTGATGCGCTGATACAGCTGCGGATACTGCTGGCGCATCTCGGCAGCCATTTTCGTCCACAGCAGGCGCTCGTCACCGCGGCGCCATGCGTCGTGCAGCATGCGCGCCTGTTCATCACCCTTGTCGGCCTGATCGAGGGCTTCGGACAGCATCTGCCGCTGCTCCTGCACCGACATCCCATCAAGCATGCCGATCTGCGTATCGATGTCCTCCAGACCACCGGTGCTGCGCCCGGTCGCCTGTGCGCGCTCCATGAAGTGACGGTCCAGACCGAGGGCCGGGTCCAGGCCCATCTTCTGCATCTGCCCCACTGAAATGCTCAGACCGACAAACCAGGGTTTCATGCCCTGCATCTGCGCCAGCGGCAGCTTGTTCACGGCGGCGAAGGCCTGCAGCTTCTGCCAGGTCGCTGCATCGAGATCACGCTTCAGTTCGCTGCCGTCGGTGCGCACGGCGGCCTGCACCATGCGGCTGGCCAGCTGCGGCGACTGCATGTCTTCCGGCGAGAGTTCGAACAACACGCGCTGCGAGGCCCCGAAGGCCTGCTCCACGTCGGCCGACAGCGGATAGTCCTGCGGCTTCAACAGATGGAACGAGCCCAGCAGATACAGCCGTGAATCGCCGGGGCCGGTGACCTTCCACAGCAGCGGTACCGGCGGCTTGACCGACGCACCTTCAGCGGCCGGGGCATTGCGGCCCTGCGCCAGAGGCGCCACCGCGCAGGCCAGCAGCAACACGGCGGCGTGGAACAGGTGTCTGATCATCATGTCAGCCTTCTCCTTCAGGCAGGTGGTAGGCCTTTTCGCCCGCGTCCACGCGAAGGTCCAGCCGGTTCTCCGGCGGCGCCAACGGGCAGGTCGCGTAGGGCGTGAACGCGCAGGGCGGGTTGTAGGCGTGGTTGAAATCGATGAGCACGCGGCCATCAGCGCCGGGTGCGCCGGTATCCAGATAGCGGCCAGCGGGATAACTGCCGCGGCCGCTGGTGCGGTCAGCGAAGATCAGGAACAGGGGCTCGCCGGGGGCACCGATCGCCTCCAGCCGCCAGGTCCGGCCATCACGCTCGAACTCGACCGCACCGGCGTTGGGCATATCGGTGGTCAGTCCGGTGATGTCGACGATCGGCAAGGTCTTGCCCGGTGCGTGCGCAACGAAGCGCGCCTGCACCTGCCAGTCGGGCCCTCCCGGCCAGTACTGCAGGCCGGCGAAGTCCCGGCGTGCAGGCGCGTCGGCATGCTTGACCCTCAGCGCATCGCGCGGACCACGCCGGATCAGGCTGAGCTGGCCCTTGCCACCGTCGAAGGCAAGCAGGGTGGGCTGCGGATCCTTGTCGGTATCCATGCGGATGCGCCCTCTTACCGGCTGGCCGTTGTGGGTGAGCTCCGCCCCGGCTTCCGGCGTGAACCACCATTGCCGCCCCTCGCGCCGCAGCAGGCCGAGCTTGTCCGGCCCCACTGCCAGACGGATGCCATTGGTGGCACCGCTGCCAACGAAGTGCGAGCTGTTCTGCAGCCAGTGCAGCCCGACCAGCGCCGTCCAGCCATCAGGCCGCGTCAGATCCTGATAACGCGCCACGCGCCATTGCTGCTGCGCTGCGGCGTATGCCGGGTCTTCCACCACCGCAGGCGCCGGCGGCGGCGCCGGGCTGCAGGCTGCCAGCAACAAGACAGCCAGAAGGCCGCCCATTCCCCGATACGCCATCGATGCTCCCCTCAACGTCCGCGCAGGAACCAGCGGTCGATCTCCGCCAGCGAAAAACGGGCCCAGGTCGGCCGGCCGTGGTTGCACTGGCCGGATCGCTCGGTGATCTCCATGTCGCGCAGCAGGGCGTTCATTTCCGGCACCGTCAGCCGGCGATTGGCACGCACAGCGCCATGGCAGGCCATGGTCGACAGCAGTTCATCGCGCGCGCTCGCTACGCGGCGGCTCTGGCCGTGCTCACGCAGGTCGGTCAGCACATCGCGCAGCAGCCCCTCCGGCTCGGCGTGGGCCAGCAGCGCGGGAATGCTGCGCACATGCAGCGAGCCCGGGCCGGCCCGCGTCACCTCGAAACCAAGCGAGGCCAGCGTCGCGGCCTCGCTCTCTGCGGTATCCGCTTCGCGTTCGCCCACCGCCAACGTGATCGGCACGAGCAACGGCTGCGACTGCAGGCCGATACCATCGTGCGCGTTCTTCAGCCGCTCGTAGCCGATGCGTTCGTGCGCCGCGTGCATGTCGACCACGATCAGGCCTTCGGCATTCTCGGCCAGGATGTAGATGCCGTGCAGCTGCGCGATCGCATACCCCAGGGGCGGCACGCCCGCGTCCGCACGGGTGTCCGGCAGGCCGTTTCCGCTCTGCATCGCAGGCTGCGCGGTGTCGCCTTCGCCTGCAGCAGGCGTGGCATAGAGCGCAGCGTAGGCGGCCGGCGCATCGGCAACCTGCAGGCCCAGCGGCTGCTGCGGGCGCCATCCCTGATATCCGCCACCGCCGCCCGCCCCCGGAGCAGGACCACGGACCAGACCGAATCCGGACGCGCCCACGGTCGATGCCGCCGCTGCTGCCCCGGCGTCCGCTGCCTGCCCGGCACCTGCACCGATCTCCTGCGCCGACACGCCGGCTCGGGTATCGGCCAGCGCGTCCTTCAGCGTGCGGTAGACGAAATCATGGACCAGCCGCGCATCACGGAAACGCACTTCGTGCTTGGCCGGATGCACGTTGACGTCAACGCGCGTGGGGTCGAGTTCCAGGAACAGCACGTAGGCCGGTTGCCGGCCATGGAACAGCACATCGCCGTAGGCCATCTTCACCGCGTGGGCAACGCTGCGGTCGCGCACCGAACGGCCGTTGACGTACAGGTACTGCTGGTCGGTACTGGCCCGCGAATAATGCGGCTGCGCGATCCAGCCGTGCAGGCGCAGGCCCGCGCCGCTGTGGTCCACGCGCACCGCCTGCAGCGCGAAATCATCGCCCAGTGTCTCGGACAGGCGCGCGTCCGAATACAGGTCACCCGGCTTGTAGCGGCGTGATGCCTTGCCATTGTGCGAGACCCGCAGCTCGACGTCCGGCCGCGCCAGCGCCAGCGAGCGCAGCCATTCTTCGATGTGCCCCATTTCGGTGCGCTCGGCGCGCAGGAACTTGCGTCGCGCGGGCACGTTGTAGAACAGCTCGCGCACTTCCACCGTGGTACCCGGTGCGTGCGCGCGCGGCGTGACCTCGCCGATCTTGCCGCCATCGATCTGCAGCGCGGAACCGTGCTCGTCATCTGCGCGGCGCGACGCCAGGGTGAAACGACTGACCGACGCGATCGATGGCAGCGCTTCGCCGCGGAACCCGAGCGTGGCCACCGACTCCAGATCGTCCAGGTTGGCGATCTTGCTGGTGGCGTGCCGCGAGACGGCCAATGGCAGCTGCTCCGCTGCGATGCCACTGCCGTTGTCGCGGATGCGGATCAGGCGCACGCCGCCTTCTTCCAGGTCGATGTCGACACGGCTGGCGCCGGCATCGATCGCATTCTCGACCAGTTCCTTGACCACTGACGCGGGGCGCTCGACCACCTCGCCGGCGGCGATCTGGTTGATCAGGATGTCCGGCAGGGGCCGGATCGGGCGCGGGCCGGGCGCGCTCATGGGGCAAGGTAGGCAGCAGACTTCATGCGCCGATGATAGCGGAGGTACCGCGTGGAGAGTCGAGCCGGGTCACCTGCGCGATGCCGATGATGCGCCACGCCCCAGGCATGGCCGGTCCAACAGGGTGCGGCCTACTTGCTGCCGCCGGCCATGGTGGCGGCCGCGTCGATCTCGGCCTGTGCGCGGGCCGCATAGAGCGTCCCCGGCGGCGGCTGCCGGCTGAAGAACGTGTGCACGCCATCGAGCACCGCACCGGCGATCTTGCGCTGGTAGCCCGGGTCGATCAGGCGGCGCTCCTCGTCCGGATTGGAGATGAAGGCGGTTTCCACCAGCATCGCCGGCATGTCCGAGGTGCGCAGCACCGCGAAGTTGGCGCGCTCGATGTTTGGCTTGTGGTTGTTGCCGATCCGCTTCAGTCCACCCAGTACATGGCCGGCCGCATCTTCGGACGCCTTCATGTAACCGCTCTGCGCCAGATCGAGCAGAACGTTGGCCAGCGTGCCTTCGGTCTGCTGCAGGCGCACACCACCGACCAGATCGGCGGCGTTTTCCTTGTCCGCCAGCCAGCGCGCACGCTGCGACGAGGCACCCTTGGTGGACAGCACGTACACCGATGAACCGGTCGCCGAGCGGTTCTCGGCGGCGTCCGCATGAATCGAGATGAAGATGTCAGCCTTGTTCGCGCGGGCCTTCTGTGCGCGCATCGGCAGCGGGATGAACACGTCGCTGTCGCGGGTCAGATAGGCTTTCAGGCCCGGCGTGGCATTGACCTGACGGGCCAGCTCACGCGCCACCGCCAGGGTGACGTCTTTCTCGCGCTTGCCGGTGGGCCCGATCGCGCCCGGATCCTGTCCGCCGTGGCCGGGATCGATCGCCACCACCAGGTGCCGCATGCCAGGCTGCATGCGGATGCGCGAAGCGTCGCTGGGCATCGCCGGACGCGGCGGTTCGGGCGGCGGCGATGCCGGTACCGGTGCCGGGGCTGGCGGATTGCTCACCACCGCCGCGGTGCGCTGGCCGGCCAGGATCGCCGCGGGCGACGATGCCGGCGGGGTGCTGCTGGCGCTGGTGCCCGCAGCGGCCACCTGCACGGGCGCGGTGGATGGCGCCGGCGTGGGCGCGGCCGGGGCGGCAGCCGTGGCACTGGCCTGCTGCTGCACCTGCGCGGTCAACAACGCGGTAGCGCGGGCGGCGTCGCTGCGCGTCTGCATGCTGGGTGCCGTCGTCTGCGTGGTCGTGGCAACCGGAGCCGGCGCCGCAGCGGCCACGCCCGGGCTGTCACCCGGCCATTCGATCACCAGCTTCGACGCCTCTCCTTCCCGCTGCATCTGCGGGCGGAACGGCGCCACGGACTCCGCAAGATCGAAAACAACACGGAAGGTGCCCGGAACCGGTTGTCCGGTGCGCACTGCCGTCACCACGCCCTGCGCGGCCGGCATCTTCAGGTTGCGCACGGCAGTGGAGTCCGGGAAATCGACCACCAGCCGGTTCGGGTTGGCCAGCGACAGTGTCTTGTAGCCGCCACTGCCGACCAGCGAGATTTCCGCGCGGGTGCCGGTGGAGCCTGTATTCAGCTGTACCTGGCGGACTTCACCCGCCCACGCGCTGAGGCTCGCCAGACCCAGTCCGACGGCGGCACAGATGGCGATGAGACGGTTCCCCAGGCGCATGGCTCAGGATTCAATCACCGCGCTGAACGGAATGCAATACCTTTTTCCTTAATAATCCGTAACCTGCCGATCTTTGTTCTCGTCAGGCGACAGAAACAGGCCGCAAGTCTCCACCTTGGGCCAACCGCTGCAGCCATTCCCGGCCGGCGTCGCTGAGCCCACTGAGACGCGCCCGGCGCCCCTGGCCCTCGATCTCCAGCGCCACGACCAGGTCCGTCGGCGGCAATGCGCCCGCCCCCCGTTCCGGCCACTCGACCAGCCACAGCACCGCACTGCCCTCGTCCAGGCCCAGGAAATCCAGTTCCCCGGCCTGGCCGATGCGGTACAGGTCCAGATGCCACGCCTCGCCACCACTGGCCAGCGGATAGCGCTCGACCAGGGTGTAGGTTGGGCTGCGGATCGCACCCTGCACGCCCAGCGCACGCAGCAGCGCACGCGCGGTGGTGGATTTGCCGGCGCCGAGGTCGCCGCGCAGCTCGATCAACGCCTGCGGCGGTCGCGTGGCCGCCAGCCACTGCCCGAGACGTTCGGTGGCATCGCTGTCGGCAAGGAAGAATTCGTTCATGGGGAGCGTTCCGGATTGGCCAGCCGCCGCAGGGGCGCCAGCAGGTCGGTGGGAAGCAGACCACGCGCGCCGTCGATGGCAGCGGCGTCGCCGGCAAGCGCGTGCAGCAGGGCGCCGCCTGCTGCGGCATCGAATGCGTCCAATCCCTGCGCGCGCAGTCCAGCAATGACGCCGGTCAGCAGATCTCCCATGCCACCGACCGCCATGCCCGGATTGCCGGCCGCGATCAGCCGCGGCAGCCGCGCAGGTGCCGCGACTACACTGCCGGCACCCTTCAGCACCACCGTGGCGTGATAGCGCTCGGCCAGCGCCTGCGCGCTGCCGAAGCGATCGGCCTGCACCTCGGCGGTACTGCAGCCCAGCAGGCGTGCAGCCTCTCCCGGATGCGGCGTCAGGATGGCATCAGGCACCGCGTGCGGGTTCTGCGCCAGCAGATTCAGGGCATCGGCGTCGATCACCAGCGGACGCCCGCAGGCGAGCACGCTGGCATGCAGCGCACGCGCCCAGTCGTCCTGGCCAAGGCCCGGCCCGATCGCAACGACCCGTGCGCGGTCCAGCAGCGCAGGCAACGCCGCGCCATCTTCCAGCGCATGCGCCATCGCCTCGGGCAGGCGCGCAAGCATCGCCCCCACATGCTCACGACGGGTGCCGACACTGAGCAGTCCGGCACCGGCACGCAGTGCGGCCTCGGCCGCCATCACCGCTGCGCCACCACTGCCGTGGTTGCCGCCCACACACAGCACATGCCCGGACTCGCCCTTGTGGGTGTTGGCCCGGCGCGGCGGCAGCAGCGCCCGCAGACGGTCGCCGACCCAGCGTTCCGCGCTGGCCGCGATGCCTTCCCGCGCCGCCTGCGGCAGGTCCAACGGCGCCAGCCGACGCTGGCCGACATGATCCAGCGCGTCGCCGGTGTACAGGCCCCGGTGGCAGACAATGAACTGCAGGGTGACCGCCGCGCGCACCGCAACGCCGGGCACGCCGCCCTGATCGGCATCGACACCGCTGGGTACATCCAGTGCCAGCACCGGCGCCGGAGAGGCGTTGAGTGCTTCGATCAGCGCCTGCGCCATGCCGGCCGGGGCCCGATCCAGGCCGAGACCGAACAGCGCATCCACGCCGACGTCGGCGACCGGCAGCTGGCCGTCGAATTCGATGCTGCTGCCGCCGGCGGCAGCGAATTCCGCCGCCGCCTGCTGCGCCAGCGGCGTGGCGGGCAGCCTGCCCGGCAGGGTGATCACCTGCACCTGGCGGCCCGCCTGCAGCGCATGGGTCGCCAGTACGTAGCCATCGCCGCCGTTGTTACCGGCGCCAGCCACCACATACAGACTGCGGGCATCCGGCCATTGCTGCAGCAGGCACTGCCAGCCCGCCAGGCCAGCCTGCGCCATCAGGCTCCAGCCACCATCACCGGCAAGCGCCGACGCGCGGGCGTCCAGCGCGCGCGCAGCAGCGGTGTCGAACAGAAGAGAGAGATCGGGCATGCCGGGATTTTATACTGGTGCACATGTCCTCCGTCCCCGCCCCTGCCCCAGCCGACCCGGTCCAGGCCGTGCAGCGCATCCGCGAACTGGCCCGTGCACACGGTTTCCAGCGCTGCGGCATTGCCGGCATCGAGCTGGGCGAGGACGAGGCACACCTGGCCGACTGGCTGGGCCAGGGCCTGTACGGGACCATGGACTGGATGGCACGCCACGGCACGCTGCGCGCACGCCCGGCCGAACTGCTGCCGGGCACGGTGCGGGTCATTTCCGTGGGCATGGACTACAGCCACCGCGACGATACCGAAGCCTGGGCGACCCTGGCCGATCCCGGCCGCGCCTACGTGGCGCGCTACGCGCTGGGGCGCGACTACCACAAGCTGATGCGCAACCGCCTGCAGAAGCTCGCTGCGCGGATCAACGATGAAGTCGCGCCACTGGGCTACCGCGTTTTCGTCGATTCGGCACCGGTGCTGGAACGGGCCCTGGCCCGCAACGCCGGGCTCGGCTGGATCGGCAAGCACACCTGCCTGATCGATCGCCAGGGGGGCTCATGGTTCTTCATCGGCGAGATCTACATCGACCTGCCGTTGCCGGTCGACGCGCCCGCCACTGCGCACTGCGGCACCTGCACGCGCTGCATCGACATCTGCCCCACGCGCGCCATCACCGGCCCGCAGCGGCTGGATGCGCGCCGCTGCATTTCCTATCTGACCATCGAGCATGACGGCGCGATCCCCGAGGACATGCGGCCACTGATCGGCAATCGCATCTACGGCTGCGACGACTGCCAGCTGGTCTGCCCGTGGAACAAGTTTGCCAAGCGCACCGATGAAGCCGATTTCCGCGCACGCAACAACCTGGACACCGCGCGCCTGGATCAGCTGTTCGCCTGGGACGACGCGGAATTCCTGCGCCGCACCGAAGGCAGCCCGATCCGTCGCAGCGGCCATGAGCGCTGGCTGCGCAACATCGCCGTGGCACTGGGCAACGCGCCGACAGCACCGCAGACCCTGGCCGCACTGCAGACCCGCATCGATGATCCCTCGCCGCTGGTGCGCGAGCACGTGCAGTGGGCACTGGCACAGCACCGCACGACCTGACCCGGGCGTGCCCGGCGCGCGCCAACGTGCGATCCTGAGTGCCCGCTCCACCCGCAGCGCGCCGTACCCATGCAGCCACGCAACAACGACATTCTCACTCCCAGCCAGCTCAACACGCTGGCGCGCGACCTGCTGGAAGGCAGCTTCCCGGCGATCTGGGTCGAAGCCGAACTGGGCAGTGTGGCCCGCCCTGCGTCCGGGCACCTGTACTTCACCCTGAAGGACGCACGGGCACAGCTGCGTGCGGCGATGTTCCGGATGAAGGCGCAGTACCTGAAGTTCGTACCGCGCGAGGGCATGCGCGTGCTGGTGCGTGGCCGGGTGACCCTGTACGACGCACGCGGCGAGTACCAGATGGTGCTCGACCACATGGAGGAAGCCGGTGAAGGCGCGCTGCGGCGGGCGTTCGAGGAGCTGAAGGCGCGCTTGGACGCCGAAGGCCTGTTCGATCCTGCACGCAAGCGGGCGCTGCCCGCGCATGTGCGGCGGCTGGCGGTGATCACCTCGCCGACCGGCGCCGCCGTGCGCGATGTGCTGAGCGTACTGGGCCGTCGTTTCCCGCTGCTGGAGGTGGACCTGCTGCCGACCCTGGTGCAGGGCTCCAGCGCCGCCGCGCAGATCACCCGCCTGCTGCAGGCAGCCGATGCCAGTGGTCGCTACGACGTGATCCTGCTGACCCGCGGCGGCGGTTCACTGGAAGATCTATGGGCGTTCAACGACGAAGCTCTGGCGCGCGCGATCGCCGCCAGCGATACGCCGGTCGTGTCGGCCGTCGGCCACGAGACCGACTTCAGCCTGAGTGATTTTGCCGCCGACCTGCGCGCGCCGACACCGTCGGTGGCGGCCGAGCTGCTGGTCCCCGACCAGCGTGACCTGGCGCTGCGCCTGCGCCGCAATGCCGCGCGGCTGGCACAGCTGCAGCGCCACGCGGTAGGACAGGCCATGCAGCGCGCCGACCGTGCGCTGTTGCGATTGAATGCGCAGAGTCCACAGGCCCGGCTGGACCTGTTGCGGCGCCGTCAGCTGGAGCTGGGCCGGCGGCTGCACGCGGCTTTCAACCAGCAGCAGGAGCGCCGTGCCGCGCGCCTGCGCCATGCTGCCGCGGTGCTGCGTGGCCATCATCCGCAGCGCCAGCTGGACGCGATGCAGCGTCGCCTGTCGGCCCTGCGCGGACGCCCCCATGCAGCGATGCAGCGGCTGCTGCAACGCGATGCGCTGCGCCTGCGCGGCCTGGCCCGGTCCCTGGAAGCGGTCAGTCCATTGGCCACGGTGGCACGCGGTTACAGCATCGTGACCCGTGCCGATGATGGTGCACTGGTACGACAGGTTGAACAGGTCCAGCCCGGCGACGCACTGCAGGCACGCGTGGGCGACGGCGTCATCGACGTGCAGGTCACCTCGGTCAGGTAAGCGGGGGCCAAGGCGCAGCCCGGCGTGCGCCTTCCTACCTGGCCGCCTCGCAGAACTGCTTCCGGTACTCCAGCGCCTTCGGCATCAGGGCCTGCAGATTCTGGATCCGGGTTCCCGGGTTGGGATGGGTGGAGGCAAACTCCGGCGGCGACTGACCACCACTGGCCTGGCCCATCCGCTGCCACAGCGGCACCGCTTCGCGCGGATCGAAACAGGCAGCCGCAGCCAGCATCAGCCCCACCTCATCGGCCTGGGTCTCGTGGCTGCGTGCGTAGGGCAGCAGATAGCCATAACCCATCGCCGACATCACCATCTGCTGCTGCTGCGCATCCATGCCACTGGCAGCCCCGGCCATCTGCCCGATCTGGGTCAGCTTCTGCTGTGCCATGCGCTGCGCTCCATGGCGCAGCAGCGCATGGGCGATCTCATGCCCCATCACCACCGCCATCGCATCCTTGGTCCGCGCCACCGGCACCAGACCGGTATAGACCGCCATCTTCCCGCCCGGCAGGCAGAAGGCGTTGGCCTGCTCGGAGGGGATCACGTTCACCTCCCACTGGAAGCTGCGCGCGAAATGGGCCGGCTCCACGCCATGCTCCCGCGCCAATGCGGTCTCCACCACATCGACCTTGGCGATCAACCGCTCGGCAATCGCACGCACGTCACGCGAGATCTGCGCGTTCGGGTCCAGTGGCCGCTCCTGCGCCAGGATCTGCTGGTAGGCCTGCAGGCCCAGCGCGGTTTCCTGCTGGGCATCCAGGCTGCTGTCGATCATGACCTTCTCGCCGGTATAGGGATCGACCGTCCGGTTCGAAAACCAGTAAAAGGCCGCGTAACCCGCCGCCAGCAGCAGTACCCACCAGCGGATGTTGCCGAACAGGCCACGCCGCTGCGGGCCCTGCGGCGAGCGGGAAAATGGGTCGTTGCGCATGCGGTGGTCTTCCGGCTGGCCCCGCCGGCCGGCGGGCACGGCGCAATCTTAGTGTGCCGGAGCCCGCGCCGGGTGAAGCCGGCCGCTCAGATGCCGCGTACCAGGCGGAACCCGATGCGGGCGTTGGTGGTGTCCGAGTCCTGCGACTGCCGCCAGGCCGCCCGGGTCTGCTCGGGAGAGTTCGCCCAGTTGCCTCCGCGGATCACCCGCGCCCGGCAACCCGGGTTGAACCAGGCCACGCCGTCGGAGGGCGCACGCCGGTAGCTGGAATGCCAGCAGTCGGCCACCCATTCGCTGAGATTGCCGGCCATGTCGTGCAGGCCGAACGCGTTGGCCCGGAAGTTCGCCACCGGCGCAGGGCCCCACCAGCCATCGCCATAGCCGATGAACGCGTTGTGCCAATGCCGGCCAGACGGCGAGACATCCTTGCTGCCGGTGAAGTTGCCGCTGCCCGGCGGGGGCGTGCCTGTATCCCCCCAGGGATAACGGCCGCTGCTGCCGGCGCGCAGCGCATACTCGAACTCGGCCTCGCTGGGCAGCCGGTAGCTGTAGCCGGTCTGCTCGGACAGCCACGCGGCATAGTTTTCCGCGTCGCGCACGCTCACATGCATCACTGGCGCATTGCCCAGCGCGCGCGCGCCGTCGTAATCCGAGCGCCAGTCGACACCGCTGCGGCGGATGAAGTTGCCGCTGCGCTCGTCATAGACCACCGAATGACCGCGACGGGTCGCGCGTGGGCGGGCATTGGTGGCTTTGACGTAGCGCTCGAAATCGCTGACGGTCACCTCGGTGATGGCCATCGCGAAACCGCGGTCAAACCGCACGTAATGCGAAGGGCGCTCGGCATCGGTGGCGCCGGGCTCGGCATCCCCTGCGCCCATCTGGAAGCCGCCATGCGGCACCACCACCATCTGCGGGCCACGCCCGCCATCGCGCATCGCGTCGCTGAACACCTGGCCGGGACGGAAACTGCCGTAATGGGTTGCCAGATCGATGCGCTCGCGCAGCTGCGCCACGACCGCGTCGCCGGGCAGCGCGATGCGCAGTGCTTCGGCCAGCTTCTCGCGTGCAGGTTTCAGGCCCTGCGGCGTCGCCAGGTCGCGCAGGCCCTCGTCGCGCAGCTGCGCCAGGGTGTTGGCCCGGATCTGCTCGATGCGCTCGAAGGCGTCGGCGATGGTCGGCGAGGAATCACGGACCTTGCTGGCTTCGGCCAGCCAGGTGCCGGCACTGGCGAAGTCACGGCGGCGGGCGGCCTCCTCGGCACGCCGGATCAGGCCGCTCTCCGCCGCAGCAAGGCCCTGGCGTGCGCGGCGGTTGCCCTCGTCAAGCGCCAACGCCTCACGGAAACTGCCGATCGCGCCGTCACCGTCCTCGCCGATCCGGTCCGCGCGCAGGTCCTCCTCGCCGGCCCGGTTGTAGGCCACCACGCGTTGCGCGGTCTCCACCCGCGCCTGCAGGGCACGCACCTTTTCATCATCAGGGGCCAGGGTCAGCAACACCAGCGCCTGGCGTCCCGCTTCGGCCAGCGCCTCGCGCTGCTGCAGCGGCCGCACCAGCAAGGCATCGGTCTGCTGCAGCAGGCGCTGGCGGGCACGCTGCAGGCCAGCACGGGCCTGGCGGTCGTCAGGCACTTCCTCCTGCACCGCCAGCCACAGCGGGATGGCGGCATCGCCATCCTCGTACAGCCGATCCTGGGCAAACGCCTGCTCGGCGGCCCTGCGCAGCTGCGCCAGGCTGCGCCCCTCCCGATCGACACGGGGCGGCGTCCACTGCTGCACGTCTTCGGCGGCATCCTGACCGGCGATGGTCACGCTGCCCTGCACCGCCGGCCGATCCTCCGGCGCCGGCGGCGATGCCGCCTGGCCGGAACCCTCGCCGGCCTTGCCTGCCGGTGTCGGCGGTGACGGGGTGCAGGCGACCAGAGCCAGGGCCAGGCTGGCGCACAGCGCGGACGACAGCGGAAAACGCAAGCAGAGCCTCCTTCGGCACGGACGCGGACCGACGTTAGGCTATTCTCCCCTGCCTGAGCAAACCCGAGTAGCAGGCCCTGACCCGTGGCAATCTGGATCACCACCCCCGCCGAGCTGGATGCGTACTACCAGCAGCGTCCCACCCGCATCGGTCTGGACACCGAATTCATCCGTGAACGCACCTTCTGGCCGCAACTGGCGCTGGTGCAGATGGCGGTCGGCGAGGACATCCTGCTGATCGATCCGCTGATTCCCGGCATGCCCGAAGCACTGGCCCCCTGGCTGACCGATACGTCGATCATCAAGGTGATGCACAGCGCCAGCGAGGATCTGGTGGCCTTCAAATGGACCTGCGGCGTGCTGCCACGACCGCTGTTCGATACCCAGATCGGCGCGGCGCTGGCCGGCATCGGTGCCGGCATGGGCTACCAGAAGCTGGTGCAGGAGATCACTGGCGTGACCCTGGCCAAGGGCGAGACCCGCTCGGACTGGATGCGCCGCCCGCTCTCCGAGTCGCAGCTGCAGTATGCCGCCGATGACGTCGAGCACCTGTTCGCGCTGCATGACGCGATCGACGCGAGACTGCAGGCGATGGGACGCCAGCAGTGGCTGCACGACGACGCTGAACGCCTGTTGGCCAGCGTCGCCAACGATGAGGACCGCTGGCCGCACCTTTCCATGCGCTCGGCCCAGTTCCTCGATGCCGAGGCACAGCGACGCCTGCTGCGCCTGCTGCGCTGGCGCGATGTGCAGGCACGCCAGAGCGACCGGCCGCGCAGCTGGATCCTGGACAACGAACTTGCCGCCCTGCTGGCGCGCTCGCCACCGGCCGATGTCGACGCGCTCGCCAAGCTGTTCGAGCCGTTCCCGAAGGCGCCGCGCAAGCTGACAGCCGCCGTGTGGCAGGCCCTGGACACTCCGCTGGCCGACGAGCAGGACGCGCCGCTGGCAACCCAGCCCACCGACAGCAGCAAGAAGACGCTGAAGAAAATGCAGGACGCCGTGGCCGAATGCAGCCGCGAACTGGGCCTGGCGGACGGCGTACTGGCCTCGCGCAAGCACCTGGAAAGCTACCTGGAGCACCGCCAGTGGCCGTCGGCGCTGGCCGGATGGCGCCAGCAGGCGCTGGAATCGCGCCTGCAGCCATTGTTGCCGGTGCGCTGACAACCCGCTGCAGCAACGGAAAGGGGCGGCCAGGATCACCGGGCCGCCCCTTCCCGCAACCGTTCGATTACCAGTTCATGTTCAGCGACACACCCACGGTACGCGGCTCGTTGTACACCGCGGCCATGTAGTTCTCGATCACGCCCTTGAGATTCTTCTCGTTGGTGATGTTGCGTGCGAACAGCGCGACTTCATAGGCACCGTAGTTGCCGGAGTAACCGATCTTCAGGCCGCCCTCGAAGTCCCCCTTGGAGTTGAACTCCTTGCTGTCATACAGCACGAAGCTGGTATAGCCCTGCTTGTTCCAGTCGGTGGACACGAACATCGTGGCCGCGTCGCTGACCGGGAAATCGTAGCGTGCGGCCAGGTTGACGTTGTACTTCGGTGCGTTCGGCAACGGGTTGCCGTCGATCTGCGCAAAGGTGTTCGCACCCACCTTGATGGTCGGATCATCCACCGTGCACACCACCTGGCCATTCAGGCCGCAGACCTGCGCGTACACGCGCTTGTCCTTGATTTCGCTGTGCAGCAGGCTGACACCGGCGCTCAGGGTCAGGTTGGGAACCGGACGCAGTTCCATGTCTGCTTCGAAACCATACGCCTTGGCCTTGTCTGCGTTGAACAGCACGCCGTTGCCGTCCGAATCGTTACCGTTGAGCTGGATATCGTTGACGGTGTAGGTGAACGCGGTGGCGTTCAGGCGCAGGCGGTTGTCCCACAGGCTGCTCTTCACGCCGGCCTCCCAGGACAGGATGGTCTCCGAGTCGGCGGTGGTGAAGTCGGCATTGAACACCGCCGAACGGCCCTGGATGGTGGGCCCACGGAAGCCGCGCGCCACCTTCGCATAGACGCTGACGTCCGGCGTGATCTGGTACATCGCACTCAGGTCCCAGCTGGGCGTGGTATCGGACATCCTGACGTCGGTGCGGCCCTTGTAGGTCACCACCCCGGCAGCGGTGTCGGCGGTCTTCAGCAGCCGGGTGTGCTTCTCGTCGCGGGTCTGGCGCAGGCCGGCGGTCACCGTGAACCTGTCGGTGAAGGCGTAGCTGAGCTGGCCGAAACCGGCCCAGGAGGTGTTCTTGTTGCGCAGGCGTACCCAGTTGTTCGGATTGCGCGCAGCGCCCTGCAGGAACCAGGCACGCTGGTAGAAGTCGGTGGTGTCGCTGCCGTTGAAATAGAACGCGCCGGCCTGCCACTGCAACGCGCTGTCGTCATGGCTGGCCAGACGGAATTCCTGGGTCCACTGGTCCAGGTCGCGGATCCGGCCCATCGACTGGCCGTAGCCGTTGGGCACGCCGTTGACCGGATAGTTCACCGCAGCACCGCCATCGGTATCGCCACGGCTGTAACCGGAGGTGGTTTCATACGCGGTGATCGAAGTGAAGTCGATCGCGCCGAAATCATAGCGCGCCTTCACCGAGCCACCGTAGGTCTTGTAGGCCTGCGGGTTGTTGTCGGCTTCGTCGTAGGCGACCTGGTCGCGCGGCACGTCGGTGCGGTTGGAACCCTTGGTCAGCGCGCCGCGCAGGAACAGGGTCGAGGTGCCTTCGTAATCGCGCGCGTGTGCCGAGGCCAGGATCGAGAACTGCTCGCTCGGCGTCAGCAGCAGCTGGGCGCGGACGTTGCGGTCATCGAAACCGCCCATGGCGTTCTTCTTCGGGCTGACGGTGCCATCCGCACTCGGGCCGCTGTAGGTGTTGTCGACATAGTCGTCGCGATGCTGGTACAGGGCCGACACGCGGAACGAGGCGACATCGTTGATCGGACCGCCAAAGCCGCCATCGATCGACACGCTGTTGTAACTGGCGTAGCTGGCGCTGACGCGGCCGGTGTAGTCCTGCGTCGGCTTGAGCGTGTCGAACTTGACGATGCCGGCCGTGGTGTTGCGGCCGAACAGCGAACCCTGCGGGCCGCGCAGTACTTCCACCTGGTCCACGTCGTAGACCGGATTGGACTTGAGCACCACGTGCTCCAGCACCACGTCATCCTGGATGATCGACACCGGCTGGGAAGCACCCAGATAGAAATCGATGTTGCCCAGCCCGCGGATGTAGAAGCGCGGGAAGATGCGACCGGTGGTGGTTTCCGCATACAGGCTCGGCACGCGGCCGGACAGCGCCAGCAGGGTGTCGTCGCCGCCGGCGGTGAAGTCGCGCATGCGCTCGCCCTGCACGACGCCCACCGACACCGGCACCTCCTGCAGGTTCTGCTCACGGTGTTCGGCGGTCACGGTGATGGTATCCAGCCCGGTGGGGGTCGGCGCGCTGTCCTGCGCCGCGGCGCCGAAGCTGCCGACCAGCGCCA
Source organism: Stenotrophomonas sp. YJH_SMC_36 (assembly GCF_059369935.1). Classification (NCBI taxonomy): domain Bacteria; kingdom Pseudomonadati; phylum Pseudomonadota; class Gammaproteobacteria; order Lysobacterales; family Lysobacteraceae; genus Stenotrophomonas; species Stenotrophomonas sp. YJH_SMC_36. Next base: position 22,209 of record NZ_JCAFTD010000006.1, on the reverse strand, counting down.
GGCCTGCGCAGGCCAGCGCGAGCGGATGGCGACGGAAGGAAACGAGGGAAGACGACATGCCCGACAGACGGCGGGAATCGGTATGGGGAGGCATCGAAAGCTCTGAGGAGACGTCCGGGCGGCCTGCGCGGGCCGGGCGGCGAGAAAGGGAACTGCTGCGCAGACTGGGGATTATCCTCCAAATTGTTACGATTTCGTTTCGCCCAACGGAATCGCACGAAAGCCGGCGGACTCGGCACAGTCGCCTATGGCCACGGCCGCGCGTCGCTTGGCAAGGCCGACCGCCAGCGATACAATGACACCGCACTACGGGGCCATAGCTCAGCTGGGAGAGCGCGTCGTTCGCAATGACGAGGTCAGGAGTTCGATCCTCCTTGGCTCCACCATCCACATGCCCACCAGGGCATGAAAAAGGCCGGAACTCCTGACACCCAGGGTCCGGCCTTTTTCGTTGCGCGCCCCGGGCTACCGGGCCGATGAGACGCGCGACCTGCGCATGACCGACCCCGGTGGCGACACACCCAGCATCGGGCAGCCGCTGGCTCGGGCCGAGGGCGCTTGCAGCAATGACGCGTCAGGCAGGCTCCTGCCCACCATCCTTGCGCCGTGGACTGCGCGAGTGGGTGTCACGTACCTGCTGGTCGCGCTGTCCCGGACGCTGCTTGGCGACGTCGTCCTGCTTCCGGTCCTGGCGGCTTTCCTGCACCCCCTGGCGTGGATCGGGCGTGTCCTTTTCGTGTCTGCTCATGCGTGGCTCCGCCGCCGGCGGAGGCCGGCGCTGGAGCCACGCTAGAGGTCGCCGGGTAACGGACGGGTCAGTCCGGCGCGAACGCCATGTGCAGCCGCCGGCCGTCCCCTCAGGTGCGATTGATGGATATCCCGCCGTCCACGCGCATCGCACTGCCGGTCACGAAGCTGCCTTCATCGCTGGCCAGGAACAGCGCAGCGTTGGCGATCTCTTCCGGCCCGGCCAGGCGCTTGAGCGCATGCAGCGACCGTACGAAGTCCAGCGCATCCTCGTCTGGCGCAGCCTGCCGGCCCATCTCGGTGTCGGTGCCGCCGGGCAGCAGCACGTTGCAACGCACGCCCCGTGCGCCGTACTCGGCGGCGATCACCTGGCTCAGGCCGATCAGCCCGGCCTTGCTCGAGGCGTAGGCGGCCATGCCGGGCAAGCCGACGGTATGGCCGACGATGGTGCCGACGAACACCAGCGAGCCGCCGCCCCGCGCCAGCAGGGCTGGCAACTGCGCACGCGCGGCGTGGAAGGCTGCATCGAGGTTGGTGGCCATCACCTGCCTCCAGGCGTCCACCGGAAACTCCGCAGCGGGCACGCCCGGCCCCAGCATCCCGGCATTGTTGATCGCGATGTCCAGGCCTCCGAAGGCCCGCTTCGCCAGGTCGACCAGCACCTGTGCAGTGTCCGGCCCGGCGACATCGGCGGCATGCACCACCGCCTCGCCGCCGGCAGCACGGATCTGATCGGCCAGCGCCTGCAACGGCTCCGGCTGCCGCGCGTTGAGCACCAGCCTTGCGCCCTCGGCGGCGAAACGCAGCGCGCAGGCGCGGCCGATGCCGGCGCTGGCACCGGTGATGAGGGCGATCTTGTCGTGCAGGCGCATGTTCGGGGTCCAGGCAGTGAAGTGGACCCTACGATGTCGCGCCCCTGCCCCGTTGACACTCCGTTTCCGGGCCCTGCCGGCGCGTGCAGGAAACGGAGTTTCCGCCAGCGGGGCACGTGCCAGAATCGACGCATGGACACTGCCATCGCAACCACCGATGCCCGCGTCGAACGCGTCTGCCGCCACCTGCAGGCCCGTCTCGACGAACCCTCGCTGCAGGAGCTTGCCGAACTGGCGGGCTGCAGCCCCACCCGGCTGCATCGCCTGTTCAAGCAGGCCACCGGATTGACCCCGAAGCAGTATGCGGCGGCCCTGCGCGCCGATCGGCTGCGCACAGGACTGCAACAGCAGGCGCGCATCACCGATGCTTTCCACGACGCCGGCTTCGGCTCCAGCGGCCGCTTCTACGAGAACGCGCCGCGCCTGCTGGGAATGACGCCCCGGCAATGGCGCAGCGGTGGACGCGGTGAGGTGATCCATTTCGCCATCGCCGAAAGCTCGCTGGGCAGCGTACTGGTGGCCAGCAGCAGCATCGGCGTGGTGGCGATCCTGCTCGGCGACGATCCGGAGGCGCTGCTGCAGTCGTTGCAGCAACGCTTCCGCCAGGCGGAGCTGGTCGGCGCTGACAGTGGCTACGAGCAACGGGTGGCGCAGGTGGTCGGCCTGGTCGAGGATCCGGCACGTGGCGCGACACTGCCACTGGACATCCGCGGCACAGCCTTCCAGCAGCGCGTCTGGCAGGCGCTGCAGCAGATTCCCCAAGGGCAGACCGCATCGTATGCCGACATTGCCGCGCGCATCGGCGCACCGCGCTCCAGCCGCGCGGTCGCGCGTGCCTGCGCCAGCAATCCACTGGCGGTGGCAGTGCCATGCCATCGCGTGGTGCGCCGCGATGGCGATCTGTCCGGCTATGCCTGGGGTGTGGCCCGCAAGCGCGAACTGCTGCGCCGGGAGAAAGCCGCCAACGGCTGATGCCGCCGCATCAGGACCGGTGGATGCCGACCGTGGCCGGCTCGCGCCGTGGCAGCGCCGGGCCATGCCCGGCGGACACCGGCGAGAGCTCAGTCCAGCTTCACCACCAGCTTGCCGAAGTTGCGCCCCTGCAGCAGCCCGAAGAAGGCATCCGGTGCGCTCTGCAGCCCTTCGACCACGTCCTCGCGATACTGGATGCGCCCTTCCCGCAGCCAGTGCGCCATCTCGCGCTCGAACTGCGGCCACAGGTGGTTGAAGTCGTGCACGATGAAGCCGCGAACCGTCAGCCGCTGCCGCAGGATCTGGCTGAACAATGCCGGCAGGCGATCGGGCCCGGGATGCTCGACGCCGCGCGCGTTGTAGGTGGCGATGGTGCCGCAGACCGGAATGCGGGCGAAATCGTTGAGCAGTGGCAGCACCGCGTCGAGTACGTGGCCGCCGACATTCTCGAAGTAGACGTCGATGCCGTCCGGCACGGCGCCGCGCAGCTGCGCGGCGAAATCAGCCGCGCGATGGTCCAGCGCCACATCCACGCCAAGCGATTGCAGGTAGGCACGCTTGCCATCGCCGCCGGCAATGGCGACCACGCGGGCGCCCTGCAGTTTGGCCAGCTGGGCGACGGTTGCCCCCACCGGCCCGGTCGCAGCGGCGACCACCAGCGTCTCGCCCGGCTGCAGCCGGGCGATTTCATGCAGGCTGGAATACGCGGTGAATCCCGGCATGCCATACACGCCGAGTGCCGTGCTCAGCGGCAGGCCCGCCGGGTCCAGCCGACGCCCCAGCACCTGCGCATCCAGCACCGCATGGGTCTGCCATCCACCCGGCGCCAGGAACAGCTCGCCCACCGCGATTCCCGCCGCATTCGACTGCAGCACTTCGGCGACGGTCTGCCCTTCCATCACCGCACCCACGGCAACGGGAGGCGCATAGGAAGGTCCCTCGTCCATGCGCCCGCGCATATACGGATCCAGCGACAGATAGCGGTTGCGCAGCAGCACCTGTCCTGCTGCCGGCGCCGGCAGCGGCGACTGCTCCAGGCGGAAATTGGCAGCGATCGGCGCACCCTGCGGCCGCGAGGCGAGCACGATGCGGGTGGTGGTCGGTTGATCAGCCATGGGATGGACTCTGCTGCGGACAGCATTGGACAGGAGGGGCGACAATACGCCGCGACGATCGGCGCGTGCGGCGGCGAAAACAGCGTTCCATCGCCTGCCTGATGCAACCGCGGCCGCATGCCTTGCCCCTGCGTGTTTGCCGATGCGGGCGGCCCGCTGATTTCCGCTGCAGGCGACGATCCTCGCCGCCGCCGCGACCACCCCGCCTCGTCCGCCATCGACCTGCGCCGCCACCTCGGCACGACGCAGGATCAACCACTTGCGCCCGCGCAGACGGCAATGTGAAGGTTTTTTTCCAAAATGCTTGCCGAAGACAGCCGACCTCCGTAATATGCGCGTCCTTGGCAGCGACGTCGCTGCAACGAAACACGTGGCCGAGTAGCTCAGTTGGTAGAGCAGGGGATTGAAAATCCCCGTGTCGGCGGTTCGATTCCGTCCTCGGCCACCACGTTCGAAGGCCTGCAGAAATGCAGGTCTTTTTTTTCCGGCCACCGCTGTCGATCGCGGTCTGCCGCACAATCTGGCCGAGTAGCTCAGTTGGTAGAGCAGGGGATTGAAAATCCCCGTGTCGGCGGTTCGATTCCGTCCTCGGCCACCATGCTTGAAGACCTGCAGAAATGCGGGTCTTTTTTTGTTTCCGGCGCGCCATGCAGGCGGTTGACGAAACATTCACACCGGCACGCAGCACGCCCCCTACGCTCCAGTGTCCTGCCCGGAGTCTGCCGATGCATCTGCGCCCTGCCCTGTTCGCCTGCCTGCTGCTGGCGTCGCTGTCCGCGACCGCCAGCGAACCCGTGCGCGCCGTCGATGCGCTGGACATCGACCGCTATGCCGGCCAGTGGCACGAGATCGCCCACCTGCCCGTGTCGTTCCAGAAGCGCTGCGTTGGCGACATCACCGCCCACTATGCACTGCGCCGCGATGGCCGCATCAGCGTCACCAATGCCTGCCGCAATGGCGACGGCGAACGCGTGGTGGCTGAAGGCGTGGCCCGGCCCGTGGCCGGACATCCCGGCCAGTTGCAGGTGCGCTTCGTCCCCGACTGGCTGAGCTGGGTGCCGCTGGTCTGGGCCGATTACTGGGTGCTGGCGCTGGATCCGGACTACCAGTGGGCGATGGTCGGCGGCCCTGACCGCAAGTATCTGTGGATCCTGTCGCGCCTGCCGGAGATGGACCGCGCACGGTTCGAACAGCTGAAGGCCAAGGCCGAGGCGATGGGCTACGACCTGGCGCCGCTGCGCCTGATGGCGCCGATACGCGACGCACCGGCCGACTGAGCCGCCCTCCAGCTGCGCGCAACGCGCCCGCTCCGGCGCTGTGCGTGTCCGGCCGCGATCTTCACGCGCTACCCTCTGCGGCGGGTCGCCACAGGCGATCCACTGAACCATACGCCGTAGTATGCTTACGCCAACGCACCCCCTTCAGAGGACTTGCGCCCATGTTGCACCGTTTCCGTACCGTCTTGATCGTCCTGTGCACCCTCGCCCTCGCTGCCTGCAGCGACGGCATCGTCAAGCGCGTCTCGGAACCGGCCGCCAGCCTGCAGCAGCTGACCGTCCGCGCCGACGGCAACTGGACCGTGGCGCTGCGCCTGCAGAACTACAGCTCGATGCCGATGACGTTCGACGATGTGTCCCTGGCGCTGAGCGTCGGCGACAGCGAAGCCGGCACCCTGCAGGCCCGTCCCGGCATCTCCATCGGCGGCACCTCCGCCGACGTCATCACGGTCGACCTGGTGCCCAGCTCGGCCGCACGCCTGGTGGTGGCCGATGCGCTGGCCGGCAACCGCACCCTGGCCTATGGCCTGAAAGGTTCGGTGACAGCCACGCCGCAGGAAAAGAAGCAGCGCAGCTTCGACGTCAGCAGCCGCAGCACGTTGAACCAGGCGCCGGGCCTGCCGGGTGTGCTGCGCTGAACACCGCTTTCCATCGCGGCGCACCGCGCCGTTCTCCCTGTCCCTGATCGAGACGTATCCGATGAGCAGCTACACCGCCCCGCTTTCCGACCTCCGTTTCGCCCTGCACGACGTGCTCAAGGTCGAACCGCTGTTCGCCCGCCTGGGCTTCACCGACGCCACCGCCGACGTGGTCGATGCCGTGCTGGAGGAAGCCGGCCGTTTCAGCGCGAGCGTGCTGGCCCCGCTCAACAGCGTGGGCGATGAAATCGGCTGCGTGCTCGACCAGGCCACCGGCGAAGTCACCACCCCGCCTGGCTTCAAGCAGGCCTATGACCAGTTCGTCGACGGCGGCTGGACCGGCCTGACCGCCGCACCCGAGCTGGGCGGCCAGGGCCTGCCGCACACCCTGGGCGTGCCGCTGAATGAAATGATCAACGCTGCCAATCTGGCGTGGGGCAATTTCCCGCTGCTCTCGCACGGCGCCATTGAAGCGCTCAAGCAGCACGGCGAAGCGTGGCAGCACGACGCCTTCCTTAAGCCCCTGATCGAAGGCCGCTGGACCGGCACCATGTGCCTGACCGAACCGCACTGCGGTACCGACCTGGGCCTGCTCAAGACCAAGGCCGAGCCGAACGCCGATGGCAGCTACGCGATCACCGGCACCAAGATCTTCATCACTGCCGGCGAGCACGACCTGACCGGCAACATCGTGCACCTGGTGCTGGCCAAGCTGCCCGACGCGCCTCCGGGTGCAAAGGGAATCTCGCTGTTCGTCACCCCGAAGTTCAAGGTCGACCGCGAGGGCAACGTCGGCGAGCGCAACGCGCTGCGCTGCGGCTCCATCGAGCACAAGATGGGCATCAAGGGCTCGGTCACCTGCGTGATGAACTTCGACGGCGCGCAGGGCTATCTGGTCGGCCAGCCGCACAAGGGCCTGCAGGCAATGTTCACCATGATGAACACTGCGCGCCTGGGCGTCGGCCTGCAGGGCATCGGCCTGTCCGAACGCGCCTATCAGAACGCGCTCAAGTACAGCCGTGAGCGCCTGCAGTCGCGCGCCCTGAGCGGCGCGAAGTTCCCGGACAGGCCGGCCGACCCGATCCTGGTCCATCCGGACGTACGTCGCATGCTGCTGACGGTGAAGTCACTGGTGGAAGGCAGCCGCCTGCTGGCCCTGCACGCGGCCACCCTGATCGACATCGCCCACCGCGCCGACGACGCTGCCGAGCGCGAGCGCGCCGACACCCTGGTGAGCTTCCTGACCCCGATCTCCAAGGCCTGCCAGACCGAATGGGGCATCGAGAACACCTACAACGCCCTGCAGTGCTTCGGTGGCCACGGCTACATCCGCGAACACGGCATGGAGCAGCTGGCGCGCGATGCACGCATCACCACGCTGTATGAAGGCACCACCGGGATCCAGGCCCTGGACCTGATCGGCCGCAAGACCGCCTCCAGCCAGGGGGCCGGCCTCAAGCTGATGCTGGCCGAGATCGAGGCCTTCGCCAGGGAACACGAGGGCAACGAAGCGCTGGCCGAGTTCATCGGCCCGCTGCGCGCCAAGGCCGCCGAATGGGGCAAGCTGACCATGGACGTGCTGCAGCGCGCCGCCGGCAACCCGGACGAGCTGGGTGCGGCCAGCTACGACTACCTGTTCTATTCCGGCTACGTGGTGCTGGCGTACTGGTGGGCACGCAGTGTCGCCGCCGCCGACGCCAGTGCGCACGGCGCGGCATTCGCGCAGGGCAAGCGCGAAACCGCGCGCTTCTACTTCGCCCGTGTGCTGCCGCGTACGCTCAGCCATGCTGCCGCGATCCAGGCCGGTGCCGCGCCGCTGATGGCGATGGACGACGAGCGCTTCGGCGCCTGAGCCCTTCCCGCCGGTAGATCCACGCCATGCGTGGATGAGGGGTCAGAGTCCTTTCCCTCGGAAAGGGATCCGACCCCGGCCTGACCGCCCTCGATCATCCCTCTGGAGAAAAGCCCCCCTTTGTTAAGGGGGGCGCGCCAACGGCGCGGGGGACAGGAGGAATGCGCGGACCTGAATCTTGCGATTTGCGTATCGCCGACGGGCGATACACAAATCGTCAACATTCAGGTATAAGCTGTTCTCCCGATGGAGACAGACACTACACGCTTGGGTCTGATCGAAGCCGGAGCCCCGCTTTCTGCTCCGGGCGTCGAAGCATCGCCCAACGTCACGACGTTGCACCGCCCTGGTTCGGTCCGGCTGCTCTCGCTCGACGCCCACGGACGCGTACTGGACTGGATCACCTGGCAGGATGCCGCCTGCCTCTACGCCCGCGAGGCCGTCGCCTGGACCCTTGGCGACCCCTGCCTGCACATCCACGGCGGAACCAACCGGTTCAGCGGCCTGCAGAGTGGCCTGGACCTGCATCCGATCATCGCCGCGCGCGGCCACGCGCGATCCCGTGCCATCGACCCTACCCCGAACCTGACCAACCCGGCCCTGTTCGCCCGCGATTCGCACCTGTGCCTGTATTGCGGCCAGCAGTTCAACCGTCCCTCGCTGACCCGCGACCACGTCATGCCGCTGTCCAAGGGCGGGCTGGACTGCTGGGAAAACGTAGTCACCGCCTGCTTCCACTGCAACTCGCGCAAGAGTGACCGTACCCCCCAGCAGGCCGGCATGCCGCTGCTGGCGGTGCCCTACCGGCCCAGCTGGATCGAGCACCTGATCCTGTCCAACCGCAACATCCTGGCCGACCAGATGGCGTTCCTGAAAGCGCAGCTGCCCAAGCGTTCCAAGCTCAGCACCTGAACCTGCCGGCCGGCAACCCTCACCGTCCTGTCACGGACGGCGGCGTTTGCTTGCCCCACCCCCGTTTGAGGGCGAAAATGGTCGTTCAGAACACGTGCGAACATGATGATCGACTCTGCCCGCTATCCCCGCCTCGCGCACATCCAGACGCCGGATGACCTGCGCACGTTCGACGAATCCGAGCTGAGGGCGGTCGCCGACGAACTGCGCGCCTACCTCATCGAATCGGTGGGCAAGAGCGGCGGACATTTCGCCGCCGGCCTGGGCGTGATCGAACTCACCGTCGCCCTTCACTACCTGTACCAGACCCCGCATGACCAGCTGGTCTGGGATGTGGGCCATCAGACCTACCCGCACAAGATCCTCACCGGCCGCCGTGACGAGATCCACACCGTCAAGCAGAAGGACGGCGTGGCGCCGTTCCCCAAGCGCGAGGAAAGCGAGTTCGACACCTTTGGGGTCGGTCACTCCTCGACCTCGATCTCCGCCGCACTGGGCATGGCCATCGCCCGCCAGTCACAGGGCGACGACCGCAAGATCGTGGCAGTGATCGGTGACGGCGCGATGACCGCCGGCATGGCCTTCGAGGCGCTGATGCACGCGGGCGGCATGGAGCCGGAGCCGAATCTGCTGGTGATCCTCAACGACAACAACATGTCGATCTCCGAGGCCGTCGGCGGGCTGACCAAGATGCTCGGCCGCGCCACCGGCAGCCGCACGCTCAATGCACTGCGCGAAGGCGGCAAGAAGATCCTGGGCGACAAGAAGAACAATCCGGCGCGCTTCGTGAAGCGCTGGGAAGAGCACTGGAAAGGCATGTTCGTGCCCTCCACGATGTTCGAGGAGATGGGCTTCCACTACACCGGCCCGATCGACGGCCATGACCTGCCCGCCCTGCTGTCCACGCTGAAGACGCTGCGCGCCTCCAAGGGCCCCAAGCTGCTGCACGTGATGACCACCAAGGGCAAGGGCTACGAGCCTGCCGAAGGCGACCAGATCGGTTATCACGCAGTGGGCCCGTTCGATCCAGACAAGGGCCTGGTGGCCAAGACCGGCGCCAAGAAGCCGACCTACACCGACGTGTTCGGCGACTGGCTGTGCGACGCTGCCGCCGCGGAGCCACGCCTGTACGGCATCACCCCGGCGATGCGCGAAGGCTCCGGCCTGGTGCGCTTCAGCAAGGAATACCCGCAGCGCTACTTCGACGTGGCGATCGCCGAGCAGCACGCGGTCACCCTGGCCGCCGGCATGGCCACCCAGGGCGGCAAGCCGGTGGTGGCGATCTATTCCACCTTCCTGCAGCGCGCGTACGACCAGCTGGTGCATGACGTGGCCATCCAGGACCTCGACGTGCTGTTCGCGATTGATCGCGCCGGCGTGGTCGGACCGGATGGGGCGACCCATGCCGGCAACCTCGACCTGAGCTTCCTGCGCTGCGTGCCGAACATGGTGGTGATGGCCCCGTCGAACGAGGCGGAGTGCAGGCAGATGCTCAGCACCGGTCTGCAGTACGCCGGTCCGGCCGCCGTGCGTTACCCGCGTGGCAGCGGTACCGGCGTCGCGGCCGGCAGTGACCTGTCCACGCTGCCGATCGGCAAGGGCGAGCTGCGCGTGCAGGGCAGCCACATCGCCCTGCTGGCGTTCGGCAGCACCGTTGCCGCCGCCGAACAGGTGGGCCGCGAGTTGGGCCTGAGCGTGGTCAACATGCGCTTCATCAAGCCGCTGGACCGCGACCTGGTGCTGGCAATGGCCGCCCAGCACGAAGGCCTGGTGACCATCGAAGACAACGTGGTGGCCGGTGGCGCCGGTTCCGGCGTGGCCGAGCTGCTCAACGCCGAAGCGGTGCTGCGACCGATCCTGCATCTCGGCCTGCCCGACGCCTACCAGCATCATGCCAGCCGCGAGGACCTGCTGGCTGAAGCCGGCATCGATGCCGCCGGGATCCGCGCGGCCGTGCTCAAGCGCTGGCCACAGCTGGCTGCCACCACTCCGCCGCTGAGCGCGGCGGGCTGACCGTTCCGGGTGGAACCGGGCAGGCGCCCGGTTTCCCACGCCTGCTGCGGAACGACGCGCGGTCCCTGTTCAACCGTAGCTGATCGCTTCCACGAACGCGCCGCTGGCTTCCACGCGCACGGCGGCGCGCTGCCCGGTGTCCACGAAGTGCAGCCGGGCCAGGGCCTGGGCGAAATCGAAGGCCCGGGCGCCGTCGCGGAACTCGATCGGCTCCGGTCTATCCGGGTGCAGAACGCGCCATTGGCGCTGTTCGCACTGAAGGCGGATCAACATGCAGCTCACTCCTTGAGGCAGCGTATCGATGATGGCGGAAGACGTGCATCGGTGCCGGCACGGACTGCCGATGCGATCAGGGCACCCGTGCCCTGATTGCAGACGATACGGCGTTCAAACTGTGAGCAATATCAGACTTTTCTGATTTTGACGCAGATGGCCGGAAGGACTCAGTTCACCTGGAACTGGGCGCGGCACCCATCGCTGACCCAGATGCCGCGGCGGTCCCAGCCCCAGGTCCGGCCCTCAATGCAGGCACTGCGGGAGTCCTGCCGGATCAGGCGTACGCTGCGGCGGACGCGGGTGTCACAGTATTCCTGTCGATGGCCATTGGAATGACAGGCGATCACTTCGCCACCGCGGCCATTGCCGTTGCCCCATCCACCACCCCAGCCGCCGCCACGACGCGACTCGCCGACGAACTCGGCCCGGCAGCCCCGGGTCACCCACACGCCGGAGCGCGACTGGCCCCAGGTCTCGCCCTCCACGCACGGCGAGCCGGACAGCTGGCGGATCAGCCGGGGCCGTCCTTCCAGGCGGCACTCATTGCTGCGGTTCTTGACCGATTCGCATCGCACGATGCCGCTGCCGTCGCGGCCGCCATGGCGATCGTCGTCATAACCATAGTTCTGCGCCTGCGCGCCCCCGGCGGCGGCCAGCATCGGCAGCAGTGCGCAGGCCAGGGTGCGCCAGGTGAGTGCGTTGCCCATCGAGATCTCCAGATGAATGCGTGGCGGCAAGCATCCGGGATTCGCGGCGCGGCGCACAGAGGGCAACGCACCGTCGGTTCTTTCCCCATTCAAACAGCTCAACCGCGGCTGACTGCGCCGCAGGGTCGGCCGCTAGGCACCGATCCGCAGTACATCCACTGCCCCCCCCAGTGCCTCCACACGCACGATGCAGTGCTGGCCCGTGCGGCGGTGATGTTCCTGGGCCAGTTCGGTGGCGACATCGAACGCGTCGGCGCCGCGGGCGAACGAGGCGGTGGTGCGCGCCTCGGGGTCCAGCACGAACCAGTGCTGGGCATTGCAGTGGACGGTAAACACCATGATCGACTCCAACGGAGGGAATGGACGCGGCGCCGGGGATGAGGTGAGAGCGCCGATACCTGTTCAGGCTAGCGAGCGCTTCAGGCAGGGCCTATCAGATTTGTCCGAAAAATCCCCGCCGGCGGATCGGAATTCGCGCTTCGTCACATCCCTGAGCCCGTTCACCCCATGACTTTCGTGATTCTTGTCACGAAGTCAGCTTGGCTTCACACTATCGTCACCAACAGGGGCCCCTTCCACATGCGCACCTTCCAACCGCCGCAGCGCTCGACGCTGCTGAAGTTCTACTTCGCAGCCTGCTACCTGGTCCTGATCGAGGAACTGATCCGCGCGTCGATGAGTTGAGCGCTTGCCGCTGCTGCTGGCCCGCCGCACACTGATGGTTTGGGCCACGGAGTGTCCTCGATGAAAGCCCTCATGCTGGCGCCGATGCTGCTGGCCCTGGCCGCCTGCGCGGCACCGCAACAGACGCCCGTGCGCGAAGCGGCAGCCACTTCCGTCCCCGTAGTCGGCGGTGATCGCGATGCCCATGGCTGCATCGGCTCGGCTGGCTACCAGTGGTGCGAGCGCAGCCAGCGCTGCGAGCGCCCCTGGGAACTGGCCCAGGCGCAGGGCCTCGCCAACACCGCCGAGGCGATCGACGCCTACTGCGCGATGCCGGCACAGCCGGCGCGCAGATGAGTGCCGCCCCCATGACGGCGCTCAGCCCCCTGCCCACGCTTGCGCGCGGCCGCTATCGCCATTTCAAGGGCGGCGAGTATGAAGTGATCGACATCGTGCGCAGCAGCGAGACCCTGCAGCCGATGGTGCTGTACCGCGCACTGTATGGCGAAGGCGGATTGTGGGTGCGACCGTACGCCATGTTCGTAGAACAGGTACCGGGCGCACTTGGCCCACAGCCTCGTTTCGCACGTATCGAAGACTGACGGCTGTGCGTCTCGCGTGGCAGCGCACGCCTGCGCGCGCTGCCACGCAGGCAGCCGCTAGCTGACCTTCTTCGCGACGGTCATGCCCAGCAGGAACAGCACCACGGCAATGATGATGCCGGCCCAGAACAGGAACTTGGCGATACCCACCGCGGCACCCGCGATGCCGCCGAAGCCGAGCACGCCGGCGATCACACCGATGATGGCGAAGATGATGGCCCACTTGATCATGTCGATCCTTTCCCCACAGGGACTGAAAACAGTGTGATCAGCCTAGGCCGCAGCCGATGCCAGCCTCGTGAGGGAGCCGCGCGTGCGGCGTGAAGCCGCATACGGATCAACGGGGCCGGAAGCGCAGCAGGGCCACCGCGAACGCCAGGAACACGCTGCCCACCAGCCGCTCGAACCAGCGCCGGGCGAACGGCCGGCCGAGCCAACGGCGCAGGCCATGGCCACCGGCGGCATACATCACGTACCAGAACAGCTCGCAGCTGGCGAAGGTTGCCACCAGGACGCTGTACTGCACGGCCTGACCCCGCGCGGGATCGACGAACTGCGGCAGGAACGCCGTGGCGAACAGCAGCAGCTTGGGATTGCTCAGGCCCACCAGCAGGCCGCCGCGGAATACCGCCCAGGCTCCGTCCGCTGACAGCACCGTCGTCGGGGCCTCAACGTCCACCGGCGCTGCCGGCCGGCTGCTGTCGCGCCACGCTTTCAGGCCCAGCCAGGCCAGGTAGGCCACGCCCAGATAGCGCAGCACTTCAAACAGCATGGGTGAGGAGTGCAGCAGTGCGCTCAACCCGGCGGCGGAGGCCGCCAGTACCGCCAGCATGGCCAGCAGGCAGCCGGCCATGGCCGGGAGGCTGGCGCGGAATCCCAGGCCGACGCTGCGTCCGAGGATATGCAGCATGTTCGGTCCAGGGGTGCCACACAGCACGAACACCGTAGCCAGGAACCACCACCAGGTCTGCAGGGACATTCGGCCATCCACGAAAGAGAACCGTCCCAGCATAGGCGGTGGCTCACCGCGACGTCACATACAGCGCGATGCCGATGCGACGGTTACAGGCGGCCACTCACGCATGAACCTGCCGTGCCGCGCGCAGCTCCGACCACGCCGTACCCAGCACGCGCATCGCCGACCGCAGAAACAGCACCAGCAGTGCGGCCGCCACCAGCAGATCGGGCCAGCCCGCACCGAACAGCGCCACCAGCCCTGCAGCCAGCAGCACCGCCGAGCCCTCGTACAGATCGTTGCGCGAGCACTCCCAGGCGGACGCCAGGTTGACGTCATCGTTGCGATAGGGTGTGAGCAGCCACAGGCACAGTGCATTGGCTGCCAGATTGAGCAGGGCGGCCAAGCCCATGCTGGCGAACAGCGGCACCTCCGGATGCAGCAGGCGCCAACCGATCTGCACCGCCACGGCCACCGCTGCGGCAAGGATCAGCAGCCCCTTGAACAGCGCCACACGTGCCTTGGCGACGATGCCCGCACCCACCACCGCGAGGCTGAGCGCATAGGTGGCCGCGTCGCCCAGATTATCCAGCGCACCGGACAGCAGTGACGAAGAATGGCTGTACCAGGCGGCCAGCACCATCATCGCGAACGTGGCAAGGTTGACCAGCAGCACGATCCGCAGCACGCGGCGGTGACGCGCCTGCATCGCCGCTAGGTCCATCGTCCTGCCGCAGCCACCGCATTCGCCCATCACCCTGCCCTCGATCATCGATGGCCGCATTATCGCGCCTGTCAGCGGTCGCGGCGACATCGCCGCCCGCCTGTGCTGCAATGGCGCCTCCCCACCTGGAGCGGCACATGAAGACCCTGGGCCTGATCGGCGGCATGAGCTGGGAGAGTTCGGCGCAGTACTACCGCCTCATCAACGAAGAGGTGCGCCGTCGCCTGGGGGCCGCGCACTCGGCGCAGCTGCTGATGTGGTCGGTGGATTTCGCTCCGATCAAGCAGTTGCAGCACGACGGCGACTGGGATGCGCTTGCGCGGCACATGGTGGATGCCGCAGAGCGGTTGCAGGCGGGCGGCGCCGATGTACTGCTGATCTGCACCAACACGATGCACGCGCTGACCGCACAGATCGAAGCAGCCTGCCCGCTGCCGCTGCTGCACATCGCCGACCCGACCGCCACCGCCATCGTGGCGGCCGGTTGGCGCAGGGTGGGCCTGCTCGGTACGGCCTTCACCATGGAGCAGGACTTCTACCGGGGACGCCTTGCCGGTCGCTTCGGGCTGGAAGTGCTGGTACCCGAGGCCGAAGATCGCCAGCAGGTCCACGACATCATCTACCAGGAGCTGATCGCCGGCGTGGTCAGCGAGCGCTCGCGACAGGTCTACGCAGACGTGATCGCGCGGCTGGTGGCGCGTGGTGCCGAAGCGATCATTCTCGGCTGTACCGAAATCATGCTGCTGGTACGCCCGCAGGACAGTGCGGTGCCGCTGTTCGACACCACCAGCCTGCACGCCCAGGCAGCGGTTGACGCCGCGCTGGCGGGATAGACGGCCGGCATGGACGCGATCACTCCGCCCCCTGCACTTCCAGCGCCGTGACCAGCCAATCCACCACCGCCTGCGAGTCGCACAGAAAGAAGATCGCATCGCCGGACCGGGCCTCGGTCAACAAGCGATAGACCGTGATCGCCACCGCCGACTGGTTGGCGATGAACACCTCGGGGCTGCGCGGCCCCTCGTTGTGCCGGGAAACGGTCTGCAATGCGCGGCGCGCGGCCACCGTTGCGGCCGGGTCGGCACTGCGGGTCAACTCGGGCCCACGCAGGCCCCAGCTGACAAAGACGTGCTTGCCCTTGAACGTGGTGTCCAGGACCTGCACCTCGGCGGCACCTGCCTCAGCCGAGCGATGAATGACGGTACTGCTGATCAACGCAACCCCCTGTGGTCGTCGTGGTCCGCGCATCCACCTCCACGGACCCGCTGCACGCCCGTGACCGCAGCCACATGCTGCGCCAGCGGACGCGGAAGAGAGACGGAAGGAGAAACCGATGCGATCGGATGTGCAGCGATGATACGGGATGTCTGTCACGCATGGGCCGGCGTACGCGGCCGCATCGCCCATCGGTTCACCCACAAAAAAGCCCACGCATCGCTGCGCGGGCCTTCTGTTCCATCACAGTGGTCGGGACGGCCGGATTCGAACCGACGACCCTCTGCCCCCCAGGCATCGTTACTGTCCGGCGCATCTCATTGATTGGCAAGGAATCCTCATAACAATGAAGCTCCCCAAAAGTGTCGATTTCGACACTAGCAATCAATCACTTACGAGCCGATAGGGTGCATGAGGCGGCTCTACCCGCCGCCATCCGAACGGCGGCGATGCGATCCCCCTTCAGCCAATTCCCGCCCCCTGCCCCGCCAATCCAGGATCTTCTCCGTGTGCTCCCCGCCGCGCCCAGTATCTAGCGGCCCCACGGCCAGCATCCCCTTCCTCGGCGAGCGTACATGCAGCGGATCGCGACGAGCCTAGGTAGGTGTCACGAACTGCTGCCCGTCGGCGTCCTTGCTGCGGGTGGGGCGATCCCGGCCCCACAGATACCCGAAAAGGACCCATTAGAATGAATCGAGCGAACTGGTTCGTAGTTTCTCCCGAGGGCGCCAAAGCCGTAGGGCAACTGCATCACTTTGCGACCGCGGGCACCTCTCTGCCGCCGAAACTGGTGGATCTGGTGTTTTTGCGCGTGTCGCAGCTAAACGGTTGCGCCCACTGCATCGACATTCATACCCGTGACCTGCTTAAGGAAGGCATGCCGTTCGACACAATCGCTCTCCTACCTGTTTGGCACGAGGCCGCCTATCTATTCTCGGAACAAGAGCGCGCCGCTCTGGCATGGGCAGAGGAAGTGACGCTCGTGAGCGAAACCCATGCATCTGATGAGGCGTACGAAAAAGTAGCCGCAGTATTCTGCGAGAAAGACTTGGTCGACCTCACGCTCACCATTGCGGCCATGAACGCGATCAACCGGATGGGCGTGAGCTTCAGATTGAAGCCCCGCGCCAAGCCCGCTGCGGAGAAGTAGCGTACGGAACGCCGGGAGATCGTCCTGGCTTTGTTCAGGCCAAGGCGCTCGTAGGGCTCATCGGCGGTGACCTACTCACCGCAAGGAACGGGCGGAGCAAGCCCCGCCCACATAGTGCCTTAGCCTTGGACTTCCGCCCGGAAGGCAATCTCAATCAGCTGCTCGGGGAAGGCCAACGCTGAGACCCCAATCAGGTTGCTAGCCACCTGCGGCACCGGCTGGCCATACACGGCCGGCCGGACCTTGCCACTGGCCGCGAAAGCGGCCGGAACGTCGATGACGAACAGCGTTTCCTCGACCACGTCCGCGATCGACGCACCCAGCTCTGCCAGCAGCACCTGCGCGTTCTCGTAGGTGCGCCTCATCTGGGCTTCCATGGTGTCGAAGTTGGCGGGCTTGCCATTTTCCCCCAGCTCTGCGGGCGCGACCAACTGCCCCTCCGGTGTGTGCGACAGCTGGCCGGACACGAAGATCATGTTGTTGACACGGACGGCTTGGACGTATCCGTAGGCCGACTCCCACGGCACTCCGAAGCTGGCGGCCTTGCGATTGGTGGCGGTCATCGTCGCTCTCTCTCTGGTGAAAGGGCGAGTCTCGCAAGCAAGCAGCGTCGACCGCCTCCCCTGAACGGGGGATCAGATTCGGGATCGGGACAACTGCTCTCTCCCGGCCCTGACCCAAGCCTTCATCGGATCCTTCGCTCTAGGCTTGGTCTCCTTCGGCGGTCGGCGCGGCTCCAGCGCTTCCTTGATCCGTGTCAGATCCAGCGCCCCAGACTCAGCCAGGCGCCGCGCCTGTTGCTGCTGCTCGCGCGTAGGCGGCAGGCCGGGCAGTGGCGGCGGCAGTCGGATAGGGGTGCTGTCCGTCAATCGGGCGACGGCCTCGCGCAATGGCAGCTCGGGATAGAGCCTGGCCGCGCACCAGCGCTCGGCGTACCGTTTCGCCTGTCGGATGCTCGCCGCGCGCACTTCCTTCACCTGCCACATCTTCTGGCCTTCCATCCACAGGCGCACTCCGGGACCAACATCGGGGGCGACGCTGGCCGTCTCCCGGCCGTTGTACCAGAGCGCCCAGCGCTCACCGGTCTGGACCCAGCCAGAGGGGATCGGGGTGGCGCGGAAACCGTGGTGGCCGTGCGAGGGAAGCATTGCCGGGAGAATACGGCCGGCCGTCGCAGATCCTGCGAACGAGCCGGCCACCTCCCTGAACCGTTCGGGTGGGACGAGCTGCGACTGCCCTTCACTGGCGCTATCGCATCTGCTGCAAGGCGACTCCAGGCGGACAAAGAACAAAGGGCAGAGAGCGGAGGGACCAAAGACTATGCGCCGAGTCCACCGACTGCCCGCGTTGATGAGACCGCACCCCGCATGCCGAGCGTGGTCTACGGTCCGCCTGCCGCCCTGCCGGAGACCGCACGAGGATAACGCGCGTAATTTACTCATCAAACCGTTTAACGAAGACGAAACACCGCCCATGTAAAGTGGCCCCGCCAATGCAACTGCCACACCAATCCGATACTTGATCTGCCGGGAAGCTAGCCGACGCAAGCGGCCAGCCAACCTAGTAGAAACCATGATCAGGAAGAAACAAAAGGAGTTAGCAATGTCGAACGGAATCCGCCCCCTGTCGCCGGAAGAGCTGGCATTGATTTCGGGTGGTGCGCAGGTAGACACCACTGATCTTCCACCTATTGATGTTCGGCCACCAGGGGACGACGGTTGGCCAGACATCGGGCCGCCAGATTTTACCGACCCTTACGATCCCTTCCCCAACCCGGGCGATAGAGATAGTGGCGGCGGCGGTCAATCTGCGTACGAGCAGGTTGATGTTGCGACCGATACTGTGGCTCGCAGTATTGAATCATTGATCAAGGCCGATCCAAATTATCAAAATCACGAGATTGGATCAGTGATCTATCGCGATTCAGTCACCGGTGAAATCAAGTCAAGTCCATTGGCTCATGGGTCAGCCGATAACCCTGGTGCCATCGAGTACCCGCTGAAGGACTGGGGTATTAGCCCCGATCAGATTGTGGGCATCATTCATTCACATCCGGCGGGAGTATTCAAGGACGAGAGAACACATGAAGTTAACAAGTACCCTTCAGACAACCGCACTGTGGGGGACCAGGAGTTCTATGGCGGCGATTGGAGTACGGCCGATAAACTACGCGACTTTGGCATGAACGCTGAAACCTTCCGCTACTACATCATCGGCCCCGACAATATCACCCGTGAGTATGACTTCAATGATCGCGATGCAGAAACGCTGGGGCCCACACTATGAATCGTGAAGCAGCACTAAAAGTAGCACTACTCACCACCTGTGTGATTGCAACCTCGTATTCAGTAGCGAATGCCACTCCCCCGACCTTGGACGTGATTCGCACCGAAGACGGCGTCCCCGCAAAGCTCTATGTCTCACAGCACCGGCTGGAGTGTGGCAATCACGTGTTCGAGTTGGTGGTGGATTCTTCTAGCCCGGTGAAGGTAACAGAACTGAAAGTCGACGGCCTAGCTATTCCTGCCATTCAGTTGAATGAAATCAATAGCCAGGTGCCGGAGCGATCATGGTTCGAGAGTATTCTTACTTCCTGCACATCGAACCGCCAAGCACTGAACCTGCGGTTATCTGCGCCACAGGGACGAGTGATCATCCCACTATCCTTCGAGGACGGCGCGCTCGTCACAGTTGGCACGCGCGATAGGTAGTGGAACTCGATTGCCGATTTTGCCGCGCTCTAGTTAAGCCGAGACGCCGTATCGAGGTCTTGGCGTTCGGGTCAGCAGCCGCACCGGACGGATGTTGAGCCGGGCGGATGGGCATTAAAGGGATTGCCAGCCGCGAAGTCACCGGTTCCTAGCACCTACCGGCCTGCGACCACGTCCTCGCGAAGCCTCGCCTCGTGCCTGGCCACCCACAATTCGGCCCCTGCCCGGCCCTGCTCGTAGCTGCTGCATCTGCGGGACGGACCACCTGGCCCATGCCGGTGCCGGTCCAGCGAGGCAATCCAGATTCCATCGTTCACCCGCTGGATCATGACCACCACCCACACCCCTTCACAGGCAATCACGGTCGGAAGGTCATCCGGGTGGCTGGATGACCTGGTAGTCCAGTAGAAGTCGGCGGGGAGCGGCATGGCCGGGAGGATACGACCGGCGGTCGCAGATCCTGCGAACGCGGCCGGCATCTGGGTGAATCGTTCGGATCCAGTGCCGACGCGGCGCTGCTCATGCGCCCCCGGTGCGGCCAACTCCGCCTTCTACGCGTCAGATCGGCCCTAGATCTTTGACCACCGCCTGCCCCTGCTGCAGGAATCCGATCAATAGACGGCCGCCGGCCACCCGCCGGCCCTCCCGCTCATTGAGGTAGCTCGCCTGCAGCCGCCCGGCGGCCAGCAACTCGGCCTGGGCCATGCTCGGCGGCACTGTCTTCAGGGGCTCCCCCGGCGACGCCAGTTGGCCAGTTATGGGCTGCACGCGTGCCGGTTGCCCATTACCGCTCTTCGAATACGCCGTGGCGATCATCCTGCCCTGCTGAGGAGACCAGCCACCCAGTACGATCTCCGTTCCCAATTGCTCGATCGGCAGGCCGGCCTCGGCCACAGCCTTCTCGTAGTTCGGCCACAGCTGGTCAATCACAGAGCCGAGTTCAGCGCTCAACTGTCCCACCGTGAACTCGGCGCGGAAGCTCGCCTGTAGGGCCAGCTCGTAGATCCGGAGGAAGAACTGGGCGGATCCTCGGGTGGCCAGCAAGAGATTGTGCTGGGGGATCAAAAGCATCTTGGCGCCAGCCGAATGGGCGCCGGTCAGCGCATCCTCGGCGAGCGTATCGACTGCGGTAACGAGCTGGTCACGACTGAGCAAAACATTGAGGATGCTCATAGGGCGACTCCAAGGGTCGCCGCGAACTATGCCCGCCCCGGCTGCCTCAGTCCATAGGGACCATCATGACGACACCGACCGAAGAGATCCTAGAACGCCTTGGCGCCTGCGAAGCTGTCCTGGAGGCACATCGTGGTTACCTCAAGGCAATGGAATACGCCATCAGGGTGTCTGTGCTCACACACCCGGAACCAGAACGTCTCGCGGCTGCCTGGACAACGCTGTTGCCCGGCATCACGGCCGCACATCAGCACGACGGCGGCCCCCTGTTCTCCGCCGCCTTCCAGCAGTCTCTGGTAGTGCTAACAGAACAGATTGCAGGCGGATAAACTCCGCCTTGATAGCTATGCAGCGAGCACGTAGGGCTCGACAAGGCGGACGAGCATATCCATCGCGGTGGCGCTGCCCTCTGCACCGCGCTGGCTAAAACCGGTCCAATCGGCACGGACCATACCGCGCAACTCTGCCGGCTTAACTGGTAGCCAGCGCATCGGCCAGAACGGAAGCCGTCGCTGACCAGCTCGACCTCGCTGTAACTCCACAATGCCATGGTGGCTGGTCGCGCCTAGAACCCTGGAGTAAGCGACCGATACGCCGTCCTCCGGTCCCTCTAGATACTGCATGAAGCGATCGCCGTCGAAGAGAAGAACCCCCGTGACTCCGGCGTCGAGGTTAAACCGGGCTGCATCGTCTACCACTTCGTCCAGCTTTCCGTTGGACAAGCCGAGCTTGTCACCAGCGAGCACGTTGCTCGCCTCGCTTACATATACAACCGCCCGAATGGGCATGCGCACCTCCTTGGTGAGCATCGACCCTATCAGGCGCAAGGGAATTTCTACGTGAGATAAACGAGATCTGCGCAACGATTCAGTAACACGTGATACTGAACGGGGATGCTCATCACAAAATAAAGGCAATGATCAGGGCAGCATCGGCAGAAAATGCTCGGTACACCGCAATGCCCGATACAGGACTTTTCTGCATTCTCGCCCTTGATGCAACACGAGATAACGACGGCAGCCTTGACCGCGTAAATGCCGTCAGCGTGCGTTGCAACCACTGCAAGCACATCACCCATTCGAAGGTGCCGGAGCTGGAGACAATGCCCGGCGGCACCCTGCTCGCATGTGCGGGGTGCGGGGAAAGACAAGCCGTGAGTAACGCTCGGTTGGTGGAATGTGACCATATCCTGGGTGCTGGGAGTCCATCCCCCCAAGCCGCCTGATCTGCCAGGCCGCAAGCCTATGTTCGTAGACGGGGCTGATTGTCATTGAAGACCCGGCACAGCGCGGCAAGCCGGCCGGGTCCGGATTGAGCCAGGCGTCCACGTGCTCTCTGCGTACTGCCCCGTCCCAAAGGACGGGGCAGTAAACAACTGCTCAGAACTTGTAACCCAGCCCCAGCTGCACACCATTCTGCAGCTGGCCGTCGCGGCGCTCGCCCACATAGTCGACCATCACCGACAGCCGCTCGCTGGCCCGGCTGGTCACACCTAGGTTCCAGCTCAGCACCTGCTCGCCCACCGTCTGGCTGTTGCTGCCGAACACCAGATCCGGCGCCGCCGCAAAGCCGGTGCTGTAGCGGGCCTGCGTATCCCCCAGCTCCTTCTGCCACACCACCCGCGCCCGCGGGGTG
>NZ_JCAFTD010000005.1:0-386773 GCF_059369935.1 Stenotrophomonas sp. YJH_SMC_36 | reverse complement strand
AACAATTAATAGTTGCTTGATCAAACGTCTGCAAGATGGACAGTCATCCTTCCTGCAGGCGCCTTCACAAGATACCTGCGCATACTTTCAAAGATCCGGGGAAGTGGCCTCAGCGCCGTTCCCGTGTGCTGCGAAGTTTCCCTCGTAGCGAGCCGCCCATTATAGCCGGCTTTTCCGCTTCGTCAACACCTTTTTCAAGGTCGCCGCACCGGGGTGGACGTTGTTGCCGGAGCTGCTTCGTCGTTGGCCCCAAGAGGCTTTCGTCGTTGCGAGCCGCCTATTATGACGGACTTTTCGAGTCCGTCAACACCTTCGTTCGATCATCTCGTCCGCCGGCGTGGCGTCGCTTCTGCGTGCTGCTTCCGGGGAAGCATCGCGCTGCAGCGAGGGAGCGAATTCTAGAGATCCTGCCGGATTCGTCAACCACTTTCTTTCAGGACAATGACAGCGCTGGCGCTTGTGCCGGCCGATGCGCGCACTCGATGTTCACTGCGGCGTTGCCCGCGCGTTGCGCGGGCAACGCCGCAGGCGCTATCAATGCAGGGATGCACACGGGAGAGCAGGCAATGAGTACGCAGGTGCGCCACGGATGGTGGCGGGATCTATCGATGCCGGCGATCGTTGCCGGCTTCATCACCGTACTGGTGGGTTTCGCCAGTTCGGCGGTGATCGTGTTCCAGGCCGCGCAGGCGGTCGGTGCCGATCAGGCCCATATCGCATCCTGGATGTGGGCGCTGGGACTGGGCATGGGCGTGACCTGCATCGGGCTGTCACTTCGCTATCGGGTACCGGTGGTCACCGCGTGGTCGACGCCCGGTGCCGCGATGCTGGTGGTGGGCGCCGGCGGCGCTTCGCTCTCCGAGGCGACAGGCGCGTTCCTGCTTGCTGCGGCATTGGCAATGCTGGCCGGCTTCTCCGGCATCTTCGCCAGGCTCATGCAACGTGTGCCGATGGCGCTGGCGGCGGGCATGCTGGCCGGTGTGCTGTTGCGCTTCGGCCTGGATGTGTTCGTCGCAATGGACAGCCAGAGGGTACTTGCCCTGGCGATGTTCGCGACCTGGCTGGCTGGCCGGCGCCTGTTCCCGCGTTACGCCGTGATCGCGACCCTGCTGGTTGGCATCGCGGTCGCAGCCAGCCGCGGTCTGCTGCACGCGCAGCAGCTGCAGTTGCAGCTGGCGGTCCCGCAGTGGGTGACCCCCTCCCTGTCGTGGACTGCCGTGGCAGGCATCGCCCTGCCCCTGTTCGTGGTGACCATGGCCTCGCAGAACATTCCCGGCGTCGCCGTGATGCGCGCCTCCGGCTACGACGCCCCGGTATCGCCGCTGATCGGCTGGATCGGCGTGGTCAACACGGTACTGGCCCCCTTCGGTGCCTATGCGCTGAACCTGGCCGCGATCACCGCAGCCATCTGCATGGGCCGCGATGCCCATGAGGATCCTGCCCGGCGCTACACCGCGGCGATGGCGGCAGGTGTGTTCTACATCGTCATCGGCCTGTTCGGCGCCACCGTGGCCGCACTGTTCGCCGCGTTCCCGCGGGAGCTGGTGGCCTGCGTGGCTGGCATCGCACTGTTCGGCACCATCGGCAACAGCCTCGCCAGCGCACTGGCGGTGGAGCGCGACCGCGAGGCGGCACTGGTCACCTTCCTGGTCACTGCGTCGGGGATGTCGCTGGCCGGTATCGGTTCCGCCTTCTGGGGGCTGGTCGCTGGCGCGCTGTGCCTGCTGGTCCTGCGGCCACGTGAGCCCCGCAGCTAGGCGCCGCCGAAGAGGTCCAACGCCTGCAGTGCGACGCTGAACACGATGCCCAGGCCCAGGGCCAGCCGGCTGACGCCGCTGCGCCGGTCGATATAGGCCTCGACGCGTGCGCCGTCACCCGCGCCGGCGGCTTCGGCGCGGGCGATCACCGCCCTGCAGCGGCGCAGATACAGCGCATTGGCCGCCAGTGACACTGCGATCTTCAAGGCCAACGTCAACCCCCATATCGCCGCGTCGTCCATTCCGGCCAGCACGATGGCGGCACCCCCCACCATGCTGATCAGGACGTAGGCCACCGCCATGCCGTACATACGCCGGTACAGCAGCCACTTGAAGTCGAACAGGAACGCGGCCCAGTTCCAGGGACGCGGCCAGCCCGGCGGATCCCGACGCAGCCGCCACAACTCGGCATAGACAGCGAAGTTGTCGGCCACCACGCGGGCGAGCCGTGGATGACGGTCATAGACCGCCATTGCGGCGTCCAGGCTCGACGGCGCATCGCCGGCAACCGGCGCAGCGTAGGGATTGCCATCCGTGGCGGGATGTCCACTCACAGTGGCGAGCTGGACAAGGTCTGTACCAGCACGTGGCGACCGGCCGGTGCGATGGTGATCACGTCGGGCCCGGCATTGGCCGCTTCCAGGCAGACGTAATCGCGCCAGCCGTCTCCCACGTCGGCCATCTTCGCTGCCGCTTCCGCGCCAGGATTCCAGGCCACCAGCGAGCGGCTGCCTTCGGTACGGATCGTGATGCGACGCTTCAGCACCGGATCGCGCAGGACGTAGTGGCCACCTGCCCCGGTATAGATGCGGTCACTGCGGCCCGGGTCGCGCGGATCGCGCAGGGACCACGGGCCCTGCTGGCGCCGCGCCTGTGCATAGTTCTCGAACTTGTCCAGATACTCCAGCCCGTCCACGCCATCGACTTCGACCTTGCTGGCATCGCCCACGCGGAAGTAGTTGTGCAGCGCCTGGGTGATCGTCACCGGCACGGTGCCGGGATTGTCGGTCACCAGCTGCTGCCGTAGTTCACGGCCGATGCGCAGGGTCATGGCCAGGCGCAGGGCGAGGTTGTCCAATGCAGGGGGAGCCAGTACGAGTTCGATGCTGCCGTCGTCCAGCCGGCGGGCCTCCTTCAGCTCCCACGGCAGGGTGCGCACGAAACCATGCGCGGGCACATCGTCGCCTTGCCCCTGTCGCCCGAAATACGGCCAGCACACCGGGCTGCCGCCGCGGATGGGGGTCGGCAATGCGGCACGGCGTGGCGAAAGCCACAGCAGATCGGGCTGCCCCTTGGGTACGAAGGAGAGCAGCTGGCCGCCGAACACACTGATGGCTGCGGTGGCCTGGGGGGTTTCCACCAGCCAGGCATCAAGCCCCTGGAACTGGCCACTGCGTACGCCCTGGATCTGTTGCACGTTGGATCGACTCCGTATGGCCGGCGACTGCACGGCACTGTAGTTGCTGGGAAGCGTGAAGCGGGTGGAGGCCACCGCAGGCGGCGCCGCGCTCTGCAGCGCGCGCAGGATGCGTTGGCCGGCTCGTCCATCGGCCGTGCTCCATCCCAGGCGGCGCTGTTCGGCCTGGATCGCCCGGCGGCTGGCTGTGCCGATCATGCCATCAGCGGTACCGATATCATGCCCCCGCGCCAGCAGCAGGGTCTGCAGCTGACGGCGCTCATCACGGCCCAGCCCGGGGTCATCGGTCGGCCAGGCGGTGGCCAGGCCGCTGCCGCCGCGCAGGCGATCAGCCAGCGTCGCGATCGCCAGCGCATAGCTTTCGGCGGCGTTGTAGCTGTAGATCGCATCGTAGTTGCGGAACACCAGCAGGGCCGGCCCCTTGATGCCGGCGGGCAGCAGCAGTGCCGCCCGCGCGCCGGCAGCCAGACCCGCCGGAGCCAGCGCGCTGCCGTCCAGCGCTGTCACGCCCTGCGTACGCCATTCAGCCAGTGACCGGCGTTGGGTACGGCCGGCCAGGCTGGTATTGAAGCCGTCGGCAACACGCACCTCCATGCCCCACGGTTCTCCCGTGCGCCAGCCGGCGCGCTTGAGGTAGTTGGCGGTGGACGCCAGTGCGTCGGGAATGCTGCCGACCAGGTCACGGCGACCGTCGCCATCGCCGTCGACGGCGATGCGTGCGTAGGTGCTGGGCATGAACTGCGTATGGCCGAACGCGCCGGCCCAGGACCCGGTCAGACCTTGAGCCTGCAGATCACCGCGATCGATCAGCGTGAGCAGGGCCAGCAGTTCGCCACGGAAGAACGCCTGCCGCCGGCCGGCGCAGGACAGCGTCGCCAGCGACTGCAGCAGCGGACGCTTGCCGAATACACGGCCATAGTCGCTCTCCACGCCCCAGACGGCGACGATGGTGACCGGATCGACGCCATACTGCGCGGCGATGCGATCAAGCAGGTCGCGGTGCTGCTGCAGCATGGCCCGTCCATCGTCGACGCGCTGGCGGTCCACCAGTGCAGCCAGGTAGTCCCAGATCGGGGTGGAGAATTCGGGCTGCGCATCCAGCAAGCCGAGCACGCTGGGATCAGGACGCAGGTCGGCGGTGATCGCACCGAAGCGGTCTGCGGCAATGCCCTGGGTAGCTGCCGTTGCCTGCAGCTGTGCCAGACACCGGGTGAACGCGGGATCGGGCGGGGTCAGGTCGGGCGCCGTTGACGGCGCGGCCAGTGCCGCGGCCAGGCCGAGTGCGGTCAGGGTGGGCATGGCGTCCTCCGTGTTGCCGGTGCTGACACCATACTAGAGGCTGAGCGACCGGCGATGCTGAAGCAGTTGCCGGCCGTTGGCCTCTCTAGAGCGTACGCAGCAGCCGCAGGCCGTAAGCTGGACTGTCAGCGTCCCAGCGCTGCGCAACCTGCAGGCCGGCCTGCCGCACCAGCGCATCAAAGCCGTCATCGGTGTACTTGTGGCTGTACTCGACGCGGATCGCCTCACCGGCCTCGAAGTGGAAGGTGCGGCCATCGAGGTGGACGTCCTGCGCCCGCTGGCTGACCAGATCGGTCTCGATGCGCAGACGTTCGGTGCTGTAACGGGCACGGTGGCGGAAGCCGTCCAGATCGAAGTCGCTGCCCACCTCACGGTTGAGGCGGACGAGCAGGTTGAGGGTGAATGCCGCAGTGATGCCTTCGGCGTCGTTGTAGGCGGCTTCGATCAGCGCGGGGTCCTTGTGCAGGTCGATGCCGATCAGGGCCAGGCCGTGGTCACCCATGGTCTGACGCATGGCCCGCAGCAGGGCGAGGGCGTCCTCGCCGGCGAAGTTGCCAAGCGTGGACCCCGGGAAGAACAGCAGGCGCCGCGCGGGCTCGCGCTCCGGTGCGGGCACGTCCACCGGCCGGGTGAAGTCAGCGCAGACCGGCAGCATTTCCACGTCGGGAAGCGCGGGAGCGAGGTGATCGATGCTCGACAGCAGCGCCGCCCGGGAGATCTCGATGGGGGTGTAGGCCACGGGATCCTGCAGCGCGGCCAGCAACAGCGCGGTCTTGCGACCACTGCCGCTGCCCAGCTCGACCACGTGCAGGCGCGGGCCCACCACGCGTGCGATATCCGGCAGCACCCGATTCAACAGGGCCAGCTCGGTGCGCGTGGGGTAGTACTCCGGCGTGTGGGTGATCTGTTCGAACAGGCGTGAACCGCGCGCATCATAGAAGTACTTCGACGGCAGCTGGCGCGCAGTGCGCGACAGTCCGGCCAGTGTGTCGGCGAGGATCTGCTCGCGGCTGGGCGTCAGATCGGTCAGCGCCTGCAGCGCATCCTGTACGGTGCTCACGGCAGATCCCTCGCCAGGCGCAGGCCGGAGAACTGCCAGCGCGCAGGTGGCATGAAGAAGTTACGGTAGCTGGCGCGCACATGCCCGCGCGGGGTGGCACAGCTGCCGCCGCGCAGGACCCACTGCCCGCACATGAACTTGCCGTTGTACTCACCCAGATTGCCGGCGAACGGACGGAATCCGGGGTACGCGCCATAGGCGCTGCCGGTCCATTCCCAGACGTCGCCGAACAGCTGCCGCAGTCCCCTGCCCTGTGCTGCAGCAGGATGCAGATGATCGTCCTCGGCGAAATGGCCGGCGATCGGCTGCGACGTCGCGGCGGCCTCCCACTCGAATTCGCTGGGCAGGCGCGCACCGGCCCAGCGGGCATACGCATCGGCTTCGTAGTAGCTGAGATGGCACACCGGCGCATGCGCGTCGAGGTCACGCCAGCCGCCGAGCGTGTATTCGCGCTGGAGGGCGTCATCCCAATAGAGTGGATGCTGCCAGTCCTCGCTTTCCCGCAGAGCCCAGCCCTCACTGAGCCACCAGCGCGGATCGCGGTAACCGCCGGCTTCGACGAAGTCCCGGTACTCCGCGTTGCAGACCGGTCGATCAGCCAGCATGTGGGCCGGCAACAGCACGCGATGCGGTGGCGATTCGTTGTCGTAGGCGAAGGTAGCGTGCTGTGGCCATGCCGGTGCGCCGACGGTGACGATGCGCTCGGGAGATTCGATCCAGCCCAGCGGACTGGCTGCGCTGACGGCGGCGCGCAGGTCCTGGCGGTAGGGCGGATGCAGCGGATTGCACCAGAGCGCGTGCTTGATGTCGGTCAGCAGCAGCTCCTGGTGCTGCTGCTCGTGCTGCAGGCCCAGCTGGAGATGCTGCAGGGCTTCATCGTCAAGATCACCATCGCGGAGACGCGTCAGGAGGTGTGCATCGACCTGCTGCCGGTAATCGAGTACCTGCTGAAGCGACGGGCGCGAGAGCAGGCCACGCTGCGGCCTGGCATGCGCCGGTCCAATACTCTTGTAGTAGCTGTTGAACAGGTAGTCCCACGCGGGGTCACATGCCGGTGCGCCAGATAGACCGGCCAGCACGAAGCGGTCGAAGAACCACGTGGTGTGCGCCAGATGCCATTTGCTCGGGCTGGCGTCCGCCATGCTCTGCAGCATCGCATCTTCGGCACTGAGCGGTTCGGCCAGCAGCACGCTGCGGGCGCGCGTCTGCGCATAGCGGTGGGCGAGTTCACGCTGCGGAGCAGCGACGGCGACGGTAGCGCTGTCCATGCAGCCAGCATCCAGCGGTGCGGGTGAGCGCAACGTCATGGCGTGACATCGCGCCGTTCACATCGATGCCGTCGCGTAACCGGTTCAGATCGCGTCGAGGTAGTACCAGCGTCCGTCGATGCGCTCGAACCGGCTGCGCTCGTTCATTTTCACCGCACTGCCGCCGCCCACCCGGTAGCGGGCGGTGAATCGCACTTCGGCATGGTCGGGCCCATTCACCTGGTGCTCGTGGACGGTCAGGCCAAGCCAGTGCGTCCGCTGGCCGGGCGCCTCGCCCAGTGTCAGTTCGGCGGGACGGGTGGCCGGATGCCAGGTGGCCCGCAGGTAGTCGGCCAGACCACGCACGTACGCGCTGTAGCGCGAGCGCATCAGGCGCTCGGCGTCCGGTGCGGGCTCGCCGGCATGGAAGCGGCCGCAGCAGTCGGCGTAGTCCGTGGCGAGGCCACAGGGGCAGGAATCGGCAGGGTTTCGGCTCATGGGGGTATTGTCGCTCGAGTCACGTCGGGCATCCATCGGCGATAGGCGTATGCTGTCGCGCCCCCACATTGAATGATCCCCGTGCTGGAACTGGTTCCCCCCGAGTTGTGGTGGCTGGTGGTGATCGCCTTCATTGCCGGCCTGGTCGATGCTGCCGTGGGTGGAGGGGGACTGGTACAGCTGCCCGGCCTGTTCACCGTGCTGCCCCAGCAGACGCCGGCGATGCTGTTCGGTACCAACAAGTTCAGTTCGATGTTCGGCACGGCGGCGGCGGCGTGGCGCTATGCACGCAACGTGCGGTTCCCCTGGAAGCCGGTACTGTTCGCCGCGGGCACGGCATTCGTGTTCTCGTTCGCCGGGGCTACGGCGGTGAGCCTGCTGCCCAAGGATGCCGTGCGGCCGCTGGTGCTGGTGCTGCTGGTGGCGATGCTGGCCTACACCCTGTGGAAGAAGGATTTCGGCGCGCTGCACCGGCCGCAGGAGATCGGCCGGCGCGAACTGACCATCGCGCTGGTGATCGGCGCTGCGATCGGCTTCTACGATGGATTCTTCGGCCCGGGCACCGGCAGCTTCCTGATCTTCCTGTTCGTGCGCTTCTTCGGCCTGGACTTCCTGCGTGCGTCGGCCGCATCGAAGGTCGTGAACCTGGCGACGAACATGGCGGCGATCTCGTTCTTCGTGCCGACCGGCAACATCCTGTGGTTGTTCGCGCTGCCGATGGCCACAGCCAACATCATCGGTTCGGTGGTCGGCACGCGGCTGGCACTGAAAGGCGGCACGCCGTTCATCCGCAAACTGTTCGTGGGCCTGGTGGTGGTGCTGATCGCGCGGATGGCGTGGGATACGTTCCGCGGTTCGTGAGGGACGTTATGAAATGGTAGGTGCCAACCTTGGTTGGCACGTTGTTTCAGGTCGCGAAGAGCAGCCGAGCATGGCTCGGCTCTACAGGTGGATTGCCCGAGGCGGTCAGGCTTCGGCTTCCTCCGGTTCATTGGCCTGCTGGCGGCTGCGCTCGGGCAGCTTCAGGCGCCTTCCTTCTTCGTCGTACTCGATCAGCAGCACGCCCGAATCGTGGCGGCCACTGATCTCGACGAAGCAAGCACCACCGATGAAAGGCTCCAGGGTCATCACCGACTTCAGCGGCGTGGCGACCACCATCTGGAAACCGAAGTTGTCGAAGATGTTCATCGCCAGCGCGGTGAACTCGTTGTCGGCCTTGTCGAAGGCCTCGTCGAGCACGACCGCCGCGTAACTGGGCAGCTGGCTGTCAGCGCCGCCGAGCTGGTAACGCAGCGCTGCGGCCAGGCAGGTGGTGGCGAGCTTCTGCCGCTGGCCACCGGACTTGCCGGCGCCGCTGCGGTAGATCTCGACCTGCTGGCGCGTTTCCGCATCGAGTTCGACGCCGATGAACTCCACGTGCATGCGCACGTCCAGGACCAGCTCGCGCCAGCGCTTGTCCTCACCTTCCTGCGAACCCAGGCGGTTGACCAGCTGGCGCAGCACGGTGAACTGTGACTCCGCCAGTTCACGCTGCTCGGTCTGCTGCTGCGACAGCACTTCGCGCAGCTGCAGCTGGAACTCCAGCACTTCCGGCAGCCGGCGGTCGCTCAATTCGATGGTCAGCAGGGTGCCCCGGTTGAACGGCACCTGCTCCAGGCTGGCGTTGACTTCGTCCAGGCGCTGGCCGATCGACTTGCGGGCCTCGGCGCTGTGGCGCTGCAGGGCCAGCAGGTTGTTCTTGCTCTGGTTCTGCAGCAGATCGAAGAAGCGTTCCTCATGCTGCGGCAGGCCATCGCGTTCGAGACGGTCGAGGCGGGCGAGGAAGTCCTCGGCCGACGCCACCGATGCGGTGAAGTCGCCGGATTCTTCCGGCCACTGCTGGATGAAGCGGCGGAAGCAGCCGACCAGCTGGTTTTCGATACGGTTGAGGTCCTGCTGCGAGGACGACAACTGTTCGTTCAGCGCGTTGCTGACCTGGCGCATGTGCGCTTCCAGCGTTTCCAGGCTGAGCGGGCCCTGTTGCTGCAACCGCTCTGCCAGGCCGCTCTCCTGCGCTTCGGCCAGCGTTGGCAGCACCAGCGCGCGGCTCTGCTGGCGCGCGCGGTCGAGGCGGTCACGTTCCCGGACCAGCTGGCCGCGCTCGACGCGGACATCCTCATAGGTGCGGCGGGCCTGCTCGATGTCGGCGCGCACGGCGTCGATCTGCTGTGCCAGCCTGGCCAGGTCGGCATTGCCTTCGCGCAGGTCGCGCAGGCTGGCTTCGATGTCGGTCAGGCGCTGCTGGGGCGCGGCGACGTCGATCTCGTTCCATTGGATACCCGCGAGCTCGTGGCAGGCCAGGCGGCGCTCGTTGTCACGATCGCGCTGGCCACGCAGGCTCGCGATGTCGGTCTCGCAGCTGGCGATGCGCTTGGCCAGTTCCTGCGCCTCGCGTTCGAACGCACCGACCTTGTCGTGATTGTTGAAACCGAGAATCCAGCGACGGCGGTCGCCCACGGCACTGCGGTCGTCCTTCTCGAAGCGGTCGCCCGGATGCTTGACCTGGCCTTCGCGGGTGATGCCGCGGTCGACGTTGCGCAGCTGCCTGGCATCCACGCACTCGTAGTCGAATCGCTTGCCCAGCTCACGCCGCAGCCAGCTCTCGAACACGTGGTCGCGCAGCTCCAGCTTGTGCAGCAGCGACTTCGCCGATGGTTCGCGGGCGAACGCCTCGTCGTTGCGGCGCACGCGGTAGTAGGTGAAGCGCATGCCGAGGTGGGTGCGGTTCACCCAGTCGGCAACCGCGTTGTAGTGCTTGTCGTCAACCAGCAGCGACAGCGCGAAGCCACCCAGCACGCGTTCGATCGCACCCTGCCAGCCCTGTTCCTCGGAGCGGACCTGGATCAGCTCGCCGACGAACGGCAACGCCACTTCGGAAATGCCGGTCTCTTCCGCCAACCGTGCACGCAGCTTCTGCATCGGCGCCGGGATGTTGGAGGGCGTGCGCTGCATCGCGTCAAGTTCGAGGCGTACTTCAGCGAAGCGACGCTCGTCATCGCGCTTGCCACCGAGGCGCTCGCTGATGGCATCGTCCAGCGAGGCCGAAGCGCGCTGGCGATCCTGCAGTTCGTTCTGCGCACGCTCGACCAGTTCGGCGAAGCCATGGGCATCGTCGGGCAGTTCGGCCTGCAGTTTCCGTGCGGCTTCCTGCGCCTGGTCGCGCTTGGCCTTGCGGCGATCGCGCTCGGCTTCGGCGCGGCCCTGCTCGCGCTCCAGCTCTTCGATGCGCTCGCCGCCCTGCTGACGCCGCTGCAGTTCCAGCTCGGCCAGGCGTTCGCTGTGGTTGTCCAGCGCAGCGCGGCGCTGCGCCTCTTCCCCGAGCAGGCCACGGTCACGCACGTCCATCTCGCGCAGGCGCGCTTCGATCAGCGCCTGACGGCGGCTCTCGCGGAAACTGTCGACGCCCAGCTTGAGCGCCTCGTCGTCACCGCGCTGCCGGTGCATTTCCTTCAGATCGGCGTAATAGGCGCGCGCCGGCAACAGCGTCTCCACCTGGCGACGGGCGGTGACCACCGCCTGATGGGCCCCGTCAAGCTCGGCGAAATCACTCACCAGGCGCTCGGCGGCGTCGAACGTCTTCGGCGTGTCGAGCATGAAGTCGCGCAGGAAGACGTTGAGATCACCCAGGTTCTTCGCTGATTGCGTCTTGTGCAGCAGGCGCAGCGCCATCTCGTTGTCGATGCCGAGCAGGTCGCGGAAGCGCTCGGCATAGCCGGAGAAGGTGTCGAAGTGGTGGACGTCGGCCAGCTTCTGCTTGAGCTTGCGCAGGTCCAGATCGAAGCCGCCCAGATCCTTGGCGATGTCGAACGGACGCTCGGCGATCATGTAGTGCTTGCGCACGTCGCCGGCCGAGGTGCCGTTGCCGGAGATCCACAACAGGCGCACCAGGCTGACCACGCGGCCGTCGCCGGCGCGGTACTCCAGCACCAGTGCGGTCCAGGTCGCACCCTTGCGCAGGTACTGCGTGGCAATCTCGCCGGTGCCACTGTCCTGCTGGTCAGCCCACGCGCCGCGCACGTAGGACACCAGGTTGCGGTCGCGGCCACTGCGCTCGGCTTCGCGTGCGGCCGCGTTGAAGTCGACGATGGCCGGCGGCGTCAGCAGCGCGGACATGGCATCGAGCAGGGTCGACTTGCCCGAGCCGGAACGGCCGACGAACAGGAAGCCACGCTCGGCGATCGGTACTTCGGTCAGGCCGTTGAAGGTGCCCCAGTTGTGCACCTGCAGGCGGCGCATGCGGAACTGCTGCAGGCGCGGGTCCGGCAGGCCTTCATTGAACAGGGCGGGGGTGTGCTTGGAAATGGCCATGCGGTGTTCGGGTCTCTCAGGCTTCGGCGGCCGGGGTTTCGCGCAGCTGGCGGTACACTGCCGAAAGCTGGGACACGTCTTCGGCGGAGAACAGCAGCTTCAGCGCCGGCGAGACTTCGTGGCGGTCGTCCTGGCCGCTCAGACGGGTCAGGATGTGGTTGTCCTTCATCTTCTGCACGGCCGATGCAACGCGGCGATTGAAGCCGGCGCGGTCGGTGGACAGGTTCTTCTCATAGATGGCCAGTGCTTCGGCCATCTCGGCGTCGGCGACCACCGCGCGGTTGCCGCGCGCGTCGGCCTCAGCCAGCTGCTGGCGCAGGAACAACAACAGCACCGAGTCAATGAAGGTCAGCGGCGAGGTCCGCAGCAGTACCGGTGCATCGACGTCTTCGGTGTCGGCCTGGCGGGTGAATGCCACACCGCTTTCGCGGTCGAGCACCAGTTCCAGGAACAGGTCGGACAGCGCTGAACGGATGCCCGCCTCGCTGCGGACCAGTGCCGGCCACAGCTTGGCGTGGCGCAGCTGGTCGATGCTGGGACCGATCAGCAGCTGGCACAGCGCGCGCCGGGCATCCAGCGGCAGGCGGCCGGTATCACCCAGGTAGTACACGCTGTTGCCGCGCCGTGGCTGCGCTTCGAGCATCGCCGGCTCGGCCTCGTAGGCGTCCTCGGCCTGGTCGGCAGACGGTGCTTCGATGGGGTCTTCATGCCAGCTCATGGCGTCTCTCCTGGGTGAACCAAACCAGCGGGATGCGTGCGCGGCGCAGTTGGCCGTCGCCGCCACGCCATTCGGCGAGCTCCTGTTCGCCAGCGACCACGCTGCCGAAGCGCGTGCCCAGCGACAGGTAGCCGATGACGCTGCCCAGGCCCTGCGGCGCTTCGCGCTGCGACAGCGCCTGGGCGATGCTGAGCCGCGGCTGTGCATCGAGCAGGTCGTGCAGGTCGCGGCGCAGGGTGCGGAAATCGATTTCGGACGAGGCCACCAGATCACCGACGCTCTCCAGGCTGATGCTGGCCGCGTCGTTGTACTCGACATTGCCATCGACCTGGGCGCTGCGGGGGTCGTGCAGCTTCCACTGCGACCACGAACGCAGCCGGCTGGTCGTCAACTGCAGGTCACGACCGATCGTGCGCTGGGCCGGGAACTCGTCGCGCAGGGCCAGCGCTTCGGACTGGGCCTGCTTCAGCAGCTGATTGAGGCGACGCTGTTCAAGATAGCCGCGGCTCTGCACGAAGCCACGCAGGCTGCGCGCGAAATTCTGCAGGACATCGTGTACCTGGCCGCCGCGTTCAAGCATGGTGCTGGTGAAGCTGCGCAGGAAGTTGCGCTCGTTGCGATCCAGGCGGCGTGCAAAGCCGCGTGCCAGCACGGCTTCCAGCGCGGCATCGAGCTGCGCGCTCTGCTCGGCATCATTGAGCAGGCGCCAGAATGCCTGGAAGCTGCGGCCGGCATCGCTTTCGCCGATCACGTCCACGCCCTCGAACAGCTGCGACAGCACATCGCCACGTTCGCCTTCGTCATCGATGATGCGCTCGCGGAACTCGCGGTTGAGCTGCTCGAAGCCGTCGCGCACCCGGCGGAAGTCTTCGGTCAGCTCGTCGGCGAGACCGATGATCTGGCGGGCGCGCTCCAGTGCACGCTTGCCGTCCAGGGCGACCACACGACCGGCGCTGACCCGCGCGATCTCGGCGTCGATGCGGTCGCGCTCGTCGCGCAGCGCAGACAGGCGTGCGTCGGGGTCGGATTCGGTCTGTGCAGCCAGCTGCGAGAGCTGTTCGATGACCAGTGCCAGGCGGCTCTCGGTGGCAGCCACGCGCGCCTGCTCGAGGCTGTCGGCGAAGCGGATCGCCTGCAGGGCCTGGGTCGACAGTTCGTACTGCTCCTGGTCGGCACCCTCGGGCAACCGCCGCTCCAGCCAGCCCTGGGACAGCCAGTGTGCGATGTAGGCCTGCGCCGTGCGCGGCAGGTCACGGGCCAGTTCGTCCCCATTGAGCTGGTCCAGCGCGCGCTGCAGGCGCTCGTTGAGCACCGAGGACGGCAAGGTGCGTTCGCCGTCCATCAGCAGGCTCTGCAGCAGACCGATGATTTCGGGCGCGTGGTCGGCGGCAAGCAGCTTCCATTGGGGCTGTTCGCGCAGGTGGCGGTAGCGGGAGATGCGTTCGCGATGCTTCATGCAGCGAGAGGATTGGGAAAGACAGGCGGCTGCGGGCAGCCACGCACGGCCGTCGCGGGGACAGCCGTGGGCAGGCCGGCCACCATGGGCCGGCGATACGCGGAGAAGCGGCTCAGCGCTTGCCGCCCACTTCGATGAAGCGCAGGAACTCGGCGCGGGTGCGCGCATCGTCGCGGAAGCTGCCGAGCATCTTGGAGGTGACCATGCTGACCCCACGCTTGTGGATGCCGCGGGTGGTCATGCACTCGTGGGCTCCTTCGACGACCACGCCGACGCCGATCGGCTGCAGCACATCCTGGATGCACTGGGCGATCTGCGCGGTCATCTTTTCCTGCACCTGGAAACGGCGGGCATAGGCCTCGACGACGCGCGCCAGCTTGCTGATGCCCACCACCTTGCCGGCCGGCAGGTAGCCGACATGCACGCGGCCGATGATCGGCGCCATGTGGTGCTCGCAGTGGCTCTCGTACTCGATGTCACGCAGGACGATCAGTTCGTCGTAACCGGCGACTTCCTCGAAGGTCCGCTCCATGTAGGCGCGCGGGTCATCGCGGTAACCGCTGAACCAGTCGCCATAGGCTTCGGCGACGCGGCGGGGGGTGTCCAGAAGGCCTTCGCGGGACGGGTCCTCTCCGGCCCAGCGCAGCAGGGTGCGCACGGCATCCTCGGCCTGGTCCTGGGTCACGTCGCCCTGCGGGGCGGCCTTTTCGTTGTTCTTGCTCATTGCGTACAGCGTCCCGAACGGGGGGCGAGCATCGTACCTGACCGGGGGGGGGGTCGTCCCGTGGGGATGGTTCATCGGGGGTTCTTCCGGCGCCTCGTGGCTGCTGAGCGAGAGGGGGAAGGGGCAGGCCGGGCAGGACACGCCGCAAGTACGTCCCTGTAGGCTCGGCCACGGCATCCATGCCGTGGACGGTCCTGCCCGGCCTGCCCCTCCCCCCTCTCCGACAGTTTCCTGCTGGCGCGGCCGCCCCCCCCGAAAGCGGTGTCAAAAGCGGGGGTTCATGGCTTCGGAAGCCGCGCGCCGCTGCCCTGGTGGGTGCGGACCGTTGGTCCGCACTGCTTCTGCTCTTGCCTTTAAGGAGCCAACCCACCGCGTTCGCGGGATGTGGGGCGGGTGGCGGAGGACCGGGGGTGGGTCGTCCTGTGGGGACGGTTCATCGCGCGCCGGCAGGCGGGGTCGCAGGCCGACGCTCATGACCCCGGAACGTGCTGCGGTAGCGCCGGACCATGCCCGGCGAGCGGCATGGTGCCCCGTCCACAGAGCCCGCCGGGCACGGCCCGGCGCTACCGCAATGGGGCGCCCATTCAGCAAATACTATTGATAGGAATGAAATTAGTAGTATCCTATCTATCTATGGACCGCCCCCTCGACGAGCGCACCGTGCTGCAGATGCAGCTCAGCTCCGGCCTGCTGTATGCAGGGCGGCAGTGGCAGCGCCTGGCCGACAGCCGGCTGGGCAGCTACGGGATCTCCACCGCCTGCACCATGCCCCTGCTGATGATCGGCCGCTCCGGCGGCGGCATCCGCCAGGTCGCCCTGGCCCAGCAGCTGGGCATGGAGGGGCCTTCGCTGGTACGCCTGCTGGACAAGCTCTGTGCCAGCGACCTGGTCCGCCGTGAAAGTGATGCAAGCGACCGTCGCGCCAACCTGCTGTGGCTGACCGAGGCCGGCCAGGCGCTGGTGCAGGAACTTGAAGATCAGTTGATCGACCTGCGTCAGGACGTGTTCGGCGCGCTTTCCATGGATGAACTGCACGCCGTGCTGAAGGCATGGCGCCTGCTGGCCGAGGCCGCCGACCGCATCACGTGAGACCGATGTCCCCGGATGCCGCCGCTGCCGTTGCCACGCCAGCGGCAGTCACCCGTTGTTGTTGTGCCGTTGTTCCTCCCCTCCCCCATCTGCCCTGCCCTACCGATGCCTGGTGAATTCAGTCTCCACGGAGTGTTCGTCCCGACCCTGCTCGGGTTGATGCTGCTGGCCTATCTGCTCAACAGCGGTCTGCACGCGCTGCTGCAACGCGCCGGTGCCTACCGCCATGTCTGGCACCCGGCGCTGTTCAACCTGGCGCTGTACGGGATCGTGCTGGGCCTGCTTTTCCACCTTCTGCGCTGGATGCAATCGTGAACAAGATCGTGAAGAAGTCCCTGCCGGTGCTGCTCACCGGTGCCGCCGTGATCGTCGCGCTGCTGGTGCTGCGCCAGCTGTGGGTCTATTACATGGACGAGCCCTGGACCCGTGACGCCCATGTCGGCGCGGACGTGGTGCAGATGGCGCCGGATGTGTCCGGCCTGGTGGAGACGGTGAACGTCGCCGACAACCAGGCGGTGAAGAAGGGCGACCTGCTGTTCGTGGTCGACCGTGCGCGCTACCGCATCGCACTGGAGCAGGCACAGGCCAGCCTGGCCGAGCGCCAGGCGTCGGTGGCCCAGCTGAAGCGCGAGATCGGTCGTGATCGCAGCCTGCAGGACCTCGTCGCTGCCGAGGACGCCGAAGTGCGCCGGGCCAAGCTGCAGGCCGCACAGGCCGCGCTGGCCACGGCACAGGCCGCAGTCGATCTGGCCGAACTCAATCTGGGCCGCACCGAAGTGCGCGCACCGGCAGACGGCCGGGTCAACGACCGTACGCTGCGCGTCGGAGACTACGTGGTGGCCGGCAAACCGGTACTGGCGTTGCTGGATACCGGCTCATTCCGCATCGATGGCTATTTCGAGGAGACCCGCCTGCAGGGTGTGGTGCCCGGGCAGCGCGTGGACATCCGCCTGATGGGTGAATCCAGGCCATTGCAGGGACATGTGGAAAGCATCGCCGCCGGCATCGAGGACCGCTACCGCAGCAACGGCAGCAGCCTGTTGCCGAACGTCACACCCGCATTCGACTGGGTGCGGCTGGCGCAGCGCATTCCCGTGCGGATTGCCATCGATGATCTTCCCGCGGGTGTTGAGTTGATCGCCGGCCGCACCGCCACCGTGACGGTGGATACCGGCCGCCGCGCGGATGACAGCAAGGCCGGCCCCACGCCGACGCGGGGCCGCCTGTGAATACCGCACTGTCCCGCCTCGGCCTGATCGTCGCACTGGCCAGCCTGGCCGCGTGCAGGACCGTTGGTCCCGACTATGCACTACCGGAAGGCTCGGCATTCAAGCGCCCGGAGGCGAATGCGGCGTTCATCGATACGCAGAACCCGCAGATCGCCGCCAACCAGCCGCTGCCGGCGCGCTGGTGGTCGCTGTACGACGATCCGGTGCTGGACGGCCTGATCAGCCAGGCGCTGCGCGACAACGTTGAGTTGAAAGCCGCTGATGCCCACCTGCGCCGCGCGGCGGCCGTGTACGAACAGGCACTGGACGCCGGTGGCTTCGAGTACGAGGCCGAGGCCGGCGTCAGCCGCGCGCAGTTGTCGGCCGAATCGTTCCTGCAGGAACACGAACTGCCGGTGATCAACCTGGCCGATGGCAAGTTCGCGGTCAGCTATCAGTTCGATCTGTTCGGCAAGCTCAAGCGCGGTGCGGAAGCGGCGCGGGCCGACGAGCAGGCAGTCGCTGCGGCGCGCGACCTGGCCCAGGTCAGCGTTGTCGCACAGGTGGCCGACAGCTATCTGGAGATCTGCCACGCCAATCACGAACTGCACGTGGCCGAGCATTCGCTGCAGCTGCAGCAGCGCGGCCGCTCGGTGACCGAGCGGTTGATCGCGGCCGGCCGCGGCACGCCGCCGGAACTGGCCCGTGCCAATGCCCAGGTCGCCCTGCTGGAGGCCGCGTTGCCGCCGTTGCGCGCGCAGCGCTCGGCGGCGGCATACTCCCTGGCCGCCCTGCTCGGCCAGACCCCCGGCCAGTTGCCGACCGGGGTGATCGACTGCGCACAGGCACCGTCGCTGACGCAACCGCTGCCGGTCGGAGATGGCCGTGCGCTGCTGCAGCGTCGTCCGGATGTGCGCCAGGCCGAACGCAGGCTGGCCGCGGCCACCGCGCGCATTGGCGTGGCTACCGCCGAACTCTATCCGGACATCCGTCTGGGGGCTTCGATCGGCGCCGCCGGCCTGCTGGAAGATTTCGGCCAGCCCATGACCCAGCAGTGGTCGATCGGGCCGCTGATCTCGTGGACGCTGCCGTCATCGGGCAGCCATGCACGCATCCACGCTGCCGAAGCGGGCGCCGATGCGGCGCTGGCCGAGTTCGACCACACCGTGCTGCAGGCACTGCGTGAGACGCAGACCGCTCTGGACCGCTACGCACAGGACCTGCGCCGACTGCAGTCGCTGCGCATCGCCCAGGAACAGGCCGCGCTGGCAGCCGAGCAGAACCGCCGGCTTTACCAGGGTGGGCGGACACCGTACCTGGCCAGCCTGGACGCCGACCGCAGCCTGGCCACCAGCGATGCCACACTGGCCGCGGCCGAAGCACAGGTCTCGCGCGATCAGATCCACCTGTTCCTGGTGCTCGGCGGTGGCTGGCAGGCGACGGCCGCCCCACGGGCCACGGCGAACTAAGTGATGAACGCCGTGACCGATCGCCAGGCGTGGCTGTTCTCGATCAAGACCTACCTGGCCGCGATCGCCGCCCTGTACATCGCCATGGCCGGCAACCTGTCGCGCCCGTACTGGGCGATGGGTACGGTCTACATCGTCAGCCAGCCGCTGCTGGGACCAACCCGCGCCAAGGGCGTATACCGCATCGTCGGCACCCTGGTGGCCGGCCTGGCCACACTGCTGGTGCTGCCCGCGCTGGTGGAAACCCCACTGCTGCTGAGCGCGGCGATGTCGTTCTGGCTGGCCGGCTGCCTGTTCCTGGCCCTGCTCAACCGCGGCCCGCGCGGCTATGCCTTCCTGCTCGCCGGCTATACGACCGCCTTCATCGGCTTCCCCGCCGTGACCTCGCCGGAGACGATCTTCGACACGGTCGTGGCACGCAGCGAGGAGATCATCCTCGGCACGGTGGTGGCGGTGCTGTTCGCCTCGCTGCTGTTCCCGGCTTCGGTGCGGCCGATGCTGCGCGCACGCATCGGCACCTGGATGGAGGATGCGGCGCAGTGGTGCCGGCAGATCCTGGAGCGAGGCCGCGCGCATGCACCGCGCAACCGCCTGGCCGCCGATCTGGTGCAGTTCGAGGCATTGATCGAGTTCCTGCGCCGCGATGATCCGCGCCACACCGGCGCGGCGGTCTCCATGGAGCGGCTGCGCGAGCGCATGCTGTTGCTGTTGCCGGTGCTTTCCTCCATTGCCGATCGCCTGAGTGCGCTGCGAAGCAATGGCCAGTCGCTGCCCGATGGGCTGCCGGCAGTGATCGACGACATTCACGAATGGCTGCAGCAACCGGCCAGTGCCAGTGATTACGCCCGCCTGCGTGCGCGCATCAGCGCAGTGAAGCCGCAGGTGGACCGCGACCTGCAGCACCTGCAGCTGGCCAGCCTGCTGCTGCGGCTGGAAGAGCTGGTAGACCTGTGGCAGGACTGCCGCACGCTGCAGCAGGCGATCGACCACGGCAACGCGCCGCTGGACCGCGCGCACTATCGCATCCGCACCGACCGGGTCGCGGCCGACAGGCACGTCGACTACGGCATGGCGCTGTTCTCGGCGCTCAGCGCCGGCGTGGCGCTGATGGGCTATTGCGTGCTGTGGATCGCGCTGGGCTGGGAAGGCGGTGGCAACGGCGCGATGATGGCTGCGGTGACGGCGGCCTTCTTCGCGGCACAGGATGATCCGGCACCGAGCATGGTCTCGTTCCTGGTGTGGGCGATGGTGGCTTCGCTGGTCGCAGGCGTGTACCTGTTCGGTGTATTCCCCGCCGTTCACGACTTCGGACTGCTGGCACTGGTGCTGGCGGTGGCGTTCCTGCCGCTGGGCCTGCTGCTGCACCACCCCAAGAGTGCGTTGTTTGCGCTGCCGCTGACGGTCAATCTGGCCGCGCTGCTCAGCCTGCAGAACACCTACAGCGCCAACATCCAGAC
Source organism: Stenotrophomonas sp. YJH_SMC_36 (assembly GCF_059369935.1). Taxonomy (NCBI): domain Bacteria; kingdom Pseudomonadati; phylum Pseudomonadota; class Gammaproteobacteria; order Lysobacterales; family Lysobacteraceae; genus Stenotrophomonas; species Stenotrophomonas sp. YJH_SMC_36. The sequence continues at coordinate 367,027 of NZ_JCAFTD010000005.1, read as the reverse complement.
GTTCGTGAACTCGTCAGTGGCGATGTTCATCGGCATCGGCTTTGCGGTGGTGATGACCCGCCTGTTCCGCTCGGTAGGTGCCGAATGGACCGCGCGGCGGCTGGTCCGGCAAGGCTGGACCACCCTGGCGGAAGCGGCCGAAGGCCGCGGACAGCAGGACCGGCAGCGCTTCGCCGCGCGCATGCTCGACCTGCTCGGGCTGCTGGCCCCCCGGCTGGCGGCGACGCCGGAAGGCAGCGACATCGCGTCGGTGGACATGCTCAATGAAGCCCGCATCGGCCTGAACATCCTGCAGCTGCGGCGTGCCCGGCTGGAACTGCCCGACCGCAGCCGCGAGGCCGTTGAGCAGATCCTGCAGGAGATTGCCGCGCACTATCGGCGCCAGGTCGCGGCACGCCGGCCGATCACCGCCGATCAGACGCTGCGCGAGCGGTTGGATGCCTCGCTGGGGCGGGTCGGCAGCGTGGCGGCCTGCAAGGCACGCGACGAGGCGTTGATGGGCCTGGTGGGCCTGCGCTTCGCCCTGTTCCCAGAGGCGAAAGCGTTGGCGCCGGGGCTGGCGGATGCTGAATCGCCGTCCATGTGATGCGATCCGCCGGGCATGGCCCGGCGCTACCATCGCTACCCCGTAGCGCCGGGCCATGCCCGGCGGCCTTTCGCCCCGACAACAGGACGGTTCAATGAGTTACGACATGATGGTGTTCGAGGCCAGCGTCGCCCCGCGTGAGGCGGCAGCGTTCATCGCCTGGTTCGAGAAGCAGACCGCCTGGGGCGAGAACCACGAGTACGACGATCCGGTGGTCAGCAGTCCGGCGTTGCAGGGCTGGTTCGCCGCGATGGCACAGGAGTTCCCGCCCTTGAATGGTCCGCTGAGCAACGATGAGGACGATCGCGCCGAGGTCACCGACTACAGCATCGGCCGCCACGTCATCTACGGTGCGTTTGCCTACTCCGTGGCCGAGCGTGCGCATGGCCGGGTACAGGACCTTGCGGAGGAGCACGGGGTGGGCTTCTTTGATGTCAGTGCCGATGAAGCGGCCATCGTGTTCCCCGATGGCCTGGTGCTGATCGCGGAATGACGCCGGGTCGGATCCCGTTCCCGTTGGGAAGGGGATCCGACCCCGGTTCAGAACAACTGGCCCTGCACCGTGGGCTGTTCCATGCGCGCTGGTTGTTCGGCCACCTCTTCTGCACCCAGCCGCCAGGCCAGGCCGCCGATTCGACTGGCATGGCGCTTGAGCGCGGCCTGCAGCACGTCGGCACTGGCCGCCACATGCAGGACCTGGCGGGCACGGGTCAGCCCGGTGTAGATCAGCTCGCGCGACAGCACGCGACTGTCCTGCCGTGGCAGTTGCAGCCAGACCTCATCGAACTCCGAGCCCTGTGCCTTGTGCACGGTCATTGCGAACGCGCTCTCGTGCGCCGGCAATGCGGCCGGATGGAAGGCGCGCGGCTGATCGGCGGTGTCGCCGGGGAACCACGCCACCATCGCGCCCGTGCTGTCGCGCAGGCAGATGCCGACATCGCCGTTGAACAAGCGATGCCGATAGCTGTTCTCGGTTACCAGCAGCAGGCGCCCCTGGAAGTAGCCCGGGGTGGTGCCGGCCAGCAGCTGTTCGATCCGCTCGTTGAGGCCACGGGCTCCCTGCGGCCCTTCACGCAGCGCGGTCAGCACGCGCAGGCGGCCGGCCTGCTGCAGTGCCAGGACCGGGTCCTGGATATCGGCCAATGCACGCCAGCGGCCCAGCAGATGCTCACGCTGGTCACGCAGCGGATCCGGCTCCCCTTCGTGGAAGCGGACTCCCGACAGTTCGCCACTGCGCAGCAGTCGCAGCGTGGTGACGCTGTCGCCATCGCGGACGGCACGCGCCAACGGTGCCAGATCCAATGCGTCGCTCTGCCGGTAACCGCGCTGCAGCTGCACCCGCCGACCGGTGAATGCATGGACCGGCGCCGGCGGCTGCAATGCCGGTGCCGCCAACACCCCCTGCAACGCCAGTGCATCATCGACGCGCGTGCCCATGCCATCACCGCTGGCTCGCAGGATCGCGCCCAGCACGTCGCCGGCTTCGACCGAGGGCAGCTGGTCAGGATCGCCGAGCAGGATCAGGCGGGTGCCGCTGGCGATGGCATCGACCAGCTTGGCCATCATCGGCAGATCGATCATCGACGCTTCGTCGATCACCACCACATCCAGCGGCAGCGGATTATCGGCGTGGTGGCGGAAACGGGGCGAGTCGGGAATGACGCCCAGCAGGCGATGCAGCGTGGTACCGGTGGTAGGCAATGCGGCGCACAGCGCCGGGTCCAGGCCGTCCTCCTGCAACCGCTGCACGGCCAGACGCAGGCTTTCAGCCATCCGCTCTGCGGCGCGGCCGGTCGGTGCGGCCAAGGCCACCTTCGGCGGTGGCTGGCCGGCATGCGCTGCCTGCGCAGCCAGCAACAGCAGCAGGCGCGCGATGGTGGTGGTCTTGCCGGTCCCGGGTCCTCCGGTCACCAGCGCCAAGGGATGACGCAGGGTCACGCCTGCCGCGCGCGCCTGATGATCCTCGGCATCCCGGGCCTGCGGGAACAGCCGTGCGAACAGAGGCGCCAACGCGGGCAGATCCGGCGCCGGCAGCGGATGGCCGCCGATGCGCTGCAGGCCTGCCGCCAGCTGCCGCTCGTACTCGCGATAGCGGCGCAGGTACAGCAGGCCATTCTCCATCACCAGCGGGGCGTCATCTGCGACAGCATCGGCGCGCCCGGGGGTCGCGACCCAGGGCGAGGCGCGCAGCTGCTCGATCCAGGATTGCTGCGCCGGCCAGGCGGATACGCCTTCCAGCAGCCGTTGCGGCTGCGCCGGATCGAAACCGGCATGCCCCAGCGATACCGCCAGCGAGGCCAGGGCCGCCGCCAGGGCCACGTCCTCCGGGGTGTCCGTGCGCAGGCGCTGCAGGCCGGTCGCCAAGGCGTGGTCGATCGTCCGCAGCTGGCCATTGCGGTACAGATCCCTGAGCAGGCTCATGCGCTGGCTCCAAGCGCGCGTGCCGCCAGCTCGGCCTGGGCCTGCCTGCCTCCGGCGAACAACGCATCGAGCGCGTCCACCAGTTCGAGCGGGAAACGATCGGTGTAGACACCATTGCCAGTGCCATCCAGGCCGCGGCAGAACAGATAGCGGATGCCGCCCATGTCGCGTTCGTAGCGGTAGGCCGCCCCCAGCCGGAAGCGCAGCCAGCGATGCAGCGCGACAGTATAGATCAGGGCCTGCAGGTCGTACTCGCTGTGGCGCATGGCGATGGCCAGCAGGTCGGGGCTGTAGCCCGGCAGCCGGTTGGATTTGTAGTCGAGCACGTACCAGCGGCCATCGCGCACGTAGGTGAGGTCGATCATGCCGGTCATCAGCCCTTCCAGCCGGCGGCGCTGGCCGAAGCCCCGGCGCGCGCTGGCGATGCCATGGGCATGCAGTACATCCAGCAGCGCCGGCACAGCGGTCGGCTCGATGGCGAAGTGGAAGTCGATCTCGGCACGACGATCCTGCGCGGGCACGCTGTACAGCGCGCCGCTCTCCGGCAGCTCCGCGATGAGGGTCTGGCCGACCAGTGGCACCAGCACCGCGATGCCGTCATCCAGGTCCGCATCTGCATAGCCCTCTTCGCGCAATGCCTTGCGCAGCACGGCGGCCTGGCCTTCCGGCGCTTCCTGGCCAGGCTGCCAGGCGCCCCATGCGGCGAAGTCGACGTTCTCCATCGCTTCGTGCAGCACGTTGCCGAAGCGGCTGCCCATGAACCGCGGGTCGACCGGCGCGGCCTCTTCGGTCGCGGCAGGATCCGGCAGCGCGGGCTCCAGGGGCAGCTCCGCGCCAACCGGTTCGTCGGCCGCCGGCGCCGGAAGTTCGGTGGCGGCCGCCTCGATGTCACTGCCACTGCCGGCATCGGCATGGGCCAGCTGGGTGAAGCTGTATACCCACCAGTCGTGGGGCACGCGACGCGCCTGCGTGCGCACTGCCGGAAGTTCGCCGTCCATTTCCACCGCCAGCTGCGGCAGCTGCGCCACCGGCTCGCTGTCGTCGACCTGCACATCGGCGCACCCGCGCAGGGCCTGCAGGTCGCCCAGCAATGGCGCCAGTGGGGTCCTGGCAAGACCGGCGAGGTCACCGATGGCGATCCACAGCGCGTGCTCGGCTCGGGTCATGCCGACGTACAGCAGGCGCGCGTCCTCTGCCTGCTGTTCGTGCCGCGCCTGGCGGCTGACGGCGTCCCACACCTCGTCCCTGTCCAGCTTCCAGTGCAGCTGGCGCTCGCCGTCCAGATGCACGGTGCAGTGTGCAGCGCTGTTGTTCGCGCCGCGCTCGATGCCCACGAACGGCAGGAACACCAAGGGGTATTCCAGGCCCTTGCTCTTGTGCAGGGTGATGATCTGCACACGGCGCGCGTCCGATTCCAGGCGCAGCAGCTGCTGCTCATCGTCCTGGTCGGCGCTGGCCATCCGGCCCTGCAGCCAGTCCAGCAGGCCATGCATGCCCAGCGCCTGTGCCGACGCCTCCTGCAGCAGCTCGCCGAGCTGGAGGTAATTGGTCAGCCGGCGCTCGCCATCGATCAGCGCCAGCAGGCGTTCGCCCTGTGCGGCGCAGACGTCGGCGATCACCGCGAACGGGCCGCCGCGCTGCCATCGTTCGCGCCAGTGCAGCAGCTGCGCCTGGAATCCCCGCTGCAGGTCGCCTTCGCGTTCCATCGCTGCGATCGCACTGGCAGGCTGGCCGAGCAGCACGGTGGCCAGCGCGGTACGCAGGCGGCCTTCGTCAGCCGGTTGCAGCAGGGCCAGCAGCAGCGCACGCAGGTCGCGGGCTTCGCTGGTGGCGAACAGGCTCTGCCTGCCGGCTGCCACCGCGGGAACTCCAACAGCCGCCAGCGCACGCTGTACAAGCGTGGCCTCGCGATGCGAACGCACCAGCACGGCGATGTCAGCCGGCTGCACCGGGCGACCACGCAGCAGGGCCCTGCCGGCGCGCGCGTCCACCAGCACCTGGTGAATGGCGGCCACACACGCCCGCGTCGCTGCCTCGCGGGAGGCATCGGCAGCCAGCGGCCTGTCACCGCCGCTGCGCAGCACGCGCAGGGTCAGGGCTGCGGCGGCATGGCCATCACGCTGGTAATCCGCATCTGCACGTACGCCGCCCGGCCGCACCGGCTCGAAGCGGATGTCACGCTCGAGGAAGGCGTCCTCACCGCCGTTGTCGTACAGCATCTGCAGCACGCGCAGCAGCGCAGGCCGCGAGCGGAAATTCTGGTCCAGTGCCGGCGCAGGCTGCGCAACCTGCCTGGCCTTGAGGTAGGTATGGATGTCGCCGCCGCGGAAGCCATAGATCGCCTGCTTCGGATCGCCGATCAGGAACAGCGCTGGCGCCAGTCCCAGTTCGCGCACCTCCGGCGAATCGCCGAACAGGGTGTGGAAGATGCCCCATTGACGGTCATCGGTATCCTGGAATTCATCGACCAGGGCAATGCGGTACTGCGCGCGCAGCCGTTGCACCAGCGTCAGCCGTTGCGGCCCCTGCAGGGCAAGCGCCACGCCGTCGATCAGGTCATCGTAGGTCTGCACCCGTCGCGTCTGTTTCAACAGGGCCAGTCGCTGCGCGGCTTCGGCGCGCAGGGCGTGCAGGAAGCGGATCGCGCGCTGGCGAAGCCACGACATGACCACGTCGGCGGCATCCCACCAGGCCTGCAATGCGTCGAAGAGGGGTGCATCCGGGCATGCGCCCTGCTGATCGTCCCGGCAGAGCGCCTGCATCGAAGTGGGCAGCAGCTTCTCCAGATGGAGTTTTCCATCGCGTGACCAGTCCGCGCCGGCCTGCCCGGCGACCAGGGTGGAGAATGCCTTGTCGAAGCTCGGCCGCTTGGCACGACGTCCATCGAAGACCTTCTTCTCGAACGCCGTGGCGATCTGCCCACGGGCCGCATCAAGACCGGAGTCGATGGCGGACGCGAGGACCTGCGCGGCCTGCAGCATCCGCGGCCGCGGATCGTCCGGCAGCGTCGGCAATGGCAATGGATGCAGCGGCGGTGCGGCCAGCAGCGCGCGCAGGTCGCCTGCCAGTGCGTCCGGGCTCGACCACAACAAGGTCAGCGGCTCCAGTGTGGCCGGATCGTTGGCGTGCACGCGCCACAGGTCAGCCGCCAGTTCCTCCATCAGCTCGCGGTCGCTGGTCAGCAGCTCCGGAGGATCGAAGGTGTGGCCGCTCTCCAGTGCGTGCTCGCGCAGCACGCGGGTGCAGAAGCCGTGGATGGTGAAGATCGCGGCCAGATCGATTTCGTCGGCAGCGACCTGCAGGCGACGCTTCAGCGCCGCCGCGCTCTCATTGCCGGCATCGAGATGGCGCCACAGGATCTGCCGGGTCAACCGCATGTCGGGTGCCTCGCCGTCGCCCGGAGGCAGGTCGACCATCCGCGCGGCCAGCGCCAGTCGCTCACGGATGCGCTTGCGCAGTTCCTGGGTCGCGGCATCGGTGAAGGTCACCGCCAGGATCTGGCCGATACGCAGGCCCTGCTCGACCACGAGCCGGGTGAACAGCGTGGCCAGGGTGAAGGTCTTGCCGGTGCCGGCACTGGCTTCGATCAGGCGGACGCCATCCAGGGGCAGTGCGAGATACGGGTCGATACCGGGATGTTCGATGGGGCTGCCTGCCACGGTAGCGTTCATCCGGTGACCTCTGTATGTGAACCGGCGCCGGGCACGCGGCCTTCGCGCAGCGCGCCGAACACCACCTGGCTGTTGTGCAGCAGCTCGGCATACCGGGCATCGTCTGCGAAGGGATCGGCACCGCGCATCAGCAACTGCCAGGCGTCACTGCGGGATTCGCCCCAGCTGCGGTCGCTGCCATGCCACTGCTTCCAGCCCTCGCTGCGCTGTTTCTCACCGCTGGTCGTATACAGCACCCAGCCGGTGTAGGGAGCGAACCACAATGGTTCACGCAGGCCACGCCGGCGCAGCTGCAGCAGCGCGCGCAGGGCGGCCCGTGCCGCGGGCACGGACAGTGCCGGCAGGACGTGCGGACCCTGACCGGCGTCACCACCGTCGTGGAACTGGACCAGCGGCAACGCGTCGCCTGCAGCATTGGCCAGCAGCCAGTCCAGCCCCTGGCGGATCACCGCGTTGCCGTTGAGCGTGCCCACGCGCAGCCGCACCAGACCGCCGGGATGGCGATCGGCAACCCGGCCGTGCAGGCGCACGCCGTCGATCTGGACCTCATAGCGGCGGCTTTCCGGCTGTACGCCCTGCATCCAGCGCAGCATTGCGTCGGCATAGGGACGGGTCTTCGATTGTTCCACCTCGAACTGCCGCTCGCCCAGCGCGCCGGATGGCACCAGCGCACGTGCGCGCAGCCTCGGGTAGAGCGGGTCGTCATCGCCGGTGAGGGTGGCACGCACCACCGCGGCCTGCACACTGCGCGTGTCCGGCCCTCGCGCGGACAGCACCAGCGGCTCCAGATCGACGACGTCCTCGACCTCATCGGCCAGTCGAAGGCCCAGAGACTGCGACAGGAACTGCCCAGCCGGATCGCACAGAAAACGGCGCAGGCTTTCCAGAGACAGCTCCTCTTCCACCGCAGCTTCGACCGGCGGCGGCAGCGCCGCCGCGTCGAACCACGGCGACAGCCCGCCACGCTGCCCGGCCAGGCGACCGGCTGCCGGATGCCATTGCCGGCGGTAGCTGAAGCGACGCGGGTCGCCATCGCCGAACGCGGCGGGGGAGAACGGCTGCAGCGCGTGGCGGACCGTGAATGCCGCGGCGGCGGCGGCTGGATCGAGGTGGTAGGCCGCCACGGCGTCGATCAGCTCGCTGACCAGCACCGACGGTTCCCGCACGCTGCCATCGCGCGGATCGGCGCCGAGGTAACTGAGGTAGAACACGTCCTGTGCGGCGGCGAACAGCTGCAGGAACAGGAAGCGATCGTCCTCGCGGGTGGAACGGTCGCCCGGGCGGCGTCGGGGCGTGTCCAGTTCGGCGGTGAGCTGGTTCAGGCCGGCCGCCGGATCGCGACGCGGGAAATCGCCATCATTGAGGCCGAGTACGCAGATCACCCGGAACGGCAGCAATCGCATCGGCACCATGCGGCCGAAGCTGATGCCGCCGGTCAGCAGCGGTGCACGCGTGTCGGCTTCGGCCAGGGCGGAGGCGAAATGCGCACGTATCACTTCGGGAGGCACCCCGTCGCTGAAGCCGGCCTTGTCCGCGTCTTCGGCGAACTGGTTGAGCAGTTTGCGCAGCCGCTCCAGCGCGCGCTGGCTGTTGGGTGAGCCGGGCGGGGTCGGCAGCAGCGCATCCAGCAGCGACAGCAGGCGCTGCCGCCACTGCGCCGGAGTCAACGTCTCGCCAAGACGGCGCTGGTAGGCGGCCAGTACCCGCAGCAGGCGCAGCAGGCGGTCCAGCGCATCCAGCGCGCCACCTTCCAGCCCGGTCCACGGCGCGACGCCGGCCAGGTCGGCATCGCTGCCGGTGGCATGGCCCAGCAGCAGGCGATCCAGCGCGAACTGCCAGGTGTAGGCATCATCCGGTGGCGCGCCGTGCTGGGCGCGATGGTCCGCATCCAGCCCCCAGCGTGCGCCCGCCTGCTGCAGCCAGCCATGCAGGCGGTCGAAGTCGGTCGCGTCCAGTCCGGCTGCCTCGGCCAAGGGCGCGCTGGCCAGCAGGTCCAGCATTTCATTCAGGCCGAACCGCGAGACCGGCAGGCCAATCAGGTGCACGAACACATCGGCCAGCGGTTCGCCCGCCAGCGGACTGCTGTCGGCCAACGCGTAGGGAATGTGGTCGTCCTCGCCACCGCGGCCACCGAACACGGCCTCCAGGTAGGGCACGTAGGGATCGATGTCCGGCGCCAGCACGGCGATCTCGCGGGCCTGCAGCGGCGGGTCGAAGCGGTCATCCTCAAGCAGGCCACGCAGCTGGTCGTGCAGGACCTGCAGTTCGCGCAGGCGGGTGTGGCAGGCGTGCACCTGCAGGCTGGGATCATCGCCGGCCAGGCCATCACGCAGTTCGCCGGACGGCAGCGCCCGACGGTGGAACAGATCGCGCTGCAGGCGGTGCAGCAGGCTGTCGGACAGGCCGCCGTCGGCCATCGTCGGCCGCGCGTCGTCTTCCGGGTCGATGTAGGCGGCGATCTCACCGGCCGGGTGTACCACTTCATAGCTGCCCAGCACCGCCATGAAGTCGCGGCCGGCTGCGCCCCAGGCTTCCAGCAGGCGGTTTTCTCCCGCCGCTTCGCCGAAGGGATCGGGAGCGCCGCTGCGCAGCCGCTCGGCCAGGGTCTGCAGGTCGCCCCAGTACGACTGCACCGGGGTGGGCAGGTAGAAATGCAGTTCGCCCACCCGCGCCTGGGTCGCCATGACCCGCAGCACGTCCGGGGAGATGTTGAGCGTCGCGAATGCGGACATGCGCGGCGGCAACCCCTGCGGCAATGGCTGGCCGGCGCCCTCGAAGCGGTCCAGGTAGGTCTGGATGCGGCGCGCGCGGTAGCCATGCCCACCGGCAACGGCGCGCCACAGGATCGCCTGGGGATCGGCCGGGTCGGCCCCGGCCTCCCAGCGCAGCAGCCAGTCGCGCCGCCAGGCCTGGTATTTCTCGAACACCGACGCCAGCTCGCCGGCCAGGGCCCAGGGTTTCAGCCCATCGCTGCCGGCAAGATAGGACTGCAGCGCGCGCATCGGTGGTTGCCCGAGCAGCGCCGGATCGCGCAGCGCCCGGTACAGCCGCCAGTGCAGGCCGGCAGCATCGAGATCGTCGGCTTCGCCATCGACGTTGGCGTTGAGCGCACGGGCGACGAACTCACCCGGGGTGAGGAATTCGAGGTTGGCGGCGACACCGTATTCGGCGGCCAATGTCGCCTGCAGCCAGCGCCGCATCGCCACCTGCGGGATCAGCACCACGTCCGGTGCGAGCAGCGGCTGCCCTGGCATCGGCGCACGGACGTTGCGTGCCAGCAGCGCGGCCAGCACATCCAGCGAGTTGGAATGGTAGAGGCGGAAGTCGCTGCCCGGGTCACTCATCATGCACAGTGTGCAGCACGGCTGGCAGTATTCAATGGTCAAACCTGTCACCGGCACGGATTGTTCCGGGTCGCCCGGCGATTGTCCCGACCTGCCCGGGGCCCTGCCGTGCCACAATACTGCACCGTCCAGTCTGCTTATGTTCAGCCGGCTGACCCGATCCTTCGATGTCGAAAAAATGTTAATGGTGCCCATGTCGGCTTCCACCTCCAGTCTGGTGCAGTTGTCCAACGTCCGCATCGACCGGAGCGGACGCACGATCCTGCGCGACGTTTCCCTGCAGGTGCCGAAGGGCAGCATCACCGCCGTGCTCGGTCCCTCCGGCAGCGGCAAGTCGACCCTGCTGGCCGCGCTGACCGGCGAACTGCGCCCAGCGGCCGGCGATATCACCCTGTTCGGCAAGCCGATCCCGCACCGCAGCGCCGAGCTGCTGGAGATGCGCAAGAGCGTCGGCGTCCTGCTGCAGGGCAATGGCCTGCTGACCGACCTCACCGTGGCAGAGAACGTCGCCCTGCCGCTGCGCACCCACACCCGCCTGCCGGCGGCGGTGCTGCGCCGGCTGGTGCAGATGAAGCTGCACGCGGTGGGATTGCTGGCCGCGGCCGATGCCTGGCCGCGCGAGCTGTCCGGCGGCATGGCGCGCCGCGTGGCGCTGGCCCGTGCGCTGGCGCTGGATCCGCCGCTGATGATCTATGACGAGCCGCTGACCGGGCTGGACCCGATCGCGTCCGGGGTGATCATGAGCCTGATCCAGCGTCTCAACCACAGCCTGGGACTGACCAGCATCATCGTCAGCCACCACGTGCACGAGACGCTGCCGATCTGCGACCAGGTGATCGCCATCGCCAACGGCGGCATCGTCTTCCAGGGCACGCCCGACGCGCTGCAGTCCAGCCAGGACCCGTTGCTGCGTCAGTTCCTGCACGGCCAGCCCGATGGCCCCATCCCGTTCGACGCCGAGCCGCGCGCGAGGGTCGCCTGATGCCCTTCATCCAAGCCACCCGCTCGCTGGGCCGCGCCGGCCTGTTCTCGCTGACCGTGCTGCGCGGTTCGCTGCCGACCCGTGATTTCCTGGCCGAACTGACCCGCGAGATCTACAAGATCGGCGCGCGCTCGCTGCCGATCATCGCTGTCGGCGGCGCCTTCGTCGGTCTGGTGTTGACCCTGCAGGGCTACCGCACGCTGACCACCTTCGGCGCGGCCGATGCCCTGTCGACCCTGCTCGGCTTGTCGCTCTACCGTGAACTGGCCCCGGTGCTGACCGCGCTGCTGTTCATCGGCCGTGCCGGCAGCTCGATCGCCGCCGAACTGGGCCTGATGCGCGCCACCGACCAGATCAAGGCACTGGAGCTGATGGCGATCGACCCGGTGGCCAAGGCCGTGGCGCCGCGCTTCTGGGCAGCCGTGCTGACCGTGCCGCTGCTGACCGGCATCTTCTGTTCGCTGGCGATCAGCGCCAGCTACTTCGAAGCGGTGCACGTGCTCGGCCTGGACAATGGCGTGTTCTGGTCGGCGCTGCGCAACAGTGTCGACTTCTGGGACGATTTCGGCGTGGCGATGCTGAAGTCGGCGATCTTCGGCGGCACTGCAGCCCTGGTCGCCGCCTATGTCGGTTTCCACGCCGAGCCGACCATCGAAGGCACTTCGGTGGCCACCACCCGTGCGGTGGTCAATGCCTCCCTGCTGGTGCTGATGTTCAACTTCGTGCTGTCGGCAATGCTGTTCACCTAACCCTTCCATCGGCGGTGCGCGGTGCGCGCGGCCACAACGACTCGATCAGGTACTCCCCATGGCCATCCGCGGTCCCAGACTCGAATTCTCCGTCGGCGCATTCCTGCTGCTGGCCCTGGCGTCGCTGCTGGTGCTGGCCGTGGCTTCCACCAACCAGCGCTGGAGCTGGGGCGGTGACGGCTACGAGCTGAAGGCGCGCTTCTCCCAGGTCGGCCAGCTGCGCAAGCAGGCGCCGGTCAAGATCGGCGGCGTTACCGTCGGCCAGGTTGCCGCGATCGACCTGGACCCGGTCAAGTTCGAATCCATCGTGACCCTGCGCATGGATAGCAAGGTCAAGGACCTGCCGGCGGATACCTCGGCCGGCATCTTCACCAGTGGTTTGCTGGGCGAGAGCTATATCGGTCTTCAGCCCGGTGGTGATCCGGAAGTGCTCAAGCCCGGTGAGGAGATCGTCTTCACCCAGCCGGCGGTGGACCTGATCCAGCTGGTCGGCAAGTACATGTTCAGTGGCGGCGCCGGCGGCGGCGCAGACCCGAAGCCCAACGATGGCGCACAGGCGCCTGCAAAGGAACCGCAACCATGAAGATGAAACTGATCCCGGCCCTGCTCGCGTCCTCGCTGCTGCTGGCGACCCCGTTGCTCGCCCAGGCGCAGGCCGCGGCCCCCGCTGCCGCCGCTCCGCAGGCCCAGGCCGGCAAAGTGGTGATCGATGCCAGCAGCCGCATCCTGTCCACCCTGCAGCAGCGCAAGAGCGAGTTCAGCAGCAATCCGTCCAGCCTGCGCTCCTACATCGACAGCGAACTGAACCGCACCTTCGACCGCGACTACGCGGCGCGCCTGGTGCTGGGCACGCATGCACGCGGCGCGTCGGATGCGGACATCAAGCTGTTCGCCGATGCGATGGCCGACAGCCTGATGCAGCGCTACGGTTCGGCCCTGCTGAACATCCAGGGCAGGCCGAGCTTCCGCCTGAAGGGTGAAAGCCCGCTGCCCGGCAACCGCGGCGTGCGCGTGAGCACCGAGCTGGTGCGTGCGGGCAACGAACCGACGCCCGTCGAGTACTGGATGCGCAACGTGAACGGCCAGTGGAAGATCTTCGACGTCAACATCGAGGGCATCTCCTACGTGCAGACCTTCCGCAACCAGTTCGACAGTCCCCTGCGCCAGAAGGGCATCCGACAGGTGGCCAACGAACTGCACAGCGGCAGCATCCAGGCCGGACCGGCCGGCAATGGCAAGTAACGCGCTGGCACTGCTGGAAGGCGGCACCCTGCGCCTGCGCGGGGCGCTGGATCGTGCCGCAGTGATTGCCCTGTGGCCGCAGCTGCAGGCGTTGCCGGCGCAGCTGGCACGGCTGGAACTGGGCGAGGTCGAGCGCGTGGACAGCGCCGGCCTGGCCCTGCTGGCCGAACTGGCCGCGCGCGCGCGCAAGGCCGGCCACCCCCTGGTGATCTCCGGCATGCCCGCCGGCTACAACGAACTGAGCGCAGCCTACCGGCTGTCGCCCGACCTGGATTTCAACGCTACTTCTGCTGCGAGCTGACATGAACGTCGTACGCGCTCTCCCCCTGATCGTCCTGGCCGCCGCGCTCAGCGCCTGTGCCGGCAAGCCCGCGCGCAGCGATGCGCCGGTTGCCGATACGCTGGTTCCGGCCAGCCCGACCGCCGCCACCGATACCGCCACCGATGCCCCCGCACCGGCAGCGGAGCCCACCCCCGTGGCCAGCGGCGAAACGGCCACGGCCAGTACGCCTCCGGCCACGGACGCGTCTGCTGGAACCAGTGCCTCGGCTGCCGCTGCGCAGCCCGGCGGCGACGATGATTTCGACGCGCTGTACGGCGCCGACGGTGCGGCTGGCAACGCGGTGGCCTACGACCCGTGGGAACCGTTCAACCGCAAGGTGCACCGGTTCAACGTGGCGGTCGACAATGCCGTCGCGCGACCGCTGGCGACGGCTTACACCCACGTGGTGCCACGCTTTGCCCGCACCGGTGTGAGCAACTTCTTCAGCAACCTGCGCTCGCCGGTAACGATCGTCAACCAGCTGCTGCAGGGCCGTCCGGATGATGCCTGGGACACGCTGGGTCGCTTCCTGATGAACTCGACGCTGGGTATCGGTGGCCTGTTCGATCCGGCCAGCAAGGCGATGGTCGCCAACCGCAAGGAAGACTTCGGCCAGACGCTGGGTGCATGGGGCTGGCGTCGCTCGCGCTACGTCGAGCTGCCGTTCTTCGGTCCCCGCACCGTGCGTGATGTGTTCGGCCTGGCCGGCGACATGCCGCTCTCGCCGATCCGCAACATCGAAGAGGACAAGGTCCGCATCGGCCTGCAGGGCCTGCAGCTGGTCGACAGCCGCGCGCAGCTGCTGGCGGTGGACGATCTGCGCAGTTCGGCGGTGGACGAGTACGCGCTGGTCCGCGATGCGTGGCTGCAGCGTCGCAACTACCAGATCGAGAACGATCTGCGTGGCAAGCGCAACCGCGGCCAGGACGATCCCAATTCGCCGATCCCGATCGATGCGATGCCGATGCCGCAGTGGGGCAACTGAGTCCTGCCGGCACCCCATGAAAAACCCCGCCTCGGCGGGGTTTTTCATTGCGGGCGATCAGGCGCCCAGTGCGGCGTCGACGGCCTCGCGCAGACGCGCATCATCGGCGGCCACATCCGGCGCGAAGCGGGCGATGACCGCGCCGTCGCGGCCCACCAGGAACTTCTCGAAGTTCCACAACACCGCCGGCGCCGGGTGGATCGGAATCTCCTTGCTGGACAGTCGCTCGCGCAGCGGGCCTTCGCCGATGGCCTGCGGCTGCGCGGCGATCAGCTGCTGGTAGAGCGGGTGCGTGTCATCGCCGGCCACGCTGATCTTGGCGAACATCGGGAAGGTGACATCGTAGGTCAGCTGGCAGAACTGCTGGATCTCTGCCTCGCTGCCCGGCTCCTGGCCAAGGAAATTGTTGGCCGGGAAACCGAGCACTTCCAGCCCCTGTGCCTGCTTCTGCGCATACAGCGCCTGCAGGCCCTCGTACTGCGGGGTCAGGCCGCACTTGGAGGCGACGTTGACCAGCAGCAGCACCTTGCCCTGGTAATCGGCAAGACTGGACGGCTGGCCGTCGATGGTGGTGAGGGGAATGTCCTGGATCGGGGTGCTCACGCGGGGTGCTCCGGCAACAGCGGGGAATGGCCCATCAGCATAGCGCCACGTGGCTGCGCCGGAACGCCTCAATCCACGCAGAGCGTGCCCTGTGCCTTGCCGTCGTCGATGCGCTGACGGCAGCCGAAGTTCTGGCTGACGTCGCGCTGGCAGGTGCCGGTGGCTGCCGTGCCGGCGGCGATGCCGTCGCTGGCCAGGCATTGGCCGGTGCAGTCACGCTTGCTGCTGCAGGTCTTTCCTGCGTCGGCGTATGGAATCACGCACTGCAGGCGCTGCAGCCGTCCCAGCGGCTGCAGGGTGCCGCCGGCGGCCTGGCAGTCCACATCCCGCGCGTCCTGGTAGGCCTGGGCGGCCTCCGGGCCTGGCTGGGCATCACCGGCCTGCGTGGCAGGCGGTGTACTGCTGCATGCAGCAAGCACTGCGGCCAGGGCCGCACTGGCGGCAAGGTGGAAACGCATGGCGGTACCTGTTGGCGATGGACAGGCCGCCAGCATACGCATCGCCCCCGTCGGCAGGGTGTCTGCGTCGCTCAGCGGGCGTCGGTCCCGCCTTCACTTCCATCATCCTCGCCGCTGCCTTCCGCATCCCCTTCGCCCAGGTCGCCGAGCAGCGATTGCGCCTGCTCGGTGGCCAGCGATTCCACTCCGCGCAGCCTGCGCTCGATGGTGCGCGTCTTGCGGCTGGCGTCGCCGATGCTGCGGCCCACGGTGCTGATCTGCTTCTCGGCCTTCTCGAGGATGCCGGCGAACTTCCCGAATTCGCTCTTCACCGCCCCCAGCAGGCTCCACACCTCGCTGGACCGCTGTTCGATGGCCAGCGTGCGGAAACCCATCTGCAGGCTGTTGAGCAGAGCGGTGACCGTGGTCGGCCCAGCCACGACCACGCGGTGATCGCGCTGCAGGCCGTCAACCAGGCCCGGACGCCGGATCACTTCGGCATACAGGCCTTCGGTAGGCAGGAACATCACTGCGAAATCCGTGGTGTGCGGCGGCACGATGTACTTCTCGCAGATCGACTTGGCCTGCACCCGCACCGCGCGCTCAAGCTGGATGCCCTGCAGGCGCACGCCCTCGGCATCGCCCTGCTCCTGCGCATCGAGCAGGCGCTCATAGTCCTCACGCGGGAACTTGGAGTCGATCGGCAGCCATACCGGCGTGTCGTCGTTCCTGCGGCCCGGCAGGCGCACGGCGATGTCGACCATCTCGCCACTGTCTGGACGGACCTTGACGCCCCGCGCGTACTGCTCCTGGGTCAGGGTCTGCTCGAGAATGTTCTCCAGCTGCACTTCGCCCCAGCTGCCGCGGTTCTTGACGTTGGTCAGCACGCGCTTGAGGTCGCCGACGCCGGTGGCCAGCTGCTGCATCTCGCCCAGCCCGCGCTGCACCTGCTCCAGGCGTTCGGAGACCAGGGTGAACGACTGCCCCAGTCGTGTTTCCAGCGTCGACTGCAGCTTCTCATCGACGGTGTGGCGCATCTGCTCCAGCTTCTGGGCGTTGTCATTCTGCAGCGCGCGCAGCTGTTCTTCCAGAGTGGCGCGCATCTCGGCGATGCGCTGTTCATTGCGCTGGGTCAGCTCCTGCAGCCGCAGTCCCAGGCTATCGGTCAGGCGCTGCTGGGACAGTGCACCCTCTTCGCGGCCCTTGCGTGCATCGTCCACCAGGGTCTGGCGCAGCGCGCCGAGCTGGGCATCGGTGCGGCCGGTGAGTTCCTGCAGCTGCTGGCCGAAGGCATGGATGCGCGCCTCCTGCTGCTGGCCGAAGCTCTCCAGCTGGCCTCGCAGTTCCTGCAGCCGCTGCGCCAGCAGGGCGCCGCTGCGCTGCTGGCTGTCGGCGGCTTCGGCGCGTGCCTTGCGTGCATCCTCGCCCAGCGCCTCGCGCAGCAGGTCCAGGCGCTGGTCGGTGCGGGTCGACAGGTCGGTCAGCGCCCGGGCAAAGCCATCCAACTGTTCGCGCAGTTCACTGCGGCCCGTCCGCGCCTCCTCGCGTACGGCCTGCTCCAGCCGATCATGCGGTGGGCGGCGCAGCAGGGCGACCAGCTGCAGGATGAGTACGACCAACAGGAGGCCGGCGATGAGCAGGGATTCGGTTTGCATGGCACCAGTGTAGGCTGGGCCAGTCTCAACTGCTGCGTCCCGCCCCGGTCATGCTCGCGCTGTTCGGAAAGCCCACGTCGATCAACGTACGCAAGGTGCTGTGGCTGTGCGCCGAGCTCAGGCTGGCCATCGAGCACGACCCGGCACCGTCGGCACGGCGGCTGGCCGGGCTGAATCCGAACCTGCAGGTGCCGGTGCTGCGCGACGGCGGCTTCGTGCTGTGGGAATCGAACAGCATCTGCCGTTACCTGGCCTCCCGCGCCGGACGCGCTGACCTGCTGCCGGCAGATGCGCAGGCGCGTGCGAAGGTCGAGCAATGGATGGACTGGCAGGCGACCGACCTCAACAGCGCCTGGCGCCACGTGTTCATGGCGCGCGTGCGGCAGCATCCTGACTATCCCGACGACGGCCGCGCCGAGACCGGCCTGGCCCGCTGGAATGAGCTCATGGGTCTGCTGGATGCCCAGCTGGCCGGCACGGGAGCGTATGTCACCGGCGACGACTTCACCCTGGCTGACATCGCGCTGGGCCTGTCCACCCAGCGCTGGCGCAGCACCCCCGGCGCCAAGCCCGCGCTGCCCTGCCTTGACGCCTGGTTTGACCGCCTGCGGCCGCGACCCGGGTTCGCCGAACACGTCGACAACGGTGACCCCTGAGGCAGCGGCACGTACCGCGAGGCCTCCTGCAGGGCCGGGTCATGCTTTGCTCTGCAGGAGGCAGACAGGCCTCTACCAGCCCTCGAGAACGATCTTGCCCTTGGCGCGGTGACTCTCCAGCACGGCATGCGCGCGGCGCAGGCTCGCCGCTTCAATACGGCCGAAATGCTCGCCCAGCGTGGTCTGCAGCACGCCGGCATCGACCAGGTCCGCGACGCGGTTCAACAGCACGTGCTGCTGCTGCATGTCCGGCGTCCGGTACAGCGGGCGGGTGAACATCGATTCCCAATGCAGCGACAGCGCCTTGCGCTTGAGCGCCATCACATCCAGCTGGCCAGGATCGTCGATCAGCCCCAGCTGGCCCTGTGGCGCCAGCACCTCCACGATCTGCGCGAAATGCTGGTCGGTGTGGGTCAGGCTGGCGACATGCTCCACCTGCGCGATGCCCAGCCGTGCCAGCCCTTCGGCCAGTGGCTGGCCGTGGTCGATCACATGGTGCGCGCCCATCGCGTACACCCAGTCCTGCGTCTCCGGGCGCGAGGCGGTGCCGATCACGGTCAAGCGGGTCAGGCGACGCGCGAGCTGCACCAGGATCGAGCCGACGCCACCGGCCGCGCCGATCACCAGCAGGGTCTGTCCCTCGCCGGCGCCCTCGCCGATGCGCAGGCGATCAAACAGCAGCTCCCAGGCCGTGATCGCCGTCAGCGGCAGGGCTGCGGCGGCCGCATCATCGAGGCTGGCCGGCTTGCGGCCCACGCTGCGCTCGTCCACCAGCTGGTACTCGGCATTGCTGCCGGACCGGTCGATCACGCCTGCGTAGTAGACCGCGTCGCCCGGCTGGAACAGGGTCACCTCGCTGCCCACCGCATCGACGATGCCGACGGCATCCCAGCCGAGCACGCGCGGGCCATCGGTGGCCATGTTGCGGCGGACCTTGGTGTCGACCGGGTTCACCGCCACTGCGCGCACCGCCACCCGGAGGTCGCGCGGGCCCGGCTGCGGAAGCGGCAGGTCGATATCGATCAGGGCCTGTGCATCGTCGATCGGCAGGCCGGCATGGGAATAGGCAATGGCGCGCATGGCAGCGGTCCAGTGGGAAAGGAGGCCACAGCGTGCGCCGCGCACGGTCCGCCGGAAAGGCGCACAATCGGGCAGGACTTTCACTCCTGCGATGAAAATGATCCGCTTCGACGACCTGCAGCTGTTCGTCCGTACCGCTGCACTGGGCAGCTTCTCGCAGGCCGCGCGCGAGGCCGACCTGCTGCCCGGACAGGTCGCCGCCGCCGTGGCCCGGCTCGAGCGCGAACTGGACCTGCGCCTGTTCGTGCGCACCACCCGCAGCCTGCGGCTGACGGCCGAAGGCGCGCTGTACCTGCCTTACGCGCAGGAGGTGCTGGCGACCCTGCGCGAGGGCCAGGCCCGGGTGCAGGGCGAGGATGCCGAGCTGCATGGCACGCTGCGGCTCTCTGCCCCGTCGGACTTCGGACGCAACCTGCTGCTGCCGTGGCTGACCCGGTTCCGTGCGATGCATCCGCGCCTGCGGCTGCATCTGCGCCTGTCCGACGAAGTGGCCGATGTATTCCGCGATCCGGTCGATGTGGCGATCCGCATCGGGCATTTCGATGATGCCAGCTATGTCGCCCTGCCCCTGCTGGAAGGCAACCGGCGCGTGCTGGCGGCGTCGCCCGGCTACCTGCAGCGGCGCGGCACGCCGCAGCGGCTGGAGGATCTGCGCGATCACGACTGCCTGGCCTACCAGCTCGGTGGTCGCGCCTACGACCGCTGGGCCTTCGAGGTCGACGGCCGTCGCGTGGTGATCCCGGTACAGGGCCCGCTGGTGTGCGACGACGCCGATGTGGTGCGGCGCTGGGCGGTGGCCGGTGAGGGCATCACCTACAAGTCCTGGCTGGACCTGCGCGAGGACGTGCTCGCCGGGCGCCTGCAGCTGCTGCTTGGCGGTGTGGGCAGCCATATCCCACTGCAGCTGGTCTGCCCGCACCGCAAGCAGTTCTCGCCCGCGGTGCGGCAGCTGCATGCGCAACTGCGCCAGCACCTGCAACCGCTGCTGTCGGGCATGCCCGAGGGCGGCGGCGGCCCCCTGTCGCAGCGCGCGGCACTGGCCGACAATACCGGCTCCCCGTAGCGAGAGAACACCGCCATGCCGTGGATGGGCATCCAGGACCTGTGGACGTTTCTGGTCGCCGTGCTGGTGTTCCTCGCCCTGCCCGGGCCTGGCACGTTCACCCTGTTGACCGCCACCGGCCGGGGCGGGGTGCGCGGTGGTTACACCGCACTGGCCGGCCTGCTGGTCGGCGACCAGATCCTGATGTGGCTGGCCCTGGCCGGCGTGGCGGCCCTGCTGAAGGCCAACCCGCTGGTCTTTCACGCCGTGCAGTACCTGGGCGCGGCCTATCTGGTGTGGGTGGGCATCAGCCTGCTGCGCACGCCCAGGCAGGAGGGGGGCGATGCCGGCCCGATCCGCATGCAGCCGGGCCGCTACTTCCAGCAGGCGATCCTGGTCAGCCTGCTCAATCCGAAGGCGATCCTGTTCTACATGGCCTTCCTGCCGCTGTTCATCGATCCCAGGGCGCACCAGGGCATCGCCACCTTCGTCGCGCTGGCGGGGATCATCTTCGTGGTCAGCATCGCCTACTGCTCGCTGCTGATCTGGGTCGGCAACCTGGCGCGGCGCCGGTTGATCCAGCATCCGCGCGTCAGCGACGCGTGGCCGGAGTGTTCCTGGTCGGCTTCGGCATCCGCCTGGGACTGAACGGCTGACCGGCACGGCGACGGCTGTCGGGCCCGTTCCGCAACCTTTGTGCTGATTCCGGCAGTGTCGTCGCGGTCATGCGCGCGCTGCGCCAGGCATGACCCCCGTCAGTGGTAATGCTGCGCTGCGTTCGGTCACACTCGGAGACTTGTCGTTATCAGTCACCCCTTCCGAGGCCTGCATGTCCCTGCTCCGGCGCAAGTCCCTAGATTCCGTCACCGTCCATGAAGCCGGCAGGCGACTGGTCCCGACACTCAGCTGGCCGCACCTGATCGCGCTGGGCATCGGCGCCATCGTCGGTACCGGCATCTACACGCTGATCGGCGTCGGTGCCAATCTCGCCGGCCCGGCCGTCCTGATCTCCTTCGCCATCGCCGGTGCGGTCTGCGCCTGCGCGGCCCTGTCCTACGCCGAGCTGTCGACGATGATGCCGGCCGCCGGCAGTGCCTACACCTACAGCTACAGCGCGTTGGGCGAGGTGTTCGCCTGGGTGGTGGGCTGGAGCCTGATCCTGGAGTACTCGCTGGTGGTCAGCACGGTGGCCGTGGGCTGGTCGGGGTACTTCGTCGGCTTCCTGGAGTGGGTCCACACCCAGTTCGGCTGGGACGTGACCCTGCCGGCCGCGCTGGCCGCGGGTCCGCACGTGGAAGGCGGCATGATCAATCTGCCGGCGATCGTCATCACCTGGCTGGTGGCCCTGATGCTGATGGCCGGCACCAAGGAGAGCGCGACCCTCAACGCGATCCTGGTGGTGTTCAAGCTGATCGCGCTGGCCATCTTCGTGGCAGTGGCACTGCCGGCCTTCGACAGCAGCAACCTGCAGCCGTTCATGCCGTATGGCTTCGCCAAATCACTGGGTCCGGATGGTGTCGAGCGAGGCGTGATGGCGGCCGCCGCGATCATCTTCTTCGCCTTCTACGGTTTCGACGCGATCTCCACAGCTGCCGAGGAGACCAAGAACCCGGGCCGCGACCTGTCGATCGGCATCATCGGCTCGATGATCGGCTGCACCATCGTCTACGTGCTGGTGGCGCTGGCCGCCGTGGGTGCGATGAGCTACGCGGTGTTCGGCCACAGTGCTGAGCCGCTGGCGCTGATCATGCGCCAGCTCGGCCACCCGACCGCGGCGATGGTGATCGGTGTCATCGCGATCATCGCCCTGCCGACCGTGCTGCTGGCCTTCCTGTACGGGCAGAGCCGCATCTTCTTCGTCATGAGCCGCGATGGCCTGCTGCCGCGTGGCCTGTCCAAGGTCAGCGCGCGCACCGGTACGCCGGTGGCCACCACGCTGTTCACCGCGCTGGTGGTGTCGGCCCTGGCCGGCGTGGCACGCCTGGACGAGATCGCGGCATTGGCCAATGCCGGCACCCTGGCGGCGTTCACCGCGGTAGGCATCTGCCTAGTCGTGCTGCGCGTGCGTGAACCGAACCGCGAGCGAACCTTCCGCACGCCGCTGGCCTTCATCGTCGGGCCACTGGCTGCGCTGGGCTGCATCTACCTGTTCATCAGCCTGCCGCACACCACGCAGCTGTACTTCCTGCTGTGGAATGTCGCGGGCCTGGTGCTGTACTTCCTGTACAGCCGCCGCCATGCGCTGATCGCGCGCTGATCCAGACCGCGCCGGGCCCGGCCCGGCGCAGATCCGGCCCGGGCGGGGCGGTTACCCGCCCTGCCTGGCGGCGTAGTCCTGCGCCTGCCGCATCACCCGCAGCAGATTGCCGCCCCAGATGCCGGCGATCTGCTGTTCCGTGTATCCCTTGCGCAGCAGCCACGCGGTGATCTTCGGCAGCTGGCTGACATCGGGCAGGTCACTCAGGCCGCCGCCGCCGTCCCAGTCCAGGCCGATGCCCACGTGTTCGGGCCCGACCACCTGGAGGATGTGCTCGAAGTGGGCGAAGAAGTCCTCCAGGCTGGCGTGCCGGACGGGGTGTTCGTGGTCCAGTGCCTGTTCGGCCTTCAACAGGGCCACGCCCTGCTCGATGCCCATGCCTTCCCAGCCTCCCAGCTGCCGGCTGAGTGCTTCTTCGGCCTGTTTGCGCTCGGCCGTCTTGCCGGTGTCGATCAGATAGCCGCCATAGGCGTTGACCTGGATCACACCACCAGCCTTGGCCAGCTTCTTCAGCCGCGCGTCGTCGAGGTTGCGTGGATGGTCGTAGACCGCCTTGGCTGAACTGTGCGAGAGCACGAACGGCACCGGCATCATCGCCAGCAGATCGTCGAACACGGCATCGGAGGCATGCGACTGGTCGATGACGATGCCGAGCTTCACCGCCTCGCGCACCAGCGCCTTGCCGGCCGGGCTCAGGCCTTTCCACTCCGGTCCCTTCGGATCGGTCGCAGAATCAGCGAACTCGTTGTTGGCGAAATGCACCGTGCTCAGCAGGCGCAGGCCGGCACGGTGATAGAACGAAAGCAGGCTGGGGTCGGCCACCAGCGGGCTGGCGTTCTCCATGCTGATGTAGACCACGCGTTTGCCGGCGGCCTTGATCCGCGCCGCATCGTCAGCGGTCAGGGCCAGGGCGAACCGATCGCCGTTGGCCGCCACCATTTCGCGGATTTCCAGCAGGCGCTGCAGGCCGTGATCGCGCTCGGCCAGGTGGGCGGCGGCGCTGCGGTCGCCCTGGTCGGTGTAGATCGCCCAGAACCCGCCGTCCAGTGCTCCCTCGACCATGCGCGGGTAGTCCACCTGTGACAGCGCATTGCGATCATGGCGCTGTTCGATATCGAAGCCGGTGCGGCCAAAGTTGGCCGGCGTATCCAGGTGGCTGTCGAGCGTCAGCAGGCGCTGCTGCAATGTCTTGGCACGCGCAAGCTCCTGCGCGCTGAACTCGATGGCATGGGCGGTCAGCGGCGCGCTCAGCGCCAGGGCAAGCAGCACGGACAGACGGCGCAACGACGGCATGGGGTTCCTACCGGCAATGGGAAGAACCCGACCATAGCGCTGCGGCCGGCCAATTTGTAGAGCCGAGCGCATGCTCGGCTGCCAGACAGATCAGCCGAGCGTGGGCTCGGCTCTACAGCGCCACGCGGTCAATCAACCACGCGGCAGAACACCGCCTTCAGGTAACGCGATTCCTGCACGTGGGCCATGAACGGATGATCCGCGCCGGCACCGGCAACCTTCAGGATCTGCAGGGTGCGACCGGAGAAATAGGCCGCACGGCGCAGCATGTCCAGGAACTGGTCCTCGGCCACCAGGCCGGTGCAGGAGAAGGTGGCGAACAGGCCACCGGGCTTGACCACGCCCAGCGCCAGCTTGTTCATATCCAGGTACTTCTTCAGCGCATTGATCACCTGGTCGCGGTCGCGGGTCATCTTGGCCGGATCCAGGATCACCACGTCGTACTGCTCACCGCGGTTGGCGGCATCGCGCAGCCACGGGAAGATGTCGGACTGGATGAACTTCGGGCGCACGTTGTTCAGGCGCGAATTGCCCTTGGCGATCTGGATGACGTCTTCATCGATGTCGATGCCGACCACGTCCGAGGCCCCGCGTGCCGCTGCATAGACCGCGAAGCCGCCGGTGTTGCAGCACAGGTCGAGCACGCTCTTGCCTTCCACCTGCTGGCTCAGCCATTGCCGGTTCTCGCGCTGGTCGGCGAAGAAGCCGGTCTTGTGCGCGCCGGCCGGATCGGCGCGGAACTTGATCCCGTACTCGGTGATCACCGACGCTTCGGTGGTGGTGTTGCCGTGGAAATCGAAGCTTTCCTGCTTCTGCACGTGTTCGTCGGCGAAGCTGTGGAAGCGGCAGCCGGGGAACTGCTCACGCAGCGCATCGTAGATCCACTCGCGGTGACGGAACATGCCGGCGGCAAAGAACTCGACCACCACCAGGTCGCCGTAGCGATCGACCACCAGGCCGGACAGGCCATCGCCCTCGCTGTGCACCACGCGCCAGGCGTCGGACACGGCGTCCAGCTTCAGCACGTCACGGCGCAGCGACACCGCCTGGGCGATCTTGCGCGAGAACCAGCCGGCATCAACCGCAACGGCCTGATGGGTTTCAAGAATGCGCACGGCGATGCGCGAGTGCCCGTTGTAGAACCCGCGCCCGATGAATTCCCCGTCCACCCCGACCACGTCGACGAGGGAACCGGGCTTGGGCCGGACGGTCGGCTTCTCGACCAGTTTCTGGAAGATCCACGGGTGGCTGGAGCGCCACGCGTTCTTGAGGCGGACAACGGGAAGGGGGGTATTCATCCACCCATTGTAAACCGGGCGCCGGGGTCGGATCCCCGCAGGGGCTCTGACCCCAGTGTGGCGACGGCCCCGGGGTCGGAGCCCCGTTGGGGATCCGACCCCGGCAAACCGGCATTTGACGGCGGCGGGGCCAGACGGCAGAATCGGCGCCAGAAGGGGAGTAGCTCCCAGACGTTGTCGCCGTCATTTCGAGCCCGCAGGCTCCGGTGCAACGGCAGTTCCAGCCGACTGGAACTGCGAGCGAGACCTTCGCCGTACTGGCGAAGCTCTGTCCCTGGATCCCCTCCCGATCCTCCGTTGCAGATCCTCGCCGTCCGGCCTGGCATTCATCTTTCCAACGGACATTCCCAATGCAGACGATCGGTAACGTGTGGTTGTGGGGCGGCTTCGCAGCGGTGGTGGTCATCGCCCTGCTGGTCGACCTCGTGTTGATGCGCCATGGTGGACCGCACAAGGTCACCTTCAAGGAGGCGCTGTGGTGGTCCATCGGCTGGGTCGCGCTGGCCCTGCTGTTCAACGCCGGCCTCTGGTACTACCTGAATGAGACCGCCGGCCAGGTCGTGGCCAACAAGGTTGGTCTCGAATTCCTGACCGGCTACCTGGTCGAGAAGGCGCTGGCGGTCGACAACATCTTTGTCTTCCTGATGATCATGAGCTACTTCGCGGTGCCGGAAGAGCAGCGCCAGAAGGTGCTGATCATCGGCATCCTGGGTGCGATCGTGCTGCGTACGATCATGATCTTCGCTGGTAGCGTGCTGATCAGCCAGTTCCATTGGCTGCTCTACGTGTTCGGCGCCTTCCTGCTGTTCACCGGCTGGAAGATGTGGTTTGCCGCCGGACAGGAGCCGGACCTGGAGAGCAACCCGGCCCTGCGCTGGATGCGCAAGCACCTTCGCCTGCTGCCGGAGTACGCCGGCAACGCCCTGAGCGTGAAGCGCGACGGCGTGCGCTGGTTCACCCCGTTGTTCGCGGTGCTGATCCTGATCGCCGTCACCGACGTGATCTTCGCGGTGGACAGCATCCCGGCGATCTTCGCGATCACCACCGATCCGTTCATCGTGCTGACCTCCAACGTGTTCGCGGTACTGGGCCTGCGTGCGATGTTCTTCCTGCTGGCCGGCATGGCCGACCGCTTCCACCTGCTGCCGTACGGCCTGGCACTGGTGCTGGGTTTCATCGGCATCAAGATGATGATCATCGACCTGTTCAAGATCCCGACCCCGGTCTCGCTGGGCGTGGTCGCGCTGATCATTGCCGCCACCGTCGTGCTGAGCCTGAAGTACCCGCCCAAGGAAGGCGAAGGCCAGGCCTGATCGCGGCTGGCAGACATGGCCAGCGGGATTGTCCCGCTGGCCGCTTCCACTCTCCCGCAGCGGTGGCCTTGGTTTCGCGCCAGCCACCGCCATTGCTTGAGGTATGAACAGCAACGCGCCCCTGCCCGCCGGCGACGTGCCGGCCCCCCGTAACGACCGCCTCCGCATCCTGCGGGCGTTCAATGTCAGCCTGGCCGCCGTGCTGGTGCTGGTGGTCGTGTTCGCCCTGCAGGGCACGTTCGACTGGCGCCCCTGGGCGGTAGCGCCGCTGGAAGCCAAGGGCCTGCTCGGCCTGCTCGGCGGCCCGCTGCTGCATGCCTCGGTCGAGCACATCGCCGCCAACAGCATCGCGATCCTGATCCTCGGCACCCTGGCCGGAAGCGTCTATCCCAGGGCCACCGTCCGCGCCCTGCCCCTGCTCTGGCTGGGATCGGGTGTGGGCGCATGGATGCTGGGCAATCCCGGCAGCGTCCATCTGGGTGCCAGTGGCGTGACCCACGGTCTGATGTTCCTGCTCGCCGGCCTCGGCCTGCTGCGTCGCGACCGCGCCGCCATCGCCACCGGCCTGATCGGCATGCTGTTCTACGGTGGCATGCTGATGACCATCCTGCCGCATGCCGACGGCGTGTCCTGGCAATCGCACATGGGCGGCGCCTTCGCCGGCATCATCGCAGCGCTGCTGTTCCGCACCGCCGACCCGCTGCCACCGCGTCCGCGCTACAGCTGGGAGGACGAGGAAGACAACGCAGAACCGCTGGCCGACGATGAACTGGAGCCGCCGTCGCCACACCGTGTGCCGGTCCTGTGGCAGCCGCGCGAAGGGCAGGATTACGTGGTCATCCCGTTCCGGCGGCCGGACGAACCGCGCGGCTGAGGTGGGATGGGTCCCGGGCATGGCCCGGCACCCGGGTAGCGCCGGGCCATGCCCGGCGGCGTTGACGTGTCAGTTCGCCGCGTTGCCCGCCGCGCCAGTGCCATCCACCGCCTGCCGGCCCAGCGCCGGGTCATCGGTGAAGAACGCATCGATGCCGGTGGCCAGATAGGCGCGCATCTCGGCGATCGAGCCTTCGGCGTTGCGCGCGTTGTCCGCCCCCCTGCGCAGGTTGCTGGGCTGGAACTGATTCTCCGGGCGGAAGGTATACGGGATCACCATCAGGCCGGCCGCGTGCGCATCGCGCACCAGCGCGGTCGGCGTTCCCAGCGCACCGTTGGCGTCCAGCGGAATGATCGAGCGCAGTTCAGGACCGATGCCATCGGCATAGGCCGCGATGTCCTTCAGGCCCGCTGGAGTCATCATCTGTGCATAGGTCAGCGTGCCCCCGGCCTTGGCGACGTCGGCCGGCTGGGTATCGCCCTTCCACAACAGCTGCAGCAGGCGGATGTTGCTGTCCTGCGGGATCTTGCTGCGCAGGTAACGCAGGTTGGCGGTCTCGAAGGACTGGATGGTGACCGGACCGACGTTGGTGTAGGCATTGCCACGCAGCGCGGCCAGCAGTTTGTCTTCCATCGGCAGACCGATGGACTGGAAGTAGGTCGGATGCTTGATCTCCGGCACCAGACCGATGCCTCGATTGGCGCGGCCGGCCTGCTGGACCAGGAAGGCGAGGATTTCATCGAGACTGGCGATGCGGAACTGGCCGTCGTAGGCCGTGCTGCGCAGGTCGGGCAGGCGTTCGCGCGCGTACAGCGTCTTCAGCTCGGCCAGGGTGAAGTCTTCGGTGAACCATCCGTCCACCGTCTGCCCGTCGATGACCTTGCGGGTGCGGCGGCTGGCGAATTCGGGATGCGAGGCGACATCGGTGGTGCCCCCGATCTCGTTCTCATGGCGGGCCACCATCACCCCGTCCCTGGTCATCACCAGGTCCGGTTCGATGTAGTCGGCTCCGTCGGCGATGGCCTGTGCATACGCAGCCAGGGTGTGTTCCGGCAGCAGCGCGCTGGCGCCGCGATGACCATAGACCGACGCCCTGGCCGCAGCCGGGAGAGAGGATTCAGCACTCATGGCCACCGATGGTGCCACGGCCAGCGACAACAGCAACGCACAACCCCACGACTTCACTGCAACGTCCCCCAACGGTAGGTGATGGGCGGCAGTATGCGGCGGCAATGTGACAGGTGGGGGACCTGGGGTCGGATCCCCGCAGCGGCTGTCACCCCATGTGGCAAACGGGGTCAGAGCCCCTGCGGGAATCTGACCCCGGCTTACTTGCCGATGCAGAAGCTGGAGAAGATCCGTCCCAGCAGGTCATCGGCGCTCATCTGCCCGGTGATCTCGCCCAGCGCGTCATGCGCCAGGCGCAGCTCTTCGGCTGCCAGTTCCAGGTGTTCGTGGGCCAGCTCGCCATCAGCGCGACGGGCATGTTCCTGCGCACGCTCGATTGCATCCACGTGGCGGGTGCGCGCGGAGAACTCGCCGTCCACCTGTTCGCCCGCGCCTGCCGACGCGATCGCGCGCAGGCGCGCGTGGAGGTCGTCGAGTCCTGCACCGGTGGCGGCCGAAACGAACACACGGTCCGGATCGTCCACGGTGGGGCCGGCCTGCAGCAGATCTGACTTGTTGTGGATGTAGACCTTGTGCGGCACAGCCCTCACCGCTTCGCCGATGGCCGCCTCTCCCGCCGCCGGATCGCGTGCATCCAGCACGATCAGCGCCAGGTCGGTGCGTTCGATCTCCACGCGCGCGCGGCGCATGCCTTCGCGTTCGATGGCGTCGCCACCGTCGCGCAGGCCGGCGGTATCGACCAGGGTCAGCTCCAGTCCATCCAGGCGGATGGTCTCGCGCAGCGTGTCGCGCGTGGTGCCGGCGATGTCGGTGACGATGGCGCGTTCGCTGCCGGCAAGCGCATTGAGCAACGAACTCTTGCCGGCGTTGGGCGGGCCGATCAGCACCGCGTGCAGGCCATCGCGCAGGCGGCGGCCACGCTCGGCATCGCGGCGCAGCAGGGCCAGGTCGCTGCGTGCCAGTTCCAGCCCGCGGCGCACCTGCGCGCCGCCCAGCGTATCCAGCGGCTCATCTACAAAATCGATGGCCGCTTCCACATGCACGCGCAGCAGCACCAGCTGCTCGACCACGGCGTCGATGCGCCGCGAGAACACCCCGTCCAGCGAGCGACGGGCAGCACGCGCGGCGCGGTTGTCGCCCGCAGCGATCAGATCGGCGATGGCCTCGGCCTGGGCCAGATCGAGCTTGCCGTTGAGGAAGGCGCGCTCGCTGAACTCACCGGGCCGCGCCTGCCGCGCGCCGAGCGCGATGCAGCGTGCAACCAGTTGCTGCAGCAACACCGGGCTGCCATGGCCCTGCAGTTCCACCACTTCTTCGCCGGTGAAGCTGTTCGGTGCCGGGAACCACAGCACGATGCCATCGTCGATCACCTCGCCGTCGGCGTCGCGTAGACGTGCGTAATGCGCGTGACGTGGGCGCAGGCCGGTTGCGCCCAGTGCGTTGGCGATGGCGGCGGCGCGCGGGCCGGACAGGCGCAGGATGCCGACGCCACCTGCACCTGGCGCGCTGGCGATGGCGACAATGGTGTCAGTGCGGGCTGCCTCATTCATCGCTTGGAACGTCTCCGGTTGCGCACGCGCGGAATTCTACCGCCTCATGCGAAAAGCCCGCCTTACGGCGGGCTTCTGCTGCGGTCAGCCGGCCAGCGGCCGACTCTACCGATTACTTCTTCTTGACCGGAGCCGATGCGGCGGTGGCCGGGACCGGGTCGCCGCCATGGCGCTTGGTCATCCACCACTGCTGCAGCAGGCCCAGGCCGCCGTTGACCACCCAGTACAGGACCAGGCCGGACGGCATGAAGGCCATCATGACGCCGAACACCAGCGGCATGAACTGCATCATCTTCTGCTGCATCGGGTCCATGCCCGGCGCAGGCGTGAGCTTCTGGGTGAACCACATCACCGCCACGTTGATCACCGGCAGGATGAAGTACGGGTCACGCGCGGTCAGGTCCTGGATCCAGCCCAGCCACGGCGCCTGGCGCAGTTCGACCGACTCCACCAGCACCCAGTACAGGGCGAAGAAGATCGGCATCTGGATGAGGATCGGCAGGCAGCCGCCCATCGGATTGATCTTTTCCTTCTTGTACAGCTCCATCATCGCAGTCTGGAACTTCTGGCGGTCATCGCCATAGCGTTCCTTCAGCTGCTGGATGCGCGGCTGGAAGCGGCGCATCTTGGCGCCACTCTTGTACTGCACGGCCGACAGCGGGTACAGCACCAGCTTCAGCAGCACCACCAGGCCAATGATGGCCCAGCCCCAGTTGTTAACCAGCTTGTGCACCTGGTTCAGCACCCAGAACAGGCCCTGGCCGATCAATGCAGGCAGCGAATAGCGGCTGTAGTCGACCACGCGGTCCAGGCCCGGCACGTCTTCCTTGGCGATCTGGTTGACCAGCTTCGGGCCCACCCACAGGCGTGCTTCGGTGCTGGTGGACTGGCCAGGGGCCAGGGTGAAGGCCGGGCCGTTGGCGGTGATCTGATCGCGGCCATCACGCTGGGAGAGCACGTAGTGCGCGGCTTGGTCCTTCTGCGGGATCCACGCGGTGAAGAAGTGGTGCTGCAGCATCGCCAGCCAGCCGCCGGTGATGGTCTGGTTCAGGGCACCGTCCTCCAGGTAATCCTTGAACGCACGACGCTGGTACTTTTTGTCGTTGTCGTACCAGGTGGCACCGTTGAAGCTGAAGGAATCCGGGTTGGTCATGCTCCGCGACAGGATGGTCGGGGTGCGGTCCAGGGTGCGGTAGACGTAGCCGTTCCACGTGGTGGCGCCGGCATTGCTGACTTCATCCTTGAAGCGCACGGCGTACTCGTTGCGCGAGACGGTGAGGGTGCGCTTGATGGTCACGCCGTTGTCGGCGGTCCACACGAACGGGATCTGCAGTTCGTTCTGGCCCTTGGCCAGCACGAAGTCGCGGGTGTCACCGACCAGCTTGAAGCCGTCGGCGCCGGGCACCGGGGCGTTCTTGTCCTGGCTGGCCCAGCCGCTGATCGCGCTGTACGGATGCGCGGGATCTTCGGTCAGCAGGCGGACCGGCGGGCTGCCTTCATCCTTGGTCTGCGGGAACTGCAGCAGCTCGGCGTCGAGCACGCGGCCCCCGTCCAGTACCAGGCGCAGGACGTCGGTGGTGACGGTCACGCGCTGGGCGGCCGGGGTCGCGCTGGCCTGGGCCTGCGTGGGCGCCTGGCCTGGGGCCGCCGGCACCTGGGCGCTGGGAACGCTGCCTGCGGCGGCGCCCGGCACGGTCTGCGCCGCGGCCGGGGCAGAACGGGTCGTCGGAGCAGGGGTCGGAGCGGCCTGCTCGCGGCTCCACTCCATCCACAGCAGCACGGCCACCATCAGCCAGGCAAAAATGAGAAATACGCG
This sequence comes from Stenotrophomonas sp. YJH_SMC_36, assembly GCF_059369935.1. Classification (NCBI taxonomy): domain Bacteria; kingdom Pseudomonadati; phylum Pseudomonadota; class Gammaproteobacteria; order Lysobacterales; family Lysobacteraceae; genus Stenotrophomonas; species Stenotrophomonas sp. YJH_SMC_36. The sequence continues at coordinate 335,723 of NZ_JCAFTD010000005.1, read as the reverse complement.
GGTCTGGTTCATCAGCGGACAGGCTCGGCGGGGCCGGAACGCGGTGCCGGCTCGGTCAAAGAGGGAGTTGCGATGCCATCAGGCGGCGGCATTGTGCCGTCCACGCCCGGCGCGGGCAATGCACGCAGGCGGCGCAGCAGGCGCAGGAAGGCCTGGCGGATGTCGTCATTGCTGGCGTGACGCGCAGCACTACGGGCCACGACGACAAAGTCGCCTGGCTGGATATCGGTTCGTGTCTGACGCAGGATGTCGCGCAGGACGCGCTTGATCCGGTTGCGCCCGACGGCGTTCGGATCGACCTTGCGGGAAACCGCCAGACCCAGCCTGGCCGGCCGGTCAGCCGGCAGCCAGTGCAGGGTCATCAGCGGATCGGACACACGGCGGGCGCCGTTGAAGACCGTTGAGTATTCGGCACGCGTGCGAACCCGCGCAGAGCGAGGGAATCGCTTGCGCGGGTCTGCAGTATTCACTGTCGAAGGGATTGCGTCTGCCGCGATGTGCGGCATGGCAATCAGGCGCTCAGGACTTTGCGGCCCTTGGCGCGGCGACGCGACAGGATCTTGCGGCCGTCAGCGGTCTTCATACGGGCACGGAAGCCGTGGTCGCGCTTACGCTTGAGGTTGCTGGGCTGGTAGGTGCGCTTGGTGGCCATTGGGGCCTCTCGTATGAATGGGACGGAAAGAACCGGAAATTCTAGAGAGGTACCCCACCCCGCGTCAAGCCCTGGGGACTACGCGAATTCACCGGCCTGTGCAATAGCTGTGGATGTTTTTGTGAATAAGTAGGGGACAAGCATTCCGAAGGCGGGCGCTCGGTGGTAGTCTGAGCCATCCATTTCCCCCCTTTCCGGCCTGTGTTTGGGCGCCTTGTCGCGCCCCCACCCCGGCCATCGGACGATTATTGCTGATGGATGCCTGGTCCCGTAGTCTCGAACGCCTCGAAGCGGAGTTCCCGCCTGAAGACGTTCACACCTGGTTGAAGCCGCTGCAGGCCGATCTGCGCGTGGACAGCCTGGTGCTGTATGCACCGAATGCCTTCATCGTCGACCAGGTGCGCGAGCTGTACCTGCCGCGCATCCGCGAGCTGCTGGCGCATTTCGCTGGTTTCAGCGACGTTTTTCTTGAAATCGGCTCCCGTCCGCGCCCGGTAGAGGCGCAGACCACGCCGGTTTCCACGCATTCGGCGCACGCAGCCAGCGAACCCCAGGTGCCGTTCGCCGGCAATCTGGACAGCCATTACACCTTCGCCAACTTCGTCGAAGGCCGCAGCAACCAGCTCGGCCTCGCCGCTGCGTTCCAGGCAGCGCAGAAACCGGGCGATCGCGCACACAATCCGCTGCTGCTGTACGGAGGCACCGGACTGGGCAAGACCCACCTGATGTTCGCCGCCGGCAACGCCATGCGCCAGGCCAATCCGGGTGCGAAGGTGCTGTACCTGCGCTCGGAACAGTTCTTCAGCGCGATGATCCGGGCCTTGCAGGAAAAGACCATGGATCAGTTCAAGCGCCAGTTCCAGCAGGTCGACGCGCTGCTGATCGACGACATCCAGTTCTTCGCCGGCAAGGATCGCACCCAGGAAGAGTTCTTCCACACCTTCAACGCCCTGTTCGACGGCAAGCAGCAGATCATCCTGACCTGTGACCGGTACCCGCGTGAGGTCGAAGGGCTGGAAGCACGCCTCAAGTCGCGGCTTGCCTGGGGACTGTCGGTCGCAATCGAACCGCCTGACTTCGAGACCCGTGCGGCGATCGTGCTGGCCAAGGCGCGCGAACGCGGTGCGGAGATTCCCGATGATGTTGCGTTCCTGATCGCCAAGAAGATGCGCTCCAATGTGCGCGACCTCGAGGGCGCGCTGAATACCCTGACCGCCCGCGCCAACTTCACCGGCCGTGCGATCACCACCGAGTTCGCGCAGGAAACCCTGCGTGACCTGCTGCGCGCCCAGCAGCAGGCGATCAGCATTCCCAACATCCAGAAAACCGTTGCCGACTACTACGGACTGCAGATCAAGGATCTGCTGTCCAAGCGCCGCACCCGATCGCTGGCCCGTCCGCGCCAGGTCGCCATGGCCCTGACCAAGGAGTTGACCGAGCACAGCCTGCCCGAGATCGGCGACGCATTCGCCGGTCGCGATCACACCACGGTGCTGCATGCCTGCCGTCAGATCCGGACGTTGATGGAAACCGACGGCAAGCTCCGCGAAGACTGGGACAAGCTGATCCGGAAGCTGAGCGAATGATGCACGGACGCCGATGAGGCGTCATCGCACAAAACGGTGCAGAATCCGGTAGCAAGCGCGGGATGAGTTGTGGATAAAAAAGGCGCCTGACAACGCGCGGAATTTATCCACAGCTTTCCCCACCCTCTGGGGGGCGGTAATACAGAGGGTTTCGAGGCCAGAAATCCTTTTTATTACAAAGACTTAACGTTGTTTTCCAGCGATTCTGTCTCTACCAGCACCACCAAGCTTTTGATTTATTCCACATTTTTTAAAGCATAGGGGCACGGAACCACATGCGTTTCACACTGCAGCGCGAAGCCTTTCTCAAGCCGTTGGCACAGGTCGTCAACGTGGTCGAACGCCGCCAGACCCTTCCGGTTCTGGCCAATTTCCTGGTCCAGGTGCAGAACGGCCAGCTTTCGCTGACCGGTACCGACCTGGAAGTGGAGATGGTGTCGCGGATCGCGGTTGAAGATGCCCAGGACGGCGAAACCACCATTCCGGCGCGCAAGCTGTTCGAGATTATCCGCGCCCTGCCCGATGGCAGCCGGATCACCGTCTCGCAGACCGGTGACAAGATCACCGTGCAGGCGGGTCGCAGCCGCTTCACCCTGGCAACGCTGCCGTCCAACGACTTCCCGTCGGTAGACGAGGTGGAAGCCACCGAGCGCGTGGCGATCGGCGAAGCGACCCTGAAGGAGCTGATTGAACGCACTGCGTTCGCGATGGCCCAGCAGGACGTGCGCTACTACCTCAACGGCCTGCTGTTCGACCTGCGTGGCGATGCGCTGCGTACGGTGGCCACGGACGGACACCGCCTCGCCCTGTGTGAAACGGATCTGGCCAAGCCCAGCGGCTCCAAGCGACAGATCATCGTGCCGCGCAAGGGCGTGACCGAGCTGCAGCGCCTTCTGGAGAGCGGCGACCGGGAGATCGAGCTGGAGGTAGGCCGCAGCCACGTGCGCGTGAAGCGGGACGATGTCACGTTCACCTCGAAGCTGATTGATGGTCGTTTCCCGGACTATGAAGCCGTGATTCCGATTGGTGCCGACCGCGAGGTGAAGGTCGACCGTGAGGCACTGCGTGCCTCGCTGCAGCGTGCGGCCATCCTGTCCAACGAGAAGTACCGCGGCATCCGCGTGGAAGTTTCGCCGGGCAACCTGAAGATCAGCGCGCATAACCCGGAACAGGAAGAAGCGCAGGAAGAGATCGAAGCCGATACCACCGTCAGCGATCTGGCCATCGGCTTCAATGTGAATTACCTGCTGGACGCCCTGTCCGCATTGCGCGACGAAGAGGTCATCATCCAGCTGCGCGACTCCAATTCGTCGGCGCTGGTGCGCGAGTCCAGCAGCGAGAAGTCCCGCCATGTTGTGATGCCGCTGCGGCTCTGACAGTTGCGCTGTTCCACGTGGAACCAGAAGACGCCCGGAACGTTCCGGGCGTTTTTTTTGGTGGGTTCCACGTGGAGCATCCCGTTTCTCCATCGTGCTGCAAGGGGCCAGTCCCCGGTGTGGCAGATCCCTATAGCTGTTCTGCCTGCCCGGATCCGCGTAGTTGCTCCTGTTGCTGACGCGACTATCCACAGACGTCGTTGCAGGCGCTGTCTGCCCTTCCTAGCTTCTAAATCTGGGTATAAATCTAAAGCCTGGTGGTGATGGTAGAGCCAGATTTCGTGGAAAACAGGGTCATCTCGTTGATTTTATTGGTTTTTAATGCGCTGAAACCCCCTGCATATCGGCGCCTGGGGCTGGGGGGGAACCTGTGGATAGATTTCAGGCAGGGCCAAAGCGGCTTTTTTATCCACAGATTGCCCATACCTTGTGTATAGGTAATACCGGGCCGCTGTGCATAGCGTGAAACCGCTGGCTTGAAATTCTTGAAATCTGTGGAACCGCCACGGGTGTTGGTGCGCAGATTTCAAGGAAATGCGGCAGGTTTTTTGCGGGCCGTCGTCAGTAGGCCCGTCAGGACACGTCCGCAACCGGCCATGGTCTGCACGGCGATAGCCTGACGCCAACGGCGGACTTGACCGATGCAGTAAGCTGATGGATTCCCTGCCCCTCTACCGCTTCGTGCGGATGGTCCTTCGCGCCCCATGCAGATCCGTCGCCTCGTCCTGCACAAGCTGCGCCGCTTCGACGTGGTGGATCTGTCGCCACAACCGGGATTGAATCTGCTGACGGGCGATAACGGGGCCGGCAAGACCAGTGTGCTGGAGGCGTTGCATCTGATGGCTTACGGGCGCAGCTTCCGTGGTCGGGTGCGCGACGGCCTGGTCCGCCAGGGCCAGGATGCGCTGGACATCTTTGTGGAATGGGAGGAACAGCGCGCCCAGTCATCGCCACACCGCCGCAAGGCCGGTCTCCGCCATACTGGACAGGACTGGAAGGGACGTCTGGATGGTGAAGATGTCAGCCAGCTCGGCAATCTATGTGCTGCACTGGCGGTCGTGACGTTCGAGCCCGGCAGCCATGCTCTGGTCAGCGGTGGTGGTGAACCCCGTCGCCGTTTCCTCGATTGGGGATTGTTCCACGTGGAACCGGATTTTCTGTCCCTGTGGCGCCGCTACTCACGGGCGCTCAAGCAGCGCAATGCCCTGCTCAAGCAGGGAGGGCCGGCAAGGATGCTCGATACGTGGGATCACGAACTGGCAGAGGCCGGCGAACCGTTGACCAGCCGACGTCAGCGTTATCTGGAGCGGCTGCAGGAGCGCACCATCGCGCTGGCGGCCAGTCTTGCCCCCCAGCTGGGTATCCAGGCGCTGGACCTGAGTCCGGGATGGCGCCGTCACGAGCTGCCGCTGGCCGATGCACTGCTGTTGGCACGCGAGCGGGACCGGCAGGCGGGCTATACATCCGTTGGGCCCCATCGGGCGGACTGGAGCGTGGACTTCCGCCATATTCCAGGGCGGGACGCGCTGTCGCGCGGCCAGGCCAAACTGACGGCCTTGGCGTGTCTGCTGGCCCAGGCCGAAGACTATGCGGAACAGCGCGGGGAATGGCCGGTCATTGCTCTGGACGATCTGGCCTCCGAACTGGATCGCACCCACCAGGCGCGGGTGCTGGAGCGCCTGCTTGCCGGCCCGGCGCAGATCTTCGTCACGGCAACCGAAACGCCGGCCGCGCTGCAGGCGCTGACCGACATTACCCGGTTCCACGTGGAACATGGACAGATCGTGGCTGTGCCATAGTGCGTACAACAGGGCCGCTCGACCCTGGCTGGTATAATTCGGGTTGCAATCCTTTCATTCTCGGCGCACCGCTTCCTGTGGTGCCCGACCTGCGGAGCCTACGGCAAGCGCAATGAGCGACGAACAGAACACCCCGGTAAACAATGGCAACTACGACGCCAACAGCATCACCGCCCTGGAAGGCCTGGAGGCTGTCCGCAAGCGTCCCGGTATGTACATCGGCGACGTCCATGACGGTACCGGCCTGCACCACATGGTGTTCGAGGTGGTCGACAACTCCATCGATGAGGCGCTGGCCGGTCATGCTGACCATGTCGCGGTGACGATCCACGCCGACGGTTCGGTTTCGGTCTCCGACAACGGTCGTGGTATTCCGGTCGGCAAGCATGAGCAGATGAGCGCCAAGCTGGGCCGCGAAGTCTCGGCAGCCGAAGTGGTGATGACGGTCCTGCACGCCGGTGGCAAGTTCGACGACAACAGCTACAAGGTTTCCGGCGGCCTGCATGGTGTGGGTGTCAGCGTGGTCAATGCGCTGTCGCAGAAGCTGCTGGTGGACGTATTCCAGGGCGGCTTCCATTACCAGCAGGAATTCAGCAACGGCGCTGCCGTCAGCCCGCTGGCGAAGCTGGAAAGCACCACCAAGCGCGGCACGACCGTGCGCTTCTGGCCGTCGACCGTCGCGTTCCACGACAACGTCGAATTCCACTACGACATCCTGGCCCGTCGCCTGCGTGAACTGTCGTTCCTGAACTCCGGCGTCAAGATCGTGCTGGCGGACGAACGCGGCGATGGCCGGCGCGACGACTTCCACTATGAAGGCGGCATCCGCAGTTTCGTCGAGCATCTGGCCCAGCTGAAGACGCCGCTGCATCCGAACGTCATCGCGGTCAGCGGCGAATCCAACGGCATCACCGTGGAAGTGGCGCTGCAGTGGACCGATTCCTACCAGGAAACGATGTACTGCTTCACCAACAATATTCCGCAGAAGGACGGCGGCACCCACCTGGCCGGTTTCCGCGGTGCGTTGACCCGTGTGCTCAACAACTACATCGAGCAGAACGGCATCGCCAAGCAGGCAAAGATCAACCTGACCGGCGATGACATGCGAGAGGGCATGATCGCGGTGCTGTCGGTGAAGGTGCCCGATCCCAGCTTCTCCAGCCAGACCAAGGAAAAGCTGGTCAGCTCGGACGTGCGTCCGGCCGTGGAAAGTGCCTTCGGCCAGCGTCTGGAAGAATTCCTGCAGGAGAATCCGAACGAAGCGAAGGCGATTGCCGGCAAGATCGTCGATGCCGCGCGCGCGCGCGAAGCGGCCCGCAAGGCTCGTGACCTGACGCGCCGCAAGGGCGCGTTGGATATCGCCGGCCTGCCGGGCAAGCTGGCCGACTGCCAGGAGAAGGATCCGGCGCTGTCCGAGCTGTTCATCGTCGAGGGTGACTCGGCAGGTGGTTCGGCCAAGCAGGGTCGCAACCGCAAGAACCAGGCGGTACTGCCGCTGCGCGGCAAGATCCTCAACGTGGAACGTGCGCGCTTCGACCGCATGCTGTCGTCCGACCAGGTCGGTACGCTGATCACCGCGCTCGGTACCGGCATCGGCCGTGATGAGTACAACCCGGACAAGCTGCGCTATCACAAGATCATCATCATGACCGACGCCGACGTCGACGGCGCCCATATCCGCACGCTGCTGCTGACGTTCTTCTACCGTCAGATGCCGGAGCTGATCGAGCGCGGCTACGTCTACATCGGCCTGCCGCCGCTGTACAAGATCAAACAGGGCAAGCAGGAGCTGTACCTGAAGGATGATCCGGCGCTGGACAGCTATCTGGCCAGCAGCGCGGTGGAAAACGCGTCGCTGGTGCCGGCCGCCGGCGAGCCCGGCATCGAGGGCGTTGCCCTGGAGAAGCTGCTGCTGGCCTACGCCTCCGCGCAGGACGCGATCGAACGCAATGCGCATCGCTATGATCGCAACCTGCTCGAAGCGCTGGTCGACTTCATGCCGCTGGAACTGGACACCCTGCGCAATGCCGGACAAGGCGAAGGCCTGGACGCGCTGGCCAGGCGCCTGAACCAGGGCAGCCTGGGCAGCCCGCGTTTCAGCCTGGAACTGCAGGAGGCCAATGAACAGCGCCCCGCGGCCGTGCTGGTGACCCGACGTCACATGGGCGAAGAGCACATCCAGGTGCTGCCGCTTTCGGCCCTGGAAACCGGCGAACTACGCGCGATCCACCAGGCAGCCAAGCTGCTGCATGGCCTGGTACGCGAGGGGGCGACCATCACCCGCGGTGCCAAGTCGATCGAGGTCGATTCGTTCGTGAAGGCGCAGAACTGGTTGCTGGATGAAGCCAAGCGCGGTCGCCAGATCCAGCGCTTCAAGGGCCTGGGTGAAATGAATCCGGAACAGCTGTGGGATACCACCGTGAATCCGGATACCCGCCGCCTGCTGCAGGTACGCATCGAAGACGCCGTGGCCGCCGATCAGATCTTCAGCACCCTGATGGGCGATGTCGTCGAGCCGCGTCGCGACTTCATCGAAGACAACGCACTGAAGGTCGCCAACCTGGATATCTGACACAATCGGGACGTGGCCGGTGCGCGGGGAGGCGCGCCGGCCCTTGCCCCTTGATCGCAGGTATCTGATGTCCACTTCCGCTCCGGTTTCCGCACCGCCGCCGGTTCCGCCGGCGACCGCCGCCCCCCGCGCCGCTTCGCCGCTGGCGGGATTCTTCATCGATCTGGGCATCGCCGCCGTCACCCTGTTCGGCCTGAGCCTGATCAGTGGCCTGTTCTGGGGCCTGTACCGCGGAATGATGGTCGGCTACGCAAACGCGAAGGCCAACGGCGCCGCACCCGATCCCGGCACCCTGACCGAAGCACTGGGCCAGCCGGGTGCCCTGGCGCAGATCCTGATGGCGCTGTTCGCTACCGGCGGCGCGGCCCTGCTGCTGTATTTCTGGCGACGACCGGCCAATGCGGCCGAACGCCAGGCGTCGCGTGACGCGCTGCGCCGGCCCTCCACCTGGGGCTGGACGCTGCTGGTGGCCACGCTGATCGTAGTGGGCAGCAACGGCATCGCCTTCCTGTCCCGGCAGTTCGGCATCGAACCGGTGCCGACCAACGTGGAACTGATGCAGAACGCGGTCGCGCGCTTTCCGCTGTTCCTGATGCTGTTCGCGGTGGTGCTGGCGCCGGCCTACGAGGAACTGCTGTTCCGGCGCGTCCTGTTCGGGCGCTTGTGGCAGGCCGGTCGCCCCTGGCTGGGCATGATACTGAGCAGCCTTGCCTTCGCCCTGATCCATGAAATTCCCGGCACCAGCGCCAACGGCCCGGCCGAGATCGCCCAGCTCTGGCTGGTCTACGGCGGCATGGGCGCTGCATTCTGCTGGCTGTACCGCCGTACCGGAACGCTGTGGGCGGCCATCGCCGCACATGCCCTGAACAATGCCGTGGCACTGGTGGCGCTGGTGTTCTTCGGCGCGACGTAACGGCTGTCCGCTTGACGAAAGATTAAGCAGCGACGATACACACTGCGCTCATGAACACGGGGGTGGACCCATGAAACAACTGCTGCTGGCCCTTGTCATCACCACCCTGGTCAGCGCCTGCGCGACCACCACATCGCCGACCGGACGGCGGCAGATGATCGGTGGCGTCTCGCAGGCACAGCTTGACCAGCTCGGCGCGCAGGCGTTCGCCGAGACGAAGCAGAAGGAAAAGATCAGCACGGACGGCCGGCAGAACGGCTACGTGCAGTGCGTGGTCAACGCGCTGGTCGCCCAGCTGCCTCCACAATACCGTGGCGTACGCTGGGAAACCGCCGTGTTCGTCGACAAGGAACCCAACGCTTTCGCCCTGCCTGGCGGCAAGGTGGGCGTGAACACCGGCATCTTCACCGTAGCCAGGAACCAGGACCAGCTGGCGGCCGTCATCGGCCACGAGATCGGCCATGTCATCGCCCGTCACCACGAGGAGCGCATCACCCGGCAGATGGGCGCGCAGACCGGCCTGGCGGTACTCGGCGCACTGGCCGGCGCTGCCTATGGCGAAGGCGCGGCCAGCACGGTCAACCAGCTTGGCGGCATGGGGGCACAGACGGCGTTCCTGCTGCCGGGCTCGCGGACCCAGGAAAGCGAGGCGGACGTGATCGGCCAGCGGCTGATGGCGCAGGCCGGCTTCAACCCGGCGCAGGCGGTGGACCTGTGGCAGAACATGATGGCCGCCAGCGGCGGACGCAGCCCGCAATGGCTGTCCACCCACCCCGATCCGGCCAACCGGATCCAGGAGCTGCGACGTGATTCCCCTGCCCTGATGCCGGTCTACCAGCAGGCGCAGGCGGCCGGACTGCGACCAAAGTGCGGATGAGTGCGCAGTTTCATGCTGTATTGCAGCACATAAAACGATTTCTCACGCCATCTGTTTCTGATACGTTTGGCGGCTCAGATTTTTCTGACAGTCCGACTTTGCCGCTATCCGGCGGTTCGATCGAGGTGAACGATGATTTTCCGTAAACACAAAGCTGTGCTTTCCGTCCTCGTCGCGACCGCCCTGACCGGCGCCGTGGTCACCGATGCGCTCGCGCAGTCCTCGCGTTCCTCCGACCGTGGCAACCGCGGCGGCAGCAGCAAGCAGGCCAAGGCCGAACCGCTGTACCCCAATGCGACCCGCCAGGAGCCGGCGGCCAAGTCCTCGGCCAAGATGGGTGGCAAGCTGCAGAAACTGGTAGACAGCTACAACAAGGAAAAGTTCCCGGAGACCCGCACCCAGGCCGACGCGATCCTGGCTGACAGCGCCGCGAACGAGTACGACAAGTCGCTGGCCGCGCAGCTGGCTTCGCAGGCCGCCTACCAGACCGACGATGTCGCCGCCGCCATCGCCTACCTGAAGCAGGTGCTGCAGTTCAACGGCCTGGACAACAACGGCCACTTCCAGTCGATGCTGATGCTGGGCCAGCTGCAGCTGCAGGAAGACCAGACCGCCGAAGGCCTGGCCACCCTGGACAAGTACTTCGCCGAGAGCAAGTCGACCAAGCCGGAAGAGCTGATCGCCAAGGGCCAGGCGCTGTACCAGCTGGAGCGCTACCAGGAAGCGATCCCGGTGCTGAAGCAGGCGATCGCCGGCTCCACCGAGCCGAAGGACAGCTGGAACCAGCTGCTGATGGCCGCCCTGTCCGAGGCCGGCCAGACCGGTGAAGCCGTGCAGGCCGCCGAGGCCCTGGCGGCGAAGAACCCGAACGACAAGAAGGCGCAGCTGAACCTGGCCAACATGTACATGCAGGCCGACCAGATGCCCAAGGCCGCCGCGGTGATGGACAAGCTGCGCAGCAGCGGCCAGCTCACCGAAGAGCGCGAGTACAAGCAGCTGTACTCGATCTATGCCAACACCGAGAACAAGGAAAAGGACGTCATCGCGGTCATCAACGAAGGGTTGCAGAAGGGCATCCTGAAGCCGGATTACCAGGTCTACCTGGCGCTGGCCCAGTCCTACTACTACTCCGACCAGGTGCCGCAGGCGATCGATGCGTGGCAGAAGGCCGCCCCGCTGTCCAAGGACGGTGAGACCTACCTGAACCTGGCACGCGTCCTGCATGCCGAAGGTCGCGTCCCCGAGGCCAAGCAGGCCGCCCAGCAGGCGCTGGCGAAGGGCGTGAAGAACCAGGCTGATGCCAAGAAAATCATCAACCTGAAGTAAGTAGGAATAACGCCTGAACGCCTGCTCAGTTGATGCGCAGGCGCTCAGGATTGGTATAAGCTTGGAGGTTCCTGCGGTGTCATGCACCGCTGATCAGGGATTCCGCCCCCGGCATCCCGGCCCCACTATTGAGCTCTTGGCGCATGACGGAACAACTAGTCGTTCACCGGTACGAACAACCCGATGACAAGGGGCTGAGCTGGCCTCGCATCGTCGGCATCGCGTTTGTAATCGCCCTGCATCTGGCCGCCTTCATGATGCTTCTGATCCCTGCCGTGGCTCCCAAGGCCGCTGCGGAGAAGGAACGCAATGTGATGGTGACCATCGTCGACGCACCGCCGCCGCCGCCCCCGCCGCCGCCGCCGCCGCCGACAGATACTCCGCCGCCGCCGGTGAAGAATCTGTCGCCGCCGAAGCCGTCGCCGGTCCCGCCGCCGCCGCAGGCGCCGGTCGTGGACGTGCCGGAACCGCGTCCGAACGATATCGTCACTCCGCCGACCCCGCCGTCGCCGCCAAGCCCGCCGGCGTCGATCGAGGCCAGCGTGGACATCTCGTCCAAGGCGATGAATCCCCCGCGTTATCCGCCGGCAGCATTCCGCGCAGGTATCCAGGGTGAAGTGATCCTGATCATTGATGTCGATGCCAGCGGCAACGTCACCAATGTCACGGTGGAAAAGTCCAGCCGTAACCGCGACCTGGACCGTGCTGCGATGGAAGCAGCACGCAAGTGGCGCTTCAACGCCGCTGAATCTGGCGGTAAGAAGACGGCAGGTCGCGTTCGCGTCCCGGTCAACTTTGCGCTGAACTGATGCGTTCGGGTGGCTTCGGGCCACCCCCGCTCCGGTTCGATTGTTTAGCTTAGCTACACCCTTTATCACCACACACAACAAAGGTAAGCGTCATGCTGCAGGAAATTTTCATCGCCGCTGCTGCCGGGGGCAATCCGTCCAACGCCCTGTCGCAGATGGGCTTCGAGCACCTGATCCACGAAATGACCACCAAGCCGGGTGATTTCGCTGTTTCCTGGGTCGTGCTGCTGACCCTGGTGATCATGTCGGCCATGTCCTGGTACTGGACCGTCATCAACATCTTCCGCGCCACCCGCCTGAAGAGCGCTGCCGATCGCGTCGTCAGCCTGTTCTGGGACACCCCGAACGCACAGGACGCCATCCGTGCGATGGAAGAGCAGCCGGCTTCGGAGCCGTTCTCGAAGATCGCCCTGGACGCTGCCCAGGCAGCTGCCCACCACCAGCGCGCTGAAGGCGGCGGTACCGGTGGCCTGGGTGAGAACCTGAGCCGTTCGGAATTCGTCGACCGCGCCCTGCGTCAGGCCGTCACCCGCGAAAGCAACAAGCTGCAGTCGGGCATGACCCTGCTGGCCACCGTCGGCGCGACCGCTCCGTTCGTCGGTCTGCTGGGTACCGTGTGGGGCATCTACGGCGCGCTGATCAAGATCGGTGCCACCGGCTCCGCTTCGATCGACGCCGTTGCCGGCCCGGTGGGTGAAGCGCTGATCATGACCGCGATCGGTCTGTTCGTCGCGATCCCGGCCGTGTTCGCCTTCAACTTCTTCAGCAAGATCAACAGCGCGACCATCAGCAAGTTCGATACCTTCGCGCACGACCTGCACGACTTCTTCGCCACCGGTTCGCGCGTCCGCTGATTGCGGCGCGCTTCCACCCGCGACGAAGCAAGTAGTCATCAAGATCTAGACGGAGCCCGTTATGGCTTTCAGTAGTGGTAACAGCGGCGGCCCCATGGCCGACATCAACGTTACGCCCCTCGTGGACGTGATGCTGGTGCTGCTGATCATCTTCATCATCACGGCGCCCCTGATGTCCCACAAGGTCAAGGTGGATCTGCCGGAAGCCAACCTGATCCAGAATCCGGATGACGCCGAAAAGCGCTCCGGTCCGATCACCCTGGCAGTCAAGGAAGACGGCTCGATCTACTGGAACGACGAAGAAATCACCAAGCAGACGCTCGAGTCGCGCTTGGCGACCGCCGCCCAGCAGACCCCGCAGCCGCCGCTGAACCTGCGTGGTGACCGCACCACCAAGATGCGCGTCATCAACGACCTGACCAAGGTCGCGCAGGAGCAGGGCATGCTGGACGTCGGCTTCGTCGCGACCAAAGAAAAGGGGCAATAAGCCATGGCATTCAGTAGTGGTGGTGGCAAGGGCCCCATGGCCGACATCAACGTCACGCCCCTCGTGGACGTGATGCTGGTGCTGCTGATCATCTTCATCGTGACCGCGCCGATCATGACCTACCCGATCGCCGTGGACCTGCCGCAGCGCGTGCTCAACCCACCGCCGCAGCTGGTCGAACCGCCGCCGCCGATCGAACTGAAGATCGACGCCAGCAACCAGGTCTCGTGGAACAACAGCCCGATCAGCACCAGCGAGCTGCAGCAGCGGATGGAACAGGAGGTCCAGCGTGACCCGACCAACCAGCCGGAACTGCGGATCGATGCAAGCCCGGATTCCGAGTACGACGTGATGGCCAAGGTTCTGGCTGCCGCGAAGAATGCTCAGATGAAGAAGATCGGCTTCGTACAGCAGTAAACGCAATACCGCAACACAACAGTCATGACGCGACTGCAGACGCCCCTGGAGACAGGGGCGTCTTTTTTTGTGCCTGCGAAGCCCGACGGGGTCAGATCCCTTTCCCTGCGGAAAAGGGATCTGACCCCCTCTGACTTCACGCGCCCGCTATGATCGGCGCATGCTCGCCCTCTTCGACTCCCTCCGCCACTGGCTTGATGGCATTGCCCACCTGGGTTCGATCCTGGCCGTGGCCTACCTGCTGTACCTGCTCGCGCTGGCGGGCTGGATCATGCTGCAGAAGCGCGAACCGGTAGCCACGCTGAGCTGGATCCTGTCGCTGGCCCTGCTGCCCTACCTCGGCCTTTTCATCTATTACCTGCTCGGTCCGCAGAAGGTGAAGCGGCAGCGCCTGCGTCGTGGCCGCGCGCGATCGGGGATGGAGCATTACAGCGACGTCTGCCCGCCCGATGCCGATTGCACCGAGCTGGCCAAGATCGCCCAGGCCACCACCGGACTGGCGCCGAGCAGTGCCACCGAAGTGATCTGGCTGGTCGATGGCGCGGCGACCTATGCCGCGCTGCTGGAAGCGGTGGCGCAGGCGCGTGACCACGTGCATCTGGAGTACTACATCTTCAATCCCGACCATGCCGGAACCGCACTGCGTGATGCCCTGGTCGAACGTGCCCGCGCCGGCGTGCAGGTGCGGCTGCTGCTCGATGCAGTGGGCTCGTCCGCGGTGCCGCGACGCTTCCTGCAGCCGCTGCTCGACGCCGGCGGTGAAGCGGTCTGGTTCCATCCCCGCCAGCTGCTGAAGCCCTTCAAGCGACCGTGGCTGAACCTGCGCACCCACCGCAAGCTGGTGATCGTCGATGGCCGCCTCGCGTTCACCGGCGGCATCAACATCACCGATGACGAGGATGAGAGCCGCAACGCCAACGCCTATCGCGACCTGCACATGCGCATCCGCGGTCACGTGGTCCGCAGCCTGCAACTGGTGTTTGCAGAGGACTGGCTCTACGCCAGCGGTCAGGACCACTCGCATTTCGACATCGCGCGGATGTGGCCGGCGGACATGCCGCTCCGCGGCGAAGGCTCGATCAACGCACAGGTGCTGGTGTCCGGCCCGGACTCGGGCTGGGAGACCATCCACCGGCTCCACGTGGCGGCCATCCAGGAAGCGCAGGAGCGCGTGTGGCTGGTCACGCCCTACTTCGTGCCGGGCGAAGCCGCGCGGATGGCGCTGACCTCGGCCGCGCTGGGCGGACTGGACGTGCGCCTGCTGGTGCCGAAGATGAGCGATTCCTGGTTCGTGACCCAGGCCGCACGGTCCTACTTCGACGAGCTGCTGCACGCCGGGGTGAAGATCTACGAGTACGGCCCCCGCATGCTGCACACCAAGGCCTTCATCGCCGACGACGACGTCTGCATCGTCGGCAGTGCCAACTTCGACCATCGCAGCTTCCGCCTGAACTTCGAACTGTCGATGATGATCAGCGACCGCGAGCGGGTGGCCGCCCTGGCGGGCCTGCTGGAGGCCGAGTTCCAGCAGGCTACCCGCGTGCACGACCAGGCCGCGGCCCGCTCGCTGTGGCTGCAACGCCTGCCCGAGGCCTTCGCGCGCCTGGCCTCGCCGCTGCTGTAAGGCGGCGCTACACTGCGGCGATCATCCGGGGAGCCTGACTATGTACTGGTTGTACCTGCTGCCGGCGCTGGGCTGTTTCGCCTTCGCGCTGAAAACCCCCAGCCCGGGGCTGATGGCGCTGGCGCTGCTGGCGGCCCTCGCCTTTCTGCTGGCCTGGGTGCGTGGCCGCTACGTGGCCCGGTTCGGTGATCTGCAGAGTGATCCCTCAACCCTGATCGATGCCGACGAGCTGCGCCGCCTGCGTGAGCAGGCCGAGGCCCGTGGCGCGGATCAACGCGACGAACACGATCCGTCCCCTCTTTCCAAGTAGTACCGTTCGATGACCCAGCTCAGTGTCAACGTCAACAAGATCGCCGTCCTGCGCAATTCGCGCGGTGGTGCCGAACCCGATGTGGTGCGTGCCGCCCAGGCCTGCCTGGATGCCGGCGCTCATGGCATCACCGTGCATCCGCGACCCGATCGACGTCATATCACCGCCGAGGACGTAATGGCGCTGTCCACGCTGACCCGCGTCCGTGGCGTCGAATTCAACATCGAAGGCAATCCCTTCGCACCGCCACGCGACGGCTACCCGGGGCTGCTGCCGCTGTGCGCGCAGACGCGTCCGGCGCAGGCCACCCTGGTGCCGGACGGCGATGGCCAGATCACCTCCGACCACGGTTTCGACTTCGAGCGCGACGGCGAGCGCCTGCGTCCGCTGGTGGCGGAGTTGAAGGCGATGGGCTGCCGGGTCAGCCTGTTCGTCGATGCCGGCAACCCGCTGCTGGAACAGGCGGCCGAGGTCGGCGCCGATCGCATCGAGCTGTACACCGGACCCTATGCCGAAGCGCACGCCGCAGGCGACGCCGCAGCGATGCTGGCGCTGTTCGCCACGGCCGCGCGCCGCGCGCAGGCCGTGGGGCTTGGTGTGAACGCCGGCCATGATCTGTCGCAGGACAACCTGCGTGACTTCCTGGCGAACGTGCCGGAGGTGCTGGAGGTCTCGATCGGGCATGCGCTGATCGGCGAGGCCCTGTATGACGGGCTGGATGCGACCGTTCGGGGCTATCTGGCGCTGCTCTGAGGTAGCGCCGGACCCTGCCCGGCGGGGCCAATACTGTTGTCGCAGCCGCTGAGACGGCAGCGGCGTAGGCTACCCACATGGGTATCGCGATCAAAGGCCGAGGGTCCAGCTCCCACCTTGCCGGGCGCTTCGAGAGCACCGTCAGCGAGGCAGTGGACGACGGCTGGGAAGTGGATGAAAGCGAAGAGTTCGCGGCCCCCCGTCTGCGCACCGAGGTACGCGCTGAAACCGCGCGCAGCATCATCAGCCGCAATACCTCCCCGGACGTGGGCTTCAGCCAGTCGGTCAATCCGTATCGTGGCTGCGAGCACGGTTGTTCCTACTGCTTCGCGCGCCCGTCGCATGCCTATCTGAACCTGTCGCCGGGCCTGGATTTCGAGACCAAGCTGTTTGCCAAGACCAATGCGCCGCAGCTGCTGCGCAAGGAGCTGTCCCGGCCAGGCTACGTCCCGCAACCGATCGCGCTCGGCATCAATACCGATGCGTACCAGCCGATCGAGCGCAAGTTCAAGCTGACCCGTCAGTTGATCGAGGTGATGCTGGAGACGAAGCATCCGTTCTCGCTGATCACCAAGAACGCGCTGGTCGAGCGCGATATCGACCTGCTTGCGCCACTGGCGGCAGAGAACCTGGTCAGCGTGCATTTCTCGGTGACCTCGCTGGATCCACGCCTGTCGGCGAAGCTCGAGCCGCGCGCCTCTGCACCGCACGCTCGCCTGCGCGCGATGAAGCGTCTGCATGAGGCGGGCATTCCGGTTGGCGTGATGGTCGCGCCGGTAATTCCGTGGATCAACGACAGTGAACTGGAAGGCGTGCTCGAAGCGGCGCACGAGGCGGGTGCGCGTACTGCCGGCTATGTGCTTCTGCGCCTGCCTCTGGAAGTTGCACCGCTGTTCCGCGACTGGCTGGACGCCCACCATCCGGATCGCGCGGCGCACGTGATGAGCACCATCCAGCAGCTGCGCGGTGGCAAGGACTATGACAGCCGCTTCGGCACGCGCATGCGTGGCCAGGGGGTCTATGCGGATCTGTTGAACAACCGCTTCAAGCTGGCGCGCAAGCGCCTGGGCTTCGACGCCCAGAACAGCCACTGGCCGAAACTGGATTGCAGCCGCTTCCAGAAGCCACTGCCGCCGAAGGTGGATTCGCCTCAGGGGTCGTTGTTCTGAAGTAGTGGCACTGGCTACTGCGGAACGCGTATGGAAAACCGTGATCACGATCTGCGCCTCGGCGACGGATACGACATCGCGACTGCGCACATCGCTCTGTTCAACTGTGTGAACTCCAGATTACTATCCACTTCCTCCTGAACCCACGGTTCAGGCGAAAGCGACTTCAGATCTGGCAACACAAGGAATAAAAGCGAGCATGAAGCTCCGTTCGAAAGGCGTGTCTACCACCGCCGCACTTCTGCTGCCCGTGCTGATGTCGGGCTTCCTCCTGGCACCTCCTGCGTCCGCGAAAAAGGCAACCAGGGTCTTCTATCAGAACAACAACGGGGACTCCGGAATCAAGGATCTGGACAAGATCACCGTTACCCATCTGCGTGGTCCATCAGTTGGCACTTCAGGTGTCATCTCGATTGGCATAGGGGTGTCCTACCACTCGGACGCGTCGATGCCCGCCAGGACAGCGGTGGAACAGGAAACCGACGATCGTCGTGATGACTGCGGCGAGCGCAAGGGCAACCCCGTCGTGCTCTACACCGGCAACAAGGTCGAAATCGAACGGGACTTCACCGTCGGTGGGGAGATGGGCCTGTACCTGGAGCGCACCTACAACCATCACTGGAGTGCTGCGGGCCTGTTTGGCAACCACTGGATCAGCAACTTCGACTACAGCATCGCATTCTCGAACGCGCAGAAGACGGCCTGGGCACAGCGGCCGGACGGACGCAGGCTCAAGTTCGTCTGGAGCGAAGCGAACGGGCGCTGGAACGAGGATCGCGCCAAGCCGATCGCCTACCTGACAAAGAACAGCGATGGCAGCTTCACCCTGTACAACGAGGAGCTGGGCAGCGAGCGGTACGACGCTGCTGGATACATTACCGAGCTTCGCAATGAGCAGGGCGTCTTCTGGACATTCACGTACAGTGACAAGTATCTGCAGAAGGTTACGCATTCCTCCGGCCGCAGCATCCAGTTCGTCTGGTCCAACGGATCGCTGACACAGGTCAAGGATCCTGCGGGCAACGTCTACCAGTACACCTATACCCCGAATGCGTTCGGCACGGGACGTGCGCGTCTTGCCAGCGCAACCCTACCGGGCTCGCCGCAGACCACGATCAGCTACCACTACGAGGACGCGCGATATCCAGGTGGCTTCACCGGCAAGTCCTACAACGGCGTGCGCTACTCTACTTTCGCCTACGATGCCAACAGGCGAGCAACGCTCTCGGAACATGCCGGCGGTATCGAGCGGCACACCTTCAGTTACGCCATCGAGAGCAGCGCGCCGGTGGCGGTACCTCCAGCGCCGGTGCATCCAGGCGGCATCCGGGGCAACGAAGAGACGGGCTGGTGTGAGTACAGACCGGGCCAGGGCAACATCTGCATCCAGCCCCGGTCCTTGCCCGGCGGCCCTGTTCAAATCGCCGCCGACCCGAGCGCCCAAGGCGTGCTGTTGGCCGCCACCGGGGAGCGGACCCGTCCGGTCAAACTGAAGGTCAGCGAGACCAATCCACTTGGCCGCACGACAACGTATGCCTATGAGGACGGACGACAGGTGTCGGTGACCGGCAACCGATCAACGACCTGTCCCACCAGCTACAAGGAACGCACCTACGATGCCAATGGCAATCCTGACCTCGTTCACGACTTTGTCGACAACGTCACTGATTTTGATTACAGCCCCGATGGCAATCTGCTGAGGAAGGCCGAGGCCGTTGGCAGCGCTGCGGAACGTGTCACGCTTTATCAGTGGGATGCGGCGGGACGGCATCTGCTGAAGGAAACGCGGGTTGGTGATCGCGAGACCAGCTTCAGCTATGACAGCCGCGGTAACGTCAGCTCGGTCACGACACGAAATCTCAGTGCTGCCGGCGTCAATGGTCAGGCCAGAACCACTCAGTACACCTATACCTACCACGCCAATGGGCTGACGGCTTCCGTCAAGGAAGATGGCCCCTTGGCGCAGGACGACATCACGTCCACCTTCAATGCGAAGGGAGATCTGTCCAGTGTCACCAACGCGTTGGGGCACAGGGTGACGTACGCCGCCTACAACGAACTGGGGCAGCCGGGCCGTATCACCGGACCCAATGGCGATGTCCGTGAAATCACCTATGACGCTCGCGGCCGTGTTCTGGTAGACCGGATCAACACAGGGTCCGGTTGGGCAACGACCACAACGACGTACAACGCGACGGGCGACATTGCCAGCATCACCACACCTGTGGGAATCAAGACGCTATACAGCTACGACGCTGGCCGGCGCCTGATGAGCGAAGTTCAGCCGATTGGGAACGGCAACTGGCTGTGGACGCGTCACACGTATGACACCGCATCCAATCGCACACGCACTGAAATCGCGCAGACGGACTATTCCAGCGAGAGCGTTGTCAGGGGTGTAATCGACGAGGTCACCCACGACGCACAATGGAACTGGTTCGTGCGAGGCTGGGCCTGCTCCTCGGGTTCGGCGTCGTCCATCCAGGTTGATGGCTATGCGGAGGGCGGAACCTATCTCGGCAGTGCACAGGCGAACCTTGCCAGCGAGAGCCAGGTAGCATCCGCGTGCCAGGCAACAGGAAACGCATATCGATTCCAGCTCCCCCTCACGCTGGAACAGCGCCAGCAGCTGGGTGGGAAAAAGATCACGCTCTACGGCCATTCTCCGCTGGGCGCGCAGTACAACCGAGCTCTGGACAACTCCAGCACCTTCTCCATTCCCACCGCGCACATCATCGGTGACGTTGCAGGGATCATGAACGATGGGAACTGGAACTATTCCGTGCAGGGATGGGCCTGCTCGGTAGGAGTCAACGCCGCAACCACGGTTCATGTCTACGCAGGTGGACCTGCAGGCAGCGGCACCTACCTTGGCAGTGTGACCGGGATGCTGATCCCGAATGACGATGTGAAAGAGGCTTGCCAATCACAGGGCTCTTACTGGTTCGGACTTGCATTGGATGCAAATACACGAAGCGTTCATGGCGGCAAGCCGCTCTATGTTCATGGCATCTCTCCCTGGGGCGGCCCCAATCTGGCCATCAATCGGTCCGGTACGTTCACCGTTCCAACCATCTCGCGTACTGCTGAGCTGGTGCAGGCGTCAGCCGGCCCAGAGCACATCTTCAATGGTGAAACGTCCACGGTGACATTCCAGTTCCGGAACACCGGCAACGTTGTCTGGAACCCCGGTGACACCTACTTGGCGCTGACGACGTTGCGGACAAGTCAATCCGTGGGGCTCAACAGTGCGGTGGCTCCTGGTGCCGTGGCCACCTTCACCATCAACGTCTCGCCGGTCAACAGTGGCAGCGGAGTTGCCCAGTTCCAGTACTTCGGGCAGCTCGCATCCGGTGCAACCGTCTGGGGACCTAAGGGACAGGTAACGATCAGAGCCGAGAACCATACAGGAAGCTGCAACCTGATCTTCTGTGAGCAACCCCGCTAAGGAAAGCCAAGACCATGTCCACAATTGCTTTGGCCATGATGGGGCTCAACACCATCGTCTCGGCCGTGAACTACGACTACGACGAGCTGGGAAGGCTTGTCGCCGAGCGTAATGATCAGGGGCGCAATGTGCGCTATGCGTATGATCTGGAGGATCGGCTGGTGCAGACCACCGATTCCCAGAACCGGGTGAGCCGATACTCCTATGATCCGCTGGGTCGATTGCTCGTACAGACGGATGCGAATGGCGGAACGACACGCTTTGCCTACGACAAGGGTGACCGGCTGGCATCTGTGACCGATCCCCGCGGCCTGGTAACGACCTACCAGACCGATGGATTTGGACAGCTATGGACGCAGACCAGTCCGGACACGGGTCGCACAGACCACGAGTACAACGCGGCGGGCCAGCGCATTGCGACGGTGTTGAACGACGGCAGCACCGTCGGTTACGGGTACGACGGGCTGGGCCGCTTGACCAGCCAGAATGCTGAGGGTCAGCAGCAGACCTATACGTACGACAACTGCGTGAACGGCAAGGGGCGTCTGTGTGCCCATTCGGCTCCAGGTGCAAGCGCGCGCTTCACCTACAACGCCGCAGGACAGCTGGTAAGCCGGACTGACCAGCTTTCGCAGGCGAACACTCTGAGTGAGGGAACTGTCAGCTACGCCTATGACAGTATCGGGAGGAACAGCACCGTCACCTATCCCGATGGCACGCTCGCGAAGTACGACTACGACAGTAGAGGCTTTCCGCGGTCCATGACCCTCACCAAGGGCACGGTGACGCAACAGGTTGTTGGACCCAGCGTCTACTCCGCTCTGGGAGCGCGGCAGCGCATGCCCTTTGGTAATGGCCTGGTGCGCAGCTACGCGTTCGATCAGGGCGGCCGCCTGGAGGCCCAGGTGGTGCGGAATCAGCAGACCACCGCTCTCAGCCGCACGTCATACCGCTACAACGGCGACAACGAGATCATCAAGATCAACGACGATGTGACGAGCAACCTCAGCCAGGCTCTGGGCTATGACGCACTGGGACGCCTGAGCACGCTGACACGAGCGGGCATCGCCTATACGCTTTCCCATGACGCAGGTGGAAACTACACGGCGCTCAACGCGAAAGCAGAGGCGACCCGCTACGTCATCGACGCAAGCAGCAACCGGATGCTGCAGTTCATCAACCAGGATGGCACCCGTACGTATCAGTACGATGCGCTCGGCAACAGGATCAGCGAAACAGCGGGCAGCCGCATCTCGACCTTCACCTACGGCCCGTTCAACCGGATGATTCAAAGCAACGTAGGCGGGCAACGAACGGACTATCTGCTCAATGCCCAAGGGCAGCGCGTGGGCAAGAGCAGCGCGAGCTCGACCAGTCGCTACTTCTATGCAGGTCAGAACCAGCTTCTGGCCGAACAGACCGGAAACACCTGGACGAACTACCTGTGGTTCGGTGGTGAGCTGGTTGGCATCGACAGGAACGGGTCGGTGAACTTCGTTCACAACGACCATCTGGGGCGGCCGGAGTATGCGACCAACAAGGCGCAGCAGGTGGTGTGGAAGGCATACAACTATGCCTACGGGCGCAGCGTCCTGAAGGACGATATCGGTGGGCTCAATATTGGTTTCCCGGGGCAGTACTATGACAGTGAGAGTGGGCTCTGGTACAACGGATTCCGTGACTATGACGCGAGCGCCGGGCGCTATGTGCAGAGCGATCCGATTGGGTTGG
Source organism: Stenotrophomonas sp. YJH_SMC_36 (assembly GCF_059369935.1). NCBI lineage: Bacteria > Pseudomonadati > Pseudomonadota > Gammaproteobacteria > Lysobacterales > Lysobacteraceae > Stenotrophomonas > Stenotrophomonas sp. YJH_SMC_36. Next base: position 313,020 of record NZ_JCAFTD010000005.1, on the reverse strand, counting down.
CGGGTGGGGCCAATACCTACGCCTATGCCAATGGCAACCCAGTAAGCCTTGTCGACCCATTGGGGCTGGAATGGGTAACCATCGGATATGACTATCACGCTGTATCAAACTATGGCACATGGTGGCTGAATCGCCTGAACGACAGAGTCTCGCATGGAATGGAATCAAACATTCCGGGATCCAATCCCAATGAGTTTTTGAATACAAAGAGGGACGTCATTCAGGAGTGGAAGATTGATTGTCCTGAAGGTGAGAAGAAAAGCGGTGAGCGCCGTCGCGAGATAAGGGAAGGGACGCAGCGTAGAATTACGCAAAAATTCGTTTATGGCCCGGATAGCTGGGCAGTTGGTGGCTACTCCTACCATTGGAAACCAGGCGTGCCAAATCAAACCAACATGACTATCGTGGAGCTTATGCAAAAATCCGGAGTGGGGCCATGAGGGCTGAAGGCGCGAGCAAGTCTAGTACTACGATTTGGCTGATGGTATGGGGCTGGATGGATATCATCGGTTTGGCATCTATGGTGGGAGCAAACGTCTACCAGGGGCGGATTCCAGTTCTTTCGGACATTTCAGATGCGATCAAAGCGCAGCAAATGTATGGAAGCGCATTTCCAGTCATTGTTTCTGCGGTGAGCGTAGCTCTATTGGCTTCTTTTGTTGCGTCCGGATACCTGTTGATCAAGGGGAGGAATGCAGGGAGACACCTCGCTTTTATTCAATCTCCATTTAGAATTATTCTGTTCATGCCGTCGCTATTTTTTCTGGAGTACACGGGCGTTTTCAGCCAGTACCCGTGGGCCCTAGTTGCAGCCCTGGTGCTCACAGAGCTTGCAAAGCTATGGTCGATCAGGCGCCGCCCAGCCTCTAACTAGCTGGATGGCGAATGAGAAGTATTGGGTTGCTAATGCCAGGCTCCGCGGTCTCACATGTTGCCTGGTATTTGCGATTTTCCATAAATAAGTCCCACGCAATTAATTCCATCAGGTCAGGAGAAGGTCGCTCGGCCGTTATCGAACTACTCGGTACCTGGATATGCAAGTGCTGTTGCAGAAGCTGCTCCCACGGTATGCGAGCGAGTTCTGCAGCGGTACTTGGAAGGAGCGCCTGTGGGGTGAGTTCATCACTCAGCATCGTCCACAGCAGAACGGGATGGTCGAACGGGTTATTCGGGCACTCAAGGAGCAGTGCGCGCGGCGACATCGCTTCGAGGGCCATATCCGCGACCTACGGCTAATCGCCGGTCGAATTGTCTTCTGCAACCAGCAGTGACCTCATCAGGCCCTCCACATGATGACCCCAGATGCGGCCCATGCTACTGCGTTAACTGCATGGAGAAAAAATGAGCAACTTGCTATTGAGCGCTCTCATCAATCTGCTGGGATTCGTTGGTCTTGGCGCAGTAGGTATTCTCCCGCTCCGTTCATGGCTGGAGCTGGAGGCTAGCCATGAAACGGAGCTAGGCGACTAGGAATCGAGCGATCTTTTTATCGATGCTGGCTGTTACCAGCGCAGCCCTCTGGAGTGCGCTGCAGATCCTGCGACATCTCTTCAACTGCCTCACCGGGGAATACTGTGGTCCAAACGTCGGAAGCGGATGGAGCTATCTGGCGACACTGGGGGCAATCTACGCACTGTTCGAGATGTTGGTTCTGACAACGCATGCAACGCTCAGAAGCAGGGGCTGACTTGTCGGTTTGTACTTTCGGTCTACCTCGATTTTTCGGAAAGACAAAAGCTGCCGATGCAAGCGGGATGGACCAGATGAGACCCCGATCGCGGTGACAATAGGGTGCATTCATGGAAGCTGCGACCACCAGCTATGGAAGAAACATCAATCAGGATCTGGAAGAAAAATGTGAATAATGCCAAGTTTGTAAAGATCTTTCTTTTGACGGCGAGGGCTACAAGTGTCGGCGCCTTGGTCTATTTCTACAGTAGGGCGTCGTCGCTCTACCGTCTTGTCAGAGAGTGCCTTGATCATGTGGAGGACGTTCCTGCGTTTGAAGCCTGCAAGCGTCATCCGGACTCAATTCAGTTTGAGCTCATTGGCATGACGGTGGCGTTCTTCGCGATTCTTGCGCTGACAAACTGCAAGATTCTATCTGCGGAAAAGTAAGGGAAAACAGAGTCATCTCCGATCTCGGAAAGAGACGGCAGTTGGGGAAGTGGATGGTAAAGACCAAATCGTTTTTCCGGTCGCTGCTGTACGTGGCGGTGGCTGTCCTGATAGGTGCGACCTACCTCTCAATGGGCCGTTCGATAGGAGGCGGAGATTGGAATGGGAAGCCAACGGAAGCAGATTTGCGCGGGGCCGCCAAGACGTTCGTGTTGCCTTCTGGATTCCCTCCGGCTGATGTCCAGATTCTGCAGAAGGTCACCTTCCTGGCGGTGGTCTTCGACGCTGAGCTCGAATCTGATCTAGAGCAGGTCGCTGCCTTCTTCTTGAAGCAGGCAGCAGAGAACAAGTGGCAAGTGAAAATGGACAGACAGCAGACCGACTACCGCCTGATGGTGTTCTGCGATGGCCGCTTGGCACGCTCGGTGGAGCTGACCGTCAGGGGGCGGATCGTCAAGCTGTATGGCGGGATCTACTGGGAGTCGAACAGGAACAGCGACATGTATTGCTCGACGGCTCTCCAGTTGGCGGGGGGATCAATACGTATGCCTATGTCGAGGGGAACCCGATCAGCATGATCGATCCACTTGGCTTGATCGGGTACCTGTGTCAAAAGGGAAACAATGTTGGTATCTCGATTCCAATCAACTTCCAGGGTGCAAACTCCGCACAGATATCGCAGGCAACGAGGGCGATCGAAAGCGCCTGGAGTGGAAAGATCGGGGCCTACAACGTAAAGACAACAGTGAAGTCCATTCCGGTTTGGCACACCGCCACGACTAACGGAATCGCCATCCGATCCGGAACACGCGAGTCGTATGTGCAGATGCCTTGGGCCAACGAGGGAGTCTGGTATATGCCCGGCCAGTGGGGAGACGCGACATTGGCTCACGAGTCAGGTCACTTGTTGGGTTTGGCTGACCATGGGACCGGAATCATGGGCAGAGATCTCAGTGTCCCGTGTCCGAGCAGAACATACAGGATCTCCTCGACCCTTCAAATGAGGCCATAATCCGTGTCTGTCAATGCAGTAACTAGAATTTCATTCTCCATGGTTCTGCTGGCGATGCTCGGCTGTCAGGCGACCGAAGGTAACACCACACTCAGCCATCGATATGGGATATGCGCCAACCTCCCAGTTGGTGTTGAGTTTCGAAAGGTCCCACCCGGACCTGACTTTGATCTTGGGGTTATGGAGTCTGAGGGGCATTACGCGGAAGTCTTCATCGGACGTCACCCAAAGTTCTCTCATCGCGTCATCAAGAGGGGCGTAACCGCTACAGATGGATTCGAGCTTTTGGGCCAGGAGTCCGGCGATGGCGTGGAAAGAATGCTGTACGCATATAATCGCGGTGACCTTGAAGGTCCGAGTTACGTCATGTTCATGGCCGTCGATATCCGGCCGATGAAGAAAATTCTGAATGCAAAGAATTTTCTCGTGAGTTGCAGATAAACATAATTTCGCAGGCCTTGCCGCTACTGTACTCTTTGCCCGAGTTTCAAACCTTTCAGTTCGATCGAGAAGAAGATAACGGCCGAATGCAGAAAATACGGCACCGATATCGGCGGTCTCAACTTGTAAGTGCAACACGTGATCTGGATGCCTGCAGTTCGGTATTCATGGCCTCTGCAGGTGTCTTCCAGCCCAGCGTCTGACGCGGTCGGGTATTCATCAACCACGCTACATGGTTGAGATATTCCTGGGTGGCCATGGACAGATCCGCGCCCTTGGGCAGAGACTGGCGCAGCAAACCATCGATGTTCTCGTTGCTTCCACGCTGCCATGGCGGCTGCAGTTGCGAGCAAGTCCCCGTTACAGCTAGCTTCTCGTACTGCAGTTGCCTACGCTGTTGGTTCGGCGTTCGGTCGCCAAACTGGACTTAAGGTCGCAGGTCTTGCGGCATACGGATCTGCAATCAAAGCAGCACACAACAGTTATGGCGCATTGGCAGCTGCGGCTGTGGTGGGAGAGGAGAGATGAATTGAAATCCCATTCAAGTTTTCATGCCCCAGTTGCGGTGCTCCGGGTCAGGGCCTTCCGCTTCGCCGTTCGATCGAGAAGAAGATAAGGACCGAATGTAGAAGCTGCGGAACCGAAATCATTTCGGAGCTGGGCCACGTTAAATATGCAATCTGCTACGTAATCGCTTTGGTTTCTGTGGCGCCCATTGGCATTGTCCTTGTTGCCGGAATTTTGACCGCACGGTGGCTATGGGTAGCTGCAGCACTCATCCTTGCCAGCCTCATTTGGACTTCGACATTGCTTTTCCATTCGCGGAACGCCAAAGTGCTCATCGCCGACAGGATGACCGGAGCGATACGGGCGAACGCACACGCCAAGCACGTAGCTCCTTGTGGTGCTCCCCCCGACAGCTTCTGCGCACTCTGGGGGCGGCCGGAGTACGCGACCAACAAGGCGCAGCAGGTGGTGTGGAAAGCGTACAACTATGCGTACGGGCGCAGCGTCCTGAAGGACGATATCGGTGGGCTCAACATTGGTTTCCCGGGGCAGTACTACGACAGTGAGAGTGGGCTCTGGTACAACGGATTCCGTGACTATGACGCGAGCGCTGGGCGTTATGTGCAGAGTGATCCGATTGGGTTGGCGGGAGGGATCAACACGTATGCCTATGTTGGAGGGAATCCGGTTAGCCGAATTGATCCATTCGGGTTAACGCAATGCGATATCGATGCTGCATTTGCCTTCGCAAAGAGGATGAATCCAGATATCAAGTTTGGAGCCGGTGCGCCAAAGGCCGATATACCGCGCGGCGGTGTTGAGGGGGAGGCACAACTGCGGGGAGGTGACGGATATATTCACCTCAACGAAAGGTACTTGGATGTGCTTGATTGGAGTGGTGTCTATAATTTGCTTGACACGATAATTCATGAAGGGCTGCACTTCACTCGCCCGATAGGGTTGCAAGAGAAGTCGAACAGCTACGATCATCGATATATTAGCCCTGAGGCAACTCGGCGAGCACGTGAGCAAGTCTACGATTTCAACAATGAGCGGAAGTCGCAGTGCGGGTGTGACCAATGATCTTGCTGGCTAGAATCCTGTTGCTAGTGCTTCTTGTTGCATCCTGCAGAACTCAAGGGGGCGTCAGGGCGAGTGAGAGTCACGAGTGCATCATCGTTGATGATGCAGAAATTGTGACGTTATCTCTTGATGGGTTGAACGAGTTCGAATCGAATTTGTGGGCTGCGAATTCCGGTCACCAGCTCCGATCCGGCTCAAGCTCTGTTCTATCCTTGAGAATCTTCTCCGAAAGGGAAGGCGTTGCTGATTCGCAGTATTCCACAAAAATAACGGGTTACCCGAGTAGTGCCGACGCTCTAGGGATGAAGAAGCTTCGCTTGGAAAATGGACATTTTTCGAGTGGATGGTCTGGATTTGCGTACAAAGCTGACTTCTGGACTTCCGACGAAATTTCCGTTGACATAAATCCATTGCCTGGCCGCGAAGGTGTCGTGGAAGTTACGGGTATGATTGGCGCGGCAAATTCCTATAGACGAGAGAAGAAGGAATTTGATCTTCATTTCACCTGCAAGCTAGCCAAGCGCACGTTGACAGAACTGAGTCCATGGCAAGGCGGCGCTGGTGATATCTGGCGCTTTTTTTATCCGTAGGCAAGGTCGGGTAGCTGATTGGCCGGGTAGGCTCAATGCCCATCTTGCGGCACACCTCGCTAACCGCCATGCCCAGCTCGACCTGCTTGAGCGCGTACGCAATCTGCTCCTCGGTGAAACGGGACTTCTTCATCGCCTGATTCCTCGTGATCCACGGGGCGCATGCGGGGCGAAGTCTCTACTTTACGGTGGCCCGGTTTTCTGGGAGTGGGTCAAACTTCAACTCAGTCACAGGTCTGACTAAAGGAATCCGGAACATGCTACGAGGAAATGCTAAGTTGTCGGACGCGAACGAAGTCGCAAAAGGGATAAAAGATAACGTAACGGACCCTGCATCGCCCTGCGATTGTGGAAAGTAAAAATTATGAAAACACTTTTCTGGCTTGGCATGGCATTTCTATTGATGCTTCCGGTGAACTTCCTCGTGGTGACTATTGGCAGAATTCTGTCAGGCGAGGCCTGGGGAGAGAAGGACATGGTAGGTCTTGGCATGGCGATATTCGGAGTAGCGGCGGCCGTCATTCTGTATAGACGGCCGCCGCTCGGAAGCTCTCGACGAAAAGGCAATCGTTGACGCTGATGTCAGTCGTCCGCTGTGTCGCCTTTTCCTTACGCCGCGTACCGGATGTATTGCTCGACGGCTCTCCAGCAGGCGCTGGCAGGACCACCGACCTGCCAGAACCTATCCGGCGATGTCCGTGATGCGTCACCCACCCCCAAACAACCTCTGCGCACTCTGGAACAGGATCCAGCTCGTCGCGATGAACTTGTCGCCACCCTGCGGCCGGTTGCCGCGGTGGGTGTGGGTGAAGGCGGTCGGAGCCAGCGGCAGGCTGCCGGTACGCGCTGCGATATTGGGTTGGCGGGGGGGAATCAACACGTATGCCTACGCAGCTGGAAATCCCATTTCCATCACTGATTCAGCTGGTCTTGCGCCAGATCCCATTGTAGGCTACATGCCTGCTTTCGGCCCGATCATCACCAAAACTCCGACCACCCTAATTCACTGGGCGGAGAAGATGGTTGTAGGTCTCTTGGTTGGGAAGGCGTCGTTTGGATGCCTTGATGTAAACAAGGCCGGCCAAACTGTGCCGAAAATGTCTACAGTACTGGGTAGGATCTCGGTGCGGTACATGTTGTTGGAACCAACTGAAATGGGATGTGCTGAGTTGAGCTGCGATAAGAATGGCATCATCGACGCACTTGAAGTGCCAATTGATGTGTGCCCAGTTTCAGGAGCTTCTTCATGAACGGCGAAAGTGACAGCGGTGGGAGGACAACTACTCTCGGAAAGACAATCATTGTAAAGACCACATTTCTAGTAATGTCGCTAGGGGGAATTACAGTAATTTGGAACCTTCCTCGCCCCTTCTCAGACATTTCAATTCTGCTAGGCATAGCTTGGATATTCTTCACGTCCAGAATCTTGAGGTGGTTCTTCATTCGAATGGGATGGACAACGAAGGAGCGGGAAGGAATTCTCTTCAAGTAGAAAGTTTGGTTCTTCTCCCATCTGAGTGGAGAAAGCTTACGGTCGACCAGAGATTATTAGTTGTTGAGAAAACAAGCCGAGGCTGAGATGAGAATGTTCAAATGCGGCTTTTTAGTGCTCGTCAGTTTTGTTTCTGCCTGTGACGGCTCATCTGGTGGAAATGCGGACTATGCAGTTCTTCAAAAGGAGAGCATTGCTTGCACTCCGCCAGCGCAGGTAGAAATACAGCCCTGGGGAAAATCCGGACTTTCCGGAAGCTGCAAAATGATTGTCGGCCAATTTACAGGGGTCGAAAACGGTCGCGTAATTTTGCGAGGGCAGTACGAAGCCGGTCGACAGGTTGGCGTCTGGCGGTGGTATGACAAAGACGGGAACGTGACTAAAACGATTGATTACTCGAGATCAGCCCCTGCACACTGAACTAAGCCCCGCCCATCGCGGGGCTTCTTCTTAGGGATGGTCTGAACAATCACCACGGAGTGCTGAATTTCCAGCATCTGAGTGGTCCAGGCCCTTCAGGGGCATGCGACTGCCGTTGATCTCTGCCCTTGAAGCGCCCAATCGGGCACCTCGGGTCGGAGTGATCCCTATGCCCGAAGCAACTGCCGGCGCACCATCCACAGGTTGGACAGCGCAAACAGGTTGAGTACCTGCGCAGTGTTTCTCGCCAAACCTCGATAACCCGCCTTGGTGTAACCGAACTGGCGTTTGATCACCCGAAATGGGGGCTCGGCTCTGCCTCACCCACCCCCAAACAACTTATGCGCACTCTGGAACAGGATCCAGCTCGTCGCGATGAACTTGTCGCCGCCCTGCGGCCGATTGCCGCGATGGGTGTGGGTGAAGGCGGTCGGGGCGATCAGCAGGCTGCCGGTACGCGGTGCGATCTTGCGGCCCTGGAACAGGAACTCGGTTTCGCCTTCGTCGAATCCATCGTTGAGGTACAGCGTCCACAGCACATGCCGGTGCAGCGTCTCGGCCTGCGCATCCTTCGGGTACAGCTCGCAGTGCCAGTACGGGTAACCACCCTCGCCTGCGGCATACCACTGCAGGTTGATCGCGCCCGGGCGCAGGCAGGTGCGCGCCAGGTCGGCCAGCTGCTGCTCCGGCATGTCGGGGAAGTCCTCGGCCGACAAGCGTCGCGGCTGACCGTCGCTGTCCTGGATCTGCAACATCAACGGTGCGATCAGCGCCTGTGGATAACGGCGTAGATAAGTCAGCAGGCCCTTGAACACGGCCTGCTGCAGCTGTACGTCGACGTCCTGCCAGCCCTCCAGGCCGCTGATGCGCAGGTCCTTGCTGTGCTTGAGTTCCGGGAACACGCCGCTGCCGACGGCACCTGGCATCAGGCCGCGGGTGGCACGCAGGCGCTCGACGATGGCAGCACAGACCTCCGTGGGGACCGCGTTGTGGATGACTTCGATGAAATCGACCGGGCCCTGCTCGTGCATGCGTGCATTCCTTCGGCGGCAAGGGCTTGATGGTGCCGTTTGCCGCCGTCGGTGTCACCCCACGGTCATGTCATTGAACTGCCATGAGCGTGGCCGCAGTGCGGGGCTCAGGCCTGTGCGGCGTCGTGCTGGTGGTGGTAGCGCACCGCCTCGGCCACTTCCTCGCGCGAGCCGAGAAACACCGGCACGCGCTGGTGCAGCTGGTCGGGCTGGATGTCGAGGATGCGCTCGCGGCCGGTCCAGGCGGCACCGCCGGCCTGCTCGACCAGCAGGCCCATCGGGTTGGCTTCGTACATCAGGCGCAGCTTGCCGGCCTTGGACGGATCCTTCCGGTCCCACGGATAGATGAAGATGCCACCGCGCGTCAGGATGCGATGCACATCGGCCACCATGCTGGCGATCCAGCGCATGTTGAAGTTCTTGCCACGCGCACCTTCCTTGCCGGCCAGCAGATCGCCGACATAGGCCTGCATCGGTGCTTCCCAGTGGCGCTGGTTGGACATGTTGATGGCGAATTCCTGGGTGGCCGCCGGAATCTGCATGTTCTCGGTGGTCAGCACGAACTCGCCCTTCTCGCGATCCAGGGTGAAGGCATGCGTTCCGTGGCCCACGGTGAGTACCAGCTGGGTGCTCGGCCCGTAGATGCAGTAGCCGGCCGCGATCTGCTTGCTGCCCGGCTGCAGGAACGCGTCATCGCCCGGCAGTTCGACGTTGGTCGGGCAGCGCAGCACCGAGAAGATGGTGCCGACGGAGACGTTGACGTCGATGTTGGAGCTGCCATCGAGGGGATCGAACAGCAGCAGGAAATCGCCACGCGGGTAGATGTCCGGCACCGGCTGGCTGTGGTCCATTTCCTCCGAGGCGCAGGCGGCGAGGTGGCCACCCCAGGCGTTGGCTTCGAGCAGGATCTCGTTGCTGATGACATCCAGCTTCTTCTGCGCCTCGCCCTGCACGTTGCCGGTACCGGCGTCGCCGAGCACGCCGCCGAGGGCGCCCTTGCTGACGGCGATGGAGATGCTGGTGCAGGCGCGGGCGACGACCGCGATCAGCTGACGCAGGTCGGCATTGATGCGGCCGGCGTGCTGTTCCTGGATCAGGAAGCGGGTCAACGAGGTACGGGACATGGGCGGACAGGTCTCGGCAGCGGGAAAACGCCTATTGTCGCCCGTCTGGCCGCTGCGTGCGTGAGCGCGGGAAGGCGTAATCGTTTCCAGATGCGTTGCGCGCGTGGCCATCCTGCATCGCCTCCCCTTCCCACGCGCTTCAGGGTTCGCCGCGAGCGCGGAGGGTGTGGCAAAGGCAAAGCAGGTGCAAAAACAAAGGCGCCTTCCGGCGCCTTTGTCTTCAAGCCACTGGAGCGTGGGTTCAGCCCTTGGCCACGGTGGCCACGGCCTTGGCGACATACTCCAGGTTGTTCTGGTTCAGCGCAGCCACGCAGATGCGGCCAGTGCCGACGGCGTAGATGCCGAACTCGTCGCGCAGGCGCTCGACCTGCTCGCGGCTTAGGCCGGAGTAGGAGAACATGCCCGCCTGCTCGTTGATGAAACCGAACTGCGGGGCGCCGGCGGCCGCCAGCTTCTCGACCAGGCCCTGGCGCAGCGCGTGGATGCGTTCGCGCATCTCGGTCAGCTCCTGCTCCCACATCGCACGCAGTTCCGGGTTGGTCAGTACACCGGCCACCAGCGCTGCACCGTGGGTGGAGGGGCTGGAGTAGATGGTGCGGATCACGCGCTTGACCTGCGACTGCACGGCCTTGGCGTCAGAGGCGGTCGGCGCCACCATCGACAGTGCACCCACGCGCTCGCCGTACAGCGAGAACGACTTGGAGTACGAGTTGGCGACGATGAAGCTGTCGATGCCGGCTTCGGCGATGATGCGCACGGCGGCGCCATCCTGCTCGATGCCCTTGTCGAAGCCCTGGTAGGCCATGTCGATGAAGGGGAACAGCTGGCGGTCCTTCAGCAGCTGTGCGACCTGCGTCCACTGCGTGACCGTGAGGTCGGCACCGGTCGGGTTGTGGCAGCAGGCGTGCAGCAGCACCACGCTGCCCGGCTGCAGCTTCTGCAGGTCGGCCAGCATGCCGTCGAAGTCGACACCGTGGGTCGCGGGATCGAAATAGGTGTAATCCACCACCTCGAAGCCGGCGGCACTGAACACCGCGCGGTGGTTTTCCCAGCTCGGGTTGCTCAGCGCGACGGTGGCGTGCGGCAGCAGCTTCTTGAGCACGTCGGCGCCGACGCGCAGCGCACCGCTGCCACCGACGGTCTGTGCGGTGGTGACGCGGCCTGCGGCCAGCAGCGGCGAATCCTTGCCGAACACCAGCTCACGCGTCGCCTGCGTGTAGGCCGGAAGGCCGTCGATCGGCAGGTAGCCGCGCGGTTTGGCTTCGGCGGCGAGCTGCTGCTCGATCTGCTTGACGGCGCGCAGCAGCGGAATGCGGCCGCTCTCGTCGTAGTAGATGCCCACACCCAGGTTGACCTTGGTCGGGCGGCTGTCGGCGTTGTATGCCTCGGTCAGGCCCAGGATCGGGTCGCCTGGGACCAGTTCCACGTTTGCAAAGAAGGACACGGCGGTACTCGTTCGGTAGACGGAAAGGGGGAGGAATTGCGCCACGCGGCTTGCGGCATTTCGGCCGAAAACGGCCCATCGTAACAAAGCCTGCCGGGGCTGGCCGCCACCATCGTCATCCGCGGCCCCGTACCATGGCGTGCGTTGCCGACCGATCCATCAACCTGAATCATGAATCCTCCCGCACGCCGCAATCGCCTGCCCCTGTCCGCCCTGCTGCTGTCGCCGCTGGTCGCGATGGCGGAGCCGTCCACGACCGCCCTGCCCCCGGTGCAGGTGCAGGCAGCCCGTGTGCAGGGGATCGATCCGTTCGCCCTGCCCGCCAGCCAGGACACGGTCTGGATCGATGCTGACCGCGCCGGCACCGGGGCGCAGCTGTCCGAAGCATTGGGCGGGGTGCCGGGCCTGCTGGCCCGCGACCGGCAGAACTTCGCGCAGGACACCCAGCTGTCGATCCGGGGCTTTGGCGCCCGCTCGACGTTCGGCGTACGCGGGGTACGCGTGCTGATCGACGGTGTGCCGGCAACCATGCCCGATGGGCAGGGCCAGCTGTCGCACGCCAGCCTGCTGGGTGCCGAACGCGTGGAGGTGCTGCGTGGACCGTTCTCGGCGCTGTACGGCAATTCCTCCGGTGGCGTGCTGCAGGTGTGGAGCGCGCAGGGCCGGGCGGGCGACCCGTGGCGGCTGCGGCTCAGCGCGGGCGCGGACACGACCCTGAGCGTGGGTGCGCAGCTGCGCGGCGCGGGTCAGGTGCTGGACTACAACATCGCGGCCAACCACTTCCGTACCGATGGCTGGCGCGACCACAGCCGTGCCCGGCGCGAATCGCTCAACGCCCGCGTCGGCGGCGAACTGGCAGGCGGGCGGCTGGAGCTGCTGCTCAACGCGCTGGATGCGCCCGATGCGCAGGATCCGCTGGGTCTGACCCGCGCGCAGGTCGCGGCCGACCCGCGCCAGGCCACCGCCGTCGCTCATCAGTACAACACCCGCAAATCAGTGCGCCAGCAGCAGGCCGGCCTGCGCTGGAGCCGCGAGGCCGGCGCGCAGCGGTGGCAGCTGATGGGCTATGCCGGCCAGCGCTCGGTCACCCAGTATCTGGCGATCCCGCCGACGGCCCAGGCCAACCCGTTGCATGCCGGCGGTGTGATCGACCTGGACAGTGGTTATGGCGGCCTGGACGCGCGCTGGAGCTGGCAGGGCGAGGTGGCCGGCCGACCGCTGGACCTGGTCGCCGGGCTCAATGCGGACCGCCAGCGCCAGCAGCGCACCGGCTACGAGAACTTCGTCGGCAGCACGCTGGGCGTGCGCGGGCGCCTGCGCCGCGACCAGATCGACATCGTGCAGAACGTAGACCAGTTCGCCCAGGCCTGGTGGCAGTGGAGTCCGCGCTGGTCGCTGCTGGCCGGCGTGCGGCACAGTGCCGTGCGCTTCGAATCGGACGACCGCTACATCACCGACCGCAACCCGGACGACAGCGGCCACCGCCGCTACCGGGCCACCACACCCGTGGCCGGCATCAGCTTTGAAGCCCACCCGCAGTGGCGCCTGCACGCCGCCGTGGGCCGTGGCTTCGAGACACCGACCTTCAATGAACTGGGCTATCGCGCCGACGGCCAGGCCGGGCTGGCGCTGGATCTGGCGGCGGCGCGCAGCCGCACGCTGGAGATCGGCAGCAAATGGCATGCACAGGATGGAATGCAGCTGGATGCAAGCCTGTTCCGCGCAGATACCGACGACGAGCTGGCCGTTGCCAGCAATATCGGTGGCCGCAGCACCTACCGCAACATCGGCCGTACGCGGCGCCAGGGCATCGAACTGCAGTACCGGCAGCCGCTGGCCGAGCAGCTGGAACTGCAGCTGGCCTGGACCTGGCTGCAGGCACAGGTGCGGTCGCCCTATCTGACCTGTGCCGGCAGCGGCTGCCGTGTGCCCGATACCCGCGTGGATGCCGGCAGCCGCCTGCCGGGTGTTCCGCGCCAGCAGGCCTTTGCCCGCCTGGAGTGGACGCCCGCGGACTGGCAGTGGGCGGTGGAGGCCACCGCGAGCAGCGATACCGTGGTGAACGACCTCGCCGACGAACGCGCGCCGGGTTACGCCCTGCTGCATCTGGAAGGGGGCCGCCAGTGGCGGCTGCCCGGAGGTGAGCTGCGGGCCTTCGCCCGGTTGGAGAACGTGCTTGACCAGGCCTACATCGGCTCGGTCATCGTCAATGATGGCAATGGCCGCTACTACGAGCCCGGCCCGGGCCGCCGCGCCAGTGTCGGCCTGCAGTGGTCATGGCGCTGACCTGACCGGCGGCGCCTGCGGGCCGTCAGTCGGGCGCCTTGGCCGGCACGAACGGTGACGTCGGGTCGCTGGCCGGGAACGTTTCCTCCAGCGCCTCGTCCTGGTTGTCGCTGGCGTGCTGCTTGCGTTCGCGTCGCTTGAGCGGGCTCTCCTGCCCTCCCCGATGGCGGTCGCCGCCGTCCTTGCGGTCCAGCGCGGCCTGTTCAGCCTCGCGCTTCACCGGCAGATGCTCGCCGGACTGTGCGGCGTCGAAGAAGGGCGCGCCCGTGCCACGGAAGTCGGCATCATCGTTGTCGTGCTTGCCGCGCTGCTCGCCGGGAATTGGCGCACGGTTCTCGCGGAGCGGGTCTCGGGAGGTCTCTCGGCTCATGATCAGGTACCTGCGCATGGGGAGGACCACTACACCGCCACTGAGGTAAAGGCACCGCGAACCCTGCGTCATGAACATCTCTGTCACGGCTGGATAACGCTGCCGCCGGTATTCCTGCCCACCCGACCCGCTGCAGGAGCCGGTCATGCCCCGCCTGGAACGTCCCGCCCCGTCCGTGTTCAACGCCCTGCTCGATCCGCTCGGCCAGCGCACCGCGCAGCGCCGGACGCGTCGCCACGAAGATCCGCAGGCCGTGGCCCAGGATTACCTCCAGTACATGCTCAGCGATTACGAGGAACGTCGTGGTCACGGTCATCGCAACTGGCGTGACCTGTGCCCGGTGTATGCCTTCGCACTGACCACGCATGCGGCGGACTGGCCGCGTGGGGATGCGGCCGATACCTGCGAGGAGCTGGCCGAGCATTGGGAACAGATGCGAGGGCAGTCGCGGCTGGGCTGGTCGCAGGCGCGGCCGGTGGTGGAAGACGCATGGCGCGCGCTGGATCATATTCCGGCAGCGGCGGTAAGACCCCTGCTGCAGTGACCTGGCCGGGATGCTGCGCGCCGACCCGGCGTGCACGGCATCGACACGGGTGGTTTACACCCGGCACCGGAAGCTGACGGTCCTGCTCAAGCACAGGTGCGCGCATGGCCCGCCCGATCTGGACCGGAACACTCTCCTTCGGCCTGCTCAACGTGCCGGTGTCGCTGATGTCCGGCGAACGCAAGGTCGATCTGCAGTTCCGCATGCTCGATTCGCGCGACCGCAAACCGATCCGCTTCGAACGGGTCAACGCCGATACCGGTGAGGAAGTTCCGTGGAAGGACATCGTCAAAGCCTACGAGTACGACAAGGGCAGTTACGTCGTGCTGGAGGAAGGCGACATCCGTTCGGCGGCGCCCGAAAGCCATGAGACCGTAGAGGTGGAGACCTTCGTGGACGCGGCGCAGATCGATCCGCGCTACTACGAAAAGCCCTATCTGCTGGTGCCGGGCAAGAAGGCCGAGAAAGGCTATGTACTGCTGCGCGAGACGCTGCGCAGTACCGGCAAGGTCGGCATTGCACGGGTGGTCGTGCGTACCCGCGAGTATCTTTGCGCGGTGATGCCGCACGAGCACGCCCTGGTGCTGATGATCCTCCGCTATCCGCAGGAGCTTGTCGACCCGGAGGACCTCAAGCTGCCCACCGGCACCCTGTCCGAGTACCGCATCACCGGCAAGGAAACGGCGATGGCCGAGCAGCTGATCGAGTCGATGGCTGGCGACTGGGATCCGTCGCAGTATCACGACGAGTTCCGCGAGCGCCTGCAGCAGGTGCTCAACAAACGGATCAAGGCCAAAGGGGGCACCACCCGGGTGGACGAAGAGCCTGCACCGCGCGAGGACGCCACCACCAACGTGGTCGATTTCATGGCCCTGTTGCAGAAGAGCCTGGATGCGAACAAGCGAACCCCCGCGGGCAAGACGGCCGCGCGCAAGGCGCCGGCGAAGAAGGCGGCCGGCAAGACAGGCAGGAAGACCGCGAAGAAGGCAGCGAAGAAGGCAGCGCCACGGCGCAAGGCGGGGTGATCCATGTCGCTGCATCAGTACCGGCGCAAGCGTCGGCTCGGCGGCGGCAACGGGCAGACGCCGGAACCGGACGACCAGCCGGCGCCGGGTGATCCGAAGCGGCGGCCGATCTTCGTCATCCAGCTGCATCACGCCAGTTCGCGCCATTTCGATTTCCGCCTCGAAATGGACGGCGTGCTCAAGAGCTGGGCGGTGCCCAAAGGGCCATCGCTGCGCGTTGGCGAGAAGCGGCTGGCGGTGGAAGTGGAAGATCATCCCCTGTCCTATGCCGGCTTCCAGGGCGATATTCCCGAGGGCCACTACGGTGCTGGTCACGTGGAGGTCTTCGACCACGGCACCTGGGCATGCGCGGGTGATCCACTGCAGGCGCTGGCAGCGGGCAAGATCGATTTCGTCCTGCATGGCCAGCGGCTGGCCGGGGGATGGAAACTGGTGCGGACCGCGATGAAGGGACGCCAGGTGCAGTGGCTGCTGATCAAGCGCGAAGACAGCGAGGCCCGCGACGCAGAGGCCGACGACCTGCTGCACGCGCCATTGCATGAACACCCCGGGAGCGCGAAGAAGATGACGGGCAGGAAGACACGCAAGGCGGAGTCGCGCTGGCACGCGCGCGCGCTGAAACTGCAGGGCGCCCGCGACCGCCCGTATCCGCGTGCATTCAAACCACAACTGACCGACCACCGCGATGCCGCGCCCGATGGCGATCGCTGGCTGCACGAGATCAAGTGGGATGGCTATCGCCTGCTGGCCGATCTGCACGGCGGTGAAGTGAAGCTCCGCTCGCGCAACGGGCTGGACTGGACCGGGGACTTCCCTGAAGTCGTGCAGGCCGTGCAGGCGCTGCCGGTTGATGACGCGCGCCTGGACGGTGAACTGGTAGTGCTCGACGAGAAGGGGCGCAGCGATTTCGCCGCCCTGCAGCGGGTCATCGATGGCAGCTCGAAGGCGCCGCTACGCTACCTTCTCTTCGACCTGCCCGGCGTGGCGGGAGTGGACATCAGCGCGGCACCGCTGCTTGAGCGCAAGACGCTGCTCAAGGCGTTGATCGGTGACACGCCCGGAACGCTGGCGTTCAGCGATCACGTGCTCGGCCATGGGCCGCAGGTCTTCGCCGCCAGTGGTAAGGCCGGGTATGAGGGCATCGTCAGCAAGCAGGTGGACGCGCCCTACGTCAACGTGCGTGCGCGCAGCTGGGTGAAGGTCAAGCATGAGGACACCGATGAGTTCCTGATCGTCGGCCATACCGCGCCGAAGGGCTCGCGCGTGGGGTTCGGATCGTTGCTGCTGGCAACTCCCGACAAGGACGGCCTGCGCTACGTGGGTCGCGTCGGCACCGGCTTCGACGATGACAGCCTGCGCGCGCTGGCGCGGACGCTGAAGCCGTTGGCGGTGGAGGACGCTGCGGTGGCGCTGCCCGCGCACGTCCCGTTCCGCGCCGCCAGCGTGCACTGGGTGAAGCCAGTGAGGGTGGCCGAAGTGGCCTTCCGTGGCTGGGGCAAGGAGGGGCTGCTGCGACAGGCCAGCTTCAAGCGGCTGCGCAGCGACAAGAGCGGCGAGGATCTGGCGATGCCTGCAAAGACCACGAGCAGCGACGACGCGGTTGCCATCAGCCACCCTGAGCGTGTGGTCTTCGCGAAGAAGAAGATCCGCAAGGGCGACGTGGTCGACTACTACCGGCAGATGGCGCGCTGGATCCTGCCCGGGATCGTGGGCAGGCCCCTTTCGCTGCTGCGCTGCCCTGATGGCGCGGGCAAGGCCTGCTTCTTCCAGAAGCACCACGGCCCGGGCCTGGGCGACGCCGTGCATGCGGTCCCCCTGCAGCAGAAGAGCGGTCGCGAGGACTACGTCTACATCGACGATGTACGCGGCCTGCTGCAGCTGGTGCAGATGAACACGCTCGAGCTGCATCCCTGGGGCGCCACGGTTGCCGATCCCGAACATCCGGACCGGCTGGTATTCGATCTGGACCCCGGTGAGGGCGTCGGCTGGAACGAGGTCAAGGCCGGCGCGCGCGACGTGCGCGACCGGTTGCAGGAGATCGGCCTGCGCAGTTTCGTGCGGCTGTCCGGCGGCAAGGGCGTGCATGTGGTGGTCCCCCTGCAGCCCGCCGCCGACTGGGAACAGGCCAAGGCATTCTGCGAGGCCTTCGCGCAGGCGATGGCACAGCAGGCGCCCGAACGCTATGTGGCAACGATGAGCAAGGCCAAGCGCGGCGGTGTGATCTTCATCGATTGGTTGCGCAATACGCGTGGCGCGACCAGCGTCTGCTCCTGGTCGCTGCGCGCCCGCGAAAGTGCGGGCGTGGCGGTGCCGCTGCGCTGGGAAGAGCTTGCGCGGATCAAGGCGGCCGACGCCTTCCCGCTCGACAAGGCGCTGGCACGGGCCAAGCGCCTGAAGGCCGATCCGTGGCAGGGCATCGATGCGGTGAAGCAGACCCTGCCGTCGCTCGATCTGTAGGGCCGGGGCATTGGCCACGGCCCTGCAGCGGCGGGCTCAGAAGTCCGCGCGGATGCCGAAGGTGATACGACGGCCGGAGAACTCGTACTGGGTCGGGAAGGCCTTGTCGATGGTGTAGCCGGTGGTCTTCTCGTCGAGCAGATTGATCGCCTCCAGGTTCAGCTTCCAGGTGTCGGTGAGGCGGAAGCCGATCGATGCATCGAGCTGGCCATA
The DNA here is from genome assembly GCF_059369935.1 of Stenotrophomonas sp. YJH_SMC_36. Lineage (NCBI taxonomy): Bacteria > Pseudomonadati > Pseudomonadota > Gammaproteobacteria > Lysobacterales > Lysobacteraceae > Stenotrophomonas > Stenotrophomonas sp. YJH_SMC_36. The sequence goes on along the minus strand of NZ_JCAFTD010000005.1, from coordinate 294,863 downwards.
GGCATCGCGGTAGACCGGATACATGTTCAGATGGATGTACTCGACGTACTTGTCCTTGTAGTTGTACGAGGCGCGCGCGCTGAAGCGATCGTTCTCGTAGTACAGGGTGACGTTGTACGCCTTCTCGGCCAGGCCTTCCGGCGGCGTCGGGATATCCAGGTCGGATGCACCGGTCAGCGAATTGTCGAGCTGGGTGTAGTTGGCATTGATGCCCCAGCCCTCCAGCGCCGGGTGCAGCATCGACAGCGGCAGCTGCGCGACGAGTTCCACGCCGGTGACCTTGTACGAGCCATCGGCGTTGACCGGCTGGTAGACCTCGAAGTCGTAGTAGCCGTCCAGCGAACCGTTGGCGTTGAGTTTCTCCACGTTCGGCACGATGCCGGTCAACGACTGCCGCACTACGCCGTCGATCTTCTTGGAGAAGTACGACGCGGCCAGCAGGCCACCGTTCTGCAGGTACTTTTCCAGGCCCACTTCCCACTGCCTGGCGGTGGTCGGCTTCAGTGCCGGGTTGCCGTCCATGAAGCGGAAGCTGCTCCAGCTGACGGTGCGGCGGTAGGCAATGTCGGTCAGCGACGGACGCATCAGTGTTTCCGAGGCAGCACCGCGCAGCACCAGGCCGTCGGCGATCTCGGCGGTCATGTTGAAGCTGGGCAGGATCTTGCTGTAGTCGCCGCTGCTCGAAATCGGCGTCGGCGTGTAGCCGTTGCTGCCATCGGCGTTCTGCACCGGATGGAAGCCTGACGAATCGACGTCGGTGTCGATCGAACGCACGCCGAGGTTGGCGTACACCGGTACCTGTCCGATATCGAAGTAGAGATCGGCCATGGCATACAGCGCCAGGGTCTTCTCCTTCACCTCGTAGTACTGGCCCGGATCGATCGGGGTTTCATAGCCCGGGTAGCGGAACGTAGCGCGCGCATAGGCGTTGGAAACCTGCTGCCAGTCCAGGTCGCTCGGGCGATACGCACCACCCGGTGCCAGCTGGCTGATCCACACCGGGTTGCTGTCGGCCAGCGTGCGCGTATTGACCCACGCGGCGCTGCCGGCGGCCGGGCCCTGGATCTTGCCGCTGCCGAACGCGCGTTCCTTGGTCTTGTCGGTGTAGCGCGCGCCGAACTGCACGCCGCTCAGTGCCGGGAAGAAGGCCAGGTTCATCTGCCGCCTCAGGTCGAGCTGTGCGGCGTACTTGTCATCCTTCACCTTCTCCAGCTCGGTTTCGTACGCTTCGAACAGGTACTTGTCCGCGGCGTTGTACATGTCGAAACCGCCGGTTGTGCTCGGCACGGTCTCGCCGCCGTTGCGGGTCCAGCGCGTGCGCGACGGCGCGTAGGCCACGTGCTTGAGGTTGGCGTAGTCCGAGTCCTTGCGCGCGCCGGAGTAGCCGACCAGCGCGTCGATGTCCCAGTTGCCCACCTTCCAGTCCAGCGTGCTGCTGAACTGACGGTAGTCGGTATTGGCGTTGCGTTCCTTGCTCAGGATTTCGTGCTGGGTGGCGGTGTAGGACACGTCCTTCAGCACGGTGATGCCGTAGGCCGACAGCGTGTCACGGTCGTAGTCGTGGATGGTGTCCAGCGTGCTGCGGCTGGAGGCCGAGTACGCTGCGGCATCGTACTCGTCCTCGTGTGTGTCGTAGCCGCCGAGCATGGCGTCGAAGCTGAGCGAGAACGTGTCGCTGGGCTTGAACTGCAGCGAGGCGGTGGCGCCCCACTGGTCCTGCTCGTTGAGGTAGACGCGGTCGCCGACCTTGTCCTGGAAGACAATCCGGCTGGTTTCATCCTTGTCCATCCGGTTGCTGACGACGATGCCGGCATCGCGCGCCAGCACCGCGGCGGCCTGCGAACCGCGCGTACCCGACGCCTCCAGGAAGCGGCCCATGGGACGGAAGTTGATGCCTGAGTTGGAGTCGGTGCGGTTGGTGCGCTTGGCCTTGGAGAACGACACCAGGCCGCCCCAGTTGCCCCAGGTGTCACTGGCGAGGAAGGAGATCTTCGGATCGATCTTGCCGTTGATCGAGTTGTGCGAAGCTTCGGCCGACGCACTGAACTTCGGCTCGGGGAAGTCGAATGGCTTGGCCGTTTCGATGTAGACCGAGCCGGCGATGCCGCCTTCCTCATCGGCGGCGGTCGGCGACTTCTGCACGGTCACCGTCTGCACCACGTCCGAGGCGAAGATGTCGAACTGCACGTCGCGTCCGCCACTGCCGGAGGCCGTCGCCAGGTTGTTGATCGAGACCAGGGTGAACTCGCTGGGCAGGCCACGCACGCTGACCCTGCTGCCCAGGCCCTTGTTGCGTTCGATGGTGACGCCCGGCATGCGCTGCAGCGCTTCGGCGAGATTCTGCTCGGGAAAATCGGCCACGTCGGTGGCGACGATCGAGTCGGAGAAGCCGATGTTGGCGCGCTTCAGGTCGACGGCGCGCTCCAGGCTCCGTGCATAGCTGCCGGTCACGGTGACCGTGTCCAGCTGCTGCAGCTGTTGGCGGGTATCGCCTTCGATCGCCTCCTCGGCCATCGCTTCGACGGGCAGCACGGCCAGGCCGCCGATCAGCACCGCATGCACGGCGCGGGACAACAGCTTCGCTTGGGAGGCCGCGGCGGCGGCCTCCCGGGTCTGATAACGCATCGGATGATTCCCCGGTTCCCTGTGGTGTCTTACGCCGCGCCTGTTCCCGGGTTCCGTGGGTACAGGCCCCTGCGCCGCGTTGCCGACGTTCGGCGGGCACCGAGCCTAGGGGGAGATTGTTAAGCCCGTGTTGCGCTGCGTGAGGGCCGGCGTCCGAACCCCCATCCCAGCAGCAGCTGCACCGGCAGTGATACCAGCAGGCCGATGACGAACCAGCGTGGGAAATCCGCGCCGAGCGTCCACAGGCCGTAGCCTGCGCCCAGCACCAGCAGCGACCAGATCGAGGTGCCGTGCGCGCGCGGCCAGCAGGGCGCGTAGTAGGTGGCGAAGGCGATCGCGGCGATGCCGCCGAGCACGGTGAACGCCAGGTCCCAGCCCAGCTGCGCTTCGCTGCCGGGATGCAGGCCGAGCAGCGCAGGCAGCCAGCCACCGGCACTGGTGACCAGGGCAAGCGTGAGCAGCGCGCCAACCAGGGCAACGATGGAAAGAAACACAGTCTTGAGCATGCCGGGCATGGCCGCATTGTACGGCCGGACCGGCAGGGTGATGGCTTACAGCAGCTGCCTCAGCATCGCCTTCAGGCGTCGCCCTTCCTGCTGGAAGTAGTCGCGCTGCTCACGCCAGGCCGGGAACCGTTGCTCGACCTCCTGCCAGAACGCCGGCGAGTGGTTGGGCTGGATGAGGTGGCAGAGCTCATGCACCAGCACATACTCGAATGCCTGCGGACGCCCCAGGACCAGCGCAAGATCCAGGGCCATGCTGCCATCGGGAGCCAGCGAACCCCACTGCGAGGACATCACCTTCAAGCGCAGGCGGCTGGGTGCCCGTGGCAGGCCGGGCAGGTAGCGCGGCAGCCAGCGGCCCACGTCGGCGCGGGTCTGCGCCTCGAAGAACTCGCGCAGCAGACGGCGCAGGGTCGCGTCACCGGCACGGGTCGGCCACTGCAGGCAGGCGCCGTGCTCGTCGATGTCCAGGCGTGCGTAGCGGCCTTCCTGCCAGCGCAGCGGCAGCAGCTCCCCGCGCAGGGGCAGCACCCCGTCCACGCCGGGCTGCAGCGGTGCGGGCAGGCCCTGGCCCTGGTACTGGCGCAGCTGCAGTGCCAACCAGTCGCGATGCTGCTCCAGGAAACGTTCGCCCATCACCAGGCTGGCGCGCGGCGGCAGGGTCAGGCGCGCGCCGCGTTCGTCGACGCTGAGCTTGATGCGGCGCGCGCGCGGATCGCGTACGCGCAGCACGTCGATCTCGGCATCCTCCAGGCGCAGGCGAACGGTATCGCGCTGCACGGTGGCGGGCGGTGTGGGCGAGATCAGGCGGCGCAGCAGGCGGCTCATGCAGCCAGCATAGCGCTGCTTCGGGCCGCTGGATGACCGGCGGCCCACGCGGTGCCTGTTCAGTCAGCCTTGCTGAGCTTGAACGCCTCTTCCAGCAGCAGGAACAGGCGGCGGATCTCGGCGCTCTGCAGGGCGAACCGTGCGTCGAACTCGGCGCGCCGGCCCTCCTCGTCGGCATGCTCGAGCTGGTCCAGGGCGCCGTCGAGGAACTTCAGCTTGCGCACGATCAGGTCGTCGCCGATGACGAAGGACAGGTTGTCTTCGAAGATCAGTGCCAGCTTGGTCACCTGCTTGCCGGCGTCCAGGTGCTTGTCGATCTCGTCGCAGCGCAGTTCCTGGTGCTGGCACTTGACCACCGCACCGCCCTCCACCGGATCCTTCATCTCGCACTCCTCGCCCAGGCTGAGCCCGGTCGGCAGCGGTTCGCCGGCGATCCAGCCGGTCAGGATCGAACGCGGCGCGACTTCGGCGTTCAGCGGCATTGCCGGGAAGCTGCCGAGCAGGCCACGGATGTCGGACATGAAGTACTCGCCGGTCTTGCGGCTGGACGTATCCACCGCGACGTAGCCGTGCTGCAGGTCGATGAAGGCGTCGTTGCGCGAGGACTTCACGAAGGCGCGCGGCAGCAGTTCATGCAGCAGGTCGTCCTTCATGCGCTTGCGCTCGCGGCCACCGGGGCGCCGGCCTTCCTTCTCCTCGATCTCCTCCAGCTTGCGCTCGAGCAGGTCGTTGACCACGGCTGCCGGCAGGATCTTGTCCTCGCCGCCGACCGTCAGCCACAGGTGCTCGGCGATGCGGTGCGAGAGCTGTTCCTTCTCCTCGCGGCCGAACGGTGAAATGAAGCCGCGCGAATTCATCTCCAGCGCGCCGACCGGCTTGAGCACGGCGTGCGGCAGCAGCGTATCGATTTCAGAAAAATCAGTGGCGGTCGGGAAACGGAAGAACGTCAGGTTGCGAAAGAACATGGATTTCCGGATGGCAAAGAGAAAGGGCGACCGACCTTATGCGGTGGGCGTCTCGGGATCTGCGTCGGCGTCGACCGGGGTACCGGCCAGCCAGGCATGGGCATCGGGCAGCGGTGCGTCATCGCGACGGCCCAGCGCCATGAAGTCGAACAGGGACGTGTCGGCCAGCTGCGAGGGCCGGACCTGGCCCATGGCGCGCGCGATCTGCTCGATGCGGCCGGGGTGGTCCCTGTCCCATTGCTTGAGCATCAGGCCGACCTGGCGGCGCTGCAGGTTTTCCTGGCTGCCGCACAGGTTGCAGGGGATGATCGGGAACCGGCGCGCCTGCGCGTACGCGACGATGTCGCTTTCGCGCACGTAGGCCAGCGGCCGGATCACCACGTGCCGGCCGTCATCGCTGCGCAGCTTCGGCGGCATGCCCGACAGCTTGGCGTGGTGGAACAGGTTCATGAAGAACGTGGCCACCATGTCGTCGCGGTGGTGGCCGAGCGCGATCTTGGTGAAGCCGTGGGTCTCGGCATGGTGGTACAGCGCGCCGCGGCGCAGGCGCGAGCACAGCGAACACATCGTCTTGCCTTCCGGAATCACCCGGCTGACCACCGAATAGGTGTCCTGCTCGATGATGTGGTACGGCACCCCGAGCCCGGCCAGGTACTCCGGCAGCACATGCTCGGGGAAGCCCGGCTGCTTCTGGTCCAGGTTCACCGCCACCAGTTCGAACGGCACCGGTGCCTTCTTCTGCAGCTGCACCAGCATGTCCAGCAGGGTATAGCTGTCCTTGCCGCCGGACAGGCAGACCATGATCCTGTCGCCGGCCTCGATCATGCCGAAGTCGGCGATCGCCTCGCCCACCTGGCGGCGCAGGCGCTTGGCCAGCTTGTGCTGCTCGCGCGCGGCCGCGCGCGGATCGCGGGGCGTGCGCGGCAGGGGATCGGGAAGGGAGATCACGGCACTCATGCCTGCCATTCTACCGGCTTGGAGCGGCCCCGGCCGGGGAACGGTCCGGCCCTCTCCCGGTGGTCATCATCGCTGTGTATGCTCGGAGGCTGTGGACACCTACAGCCCCGCCGAGATCGCCGAACGCCTCGCCGCCCTGCGCGCCGAGCACCGCCTGCTGGATGAACAGATCACCCGCATGGCGGCCAATGGCGAGGACGAGCTCGAGTCCAAACGCCTGAAGCGGCGCAAGCTGCAGCTGAAGGACTGCATCACCCGGCTGGAAAGCCTGCAGATTCCCGACGAGCCGGCGTGAGCCGGGTTCAGGTGGGTGCCCACCTTGGTTGGCACGACTGGAAGGTGTGTGGACCAAGGTCCACACCCACCGTAGGACCCGGCGCGACCTTCAATCCTGCGGCGCAGGCTCGTCCGGGCGTGCGGCTTCCGGGCTGACCCGCTCGATGGTGTGGCGCAGTTCGCGACCGAGGATGAACTTGGCGTCCTTGGCCCAGGCATCCAGGCGCTGGTCGAACAGCAGCTTGCTGTTCTCGTCGGGCCATACCAGGCGCAGTTCGCGCAGCTTCTGGATGAAGCTGCGGAACAGGGCCTTGTCGAAGAACTCCGGTGCCGCCGGCGCGTAGAGCAGGCTCAGGCGCTGTGCGGCCTGCTGGCACAGGCTTTCCAGTTCGGCGGCGCCGAGCGTGCCCGGCCCGTTCTTCACCAGCACCGAAATGGCGATGTAGTAGCGCTCGAAGGCCTGCTGCAGGGAGTGGCCGATCGCACGCAGGCGGAACACTTCGTCGGTCTGCCCGGTGTTGCGGGCAAGAATGCCGCCATCGTCCTCGTTGACGTTCTGCAGCAGTCCCTCACGCACGAACACGTCGATGGTCTGGTCGATGCGCTGGGCGAACTCGTCCTCGGTCCACGGCAGGAACAGCTCGGCCTGCAGGAACGGGTAGACGGTGCGGCCCAGCTGGACCAGGCCGGTGCGGCTCATGCGGCGGTTGTTCTGGAAACAGCACGCCACCCACGAGGAGGCGGTGAACAGGTGCAGCACGTTGTTGCGGAAGTAGCTCAGCAGCACCGCGGTGTCGCCGCTCACACTGAGCACGTCGCCCAGCGGGTGCTTGATGCGGGTGAGGACGTTGATCTCCTCGGCGTGGGCGATGATCCGCTCCGGCGAATGCGGAGTCACCGTCACCCGGTCCGAATACGGCATCTCGACCAGCAGGGTCTTGCACAGTTCGATCTGCGCGATCAGGTCCGCCTCGCCCATTGCATGCTTGGGCGTGGACAGCAGGGCCAATGCCAGCAGATTGATCGGGTTGACGTCCGCCGCACCATTGATGCGTTCCTGGATGCGCTCGGCCAGTGTATCGACAGTGGTCGACAGCCATGCCGGCTTCTCGTCTTCCGGCACCGCCTCACCCTTCCACTCCGGCGCCTTCTCGGCCAGCACGTCGTTCAGCGCGATCGGCTCGCCGAAGTTGACCACCACCTGCCCGTAGTTCTGCTTGAGCACCTTGGGGATGCCCCACAGCAGCTGCCAGATCGATTCCTTTTCCTTCGGTCGGCCGGAGAGTTCGTCCAGGTAGCTGCCACCTTCCATCAGCTTCTCGTAGCCGATGTAGACAGGCTGGAACAGCACCGGCTTGCGCGGCTGGCGCAGGAAGGCACGCAGGGTCATCGAGATCATGCCGCCCTTGGGCTGCAGCAGGCGGCCGGTACGCGAACGGCCGCCCTCGACGAAGTACTCGATGGAATAGCCACCGGCCACCAGCTGCGCGACGTACTCGCTGAGCACCGCCGAGTACAGCGCGTTGCCGCGGATCGAGCGGCGGATGAAGAACGCGCCGCCCTTGCGCAGCAGCGTCCCGACCACCGGCAGGTTGAGGTTGATGCCGGCCACGATGTGCGGCGGCACGATGCCGCGGTCGTACAGCAGGTAGGACAGCAGCAGATAGTCCATGTGGCTGCGGTGGCTGGGCACGTACACCACTTCATGGCCCGGTGCGGCCGCCTTGAACTTGTCCAGATGGTGAACCAGCACACCGGCATAGATCCGGTTCCAGACATGGCTGAGCATGAAGCTGGCCGAGCGCACCACCGGGCTGGAATAGTCCGCAGCGATTTCCCAGGCGTAGGCATGCGCCTTCTTCCAGGCATCGGCCGGCTTGGAATTGTCGCGCTTGGCCTGCGCGGCGATCGCTTCGCGTACCGGCTCGGCGGCCAGCACCTGGTCCACCAGCAGGCGGCGGGTGGAAAGGTCCGGGCCGATCACCGATTCGCGGATACGGCGGAAATGGGTGCGCAGCACGCGTTGCAGCTTGCGCACCGTACGCTCGGGCTCCAGGCCCTCGTTGACGGTGGAGCGCAGCGAAATCGGCGGAGCGAAGCGGACGATGGTGCTGCGGCCGTTGAGCAGGACCGCCAGCAGGCGGCGGAAACGGCCGACCAGCGCCCAGTTCTCCGAGAACAGTACGGCAAACCACCCGCTCTGCTTGTCCGGCGCGCGGCCGACGAAGATCGACACGGGCACCAGGTGCACGTCCAGATCCTCATGCACGCGATGCGCCTGCAGGACCTTGGCCAGCGAATCGGAATGGGTCTTGGCGCCACGCTGTTCCGGAATCAGCGAGTTGCTGGAACTGCGCCGCGACAGTGCCAGGTAGGCGCGTTTGCGACCGGTCGGGTCGCCGGCCAGCGGCACCAGCGGTGACGGCAGGCCCGCCTGGCGGCACGCCTTGTCCAGGATCAGCGCATTGGACAGCCCGTAGTCTTCCAGCACGTACATCACCGGACGGCCATCGTTGTACTGGCCCGGATCCTCAGGTTCGATCTTCAGCGACAGCCACGGCTCGACCAGGCGGCCGAGCAGCCGTGCCCACAGCGGGCGGCGGCCGGGAGGACGGGCGTGCACGGGCGGCGGCACCGGATTCGGGCCGGTACTGGTCGAGGGGGACGCCAGCGCCGTTTCGGCGGGCGTCGACTGGGATTCTTCGCCGGGGAACGGCAGCGGGTTCTGTTTCGACATCGGCGCCATTATGGCTTAGGCGGCGGCATTGCCGCTTCTTCGCCTGCATCGGCGGGTTCGGCCGGGGCGGGCGCGGCTGCCGCACGGGCCGCGTCGGCCTGGCGCAGTATCGCGTCGGTATCGGCCAGAGTGCGGGTCAGGTACCAGTGACCTTCGCGCCGGCTCAGCGGCAGCTGCAGGGTCAGCTCGCGCCCGGCCAGGTCGTACTGCAGGCGGACCAGCGCGTTGTCGCCCTCCAGTGACAGCACTTCGCCGCGGATGCTGCGCAGGGCTTCGTCCACCCCCAGCCCGTAGCTGGCCAGCACGGCCTTGAGCGTGTGGATGAACGGCGCCAGCTGCTGCAGGCTGCCTTCCATCCCCGCGGCCTGCAGGCCGGCATCATCCTCGAAGCCGACCTGGGTGGCGGCGCCGACGAGCGCGGCGATGCTGCTGCGCGCCCGTGCGCGATCGCTGATCGGTGCGCCCTGCGCCCAGCCGGACAGGGCCTCCACGAGGGCGATGTAGTGGGCCTGCTGGCTGGGCGTGTATCCCTTCTGATGGCGTAGGTACTGCACCCCGAAGTTGCCCATCGACTGCGCGGCCTGGCGCACCGCGCCGGACTGCCCGGCCAGCTGGCGGTCGAAACTGCGCTGCAGTTCGGCGCTGGCGCCGGGCCTGCGCAGGGCGGCCAGCATCGGCAGCAGCTGGTCACCCAGCGGCAGTTCGGTCAGCGGCCATTGGCTGTGTCCGTCCGCCCAGGCCTGCTGCAGCCGCTGGTACCGGCTGGGGGGCACCGACAGCTTCGCGTAGCCGAGCAGATCGTCCTCGGCCAGACGCTGCGCCATCGCCTGCACGGCGGCCACCGGTTCGGCTGCCGGTCGGGCCGGATCACTGCCTGGCTCGCGGCACGCGGCCACGGCCAGCAGCACCATGGCCGCCAGCCCCCACCCTCGTGCAGACTTCGTTCGCACTACCGTGCTCATGCCTTCGGACTCCCCGGACCGGTCCGCATCTTGCGGCCTGCAAGGTGACAGCGGCAAGCCGGGACGTCACGGTTTCCAGCCAAGGGGGTCAGAACCCCTCTGCTGCGGCAGAAGGGATCTGACCCCAGCGCCGCCACCGGGATAAAAAAAAGAGCCCGGATCACGGGGATCACAGGCTCCTCAAGCCGGCTCGAGGCCGGAGGACAGTGTTGTGGCGCAGGTCCGGTCCGAAGACCGGATGGCGCGATCCTACGCCGCCGCACAACTTAAGGCAACACATGATGTAATGTTATTCAACTTATTGATTTTATTGAATCAATCGCGTTGCCACACGGATTCGATGAAATCCACGGCATGTTTTTCGGCGATTCGGGCATAAACCCCCGGGTAGCCGGCCAGGGCACAGCCTTCGCCCCAGCTCACGATGCCGAACTGGGTCCAGCCCTCCCGCAGGCGCAACAGCAGCGGCCCGCCCGAATCGCCCTGGCAGCTGTCGATGCCCTCGCGACCGGCACAGATCACCTTGCCGCGGGCCAGCTCACCGGCGTATGCCTGCTGGCATTGCGTGAAGGGCACGAAGGGCGTCCGCACCGCCTGCAGCTCGGTCGGGTAGATCACGTCGTCATCGATGCCGGTGTCACCCCAGCCGATCACGGTGAAATCACGACCCGGCTTGAGATAGCTGGCGTCCGGACGCAGGCGCAGGGCAACCGGCTGCACGTCGACCAGCGGCGCGCTGAGGTGGATCAGGGCCACATCGTGCTCCAGGGTGTTGCCGCTGTTGAAGGCCGGGTGCACGTGGATCGCCCTGATGTTGGACGCTCGAGGCGATGGCGCGGTGGCCAGCGTGGTGCTGCCGGCCAGCACCGCCAGCCGCGCGGGCGAGTTGCCCTGTACGCAGTGCGCGGCGGTCAGGATCCAGGACGGCGAGATCACCGTGCCGCCGCAGACGTGGCGGTCGAAGTCACTGTCCCCCAGCTCCAGGCCCTGCAGGCTGACCATGAACGGATACTCGCCGGGCACGGCCGGGGCGCCGCCGATGATGTGGGGCGACCCGGTCGCCGGTGCTGCTGCGGTGGCAGGAAAGATGGCAGCGGCCAGCAGGCCACCGAACAGCAAAGAGGTGCTGCGATACATATCCTTGTACTCCCTCTATCGATGATTGGAACCGGCGAAGCCGCGGTCCACGCCGGTGCATCGATTGGAAGGGCGACCACCCCCGCGCACTGCGAGCGGGCTCACAGTTCATCGGTGTGGGGACGGTCGCGTCATTACGGGAGCCACAATTGCGAACGCCATCCCGCATGCAGCGCGATGGCGTTCATGATGTCACCGTGATCGCTGTTGGTGCGGGACTCAGCGTGCAGCCAAAGCCGACGCGATTTCCTGCTGGATCGACCGCGCCGCTGCCTGCGGATCGGCCGCCAGGCGGATCGGTCGACCGACCACGATGGCGTCGGCGCCATCGGCAAACGCCTGGGCGACGCCGACGGTACGCTTCTGGTCGTCGCCGACCGGACCCCCGGGGCGGATGCCCGGGCAGACGATCGAGAAGCCGGCACCGGTCGCGGCACGGATCGGCGCGGCTTCCTGGCCTGATGCGATCACTCCGTCGATACCGGCGGCCTGCGCGGCCAACGCGCGCTCGACCACCACGTCCACCGGCTCGCGGTCGATCCCCATCTGCGCCAGGTCCGGACGCCCCATCGAGGTCAGCACGGTGACCGCCAGCAGGCGCATGTCGCCGGTGCTGGCCGCGGCGCAGGCTTCCATCATTGCCGGATGCCAGCCGTGGATGGTGGCGTAACTGACCGGCCACTGCGACAGCCGCCGGATCACCGCCGCCGCGGTAGCGGGGATGTCGAAGAACTTCAGATCGACGAACACGCGCTTGTCGCGGCGCGCCAGCTCATCCAGCACCTGGAAGTAGTCACCGGACGCCAGCAGTTCCATGCCGATCTTGTAGAAGGCCACGCTCTCGCCGAGGCGGTCGACCCACTCCAGTGCCTGTACGCGGTCAGGGACATCCAGCGCGAAGATCAGGCGCTCATCGTCGCGCAGCGGCAGCGGTGCGCGGCTCACGGCGCGTAGTCCAGGGCAGCGCGCTTGGCCTCATGGCGTGCCTGGCGCGACTGGCTGTAGTCATTGTTGAACTGCGCCGGCTCGAAGCCGCCGTAGGTCGGGTTCGGCAGCATCCACCAGCGCTCGCCGAACCAGTCGTGGTACTGCTGCAGCAGTGCGTCACGCCCTTCATTGGTGTTGGCGGTCACTTCCACGAAGTCGCCCAGCTGGTCGCCGAACTGCATCAGCACGCGGTACTTCTGCCCGGCCAGGCGGCGGCGGCAGTTCTTCTCGCTACCGGCCTGCTCGCAGCCTTCGACCACGGTGCCCAGGCCCAGGAACACGCTGTCATCGGCGACCGGCAGGCCCTGCTCGCGCAGGTTGGCCAGGGTCGCTTCCTTCAGGTGCACGGCGCGGTTGGAGATGTACAGAAGGGTCACGCCGCGGGCATTGGCCGCCTTGGCGAAATCGACTACGCCGGGAATCGCCTTGGCCTTCTTCTCCGCGACCCACTGGTCCCAGCTCAGCTCGTCGTATTCCTTGCCATCGCGCACCAGGCGCGCCTGGTAGGGCGAGTTGTCCAGCACGGTTTCGTCCACGTCCAGCACCACCGCGGGCTTCAGGCCCTTGGCCTCGTTGCCGCGCTCTTCCGGCACCAGCGCGTCCCAGTGGGCTTCCTTCAGCGCGCCGTCCAGGCGGTCGGCGGCGGCACGGTAGGTCTGCTCGGTGATCGCGCGGTACTCCTGCGCGCGCTGCATCCACAGCACCGCGTTGAGGTTGTCGTTGGCGGTCGCGTCGCCGGCCGCCCCGGTCTTGGCAGCCGGGGCCACCGGAGCGGCCGCGTCGGTGGCCGGGGTCTCGACGCGCTTGCAGGCGGACAGACCCAGCAGCGCCGTGGCGAGCAGGGTGAGGGACAGGGAAACAGGACGACGCATGGCATTCACCGGCAACAGATATCGGCTCATTTTACCGGCAAAGGCGCCATCGGGACGGCTATGCTTGGCGGTTGACCCGATGCCTTCCCGGAGGCCGCCATGACCGATGCCATCCAGACCCCCGACCGTCCCCTGCTCGATCCCCTGCAGGCCCGCCTGCTGGGCTGCCTGGTGGAGAAGGAGGCGACCACGCCGGACACCTACCCGCTGACGGTCAACGCCGCCCAGTCGGCCGCCAACCAGAAGACCGCGCGCGAGCCGGTGATGAACGTCGACGCCGGCAGTGTCCAGCACGCGCTGCGCCAGCTGGAGTCGATGGGCCTGGCGCGCCAGCACTTCTCCTCGCGTGCAGACCGCTACGAGCATCGCCTGCAGGCCGCGCTGGACCTGACCCGACAGCAGACCGTGCTGCTGGCGATGCTGCTGCTGCGTGGGCCGCAGACGCTGGGTGAACTGATCACGCGCAGCGAACGCCTGTACCGCTTCGCCGATGTGGACGAAGCCCGCCACGCCATCGAGCGCCTGCAGCAGCGCGCGCTGCTCATCGTGCTGCCGCGCGCCAGCGGCCAGCGCGAGGACCGCTATATGCACCTGCTGTGCGGCGAGGTGGACGCGGCGGCACTGGCGGCACGGTACGCAGGCGGTGCCGGTGGCAGCGAGCCAGCCGACCCGGGCCTGGCCGAACGGGTGGCCCAGCTGGAGGCGGCAGTGGCCGAACTGCAGGCGCAGCTGGCGGACCTGCGCGGCTGAGGCGGCCCGCCGGGCCTGGCCCAACGCTGTCGATGCGGTACAGGCGGACTAGCCGACCGGCGCCGCTCCCGGCGTGGCGTACAGACGGCTGGGCGTGGTGATGCCCGGCAGCTGGATGACACCCTGTTCGCACATGCCCAGGCCCAGCAGGATTTTCCCGGACACGACGTTGTCCAGGTCGGTGATGCCATAGAGGTCCTGCAGGCCAAGGGCGCCGCGCGCGTGGGTGAAGACCGCCCGCGCTGCTTCCCCCGCGTAGCCGTGCCCCGTGTACTCCGACAATAAGGCATAGCCGATGTCCGGTCCCGGCAGGCCGTCGCGCCGGACCAGCCCGGCATTGCCTAGCCAGGCGCCATCGGACAGACGCTCGATGGCATACATGCCGAACCCGTTCAACGCATAGCTGTGCAGCACGCGCAGGGCGATGTACTCGCGGGCCTGCGCTTCGCTGTGCACGTTGCGGTCACCAATGAAGCGCACGAAACCAGGATCGTTGAGCAGCGCCAGCATCGGCGCCGCATCACGATCAGGCTCGATGCGGCGGAGCCGCAGGCGTTCGCTTTCGATGGGATGCATGCGCAGACCTGTGGGTGGAGAGGCCCGATTGTAGGGCGATGTGCTGGGGTCAGAGCCCTTCCCTGCGGGAAGGGATCCGACCCCGGTCAGTCGAACAGGGCCTCGATCGCCGCCAGTCCCGCCGTTGCCCGCTCCTTCTTGCGCGCGGCATCGGCCACCGGATCGGCGCCGTCGCGCTGGATCTCCTCGGCCGGGATCTCGTCGAAGAAGCGGCTGGGCTTGAGCCGCACATGCTCGCCGAACTTGCGGGTGAGCTTGCTGTAGCTCATCCACAGCTGGATCTTGGCGCGGGTGATACCCACGTACAGCAGCCGCCGCTCCTCCTGCAGGTTGCCTTCGTCGAGGCTGACCTGGTGCGGCAGCACGCCGTCCTCGCAGCCGACGATGAAGACATACGGGAACTCCAGGCCCTTGGAGGCATGCAGGGTCATCATCCGCACCTGGTTGCCGCCCTCATCCTTGTCGCTGCGCGACAACAGTGCCAGCTGGCCGGCCAGATCGGCGGCGGTGGCACCGCGCGGCCCGCCTTCAAACCACTGCGCAAGTTCCTCGATGTTGTTGGCGCGGCGCTGGTAGCTGGCCTCTTCCTTGGCCTGCTGGCGCAGCTCGCTGAGCAGGCCCGATTCCTTGGCGACCTTGCGGATCATGTCACCGGAGCTGACCTGCCGCATCTGTGCGCGCAGGTCGCGCAGGATGTCGGTGAAACGCGCCAGGCTGTTGGCAGCGCGCGGCGGCAGCTGTGACAGCGCGCCAATCGCCTCGGCCGCCTGGGCCATCGGCATGTCTTTTCCCGATGCCAGTTCGGCCAGCTTGGCCAGCGTTCCGGCACCCACGTCACGCTTGGGCGCCTGCACGGCACGCATGAATGCGGTGTCGTCGTCCGGGTTCACCAGCAGCCGCAGCCAGGCCAGCGTGTCCTTCACTTCCTGGCGCTCCAGGAACATGGTGCCGCCGGTCAGGTGATAGGGAATACGCAGCAGCTGCATCGCCTTCTCCAGCGGCCGCGACTGGAAGTTGCCGCGGAACAGGATGCAGAAGTCACTCCACGGCACGTTGCGCGACTGCGCCACGAAGGCGATCTCGGCGGCCACCTTCTCTGCCTCGTGCTCGCTGTTGCGGCATTCCCATACGCGGATGCGCTCACCGTCGGCCTGATCGCTCCACAGCTTCTTCAGGTGCTCGTGCGGGTTGTTGGCGATCAACGCATTGGCCGCGCGCAGCACGCGGTTGGAGCAGCGGTAGTTCTGCTCCAGCTTGATGATCTCCAGCGTAGGGTAGTCGCGCCCCATCTGCTGCAGGTTCTCGGGGTTGGCGCCACGCCAGGCGTAGATGGACTGGTCATCGTCACCTACGCAGGTGAAGTTGCCCTTGTCCCCGGCCAGCTGCTTGAGCAGGCGGTACTGCGCGTCGTTGGTGTCCTGGCATTCGTCCACCAGCAGGTAGCCGATGCGTTCGCGCCAGGCCAGGGCGATCTCCGGGTTCTCCTCCAGGATCTGCACCGGCAGGCGGATCAGGTCGTCGAAGTCGACCGCGTTGAACGCGGTCAGGCGCAGCTGGTAGCGCTCGTAGACGCTGGCTGCTTCCTTCTCGCGGTTGCTGCGCGCGGCAGCCATCGCCTGCTCGGGCGAGAGACCGGCATTCTTCGCCCGCGACACAAGGTTCTTCATGTCCTCGATATCGTCGGGCTTGGCGCCATGCATCAGGTCCTTGATCTGCGCGGCGGCGTCGTCGGCATCGAAGATCGAGAAGCCGCGCTTCAGGCCCACCGCCGCATGCTCGATCTGCAGGAACTTCAGGCCCAGGGCGTGGAAGGTGCAGATGGTCACCTCGTCGGCGTCCTGCTCGCGCAGACGCTTGGCCACACGTTCGCGCATCTCTTTGGCCGACTTGTTGGTGAAGGTGATCGCGGCGATGCGGCGGGCCGGGTAGCGGCCGCAGCCGATCAGGTGGGCGATCTTCTCCACGATCACGCGCGTCTTGCCGCTGCCGGCACCGGCCAGCACCAGCAACGGGCCTTCGATGTGCAGGACGGCGGCGGCTTGGGGAGGATTGAGACCGTGCATGATGGGCGGATTGTACCGGGCGGCCGGGCACCACCACAGAGTCGCCATCGCCCGGCCAGGCTTGCGATGGGCGCCGTCCGGTGCTATCAGTGGGCAGACGCATCAATGGAGTGATGTCATGAACACGCACACGCGCTTGTTCTGCCTGGTCATACTCGCGATGGCTGCGCCAGGCTTGGCGGTGGCCGCCGCGCCGGCGCTGGAGTGCAGGTTGCAACCGGCCAAGCCCATTCCCCGCGATGTACTCACCAACGGCTTCTTTGAGGCCCATCCTGACCTGCGATGGCGGGGTCATGCCCTGGGGCTGTATCGCGAGGGCAAGTACGCGCAGGCGCTGCGCAGCTTCCGCACTGCCGCGCTGTATGCCGACAAGTTCTCGCAGTCGATGGTGGCGCGGATGTACTGGCAGGGCGTCGGGACCGCCGTCGACCGGCCGTTGGCCTATGCCTGGATGGATCTGGCCGCCGAGCGGATGTACCACGATTTCCTGCGCCAGCGCGAACTCTACTGGGAGCAGCTGGACGAGACCGAACGCGCACAGGCCGTGCACCGGGGCCAGGCCGTGTATGCACGCTTCGGCGATGCCCAGGCCAAGCCGCGCATGGAGAGGAAGCTGCGCCAGGGCCTTGGCCAGATCACCGGCTCGCGTACGGGCCATATCTCGCCCGGGCTGATGGTGGCGTCGCGTTCGGGGCCCGACGCTATGCCCGGCTTGGTTACCCCTCAGGTGCCGGCGCAGCTGGTCTACGACAAGGCCTGGTGGGATCCCCAGCGCTACTGGTGCAACCAGGATGCGTTCTGGGCCCGCCCACTGGATGCCTCCGTCGAAGTGGGCGAACTGGAGCAGCTGCCGAACGTGCCACCGGCAGCGAAGTAGCCTGCGGCCGGCTGCGCAGCGGATGCGTACAATTGGCCGATGGCCAAGCTCTACTTCTACTACTCGGCGATGAACGCCGGCAAGACCACCACCCTGCTGCAGAGCGCGCACAATTACCGCGAGCGCGGCATGCGGGTGGCGATCCTGACCCCGCGCCTGGATGATCGCGCGGGCGCAGGCGTGGTGGCCTCGCGCATCGGGCTGCGCGCCGAAGGCATGGCGTTCGACCGCGACACCGACCTGCAGCGCTGGGCCGAACAGGACCTGGCATCGAACGGGCCGATGGGCTGCCTGCTGGTGGACGAAGCACAGTTCCTGACCCGCGCGCAGGTCTGGCAGCTCAGCGAAGTGGTCGACCAGCTGCGCATCCCGGTGCTGTGCTACGGGTTGCGCACCGATTTCCGCGGTGAACTGTTCGAAGGCAGCCAGTACCTGCTGGCATGGGCCGACGAGATGCAGGAGATCAAGACCATCTGCCACAGCGGCAAGAAGGCGATCATGACCGTCCGTGTGGATGAGCATGGGCATGCCGTGCAGGACGGCCCGCAGGTGGAGATCGGCGGCAACGACCGCTATGTGTCGGTGAGCCGGGCCGAGTTCAAGAAGATCACCCGCGGTGAAGGCCGCATCGAGCCGATGCAGGCACCCTTGCCGCTGTAGGCGGTGTTTGGCAGGGCTGCGCTCACCTGCGGAAGCTTCAAGCAACGTCAACGTCGAATGAAACTGTGGGGTCAGATCCGTTTTCCTTCGGGAAAACGGATCTGACCCCATCGGCATGTCCAACTCATCCCGGGAAATTGCCTATCCACAGGGAGCCAGCTTCTGATGTTGCTCCGGCGTCTGCGGATGGGGGGCTGCAAGCCCTGCAAACCGACACCCACTCAGTACAGCGTCCGCTCCGGTGCACCGGCCGGCGGCGGCGTGTACTGGTACAGCCAGGTTTCGGTCAGCGGCTTGCCACCGCTGCGCAGGTACAGGCGGATGTCGATCTGTTCGGTGCTGCCCTCCGGCGGCACCAGGTCGAACATCGCGCGGTAACCGTCGATCTCGCGCAGCGGACGCGCCGATACGATCTCGACACGTCCCCGGCTGGTTTCCACCACTGCCTCGACCTCGGCCTTGTCGATCAGCTTGGCCAGTTCGCCGCCTTCGAAGTCCACGGCGAAGCGCCACGAGAAGTACTCGCGTTTCTTGCCGACCACACCACCCAGCCCCGTGCGGCTGGCCACGCAATGCGCCAGCGGTGGCCGTGCCGGCGGCTCGGCGCCCCAGTACAGGCGGTAGCCGACCAGCAGCTCCTGTCCCGGCTGCGGCTTCTCCTTCGGATTCCAGAAGGCGACGATGTTGTCGAAGGTCTCATCGACCGTGGGGATCTCCACCAGCTGCACCGAGCCCTCGCCCCATTCGCCCTTCGGCTCGATCCACAGGCAGGGGCGCTTCTCATAGAAGACGCCGTCGTCCTGGTAGTGATCGAAGTTGCGGTCGCGCTGCAGAAGGCCGAAGCCACGCGGATTGCGGTCGACGAACATGTTGAAGCGCAGGTTGCGCGGATTGCACAGCGGCCGCCAGATCCACTCACCGGCCCCGGTCCACATCGACAGGCCATCGGTATCGTGGATCTCCGGGCGCCAGTCCCAGTCCATGCGGCGGTCGTTCTCACCCACCTGGTACATGCTGGTGCACGGCGCGATGCCCAGGCGCTCGATCGCCTTGCGTGGGTAGAGCGCACTGTCGATGTCCATCAGCAGCACATCGCCGTTGGTGATGGCGAAGCGGTAGGCGCCGGCTACGCTGGGCGAGTCCAGCAACGCATAGACGATGATGGTGTCCGAATCGGCGGCAGGCTGTTCGAGGTAATAGGCGATGAAGTCGGGAAACTCCTCCGGCCTGCCCATGCCGGTATCGATCGCCAGGCCGCGCGCGGACTGCCCGTACTGGCCTTCCTTGCCGACCGCGCGGAAATAGCTGGCGCCAAGGAACGCCGCGAAATCGCGGTCGGTATCCTTGCGGGTGTTCAGGCGGAACCCGGCGAAGCCCAGGTCCGCCGGCAGTTCGCCGTTGCGGATCCCGCTCTTGCCGTAGTTGAACGCTGCACCGTCATACGCCAGTTCCTGCGCCTGGCCGTCGACCACGTCGAACATGCGCACCGGCGAATGGAAGTACAGGCCCAGGTGGAAGAACTTGGCCTGGAACTTGCCCGGTTGATCGGCCCACAGCGCGTGGTCCTGGCGATAGCTGATGGACTGGTACTGGTCCCAGTCCAGCGCTTCAAGCCGGCCCGGCAGCACCCGCTTGTGGCTCTGGTAGGGGGCCTGTGCCAGTGCGCGTGCCTGCCCCTTCAGGGTGGCGAAGCTGAACGGCTTCGGCTGGCCGAGGCGGCGCAGGCCGACCTGGCCGTTCCTGCTGGCGGCGCAGGCGGGCAGGGACGGCAGGCCGAAGGCTGCCAGGGCCAGGGAGGCGTTGCGGATGAAGTCGCGTCGTTGCATGCAGGCGCGTCAGGCACAGGGAAGGGTCGGCCATCATAGGCAGACAAACGTTAACGGGCAGCGGAGAGCGCAACCTCCCATTCAGCTGCCGCTGGCTGGACCGCCTCAGCGCTGGCAGTGGCTGCACCACACGCTGGCACGCTGGCCGATCATGGCGTGCTTGAGCAGGCGTCCGCAGGTCGGACAGGGCAGCCCGTCGCGGCCATAGACCAGCAGTTCCTGCTCGAAGTAGCCCGGTGCGCCATCGGGGCTGATGAAATCACGCAGTGTGGTGCCACCGCGGGTGATCGCGTAGCCCAGCGTTTCCTTCACCGCGGTGGCCAGCCGCTGGTAGCGCTCGCGTGAGACCTTGCCGGCCTCGCGCAGCGGGCTGATGCCGGCCTTGAACAGGCTCTCGGCGGCATAAATGTTACCGACGCCCACGACCACCGCCTGGTCCATGAGGAAGGTCTTGACCGGGGCGCTGCGGCCGCGGCTGCGGGCGAACAGGTAATCGCCATGGAAGGCCTCGTCCAGCGGTTCAGGCCCCAGCCCCTGCAGCAGCGGATGGACCTGCCCGGCCGGTTGCCAGAGCAGGCTGCCGAAGCGGCGCGGATCGTTGAAGCGCAGCAGGCGCCCGTTGTCCAGGCTGATATCCACGTGGTCATGTGGCCGCAGTGGGGTATCTCCGGGCAGTACACGCAGGCTGCCGGACATGCCCAGATGCAGTACGGCGCTGCCGATGGCCGTGTCCAGCAGCAGGTACTTCGCGCGCCGGCGGATGCCTCCGATGCGCTGTCCCGGCAGCAGCTGCGCAATCTCCGGCGGAATCGGCCAGCGCAGGTCGGCGCGGCGCAGGATCACGCCGTGGACGCGGCGGTCCTGTAGATGCGGGGCCAGGCCGCGGCGGGTGGTTTCGACTTCGGGCAGTTCAGGCATGGCCCGATTCTACGCCCGCTCAACGCGGGGGCGCGGACAGCTCACGGGCGTCGAGAAACCCGTCACCGTTGGCATCCTGCTTGTGGAAGCGCTGCACGATGACCTGCCGCTGCTGCTCGCGGGTGATCGCCCTGCCCTTGCCACCGGGCAGTTCATCGGCAGTCAGCACGCCATCGCCATTGCGGTCCATGCGGTCGAAGGCATACAGCATCCACTGCACGTACTCGGTCTCGCTGACCCGGCCGTCGCCGTCGCTGTCCATCTTCTGCAGGTAGCTGCGGGTGTCGCTGACCTGGGCCGGGGCGGCGGCCGGCAGCAGCGCGGCCAGCAGCAGCGCCCCTGCCCTCATGCGCCCACCAGCGTGTAGCCCTTCAGCCGTTCGGCATAGGCCTGCAGCGCGGCGATTCCGCTCCCCTCGGCCTCGCGGCACCACGCCTGCAGGTGTCGCAGGCGCTCGGCGGCATCGTGCCCGCGCGCCTCCAGCAGCGCAGCCAGCCGCGCGCGGTATTCGACCAGCACACGGATGCGCGGGCGTTGCGCCACCCACTCGCTGAGCTGGGCACGGTTGTCCGGCTTCAGCCAGCGCCCATCGTTGACCAGGCCGCGGCGCAGCCGCCGCGGCAGCAGCCGGCGCAGCTTGGCGCCCGCCTGGGCGGCTTCCTCGCGCAGGGCCGGCATGAAGACGTTGCGCTGGTAATCGGTCATCGCCTGGAAGCGATGCGACAGCAGCGCCTTCAGGGTCTCGGCGTCGGGCACGGCGATGTTCGGGCGCACATCCATCGCCGGTGCGACGCGCAGCACCCTGGCCAGGCGCAGGGCCTGCAGCAGGCGGATCGCGCACCAGCCGATGTCGACTTCCCAGCGCCGCATGGCAAAGCGTGCCGAACTGGGGAAGGCATGGTGGTTGTTGTGCAGTTCCTCGCCACCGATCCAGACGCCCCACGGTGTCAGGTTGGTGGAGGTGTCGGCCGATTCGTAGTTGCGGTAACCCCACCAGTGCCCCAGGCCATTGACCACGCCGGCCGCCCAGAACGGAATCCACGCCATCTGGATCGCCCACAGTGCTACGCCCGGCAGGCCGAACAGTACGCTGTTGATGGCCAGCAGCAGCACCGGGCCGAGGGTCGCATGCGGGGTATACAGGTGGCGCTCGATGGCATCGTCGGGCGTGCCGCGTCCGTACTGCTCGATATCCGCGCGCATGCCGCGTGCTTCCCGATACAGCTCCACTCCCCGCCAGAACACCGTGCCGATGCCGCGCGTGACCGGGCTGTGCGGGTCGTCCTCGGTCTCCACCTTGGCGTGGTGCTTGCGATGGATGGCCACCCACTCGCGGGTGATCATCGAGGTGGTCAGCCACAGCCAGAAGCGGAACACGTGGGCCAGTGCCGGATGGAAATCGACGCCGCGATGGGCCTGGCTGCGATGCAGGTAGAGCGTCACCGAGAAGATGGTGATCTGGGTGAAGACCAGCAGCACCGCCAGCATGGCCCACCCTCCCAGGCCGAGCACGCCACCGGTCAACAGGGATATCAGGGCATCGGACATGGAGGCTCTCCGGATCGCACGGGGATGGCAGACATCATGGCCGCTTGCGTTGCAAACTGCACCTCTGACCGCGGTGCGCCAGCACCGCTTCCGTGGCACCGTTCACAGTTGGGGACCTGAGTTGTCGAGCCTGGATCCGCGCGCCCGCGCCGTTGTCGCCGTCCCGTCCGCCGGGGAGCGGCCGCCGTTGATCGAACTGGACCGCGCCAGCGTGATGCGCGGCCAGGTGAAGGTCCTGCATGGGCTGAGCCTGCGCATCGCGCAGGGCCAGCACACCGCCCTGCTCGGCCCGAATGGCTGCGGCAAATCGACCTTCATCAAGCTGATCACCCGCGAGCTCTACCCGCTGGCGCAGGGCGACGGCGCGGTCGCGGTGAAGGTGCTGGGCCAGAACCGCTGGCAGGTGGACCGGCTGCGCTCGCAGCTGGGCATCGTCACCGGTGATCTCAGCAGCACGCTGTCCGAGATGCCGGGGCTGACCGTCGAGCAGGCCGTGCTGTCCGGTTTCTTCGCCAGCTGCGTGGTGCCGGCTTTCCGTGAGGTGACCGCCGAGATGCGTGCCCGCGCCGGCGAGACACTGGCGATGACAGGTGCGCTGGCCCTGCGCGAGCGCGCCTATGCAGAGCTCTCTGCCGGCGAGACGCGCCGGGTGCTGATCGCGCGCGCGCTGGTGAACCGGCCGCAGGCGCTGCTGCTGGACGAACCCTCCACCGGCCTGGATCTGGTCGCCCGCCAGCAGCTGATCGCGACCATGCGGGCACTGGCGCAGCAGGGCATCACCCTGGTGCTGGTGACCCATCACATTGAAGAGGTCATTCCCGAGATCGAGCGGGTGGTGCTGCTGCGCGACGGCCGCGTGCTGGCCGACGGCAGTCGGGCCACGCTGCTGTGCGACGGGCCTCTGTCGGCGGTGTTCGGCGGGCCGATCCGGGTGGTCGAACAGGACGGCCGGCTGACGGCGTACGCGGGGTGAGCAGTACGCCTGCGCAGTGCCGGCGTCGGCGTGGCGCTGCAGGCGGCGCAGGGTAGCGGGCCGGCATTCCGGCCCGCCACGTCATGCCTCAGAACCGCAACGCGACTGCGCGTGACTCGATCGGTGCCATCCGGCTCTGGTCATGCAACTGCAGCTCGCGCAGTTCGAAGGGGGCACCGAAGCCGGCCGGCAGCGCTGCCTGGTCGAACGGCAGCACCAGCTGGCCGCGACCGGGACCGTCGAACCATGCGGCGGCGTGCGCCTGCGCGACCGGACGCAGTTGGCCATCCGGGCCCGTGGCGTGCAGGGTGCCGCGCGCTTCGTAGCGCCCGGCGGCGGCGACCTGCAACGGCAGCGCCACGCGCCGGCTGGCCTGGTCCGGTGTGGCCTGCCCGACGAAGCGGGCGGTCGGCCGGGCTACGGCGAAGGCGACCTTGCCGTCGCGCAGTACGCCATCGGCCTGGGCGAACACCTGCAGTTCCCACAGCCCCTGCGTGTTGCTGGCCTCGGCGGGAATCCGTACCTGCGCGTGCAGGCTGCCGTCGGCCGTACGCAGCAACCGCTGCGGCCAGCTGCGGCCATCGGGTGCGACCAGCAAGGCTTCGCCGCCCAGTCCTCCGCGGCGCGCCTGCAACTGGGCGGGACTGGCTCCGTCTTCAAGCAGGCGTGCCCGCAGCTGTACGCTGCCGCCGGCCAGGACCTGCGCCTGGCTGGCCTGCACCTCCAGCCGCAACGGGCTGTTGGCTTCAAGCACCTGTACGACGTAGCGGCCCTGTGCCTGCGCGCTCTGCAGGCGGTAATTTCCCGCAGCACTGCCCGTGCCGGTGCGCAGCATGCTGCTGCCTTCGCCCACGGGCATGCCGGCGTCCTGCAGCTGGCGCGCGTCGACGGCGCGGGCGACGCTGCTGCGGCCGGCCGGATCCCGGACCTGCAGTGACTGCGCCGCAACCGCGCGCGCACCGGCTGCCGGGCTCAGCTGGATCACCGCATCGGGGGCGGTCAGCGGCAGCTCCAGGCCACGTTGCAGCTGCGCGCCATCGACCTGCTGCCAGTAGCTGCGGCTGACCGAGGCGTAGGGCGTGGAGGCCTGCAGGGCCTGCGCCGGGTCCAGTGCCCAGGCAAACGCCAGGGGCGCGTGTTCGCTGTCGTCAGGCGGCAGCGGTGCGGCCACCAGCGTGGCCACCACCTGGTCGCCGGGGAGGGCGCGCAGTGGCTGCGCAGCGTGCACCGTGGCGGAGGCCGTGGCCAGGGCTGCCAGCACGGCGATGGTCAGCGGAAGGGAATTCATCGTCATCGTCGTCGTCCTCACTGGGCCAGGTCGTTGCGCAGGATGGCGCCCAGGCCGAAGCACTCGCGGCGGCTCTGGTTGTGGCTCAACGGCTCGGCGCCCTGCGTGCGCGCGGTGTCGGTGAACCAGGTACTGCCCGCCGCCTTCTGGCTGCTGCACTCCAGGAAACCGTCCGAGCACGAGGACAGCCAGTTCTGGGTGAACTCCAGGCCGACGTTGGCCGCGTAGCCGCCGCAGTAGCTGTTGCTGTCCCACACGGCCGATTCGACATCGCTGCCGACCACCGCGCGGAATGGCTTGGGCAGTGCCGGCCGACCGGCCGTGCCGTACAGGTTCTGCGCGTTGTAGGTGGCCATGCTGGCGACCTGCTGCATGCGCACGGCATCGTTCTTGTAACCGAGCAGCCAGCCCAGCGAGGTTTCGAAGGTGTTGCCGTTGAGCACGGCATCGGCCAGCGGCGTACCCGCCGATGAGGGTGCCAGCGCGTTGACCTTGCGCACCGTGCGGATGATGTTCGGGTAGCGGCTGTCGTAGGTCGGGTTGGAGAGGATCCAGCGCATCACGTTGCCGCCGTTGGAATGGGTGATGACCACCAGCTGGGTGATGCCGCGGCTGTTGATGAAGCCGGTGAGCTGGTCGGCCAGGCAGCCGGCGGCTTCCGGCTTCCACATGTACTGCGTGAAATCGCAGTTGATGACCACATAGTTGCTGCTGTTCGGCAGCCCCTGGCGGACGGTGTCGATGATCGCCGGTTGCCAGTAGTCCTGGGTGGCGTTGGTCTGCGCGCCGGTGCCGTGCACGAAGGCCACGCCGACCACATCGGCGGCGGTGGCCGGCGTGACGGCCATGGTGGCGAGCAGGACCAGGACGGTACTTCCTGTTGCGGTGCTGCGCATCGCTTCTCTCCCTCTGTCAGCGGATCCCCCCGACCCGGCTGGAATGGAATGGCATGCATGCCATCGTTGCGCCGATGCTCGATGCCCCGGCGCGTGAAAGTCCGTGCGCTGCGCCCGGATTCGGGAGAATGGCGGAGCGCGATGACGCTTTTGCCCCGTTTTGATGACCATGCCGGGTCTGGCCGTATGACCGACGGCCACTGCGACGCCGGCTGCGGGCTGCGATCATGGCGTGGTGTTTCCTCTGCTGAGCCTGACCATGTCTGTGATCTTCCGCCCTGCCCGTCCCCTGCTTGGCCTGGCCATCGTGCTGGCGCTGGCTGGCTGTGCCGCGTCTGCTGCCCGGCCGACCGCCGTCGAAGCCAACGTCACCACCAAGGCCGTAGGCTATCTGGACGCGCGCGCCGTACCGGCCAGCCTGGCCCTGGTTCCGGCGCCACCCGCCACGGGCTCGGCGGGCTTCGCCCTGGATGAACAGGTCAGCCGCGAAGCGCGTGCACTGCGCGGCAGCCCGCGCTTCGCCCAGGCCACACTGGATGCCGAACTGGGCTTTCCGGAAGGTGCCAACCAGTTTTCCTGCGCGGTCGACATCGATGTGGACGCGGTGAAGACGCCCGCGCTGTACCGCCTGCTGGAGCGCAGCCGGATCGACGCCAGCGCTGCCACCAAGGTCGCCAAGAACCACTACCAGCGCCCGCGCCCGTTCATGGTCAACGGCGAGCCGACCTGCACGCCGGATGATGAAGCGGGCCTGCGCAGCAACGGTTCCTATCCGTCCGGCCACACCTCGATCGGCTGGGCGTGGGCCCTGATCCTGTCGGAGATTGCGCCGGACCGTGCCGATGCCATCCAGGCCCGTGGCCGCAACTACGGCGAGAGCCGCCTGGTGTGCAACGTGCACTGGCAGAGCGACATCCTCGAAGGCCGTTTCATGGGGGCTGCCGCCGTTGCCCGGCTGCATGACAATGCCGCGTTCCAGCGCGACCTGCTGGCGGCACGCAGCGAGATCGCCGCCGCGCGCAAGGCCGGCCTGCACTCCAGCCGCAACTGCACCGCCGAAGAGGCAGTGCTGAAGGTGCGCCCGCAGAGCGCGCTGTAAGCGCTCGCGGCGCAGAGGTGGCGCCGGGCCATGCCCGGCGGACACCGAACGCAGAAGGGCCGGCATTGCGCCGGCCCTTCTGCATTGCCTCGGTACAGCGACCGCATCAGAACTTCGCGGTGAACTCCACGCCCCAGGTCCGCGGCTCGTTGAGGAAGCCGGTCAGGTTGTTGAAGTCGATGGCACCGACCACGCGGGTCTGGTTGGTGAGGTTGCGGCCGAACACCGCCACGTCGTACTGGCCGTACTCCCAGTTGTAGCCCAGGCGCAGGCCGCCTTCCAGCGAACTGCGGCTGCGGAACTCCGGCGACTCGTAGATGAAGAAGTTCACCGGGCTGCGGTAGGCCCAGTCGGTGTAGGCGTACAGCTCGCTGCCATCGGTGAGCGGGAAGCCCACACGCAGGGTCATGTTGTGGATCCACTTCGGCGCCTGCGGCAGCGGATTGCCGTTGACCAGGGCGTAGGTGCCGCCGTTGATCACCGTGGTCGGATCGGTGATGGTGCAGCCACCGCCGCAGATCGCCACGGCCAGGTTTCCGTCCTTGATCTCGGTGTCGTTGTAGCTGCTGCCCAGGGTCAGCAGGACGTTGTCGGCCAGGTAGGCTTCCAGGTCCAGTTCCACGCCCTGGCCGATGGTCTTGTCGGCGTTGAGCAGGGTGGCGGTATTGTTGCTGCCGCCGACCGCGATCAGCTGCTGGCCGTCGACGTCGTAGCGGAACACGCTGAAGCCCAGGCGG
This sequence comes from Stenotrophomonas sp. YJH_SMC_36, assembly GCF_059369935.1. NCBI lineage: Bacteria > Pseudomonadati > Pseudomonadota > Gammaproteobacteria > Lysobacterales > Lysobacteraceae > Stenotrophomonas > Stenotrophomonas sp. YJH_SMC_36. Next base: position 267,803 of record NZ_JCAFTD010000005.1, on the reverse strand, counting down.
GCGCGGCGATCGAACAGGTCGGCCTTGATGCCGGCTTCGTACGAGATCACCTTCTCGGAATCGGCCTGCGACACGCCACCGAAGGCCAGACGGCCCTGGATCGACGGCGCGCGGAAGCCCTTGGCCACGCGCGCATACGCATTGACGTTGTCGGTCAGCTTGTACACACCGCTGACATCCCAACTGACGTCATCGACGTCGGTGTTGGCCAGGTACGGCCCGCTCACCGGGGTGCCACCCTGCACGGCCTGCAGCACGCGCGCGGTGAAGTCCTTCTTGTCCTGCGTGTAGCGCACGCCGGCGCGCAGCTTGAAGCGGTCGGTGACATCGAAGTCGCCCGATGCGAACACCGCCCACGCCTTGTTGCGCTGGCTCTGCACGGCATGGCCGGTCTGCGGATTGCCCGGCGTCAGCGAGTCGTAGTTGAAGCTGTCGATGGTGACGTCTTCATCGAAGTAGAAGACACCGGCCTGCCAGTCGAAGCGGCCCCACTCATTGGATTCCACGCGGAATTCCTGGGTCCACTGGCGGTGGTGCGGCAGGCCATCGGCCGATTCGGACGGGAACGGAATGAAGCCCGGGCCATAATTGCCGGCGCCGAGGAACGAAGCACCGTAGCCACCGTCGATATCGCCGCGGTTGAGCGATTCGGCAGTCTCGTAGCCGGTGATGGAGTGCAGGGTCACCGAGCCGAGGTTCCACTGCAGGCGCGCGCTGCCGCCCCAGGTTTCCAGGTCGGAGAAGTTCACGCCGTCGTTGGCCACCTTGTCGCGGTCGAAGTTCTCGACCAGCGCGTTGCTGCCCTTCTGGATGATGTTGGCGCGGAACAGGCGGGCGGTGCCGTTGAGCTTGCGCTTGTGCAGGTTGAACAGGGCCTCGAAATCGTCGCCCTCGTACAGGAACTGCACGCGGCCGGCAGCCTCGTCATAGCCTTCAAAACCACTGTTGGGCGCGCCGACGCGGGTGTTGTCGACCCAGTCGTCGCGGCGCTGGTAGATCGCCGAAACGCGTGCCGACCAGCGGTCGGTCAGCGGGCCGCCGTAGGCGCCCTGCACGTTCCAGCTGTTGTAGCTGCCGTAGCCGACGCGGACGTAGCCATCGGCATCCTGGGACGGACGCGCCGAATCGAACTTGACCACGCCGGCCGGCGTGTTGCGGCCGAACAGGGTGCCCTGCGGCCCACGCAGCACTTCCACGTTGGCCAGGTCGAACAACGGGAAGCCCTTCAGCAGCGGGCTTTCCTGCACCACGTCGTCGTACACCAGCGAGACCGGCTGCGAGGCATTGAGGTCGAAGTCGGTGTTGCCGAGGCCGCGCATGTAGAAGCGCGGGAAGGCACGGCCATAGGACGATTCGATGTTGAGGCTGGGTACGCGCGCGGCCAGGAAGCGGATGTCGTCGCCGGCCGAGCCGAGCACATCGAGCTTCTCGCCCTGGATCGCGGTGATCGCGACCGGCACGTCCTTGGCATTCTCGACGCGACGCTGGGCCGTCACCTGCAGGGTATCGAGCGCGACCGGATCCTTGGCGGCGGGGGTTTCCTGGGCGGCTGCAACCAGCGGCAGCAGGGCGGAGAGAGCGGCAACGAGGGGGCGCGCGACCGGAATACGGCCGCGGGAAGTGCGGGTCGGGGACATGGCGGTAGGCTGTGTTTGGAGGGGTGGTAAAACGGCGCTACCAGATAATTGTTGCAATACAGCACCTGCGCCGCAAATGGCCGCTGTTCATGGCGCGGTCGCGGGTCACCGGGGAGGGTCGCTAGACTCGGGCTTTCCCACCCCGACCCGGCGCACCGCCATGACCCAGTGGTACTTCCATTCCTCCGCCCAGGCCGACCGCATCGGGCCGCTCGATGACGAAGCCGCGCGCCGCTACGCGCAGGCCAACCCCCGCGCGCTGGCCTGGTGCCAGGGCATGAGCGGCTGGACCGCCATCGCCGAGGTGCCCGAGCTGCAGGCGCCCGCCCCGGGCATGCCCAACACGCCGCCACCCGTGCCGGGCGGGCCTGCGCGGGGCCGGGCCGACGACATCGACTTCCGCATCGTCGGCCATGAGATGCAGTTCGTGGAGATCGAGCTGGATCCCGGCGAGAGCGCCATCGCCGAAGCCGGCGCGCTGATGTTCAAGGACGCCTCGGTGCAGATGGATACGGTTTTCGGCGACGGCACGCACAGCGGCCAGGGCGGCGGCATCATGGACAAGCTGATGTCGGCCGGCAAACGCGTGCTGACCGGCGAGAGCCTGTTCGCCACGCTCTATACGCATACCGGGCAGGGCAAGGCCAAGGTCGCGTTCGCCGCGCCCTACCCCGGCACCGTGCTGGCCATGAAGCTGGACCAGCACGGTGGCCGCCTGGTCTGCCAGAAGGACAGCTTCCTGGCGGGGGCGCGCGGCGTGCAGATCGGCGTGCAGTTCCAGCGCAAGATCATGACCGGCCTGTTCGGCGGCGAAGGCTTCATCATGCAGAAGCTGGAAGGCGATGGCTGGGTGTTCATCCACGCCGGAGGCTGTGTGGTCGAGCGCGAACTGGCCGCCGGCGAGCGCCTGGACGTCGATACCGGCTGCGTGGTCGCCTACCACCCGACGGTGGACATGGACGTGCGCCGGGTCAGTGGCATCAAGAGCATGGTGTTCGGTGGCGAGGGCGTGTTCCTGGCAACCCTGACCGGACCGGGCAAGGTCTGGCTGCAATCGCTGCCGTTCTCGCGCCTGGCCGGCCGGATGTGGATGGCCGCGCCGCAGGGAGGTGGGCAGAACCGCGGCGAAGGCTCGGTGCTGGGCGGCATCGGCCGCATCCTCGACGGCGACAACCGGTTCTGATCGCCCACGGGTAGCGCCGGGCCATGCCCGGCGAGCGCAGCGGCCCTGAACTGCCCGCCAGGCCATGCCCGGCGCTACCCATGGCGGTCCATGAATAGGGCGTCGTCCTGCCCTGCCCGGCCCGCCGTGGCTTCGGTATGCTGGCGCCCTTCCCTGAATCCGGCGCCGCGAGCGCATTGCCGATGAGCCTGTTCCGTCCCCGCGTGCTGCTGTCCGTTGCCCTGCTTGGCCTGCTGGCCGGTTGCGGTGGCGATCCGGTGCGTCCGGCGCCGCCGCCGGCGCCGACCGTGGTGCCGCAGGCCAAGCCGGTGAAGATCGGCATCGCGCTGGGCGGCGGCGCGGCCAAGGGCTTTGCCCACATCGGCGTGATCAAGATGCTCGAGGCCAACGGCTTCGAGCCGGTGGTGGTGTCCGGCACCAGCGCCGGCAGTGTGGTCGGCGCGTTGTACGCCAGCGGCATGGATGCGTTCCAGATGCAGAGCCGGGCCGTCGCGCTGGATGAAGCCAGCATCCGCGACGTGCGCCTGTTCTCCGGCGGGCTGGTGCAGGGCCAGAAGCTGCAGGACTACGTCAACGAGCAGGTCGCCAACCGTCCGGCAGAGCGCCTGAAGAAGCCGTTCGCCGCCGTCGCCACCCAGCTCGAAACCGGCGAACGCGCGATCTTCGTGCGCGGCAATGTGGGCCAGGCCGTCCGTGCGTCCAGCAGCATCCCCGGCGTGTTCGAGCCGGTGAAGATCGGCGGACGCAACTACGTCGATGGCGGCGTGGTGAGCCCGGTGCCGGTCGATGCCGCGCGCCAGCTCGGTGCCGACTTCGTGATCGCCGTGGACATCTCCAGCAAGGCCAGTGGCAAGGCACCGACTGACATGCTCGGCATCGTCAACCAGTCGATCGCGATCATGGGCCAGCGCCTGGGCGAGCAGGAACTGGCCCGCGCCGACATCGTGATCCGCCCGCGCGTGCTGGATATCGGTGCGGCTGATTTCAGCCAGCGCGGGACCGCGATCCTGGAGGGAGAAAAGGCGGCGATGGCCGCGATGCCGCAGATCCGCGCGAAGATCCAGCAGCTGCAGAAGGCGCGCGCCGCCGCGCTGGCACCGCCGCCGGTAGCCGCGCCGAAGTGCGAGGAGACCTCGCGGCTGGGCAGGCTGATGGGGCGCAAGGGCAAGTGCTGAGCCCTCGCCCGCGCTGAGCGGTGCTCAGGGTTCCAGCTGCGACAGTGGCAACGCCTGGAAGCCCTTCACCGTGCGCAGCACGAAGCTGGAATTGGCATCGGCCACGCCACCGGCATTGAGCAGGCGGTCCAGCAGGAAGCGCGAGAAGTGCTCGAGGTCGCGCACGTAGACGTGCAACAGGTAATCCATGTCGCCGGTGAGCGCATGGCAGGCCACCACTTCATCCCAGCCCTGCACGCTGTCCACGAAATGCGCGATGGCCGCCTGGTCGTGCTTTTCCAGTTGCACCCGCACGAACGCCTGCAGGCCCAGCCGCAGCTGCCGGGGTTCCAGGCGCGCGCCATAGCCGACGATCACACCCTCGCTCTCCAGCCGCTGCAGGCGGCGCAGGCAGGCGGAGGGGGAGAGGTTCACCCGGGCCGCGAGCTCGGCATTGGTGGCGCGACCATCCCGCTGGATTTCGGCCAGCAGGCGTATATCCGTGCGATCGAACTGGACTTCTCCGGCCATTGTTGCCCCGCAACATGGTGAGTACGCAAGGATATTGCGCCAGCAAGGATATTCCGCGCAACTTTTGCAACCCTGTTGCGCCCGCACTGCCCTAGCATCGTGGACATCCCTTCAAGGAGCGTCCCATGGATCCCGCCCAGCCCCGCCGCGTCGAACACCAGCAGACCGACAAGGGCTACGTGCCGGTGTACACCACCGCGCTCGTCGAGCAGCCGTGGGATACCTACAGCGCCGATGACCATGCGACGTGGAGCACGCTGTACCAGCGCCAGCGCGAACTGCTGGTCGGCCGTGCGTGCCGGGAGTTCCTGGACGCGCAGGACGAGATGGGCATGAGCGCGCACATGATTCCGCGCTTCGACCAGCTGAATGAAGTACTCGGCGCAGCCACCGGCTGGACGCTGGTGGGCGTGGAGGGGCTGCTGCCGGAGCTGGACTTCTTCGACCACCTGGCCAACCGCCGCTTCCCGGTCACGTGGTGGATCCGTCGCCCCGACCAGATCGACTACATCGCCGAGCCGGACCTGTTCCACGATCTGTTCGGCCATGTGCCGCTGCTGATGAATCCGGTGTTTGCCGATTACATGGAGGCCTACGGCCGTGGCGGTGTCAAAGCCCACGCCATCGGCCCGGAGGCGCTGCAGAACCTCACGCGCCTGTACTGGTACACGGTGGAGTTCGGCCTGATCGATACCCCGGATGGCCTGCGCATCTACGGCGCCGGTATCGTCTCGTCAAAGGGCGAATCGCTGTACTCGCTGGAATCGGCCGCGCCCAACCGCATCGGCTTCGACCTGCAGCGCATCATGCGCACGCGCTACCGCATCGATACCTTCCAGAAGACCTACTTCGTCATCGACAGCTTCGAGCAGCTGATGCAGGCGACGTCGCCGGACTTCACCCCGATCTATGCCTCGCTGGCCGAGCAGCAGCACCTGCCGGCCGGTGACGTGCAGGCCGACGACCGTGTGTTCCAGAAGGGAACCGGCGAAGGCTGGGCCGACGGCGGCGACGTGTGATGCGGCAGGGGCATCCGTAAGGCCGGCTCCACGCCCGGCTCCACGGGTCAGCGCGGGTATGCCAGCAGCAGCACCAGATCCTCGTCACCCACCTGCTGCAGTGCATGCAAACTGCCTTTGCGCGTCAGCAGGGCATCGCCTGCGCTGACGTCGTACTGCCTTCCGTCCAGCACGTAGCTGCCCTTCCCGCTGACGATGTAGTAGATCTCGTCCTTGTGCTGCGGATGCAGGCCGATGCCTGCACCCTTGTGCAGCACGCGCTTGCGCAGCACGAACGGCAGGTCCTTCTCTCCGGCGAAGAACGGATAGGCCGTGGTCGGCCCGGCGCCACCATGCGGGCCGGGCTGGCGGATGGCGATGTCATGCTCATGGACCACGCGCGAGGGCTGCGCCGGTTGCCCGCCCTGCCCCGCCGCCGCGCTCACGTCACAGTCGATGTCGCGCACGAGTGCGTCTTCCAGCCCCGGCTGCAGCACCCTCCACTCGCGCAGCACCAGGCAGGCGACGGCGTTGGCGCCGGCCACACTGAAGTGGGTGCCGTCGGCCTTGCCCTGCTCGGGCACGAACAGGAAGTAGGGGCGTGCACCCTGCTCGCCCAGCGCGCGTATCCAGTGCGCGCTGCGGTCGTTGAGTTCGATCAGGGCAACGTGCTCGCGCGCGGCCAGCTGCTGCATCGCCTGTGTGTAACGCGCATGCGTATCCAGCAGCGAACCGAAGTCATACAGCAGCCGCGCCACCGGCGTGACCAGCACCGGCGTGGCGCCCTTGTCGCGCGCCACCTGCACGTAACGCATCAGCAGGCGCGGATAGTCGCTGTCCGGATCGGTATAGCGCGTGGGATCTTCGAACTTGGCGTCGTTATGGCCGAACTGGATCAGCAGCACGTCGCCACGGCGCAGCTCGGTGGCGATCGCATCCAGGCGGCCTTCATCGATGAAGCTGCGCGTGCTGCGGCCTCCCCGGGCGTGGTTGCGCACTTCGAACCGCGCCGGATCGAGGTAGCTCTGCAGGGCCTGGCCCCAGCCCGCCTGCGGCGCGCGCTCGGGGCCGTACTCGGCCGCGGTGGAGTCACCGGCGATGAACACCCGCACCGGCGCCGCCTGCGCGGTGGTGCACGACAGCAGCAACAACAGCAACAGCCTTCGCATCGCGGCACTCCTGTAGAGCCGAGCCATGCTCGGCTGTTTTTCGATCAGAGCGCGACAGCCGAGCATGGGCTCGGCTCTACAGACCGGTGTGCCTCAGCGCGCCAACCAGCCGCCATCGACCGGCAGCACGGCGCCGTTGATGTAATCCGATGCGCTGGATGCCAGGAACACCGCCGCGCCGGCCAGGTCCTCCGGCGTGCCCCAACGGCCGGCCGGAATGCGATCCAGGATCGCCTTGTTGCGGTCGGCATCGGCACGTAGGGCCGCCGTGTTGTCCGTGGCCATGTAGCCCGGCGCGATCGCGTTGATGTTGACGCCCTTGCCGGCCCATTCGTTGGCCAGCAGGCGGGTGATGCCGGCGATGCCACTCTTGCTGGCGGTGTACGACGGCACCCGGATGCCGCCCTGGAACGACAGCATCGAGGCGATGTTGATGATCTTGCCGCTGCCCTGGGCGATGAAATGACGGCCCGCCGCCTGCGAGATGAAGAACGCCGACTTGATGTTAACGTTCATCACGTCATCCCAGTCCTGTTCGCTGAACTCCACCGCGTCGGCGCGGCGGATCAGGCCGGCATTGTTGACCAGGATATCCAGGCCACCCAGTCCCTCGATGGTTTCGCGCACCACGCGCTCGACCGGCTCGATGCTGATCAGGTTGGCTTCCACCGCCAGGCAGCGTCGGCCGAGCGCGGTGATCTTCTCGATGGTTTCGGTGGGCGGCGCGATGCCGGCCACGGCGACATCGGCGCCGGCGGTGGCCAGCGCAACCGCGATACCTTGGCCCAGACCGGTATTACCACCGGTTACCAGAGCGACTTTGCCTTCCAGGCTGAAGGGATTGGCCATTGCGTGTGCGTTCCTTGGTAGAGGTGTGCGTGATGCAGGCGAACGGCCACCGGCACGCGTGCGCGGCGGCCAGGCAGGACTTACTTGAGCTGGCAGATGTCCAGCACGTGCATGTCGGTGTAATCCAGGTTCTCGCCGCCCATCGCCCAGATGAAGGCGTAGTTGCTGGTACCGGCACCCATGTGGATCGACCACGGCGGCGATACCACGGCTTCGTTGTTCTGGATGACGATGTGGCGCTGCGCGTCCGGTTCGCCCATGAAGTGATACACGCGGTCGTTGTCGCCCAGGTCGAAGTAGAAATAGACCTCGCTGCGACGGTCATGCAGGTGCGGCGGCATGGTGTTCCACACGCTGCCGGGCTTGAGCACGGTCAGGCCCAGCAGCAGCTGCGAGGACTGGCAGGTGGCCGGCACGATGTACTGGTAGATGGTGCGTTCGTTGCTGGTCTCCAGCGCACCGCGGTCCAGCGCCACCGCGTCCTTGATCGACAGCTGCCTGGTTTCAAAGCGCGCGTGGGCCGGGGTCGAGGCCAGGTAGAACTGAGCCGGGTTGGCGGCGTCCTGCGAGGCGAACACGACATCCTTGCTGCCCATCGCCACGTACAGGCCATCCTTCGGGCCCAGCGTGTAGACGGTGCCGTCGACGGTGACCGTACCGGTACCGCTGCCGACGTTGATCACGCCCAGCTCGCGACGCTCCAGGAACGGATGGCCGGCGGCCGACGCCGGTTCGGTCTGCACCGGCAGCGCCAGCGGCGCATCCAGGGGCGCCGCGCCACCGAGTACGAAGCGCTCGTAGTGGGTGTACTTCAGCGTCACCTGGCCGGGGTTGAACAGGCCGTCGAGCAGGTACAGCTCGCGCAGCTGGTCGTTGCTGGCGCCCTTGATGGCGTCGGGATGGGTGGCGTAGTGGGTCTTGCAGTACATGGCATCTCCAGAGCAGGGGGCGGGCCGATCATTCGGCCCCGGCACGGTTCAGGGGGATTCTAGCGACGTTGGTAACCGGTGTCATTTTGCGCCGCACGATAGCGCTCAACGATCGCGGCAAGGTGAGGCGGCTTCAACGGAGTCGCAGGCAGGCCTGCGGGCTACCGGACTGATCCCCGCCGGATCAGTCCTCCGGCGGCTGGCAGGAGTCGCGCACGATCAGGTGCGGGCGCACGCTGGCGATCTGCAGCGCCGGTTGGCCGTCGGGCTGGATCAGCATCGCCGCAGCGGTGCGGCCGGTATCGCGGGTATGGCGCCGTACCGAGGTCAGCGACGGCCACAGGCGCGAGGCCAGCGGGCTGTCGTCGTAGCCGATGATGGACAGCTGGCGCGGGATGTTGATGCCTGCACGCAGCGCCACCTTGTAGATGCCCGCCGCCATTTCATCGTTCCCGGTGAAGATCGCGGTCGGCCGGCGCTTGCCCAGCAGCAGCTTCTCGGCGGCGGCCACACCCGATTCAAAGGTGTAGCCCGCCTCGATGATGCGGTCCTTGGGCAGCTCGATGCCACGCTGCGACAGCGCATCGATGAAGCCGGCGGTACGCTCGTGCGCCGAACGATAGGCGCTGGGCCCGGTCACCAGGGCGATGTCGCGGTGGCCCAGCGAGAGCAGGTAGTCGGCCGCTTCGGCGGCGCCGTCACGATCGTGGGTGACCACCATCTGCGAACTCTCGTCCAGCGGCAGCGCGGCCACGCGGGTGAAGCGGCAGCCGATCTCATCCAGCATGTCCGCCAGCGCCTGGTCCTCGGAGGCACGCGGCACCAGGATCACCCCATGCAGCTTCTGCTGCTGCACGAAGCGGCGCACGCCGTCGATGTAGCCCGGGCTGCGGCTGTCGCAGGGGTGCACGACCAGCTCGAAGCTGGAACCGCGCAGCGCGTCGAGTGCACCGTACTGCATGTCCACGATGTACTGGGCGGTGGGGTTGTCGTAGACCATGCCGATCAGGAAGGATCGACGGAAGGCCAGGCCGCGCGCCAGCGGATCGGGCGTATAGCCCACCTCGCGCATCAGGGCCTCTACTTTGTCGCGCGTGTCCTTGCGCACCAGCGGTGAGTTGTTGATGATCCTTGAAACCGTTTTCTTGGACACTCCGGACAGTCGCGCGATGTCGTTGATCGTGGCTGCCTTGCCTTTGGCCAATGCCGGCGTGGCGGCATCATTCTTGTTGCGCACTGACATGTAATGGACCAGGTAAGTCGGGGGATTTCCGGCCGCGCACTCAGTCCAGCGCGCGGTAGCGGAAGCTGCGGAAGGTCACCGCACCGTCACCGGCAGCGTACAGCGCCGGCTTCAGGGCGAGAAACTTACCAGCCACATTGTGATGGTAACCCGAGGTTTCCATCTGAACCGGGTACTTCTGCCAGGTCCGGCCGTCGCTGCTGGTATGGAAGGTGACGATATGGCGGTTGTTGGTGACGCGCAGCCAGAGCCGCCCGCCGCGCTCGCTGGGCGCAAGCCGGGCAGGGCGTTCCTCGCCGTAACGGTGCATGATGAACTGCTCGCCGTTGCTGCCCACGCCCACATAAAGACGGTCGCTGTAGAACAGCAGCGCGCCCCCGACTGCGCCCGGCGCTACCTCCAGCTCCACCTCGAACTGGTAGGCCGGATCGCCGGCGATGGTGGTCAGCGGAGACGCATCGCGCGGCGCACTGCCCTTGCCCTGCATCACCAGCCCATCGCCGCTGAAGCGCAGGCGCTCGTATTCGTCACTGCCCGGGTTGAAGAACGCCCACTGTGGCCCGAGCATGCCGCCGCGGAAATCATCCGAAAGCGCCATGCCGTGCGGTGCCAGGCCGCTTCCGGAAGGCTTGCGCAGCGGTTGGCCGAGGTCACCGCCCCTGGCCACGAACCAGCCATCGTCCGTCCACTCGATCGGGTCCAGCAGGGTCTGCCGGCCCAGGGTCCAGAAGCCGTTCTCATACCCGTGGTACATCATCCACCAGCGACCGTCGGTGCCTTCGATCACTGTCGCGTGGCCTCGTGACCACCACGGCTCGGACGCCGACTGCGTGCGCGTGATCGGATTGTTCGGTGCGTTCTGCCAGGGCCCATGGATGGAGCGCGAGCGCGCAGTGATCACCATGTGCCCGGTGGGTGGGCCGGCGGTGCCTCCCACGGCGGTGGTCATGTAGTACCAGCCCTCGCGGAAGTGGATCTTCGGTCCTTCCTGCGCATAGGCTTCCACATCCCAGCTCTGCGGATAGCGCCAGCCGTCGTAGACATGCTTCGGTGTGCCGACCACGCTCAGCCCGTCATCGGCCAGCTGCACATAGTCGCCTCCGCTGAGAAACAGGTAGCGCTTGCCGTCCTCGCCCACCGCATGGCCGGGGTCGATGTAGCCGCCCAGGCCGATGTCGATCGGATCGCTCCACGGCCCGCGGATGTCATCGGCCCACACCACGAAGTTGCTGCGGTGTTCGCCGGTCCGGGCCGGGAAGTAGATGAAGTAGCGACCCTGGTGCTTGACGATGTCCGGTGCCCAGATCGCACCCACGTTGCGGGTGATGGCATGACCCAGCGGCTGCCAGTTGACCAGATCCCGCGAATGCCAGATCGGCAGGCCGGGATAGGCGTCGAAGGAGGACAGGGTCAGGTAGTAGTCCTGTCCGTCCTTCAGTACCGACGGATCGGGGCGGTCGCCGGCCAGCACCGGGTTCAGGTAGGTGCCGTCGCCGAGATCGGCCTGGCGCTGGTTCTCCAGCCCACGTGCCCAGGTTGGTGAGGCCGGGCCGGAGGCCAGCGCCGGAAGCGCGGCCAGAAGCAGGCTGGCCAGGGCCACGGCAGGGATGCGGCGAAGCGGACGGTGCATGGCAGCGGTCTCCGGCTCAGCTGCGCAGCGTGGCCGGCAGCCACAGCGACAGGGCAGGGAAGAAGGTGACCACCAGCAGCACGCCCAGCGCAGCGAACCAGAACGGCCAGATGGTACGCATGCTCTGGCCCACGCTGATCTTGCCGATGGCGGTACCGATGAACAGCACCGAGCCCACCGGCGGTGTCACCAGGCCCAGGCCGCCGGTCAGCACCAGCACCAGCCCGAAGTGGATCGGATCGATGCCGTACGCGCGCGCCACCGGCAGGAAGATCGGCGTGCAGATCAGGATCATCGGTGCCAGGTCCATGAAGGTTCCCAGCAGCAACAGCATCACCACGATCATCAGCAGCACCATGAACTGGCTGTGCGCGAAGGACTGCAGGAAATCCACCGCCGCCGCCGGCACCTGCAGGTAGGCCAGCAGCCAGCCGAATACCGCAGCGGTGGCGATCACGAACAGGATCACGCCGGTGCTGCGTGCGGCGTGGACGACCGTGGCGAAGAACTCGCGCCAGCGCAGTTGCCGGTACAGCACCGTGGTCACCAGCAGTGCGTACACCACGGCGATCGCCGCGCTTTCCACCGCAGTGAAGATGCCGGCGCGGATGCCGACGAAGATCAGCGCGACCAGACCGAGGCCGGGCAGGGCGGAGATCATCCGCAGCAGCACCGCGCGCCAGCCCGGGAACACCTCCACGCCATAGCCGCGGCGGCGCGCGACGACGTAGCCGGTGATCATCAATGCCAGCGTCATCAGCAGTGCCGGAACGATGCCGGCCGCGAACAGATCGGCGATCGAGAGGCCGCCACCGGCTGCGGCCGAGAACAGGATCAGGTTGTGCGAGGGCGGAACCAGCAGTGCGACCAGGGCGGCGGTGATGCTGACATTGACGGCGAAATCGCGGTCATAGCCGCGCTTGACCATCTGCGGAATCATCGTGCCACCCACCGCCGAGACATCCGCGATGGCCGAGCCGGAGACGCCGCCGAAGAACAGCGAGGACAGGATCGAAACCTGGCCCAGGCCACCACGCAGGCGCCCCACCAGCGAGGACGCCAGCGCGATCAGGCGCTCGGAGATGCCGCCGCGCATCATGATCTCGCCAGCGAAGATGAACAGTGGAATGGCGATCAGCGATGCGGACCCGGTGCCTGCCGAAATCTGCTGGACCAGAACGATGGACGGGATGTCCAGGTAGAGCAGGGTGGCAAGGGCGGCCGCAGCCAGCGCGTAGGCCACCGGCACGCCCAGCAGAAGGAACACTGCGAACACCGAGAACAGAATGGCGATACCCATGGATCAACGATCTCCTTCAGCGTCATCGGCGGCAGCGTCTGCCGGCGTGGACTGCGTGGCCTTCCACGCACGGTTCAGCGCGAACACCACCATCAGCACGCCGCCCAGCGCCAGCGGCAGGTAGTTGATGCTCTGCGGAAGCTCGGCACCGGCGGTCTTGATGTCCAGGCCGTCGAGAAGAAGCTCGGCCGACCACACTGCGATGAACGCGCCCAGCACGGCCACCACCAGTTGCACCAGCACGTCCACAGCGCGGCGCAGCGCCGGCGCCATGTAGGCATGCAGCAGGAAGAAGCCGAAGTGGCGGTTGGTGTGCACGCCACAGGCCGCGCCCAGGCTCATCGCGGTGCTGAGCAGCAGAAGGGTCACCGGTTCGGTCCAGCTCGGGGAATCGTTGATCACATAGCGCGCGAAGACCTGCCAGCCCTGCACCACCACCAGCCCCAGCAGGGCCGCCACGGCGGTGTAGATGGCAATGTCGGCGACGCGGTCCAGCAGGCGCTGCCCGGGGCCGGGTGGGGAAAATGTCGTCGTTTCGGTCATGGCTGTGTCCTCAGGCTGCACCGCGGATGCGATCGACCAGCGCGGCGATTTCCGCGTGCTGCAGGTACTGCTGCAGCAGGGGCTGCGCGGCGGCGCGGAACGCCGGCATGTCGACCTCGTTGGCCTTCACGCCGTACGCCAGCACCGCGCGTCGTGCCGCATCCTCGGAGGCATCCCACTGGTCGCGCATCACCTTCACCGACGCACGTGCGGTCTCCAGCAGCAGCTGGCGGTCATCCGGCTGCAGCCGCTCGAAACTGGCGCGTGACATCAGCAGCACGTCCGGTGCATAGGAGTGATCGCTCTGCGACCAGTAGTGCGCAGCCTCGAAGTGACGGCTGGAGTGGAAGCTGCGCATGTTGTTCTCGGCACCGTCGATCATGTGCGTCTCCATGCCGGAGAACGTATCGCCCAGCGACATCGGCGTCGGGTTGGCGCCGAGCAGCCGCATCAGCTGGATGAAGATGTCCGATGATGCGACGCGCAGCTTCAGTCCGTGCAGGTCACCGGGCTGCGTGATCGGATGCCGGGTGTTGTAGAAGCAGCGCGCACCGGAATCGTAGATGGCCAGGCCGACCAGGTCGCGGCGTTCGAAGCCGCGCAGCACGGCATCGGCCACGCCGCCATCAAGCGCTGCCCGCTGATGCGCCACCGATTCGAACACGTAGGGCAGGCACAGCGCCTGGGTCAGCGGAAACGCGTTGTTCAGCGCGCCCGCATAGACACGGGTGATGTCGATGGCGCCGAAGCGGGCCATGTCGATCGCTTCGGACTCGCGGCCGAGCTGGCCCGAGTGGTACTGGCGCAGACGCAGGCGTCCCTGGGTCTCACGCTGCAGGGTCTCGCCGATCCACTTCACCGCCGTCACGGTGGGGTAATCGGCCACGTGCACATCGGTCGCCGTCAGCAGTTGGCCGCCGGCTGCGTCAGGGCCCGGCCCGCGGCCACAGGCGGCGAGCAGGGGAGTGGCAAGTGCAGTGGCGCCACCGGCCAGGAAATGTCGTCGTGTGATCATCTGCGCCCTCCCGCGCGTGTTCACTGGATCGTGCCGCGGCTTACCCGGCCGGCACGGCCCTGCAGGCAATCTCGCCGAAGCCGGCGAAGCGCACCAGCGCCGTTTGTCCTGCCTGGATGTCGTGGATGCCGGTCGCATTGCCGGTGGCGATCAGGTCGCCACGCCGCAGGGGCCGGCCGCGAAGCGCGGAACGGGACAACGCGAACGCGTACGCTGCGCGCAGGCCACCGGGCAGGCGGCTCGCGCCGCCGACCCCGACCACTTCACCCTCGATCAGGGTCTCGGCGCGCAACGCCGACTCATCGAGGGACGTCCAGTTGCCGATCTCCGGCCCCAGCACGAGGCCGTTGTTGTTGCCGAAGTCGGATACCACCACGCGCGGGCCCAGCTCGTTGATCGTTGCCAGCGGGCTGCTGGCAACCTCGACACCGAGGTACAGGCGGGCCGGCAACGCTTCAGCCTGTTCCGGCGACCAGTGCAGCTGGTCGGCGGGGGCATCCTCCAGCAGTTCCAGCACGTACTCGGCCTCGATCGCGGCGAAACCGCCGACGAACACCGGAACATTCGTTGTTCCACCGGTAGCATTTTTGAGCTGAGGCTTGAAGATCGGGCCCAGCAGCCGTTCGTCCCCGGACGCATCGCGGCGTTCGGCAGCGATGTAGCCGACCTTCCAGCCGACCACCGGCTGGTTCCAGCGGGCGATGGCCAGGTCCTGGACCTGGTAGGCCGCGACCAGGTCCGCCGGGATGTCGCCCGGGAACGCCTCCAGTGCCTGGCCCGCAAGGCGTGCGGTGGTGAAGGCCTGGGCAATCGCGGCCGCATCGGCCGGCGGCGTGTCCCCATGTGTGCCGTGTTCGTTGCTCAAGAACGTCTCCCTCTGGCGTTGTTGCGCTGCCTATCGACAGCGTCTGCAGGACGTGTATATGGTAAACCGGTGTCATCACGCAAGCGGCAGCGCATCACGCCGTCTTTGCCGACGCCGCCAGCGCCCTGTCCTGTCCTGTTGGAGCCCCGTCAGTCATGCGTCTGCCCATCGTGTTGCTGTGCCTGTCCCTCCTGCTGCCGGCGGCGCCCGCCTGCGCGGTCGACACGTCGTTGCGCGAAGGCGAGCGTGTGGCCCAGGCGTTGCCCGGCGAGCAGCTGCCGTTGTGGCCGGCAGGCGCAGTGCCGGGCGAACCCGGCCCCGCACGTCCGACGCGGGTGGTCGAGCGCAGTGCGGACCCTGCACGCCCGGACCGCTACGCCGACCAGATCGACGCGCCCTCTCTGCAGGTGTACACACCCGCCCGGCCGAACGGCCGGGCCCTGCTGGTGATCCCCGGCGGCGGCTACCAGCGGGTGGTGATCGACAAGGAGGGCAGCGCGCTGGTTCCGTTCTGGGTGGACGGCGCCGGCTACACCCTGTTCGTCCTGCGCTACCGCCTGCCGCAGCCGGGGCGCGACCGCCAGGCCGCGCTTGCCGACGCGCAGCGCGCGCTGCGGGTGGTGCGCGACCAGGCGCGACGGCGCGGACTGGACGCGAACGACGTGGCGGTGATGGGATTCTCGGCGGGCGGCCACGTCGCGGCGCGGCTGGCCACCGGCTTCGACATCGCCGTCCATACCGCACGGGATGACCTCGACAGGCTGAGCGCCCGCCCGAGCCGTGCCGTGCTGGTCTACCCGGTGATCGACATGGGCGCGCATGCGCACAGCGGCTCGCGCGCCCGCCTGCTGGGTGAGCATCCGGGGACCTCGCTGCAGGCAGACTATTCGATGCAGCAGCGCGTACGTGGCGACATGCCGCCGACGCTGCTGGTCCACGCCGCCGACGACGCCGTGGTGTCGGTGCGCAACAGTGAACTCATGGCGCAGGCACTGGCGGGTGCGGGTGTCGAGCACGAACTGCATGTCTTCGCCCATGGCGGTCACGGCTTTGGCATGGACATTCCCGCGCGATCGACGCTGGCACTCTGGCCGCTGCTCGCGCAACGCTGGCTGGGCCCTGCGGAGGACGCGCGATGAACGATGCGCCGGCCGACCTGCAGCGTCGGCGATTCCTGCGTGACAGCGCCCGCTGGGCCCTGGCCACCGCGTCCGCTACGGCTGCCTTCACTGCATTGCCAACGCTGGCCGGCGTGCCGGGTGCCCGCGATGACCGCCTACCATTGGCCCGGGTTCGTGGCGGGCGTGTGCGTGGCCAGCGCGAGCACGGGGTTCTGGTGTTCCGTGGCCTCCGCTATGGTGCCGACACCGCTCAACACCGCTTCCAGCCGCCGCGGCATGAAGCTGCCTGGCGCGGCATCGCCGATGCACTGGAGTACGGTCCGGCCGCACCGCAGGGCGGCAGTGAAGGGCCCGGCAGCGAGGACTGCCTGTTCCTCAATGTGTGGACGCCCGCGCTCGGCGACGGTGGACGCAGGCCGGTGCTGGTGTACGTGCACGGCGGTGGATTCAACAACGGGTCCGGCAGTGATCCGCTGTACGACGGCGCTGCGCTGTGCCGCCGCGGCGATGTGGTGGTGGTCACCCTCAATCATCGCCTGAACACGTTCGGCTATCTCTACCTGGGGGCGTTGGGCGATCCGCGCTACGCCGCCTCGGGCAACGTCGGCCAGCTCGACCTGGTACAGGCGCTGCAGTGGGTGCGGCAGCACGCGGCGGTCTTCGGTGGCGACGCGGCGAACATCACGGTGTTCGGGCAGTCCGGCGGGGGCGCCAAGATCGCCACGCTGATGGCGATGCCTGCGGCCCGAGGGCTGTTCCAGCGCGCGTGGACGATGAGTGGCCAGCAGGTCACCGCTGCCGGACCACGCGCGGCCGCGCAGCGGGCTGCGATCGCGATGCAGGCCGTTGCTGCACGTGACGTGCAGGCCCTGCTGGACCTGCCGGTCGACGTGTTGCTGGAAGCCACCCGCGCGCGCGATCCCTCGCGCGTGGAAAGCACGTCGCTTTATTTCGGCCCGGTGCTGGACGATGTGGTGCTGCCGGTGCATCCGTTCTGGCCACAGGCGCCGCAGCAGTCGGCGGCGATTCCGATGGTGATCGGCAACACCCGCGACGAGACCCGCGCGTTCCTCGGCAACGATCCCGCCAACTTCGCCCTGACCTGGGAAACACTGCCGGCACAGCTCGAACGACAGCAGTTCGTCGATCTGCGGCCGGAGACCGTGATCGCCGAGTATCGCCGCCTGTATCCGCACTACACGCCGTCCGAAGTATTTTTTGCTGCAACCACGGCTGGCCGCAGCTGGCGCGGAGCGGTGGAGGAACTGGAAGCGCGGGCGCGCCAGCCCGCGGGCGCAGCACCGACCTGGGCGTACCAGCTGGATTGGGGGTCGCCGGTGGAGGAGGGGCGCCTGCGTGCTTTCCATACGCTGGACATCCCGCTGGTCTTTGACAACGCAGGGCTGCCGGGCGCGCGCACCGGGGGTGGCGATGATGCCCGTGCGCTGGCGGCGACCATGAGCGAGGCCTTGATCGCCTTCGCCCGCAGCGGCGACCCCAATCACGCCGGATTGTCGCAATGGGCCCCTTATACGCTGCCGCAACGGCGGACAATGCTGTTCGATCGCACCAGTCGCGCGGTTGACGATCCGCGCGCAGGCGAGCGCGCGCTCTACGGAAAAGTGCCTTTCGTGCAGCGCGGCACGCAGTGATGACACCGCAGCACAAACATTCTGTTAACTCCGCTCGGCTAGAGTCGAGTCATGGGAGACACGTTCACGCCACTGCCGTTCGCCGGCCGGGAGCGCCTGCTTGCCGCCATTGATGGTGCGGTAGCACTGGCGGATCCGCACGCGATCACCGAGGGCCTGCAGCGCGTGCTGCGTGATGCCATCACCGATCCTTCGATACAGCTGCCGCCGTGTGTACGGCGACCGGTGCGTGGTCACTACGCACGTCGTGAACTGCACCGCAGCCGGACCCTGGGGTACAGCGTCATCGCCATGTGTTGGGGCCCGGGGCAGGGTACGCCGCTGCACGATCACGATGCGATGTGGTGCGTGGAAGGCGTCTGGCAGGGCGAACTGCTGGTCACGCCGTATGCGCTGCTGGAGCGGAAGGGCACTCGCCACCGCTTTGCCGCGCAGCCGACGCTGTACGGCCAGCGCGGCAGCGCCGGCAGCCTGATTCCCCCGCATGAATACCACACGCTGCGCAATGCCAGCGATGCCGACGTGGCCGTGTCGCTGCACGTCTACCAGGGCGTGATGGAGCGCAGCGCGGTGTTCGAGCCGCTGGGCGATGACTGGTACCAGCGACGGGTGAAGCGGATGGAGACCGACGCGGCATAGCCCGCGCCGGCCGCCGCGTTCAGCGCGGCACGTCCACGACGTTGTTGAGCAGGGTCACTTCCTCGCCACCGTCAGCGAGGGCGACGCGCACACGCAGGCCACCCTGATGACCGGCGGGGATCATCAGTGTCACGTGGGTGGTCTTCGGTTCCAGGTCATCGGGTGCCGCCATCGCGGGCACATCGGCACGCGCGATCTCACGGCCCGTGGTGTCTTCCAAGATCGCCACGCCCGCGCCGGTGGCCACGTGGCCCAGGCTGTGCACGGTCACCCGCACACGCTGGCCGTCCACCTGCACATCACCGCGGCCGACGCCCAGGTCGGCGCGTGTTTCCACCGGGCTGCCGGCGACAACGCGCTCGAACTCGAACAGTTCCGTGCGCCCGGGACGGAACTGCATCGGCACCGCGCGGCTGGTTTCCAGCCGCACCGTGCGCTCCGTCGGCGTGCCATCGATGCGTCCATCTCCATCGGCATCCACGCCGGCACGGATGCGCCACGTGCCGCTGGCAACGTTCCAGCCGGTCATGTCGGCACTGATGGTGCGGTTACCCAGATTGTGGCTGGTGATGGTGAAGCGCTCGCGCGAGGGCGCATGCACCAGCAGTGCAACCTGTTCGGCGGCACCGTCGCGATCGAAGCGCCAGCTGACCGTATGCCCGGGCCAGCTCTGGTTGCGCTTGAGCGCGATGCCCCCCAGCCGGGCGCGCTGCAGGAACTCGCTGGGTGCTTCCACGCGATCGGACCACCAGTGGCCCTCGGTGTTCATGTAGGCCCGCAGCACCTTGGCCTGCAGTCCTTCGGCATGCAGTGCATCGATGTACTTCAGGTCACCACTGGCCTGCCAGGCCATCAGGCTGGCGAAACCGGTCTTTCCGGCGTCGGCTTCGGCAGTCAGCTGCGGATACCAGTCCTGCTGGCGTCCCAGCACCTCGACGATGTTCTCGCCGAGATTGGCCAGCGCGCCCGGTCCCCCGCGTGCCACGCGATAGTCCAGCGCCTGCAGGTACTTCGCATCGCCGGTCCAGCGCCAGGCGGCCCAGAAGGTATGCAGCGTGTCGCCGCCGCCGGAACCGTCGTTGAGTTCACCGCCGCGGGTGGCGCCGGTGGCCCAGTGGATCTCGTTGGGCAGGGTGAAGCGTCCTTTCGCGTCCGTGCCGGCATGGGCGAGATAGCTGTCGGCCAGGCCGGTCACCAGCCGGCGCCCGGTCGGATCGGCGTTGTACTGGCCCAGCAGGAACGCGGGGTGCAGCACCGGGAACGAATAAGGCTTCTGCCATTGCCAGTTCGGTTCGCGGTAGATCCTGTTGCCGCCGAACCAGTTGCTGGAGAACAGCAGGTGTCCCTGCGGATTGGGCAGGATGATCCGCTCGTCGAATGCCTTGACCGTCTCCATCAGCCGTTCCAGCGTCAGCGGATCGCCCCAGTTGAGGTACAGCATCGCGCTGTTGGTGTTGATGCCCTCTTCGTAGGCATGCAGCTCATCGGTTTCGATGGTGCTCAGGCCGTTGCTGAACATGCCATTGCGATACACCGCATCGGACAGGGCGGTGAGCGAGGCATTGAGGCGGTCCGGCTGCACGCCCATCAGCGCCAGGCCCGGCCACTGCTGGGTGAGATCGGAATCATCGGAGATGCCGCCGCCGAAGTCGCCGTAGGGCACCTGGCGATGGTCGATCCACCAGTCGACGAAGCGACGCACCTGTGCGAGGTCCTGCACCTGGTGGAAGGCCCAGGCCGGCACACCGGCGGGCACCACCGGTGCGGAGTAGGGCGGCCGGCCCTGGCTGTTGTAGCTGATGTAGTTCCAGTACTGCCGCCCCAGTGCGTGGTCCGGATCGACCCGCAGCAGGTCGCTCAGATCGGCGTAGACGCGCGCATACAGGCGCTGCCGCTTGGAGGTGGTGTGCTCCTCCACCAGGAATCCCCAGTTGTCGCGCACCTGGTTGAAGCGGTCGGCCACGTGCTCCTTCAGCGCTTCGGCGCGCGGCTTGAACACCAGCCGGATCTGCGCGCCATCGAGCACCCGGGCATCGAAGCCGGGGGCGGCCGAGGCGATGCTCAACCACAGGCTGTCAGGGGTGAGGATGCGGTCGCGCAGGTCCAGCCACAGGGTGCGCTTCTGTCCCGGCTGCACCGAGACCGACACGTCGATCATGTCGCGCGCCGGCCAGATCGGGTCCTTGATGCGGATGTTGAGCGGAATCAGGCCTTCATGCGTGGCCGCCAGATCCAGCGCGGGAAGATCGATGGCAACGCCGTCCAGGCCGTCGTGCATGTTCTCCCAGCTGTAGGCCCAGCTGCGGATCAGCGGCTGGTCGGGCGGCGCATCGCCTACCCCGGAAGGAATGAGCACGTGCACGATCGGGCGCGGCTGCGCGGGCAGGGTACCGGCATCGCGGCGGCGTGAGCCGGCCCCCTTGGGCAGCGCCATCACCGTGCTGCGTTCGGCCTCGGGATAGCGACCGTCGATGTAGCGGCGCAGGGCATCCAGATTGGTGTAGTCCGGCAGCGCCTGGCTGTCGATCGTGTAGGTCTGCTTGACCGTGCCGTCCGGCTCGCTGCCCTCGCTCACGGCGTAGGCCCAGATTTCCTGGATCGGCGTTTCCTGCTCGACGTTGCTGAAGCGCAGCACGCCGCCGCTGAGGGACGGGATCGGATCGACGCTGCGCACCACGCCGCGCGGGCGGGTGAACAGGGTGCGGGTGGCGTGCGCGGCGTCGCTGCCATGTGCCAGCGTGCCGAAGGCCGCGCCGCGGATCTCGATGCGGTTGACCGTCTCGCCGTCCGGCAGCGTCAGGTCCAGGTGCTTTCCACCCTCCACGTAGGTGTTCCAGTCCGGCAGCTGGAAGTAGTCGTTGCGTCCGGGCAGCCGCGAGCGGTTGTAGACGCCGGGCCATGTGGTCTCGGCGATGCCGTCGGTGGCCTTCCACATCCACGCCTTCAGATCGCGGGTGTCGGCGAATTCGACCTTGCGGATGCGGGTGGTCGGCGCGGTCAGCGCCGGTGGTGCGACGCCGTCCCAGCCGAAGCGATGGCGCCAGGCACGCAGGCCTGCCTCGGGAACCTCGGCGGTGGTGGGCGTAACGCCACGGGCCAGCGCCGCCACGGCCGGCGCATCGAGCATGCGGTCGTAGATGCGGATGTGCTGGAAATCGCTGCCGCGCAGGAAGTTGTAACGGCTCTGTACCTGGTACGGTGCCATCACCCGACCGGCCAGGCCAAGCTGGTCCAGCGCGGCATCGTAGTCGCCGGTGGTCTGCGCGCGGGCCACTTCGCGTCCATCGATGAACAGGCGTACACCCTGGTCCTCGTCCCAGGCGAAGGCCAGATGCAGCCACTGGTCCGCGCGTGGCGGCGTGTCCATGCGGAACGAGACGCGGGTGCGGGCAAGATTGGCATCGGTGACGAACGCATCGAAACCGTGGCCGTTCCAGTCGATGCGCAGCCACGCCATGTCCCAGCTGCTGTGATCGGCATAGCCGACGCGGAAGATCACGAACGGGGCTTCGCCTACCGCGTACCGCGCACGCCAATCGAAGGCCAGGGTGCCGCGCTGGGCCAGGATGTTGCCCGGCGCATCCCACGCCAGGACGCCATCGTCCTGCCATTGGATGGCCTTGCCGCGTACACCGTCATCGACCACCGCCACCCTGTCGCGGAAGTTCGGTATCGCCTCGCCGTGCGCCACGGTGGCCTGCAGGCCCTGGTTGGCGTCGACGTGGAACAGCAGGGTTGGGCCATCGGCAGCTGTCGCAGGGCCAGCAGCCAGGGCCACTGCCAGCAGCAGGCAGCGGGACAGGGTCGAGCGATGCGGCATCAGATGTTTCCTTTCAACGGGCGACAGCCGGCGTAGGGCCGCCGGACCGTAGCAAGGCCACGCCGCCACGGCACCTTGCGGCGCAGCAGCGGTCGTGGCGAACGGCGATGCACCGGTCGGCGCATCGCCGGCGCTGCTCAGAACTTGTAGCGCACGCCGAGCAGGAACTGACGGCCGGTCTCGGTGTACTGCAACGGCAGGCGGCCGGTCGCGGGCGAATACACCCACTCATCGGACGCTTCGTTGGTCAGGTTCACGCCTTCCAGGCTCAGTTCCAGCTGGTCACTGATCCGGTAACGGATCGACGCATCGATGACCGTGGTACCGGTCATGCCGTGGTAACCGTCCAGATTGAAGCCGGTTTCCTGGCCCGGCACCTGGGTCAGGTAGTCATCGCGGTTGGTGGCCGAGATGCGCCCGGAGAAGGTGGTGCCTTCGTAGAACAGGGTCGCGTTCCACGAGGTGTTGGACAGGCCCAGCAGATCGTTCTTCATCACCGGCTGACCGGCCGAGTTGATGTACTGGATCTTCGAATCCACCCAGGTGTAGTTCAGCTGCAGACCGAGGTTGGCCCACTTGCCCGGCAGGAAGGTGAAGGGCTGGGTGTAGTTCGCTTCTGCGCCGAACAGCTCGCCACCCGGGGTGTTGACCGGACGGGTGAAGGTGAACTCATCGGTCGGCGATGCGCCGGTGCCGATCAGCAGTTCGGCAGGCAGGCCGCTGTCGGTGTACGGCCGATTCTCGCGCAGCGTCTGTACGGAGGTTTCGATGTCCTTGTAGAACAGGCCAAGGCCGGCCATGGCGCCTTCGGCGAAGTACCACTCGAAACTCAGATCGACATTGGTCGCGCGGGTCGGATCCAGGTTGGGGTTGCCGCTGGAGATGGTGCGTGCGCCACCGGCCACGGCCACAGTGGCACCCGGCGTCAGGCTGCCCAGGCCGGGTCGGGTCATCACCTTGGCCGCACCCAGGCGGATCAGGAAATCGGGGGTGACTTCGGCAACCAGGTTGAACGAGGGCAGGGTGTCGTCGTAGGTGCGGGTGGCGGTGGTGGACGTGGTGCCACTGGCCAGCGTCGACAGCCCGGTGGAGGACTGCTTGGTGCGCACATAGCGTACGCCGACGTTGCCGGACAGCGGCAGCGAGCCGATCTCGGTGGAGAACTCACCCATCAGGTAGGCACCGCGATCCTTCTCTTCCACGCTGCGCACGTTGTTGGCGCGCGGTGCGACGGCGTAGATGCCGCTGTTGCTGTAGATGTCGAACTGATCGGCGACGGCGTCCAGATCCGGCACCACCCAGTTCGAGGGATTGCCGCTGATGCCCTTCAGGCCGGCCTGCGTGGTCATGTCCACCGGAACGATCCTGCTGCCATCGGCGAAGGTGGGCACGGCCAGCTCGCTGCCACGGCGCAGTTCGGTGGTCTTGAACGTGTAATCCTTGGCCAGCACGCCACCCTTGAGGCGGAAGCCGGGGCTGATGTTCCAGTTGAAGTCGATCTGGCCGGTATCGAAATCATTGTCCACGTACTGCGGTCGCAGGCGGATCTCCGCCAGTTCCCAGCCGTTGGGATCGGTGGGATCGATGCCGTAGTTGAGGATCGGCGAGCGGTTGTTGCCCCGGTAGTCGTAGCTGTAGCCGTCGACGTCGTACTTGTCCATGATGATGGTGGTCTGCACCGGGTTCTCATGCCGGGACCGCGAGACCCCCAGCTTGCCGGACAGGGTGAAGTCGTCGCTGAAGCGGTGCTGGCCGTTGAGGCTGATCTGCTTGAACTCGGTGCTCCACTCGTCGTGGCGGTTCTCGCTGCGGATGTCGACGTTGTCGAACTCGCCGTAGACCAGCGCGTTGTTCTCGATGACGCCGTTCCTGACGATCATCGACGGCTTGCCGGCCAGGCGTGGCTGGCTGGTGTTGGCACCGCGGCTGAAGGAAATCGCCTCGATGTAGTGCTCGTCGCGGGTGGCATCGATTTTCGAGTACAGCGCGTCCAGCGAGATCTCGGTCGCGTCGCTGGGCTTCCACTGCAGCGTACCCGTCACGCCCAGGCGCTTCTGCTCATGTTCCATCTGCACGTAGCGCGGGAAGCGCGGGTGGTAGACGTCGGCACTGCGCGCGGCGGTGAACGGGGACGAGGCACTGAAGTTGCCGTTGCTCGGGCCGTTGGCCCAGCGGCCCGTGTTGGAGCCCTCCTCCAGCGCCTGGCGCTCGGAGTAGGCCACCGACAGCAGGGCGCCGAACGTACCGTCGGCGAAGATGTTCGACACCAGCGCGGCCATGCGCGGGTCGGCCTTCTCCGCCATCGCGTTGTAGCCGGCCTGGCCGCTGGCGGCGAAGGTGAAGCCGTCATAGTCGAACGGCCTCGCCGTGCGCAGATCGACGGTGGCGCCCAGCGAGCCTTCTTCGACATCGGCCGAAGCGGTCTTGCGCACCACCAGCTGCGAGAACAGGTCGGAGGCGAAGACATTGAAGTCGAAGCCACGGCCGCGGTTGGTACCACCGCTCTGATCACCGGCGCCGACGGTGGTCAGCGCCTCCATGCCGTTGATGCGCACGCGGGTGAAATCCGGGCCGAGGCCGCGCACCGAGATGTTGCGGCCCTCGCCGGCCTCGCGGGTGATGACCACACCCGGGATGCGCTGCAACGACTCGGCCAGGTTCAGATCCGGGAACTTGCCGATGTCCTCGGCGACGATGGCGTCGACCACGCCGGCCTCGCCACGCTTGATGTCCAGCGCCTTCTCCACGCTGGCGCGGTAGCCGGTGACGGTGACCGTATCCAGGTCCGTGGCGCCGGCGGCGCTGCTCTGCTGCTGGGCGGTCGCATTGGCCGCCAGGGCCAGTCCGACGGCCATAGCGAGCAAGGTAACCGGTGTCTTTTTTTGGTGGTTCCGAGACTGCATGCCTTTCCCCTCTCCCAAAGGTCTGGTGCTGCGGCTGTTTCAGCGTGATGACACCGCTGGTCAGAGCGGACGTTAGCAGCACGTCCCGGATCCGGCATCTTGCACCGCAACAGATCTGAAATGTCTCCAAGAGGCTTGCAGGACAATGCTTCCGTCAGTTCCTACGGGTGCGTGGGGCGCATCGGAAGGCTAGAATGACACCGATGGCCAAACGCCGCGCCGACGCGTGGTACACATTCACGCCGTGCAGTTTCACATGCTGGCGGCAAGCGGGGAGGAGTGGAGATGGGGCGTATCGTATGTTTCGGGGAACTGCTGCTGCGGCTCGGCGCGCCCGGTCGCGAGCTGCTGCTGCAGTCGCCGCAGCTGCAGGTGCACGTGGGCGGGGCGGAAGCAAACGTGGGTGTCTCGCTGTCCCGATTCGGACATGACGTGGTCATGGTCAGCACGGTGCCCGGCAATGCCCTGGGGGCGCACGCACTGGGTGAACTGCGCCGCCATGGCGTCGATACGCGGGCGGTGCGCGAGGTGGCGGACGGTCGCATGGGCCTGTACTTCCTCACCACCGGCGCGGTGCAACGTGCCAGCGAGGTGGTGTACGACCGGGCCGATTCAGCCTTCGCGCGCAGCACTGCAGCCGATCATGACTGGCCGGCGCTGCTGCAGGGCGCGGACTGGCTGCACCTGTCCGGCGTCAGCCCTGCGCTGGGGCCGCAGGTGGCCGAGGCGACGCTGGCGGCGGCATGCGCCGCGCGTGCCAGTGGCGTGCGCGTTTCCTTCGACGGCAATTTCCGGCCCACGCTGTGGCAGCGCTGGGGCGGCGACGCGCAGGCGATCCTGCATGCCCTGTTCGACCAGGCTGACATCGTGTTCGCCGACTACCGCGATATCGAAGTGATCCTGGGCCAGCGCTTTACCCAGGCCGGCGCCGTGGAGCGCGTGGACGCTGCCGCAGCGGCGGCATTCGCCGCGTTCCCGCGGCTGCAATGGCTGGCATGCACGCAACGGCAGGCGCTGAGCGTGGACCATCATGCGCTGGGCGCCCTGCTGCTGGGCCGTGAGGGCGTGCGTGCGCAGGCGCCCGTGCGGCAGCTGACCGGCATCATCGATCGCATCGGCGGCGGCGATGCCTTCGCGGCAGGCATCCTGCATGGCATCCTGTCAGGCTTCGATGCCGACGCCACCGTGCGTTTCGGCCTGGCTGCCGGCGGACTGAAGCATTCCATCCCCGGCGATTTCAATCCTGTCAGCGAAGCTGACGTGCTGGCCCAGATGGGCGAGGAGCGATTCGATGTCCGGCGCTGATCCGCGCGTTCGCGCGGTACTGAAACTGGCACCGGTGATTCCGGTGTTCACCCCCGATGATGTCGACGATGCCGTGCAGGTGGCGCAGGCGCTGTTCCGGGGCGGTCTGCCGGTGATCGAGGTCACCCTGCGCACACCCCGTGCGATGGATGCCATCCGGGCAATGGTCGAGGCCGTACCCGACGCGGTGGTGGGGGCCGGAACGGTGCTGACGCCCGCGCAGATGGAGGCGGCCAGGGCCGCAGGTGCGCGCTTCGCGGTGTCGCCGGGCGCAACGCCGACGCTGTACGCGGCCGCGCGCGATGCCGACCTGCCGTATCTGCCGGGCGTGGCCACGGGGTCCGAGCTGATCCTTGGCCTCGAGCATGGCCTGGATACCTTCAAGTTCTTCCCCGCGGTGCAGGCCGGCGGCGCGGCACTGCTGGCGGCCTGGCACGGCCCCTTCGCCGACGTGCGCTTCTGCCCGACCGGTGGCATCAGCGCCCAGACCGCGGCGCAGTTCCTGCACCTGCCGAACGTGCTGTGCGTGGGCGGTTCATGGCTGACCACGGCGGCCTTGCTGCAGACCCGCGACTGGGGCGCGATCGAACGCCTGGCACGCGAGGCGTCCGTGCTGGCGGGCTGAACCGGCAGGCAATCTTCCAGGATTTGATCGGGATCAAAGCGCCGGCCTCGTGCCGGCGTCACTCTGTCTGCAAGCGCACGACGGAGGAAAACCCATGAACAGAACCATGAAGGCCGCTGTCGTTCGCGAGTTCGGCAGCCCACTGGTCATCGAGGAAGTTCCGGTACCACGCCCGGGGGCGGGCGAGGTGCTGGTCAGGATCGAAGCCTGCGGTGTCTGCCACACCGACCTGCACGCCGCCGAGGGCGACTGGCCGGTGAAACCGGACCCGCCGTTCATCCCCGGCCACGAGGGCGTGGGGCACATCGTGGCCGTGGGCGGCGGGGTCGGGCATGTCAAGGAAGGCGACAGGGTCGGCATCCCCTGGTTGTACTCGGCGTGTGGACATTGCGAACACTGCTTGGGCGGCTGGGAAACGCTGTGCGAGACGCAGCGCAACACCGGCTACTCGGTCAACGGCGGCTTCGCCGAGTTCGCACTGGCCGATGCCAACTATGTCGGCCTGCTTCCGAAGGAGGTGGGCTTCGTCGAGATCGCGCCGGTGCTGTGCGCCGGCGTGACGGTCTACAAGGGCCTGAAGGTGACGGACACGAAGCCCGGTGACTGGGTGGCGATCTCCGGCATCGGTGGCCTGGGCCACATGGCGGTGCAGTACGCGCGTGCGATGGGCCTGAACGTGGCTGCCATCGACGTGGAGGACAGCAAGCTGGCACTCGCGCGGCGGCTGGGCGCGCAGGTCACGGTCAACGCGCGCACGACCGATCCGGCAGCATTCCTGAAGAAGGAGATCGGTGGCGCACACGGGGCGCTGGTCACCGCGGTATCGCCCAAGGCCTTCGAGCAGGCGCTGGGCATGGTCCGGCGGGGCGGCACGGTCTCGCTCAACGGACTGCCACCGGGCAACTTCCCACTGGACATCTTCGGCATGGTCCTCAATGGCGTGACGGTGCGCGGTTCGATCGTCGGCACGCGGCTGGATCTGCAGGAGTCGCTGCAGTTCGCCGCCGAGGGCAAGGTGGCGGCCACGGTCAGCACCGACCGCCTGGAGAACATCAACGAGGTGTTCGCACGCATGCGCGCGGGCACCATCGACGGGCGCGTGGTACTGGACATGGCCGCCTGACACCCGTGCATGGCCGCCGCGGCCCGGCACCCTCTCCCACGGGTGCGGCGGTCATGCCGATCGATGCGCGCCCGGCGCAGCGGCGCAGGTGGTCAGCGCTGTGACCCAGCGCGCCGGGCGGCAGCCGTTGCCCAGCGCGCCGCCACCACCGGAGCCGTGATGCACACCGCCTGGTCGGTCACCGTGGTCACCGCGCGTTCCAGCAGCTGGATGTCTGCCTCGTGCTGGCGTGCCACGTGCGGGTCCTCGAAGAAGATGGCGCGCTGGCAACGGCCCTCCAGCACGCGGTCGGCGATCTGCGCATCGCCGCCCATCGGTCCGCTCTGGTAGCGCGTCACCCAGGGCGTGTCGCTGGGCCAGCCGCGGCTCCATGCCAGCTCGTTGAGGCGCTGACCGGTGGTCCCGGTCGCCACCCGCTCGCCGAAGCGTGCCAGCACGTCGAAGTGCTCGTCGGCGAAGGCGAGCATCGCCGGCTTCATCGCATCATGCGCGATCAGTGCCAGGGTCTGGGTACCGAAGGCATGCAGATCGTCGGCACCGGCGTCGGCCTGCAGGCCGGCGTGCACGCGCTCCACCTCGATCCAGTCGCGTGCGGTGGCTACCGTGGAAATGAAAGGTTTGCCGTGGATCACGCACTGCCGCTTGAGCGCGGTCGCTTCGGGAAACACCGAGGACGGATCGACCGGATCGATCAGATAGATGGCACCGTCGAGCGTGCGCTGCGGGCCCATGCCGACCACCTCGGCGACCAGCTTCATCAGCCCGCCCTCGCGGCCGTAGGGATAGCGATGGAGGCCAGCATAGCCGTCGAGGAAGCCGTGGCGCCCGATCGCATCATGGGTGCGGCCGACAGCGTGCAGCGTTATGCCCAGTTCGCGCAGGCCCGGTTCGCAGGCACGCAGCCAGCGGAACAGGGCGGCGCGCGCATCCTGGTGGTGGAGCCGGTTGGCGGCCAGGCCGATACGCATCGAACGCTCCGTGGGCTGGTAGAAGCGGCAGTTTATGTCGCGAATGGCCAATTCTGCGCGCTTTGCAACTTTCCTCATTGTTGCTGTGCGGTGCGTCGCTAGCGTGGCAGGCAGAGCGGTACCGCTGCGCGGCCGTCGTCTCCGCCTGCGATTCGAGGATGCCCATCGTGAATGCCGCCGGCCCTGCGGCCGCATCCATTGCACGCTCCTGCCCGTGGCTGCGATCCCGCATCGTGCTGCCTGCCCTGTTGCTGTGGCCCATGATCACGCGTGCCGACGGGTGCGACATGCCCCTGGTCGTGGCCTGGCCCAGTGACCGCCCGCCACTGTCCTTCAGCGCGCAGGGCCAGCCCGGCGGCCTGGTTGCCGACTACCTGCGGCGGCTGGGCGAGCAGATCGCGCTGCGTCCACATCCGCTTCCCGCCGCGGCCGGCGCGGCCGGGGCGCTGCCGGCCGGTACCCAGGCCGTGCTGGGATGGCCGCGCGAGCAGGTGCCCGACGGCTGGGTCGTGAGCAGGCCCTACCTGCAGCTGTCACAGGTGATCGTGCGCCGTCGCAACGACACGCCACTGCAGGGACTGGGCGGTCTGCGCGGCCGCCGCGTCGCCAGCCTCGACACGGTGCCACTGGCGGCCCACCTGCGTGAGCAGGCGCCGGGCGCATGGCTGCTGCAGGTCGACGCGCTCGATCATGCGCTGCAGTTGCTGGCCATCGGCCAGGTGGACGCGGTGGTTGCCACGTTGGGCGAAGTGGAAGCCGCATTGCGCAGGCCCGGCAGCGATGCCCTGGTGATCGCCGCGCCGGCCGGCTTCGATGATGCCTGGGTACTGGCGGCTGCGCCGGCCTGTGCGGCCACCGTCGCCGCCTTCGACACCGTGCTGCACGAACTGGACGACGCGCAGCGGGCCGCGCTCCGCGCGGCGTGGGCGCCCAGCGGAGCACGCGCGCCGCCCGCACGGTCGCCGTTGCGCTGGCTGGTGCCGGTGCTGCTGGTCGCGCTGGCGCTGATCCTGGTGTATGCCTTCGGCTACTGGAGGCTGCATCGCGAAAGCAGCCAGCGCCGCGCGCTGGAACAGCGGCTGCAGGAAGTGACCGCCAACCTGCCTGCGGTGGTCTACCGGGCGCGCCGCAGCGGCGAGGGCGACTACAGCCTGCCGCTGGTCGCCGGCGACGTGCAGTCGCTGTTCGGCATGAGTCTGGACAGTGTGCGGCTGGACCATCGCCGGCTCATGGCGGCGGTGCATGTCGACGATCGCAAGCCGGTGCTGGATCATCTGGAAGCCGCAGCGCGGGCCCGTGCGCCGATCGACATCACCTTCCGCACGCTGGGTCCTCATGGCTGGCGCTGGATCCGTTCGCATGGCAGGCCGTTGCCGGGCGAGAGCGACGACATCGAGTGGAGTGGCTACTGGATGGACGTCAGCCAGGCGCAGGCACGCACCCGTGCCCTGGCCGGGGCACGCCACCAGGCCGAAGAGACTGCAGCGGCGAAGACGCACTTCCTGGCCACCATGAGCCACCAGATCCGCACACCGATGAGCACGCTGCTGGGCATGCTCGAATGCCTGGCGGACAGCCCCCTGGACCCGTGCCAGCGGCAGGTCCTGTCCACCGTCGATGTGGCCGCGCAGATGCTGCGGCAGATTCTCGATGATGTGCTCGACAGTCATCGGTTGCAGGCGCTGCCGTTGCAGCTGCGTGCCACCGACATGGGTGCGCTGGCCACGGCCGTGCAGCAGCTGCTGGCACCGATGGCGGCCAGCCGTGCGTTGCACCTGCGGTGCGTGCTTGATCCTGCGCTGCAGCGGTGGCTGCTGGCCGATGGCCTGCGCGTGCGCCAGGTCCTGTTCAACCTGGTGGGCAACGCACTGAAGTTCACCCTGCACGGAGGTGTGGAACTGCGGCTGCGGGTGCTGCGGACGCAGGCGGCAGGACAATGCCTGCGCCTGCAGGTGAGCGACAGTGGCGTAGGCATCAGTCCCGAGCGGCAGCAGGCCGTGTTCGCCGATTACATCCAGGCCGAGCCGTCGACGGGGCGCCGGTTCGGCGGCAGCGGCCTGGGCCTGGCCATCTGCCGGGACCTGGTGGCCTCGATGGGCGGCGAGCTGCAGCTGCAAAGCTCGCCGGGCAAGGGCACGCGCATCTGGTTCGACCTGGAGTTCGCCAGCTGCCTGGCGCCACTGGAGGCGGTGCCGGCCATGGCCGAGGTGGTCGCGCGACTGCCTGCGGCACGGGTGCTGGTGGCCGAGGACCACCCGACCAACCTGCAACTGCTGGTGCAGCGGCTGCGCGAGCTGGGCCTGCAGGTGCACGCCACTGCCGATGGCCTGCAGGCGCTGGCGGCATGGCGGGCGCAGGGCTTCGATGTTGTCGTTACCGATTGCCACATGCCCGGCATGGACGGGTTCGCGCTGGCGCGTGCGATCCGCGAAGACCCCTGCCCTTCGCGTGCACGGGTGCCGATCATCGCGCTGACGGCCAGCGTGCTGGAGAGCACGCGCGAGGCCTGTCGTGCCGCCGGCATCGACCGGTTCCTGGCCAAGCCGGTCGACACCCAGGGGTTGCGCGCGACGCTGGCCGACGTACTGCCGGCAATGGAACCCGGCTCAGTTGGACAGTAGACGGACGATGCTGGCAGCGGCGTCGCGGCCTTCAGCCACAGCGGTTACCACCAGGTCGGCGCCGCGTACCGCATCACCGCCGGCGAACAGGCGCGGATGCGCGGTCTGGAAGGGCAGCCGGTCCTTGCCGCCGGCAACGATGCGACCGTTCGCCTGGCCCTGCACACCGTGTTCGGCCAGCCAGGCCGGAACGCTCGGCGCGAAACCGAAGGCGATGATGACCACGTCCGCCTCCAGCAGCGACTCGCTGCCCTCGATCGGCACCGCGTTGCGGCGTCCTTGGGCGTCGGCCTCACCCAACCGGGTTTCAACCACGGTCACGCCGATCGCTTCGTCGTCGGCGCCGGCCTCGATCGACAGCGGCTGCCGGTTGAACAGGAAGCGCACGCCTTCCTCGCGCGCATTGGCGACTTCACGCGCGCTGCCGGGCATGTTGGCCTCGTCGCGACGGTACGCGCAGGTGACCTTGGCTGCGCCGAGCCGCACCGCGCTGCGCACGCAGTCCATGCCGGTGTCGCCGCCGCCGAGCACGACCACGCGCTTGCCGTTGAGGTCGGGCAGGGCGATCTGGTCCTCCCAGCCGGCGATCGGTCGACCCTGCGGGTCATCGCCGCCGACGATGCGGCTGTTCTGCACCAGGAACGGCAGGGCCGGCAGCACCCCCTTCAGGTCCTGGCCCGGCAGGCCGCCGTCGGTGTAGCGGTAGGCCCCGGTGCCGACGAACACCGCGTCGTGGCTGTCCAGCAGCTGCTGCACGCTGATGTCGCGGCCAATCTCCACGCCCAGACGGAACTGCACGCCCATCCCTTCGAGCACCTCGCGGCGACGATGGATGACGTCCTTGTCCAGCTTGAAGCTGGGGATGCCGAACTGCAGCAGGCCGCCGATCTGTTCGTAGCGGTCGTACACCACGGCGGTGACGCCGGCCCGGGCCAGGCGATCGGCACAGGCCAGACCCGCCGGACCGGCACCGATCACCGCCACGCTGTGGCCGGTGGGCTGCACGGCACCCAGGTCCGGACGCCAGCCACTGGCGAGTGCGGTATCGACGATGTACTTCTCCACCGCACCGATGGTCACCGCACCGAATTCCTCCAGGGTGCAGCTGCCTTCGCACAGGCGATCCTGCGGGCAGACCCGGCCGCACACTTCCGGCAGCGGGTTGGTGCTGTGGCACAGCGTGGCGGCCTCGTGGATGCGGTTCTCCTGCACCAGCTGCAGCCACTGTGGAATGGCGTTGTGTACCGGGCATTTCCAGCTGCAGTAGGGGTTGCCGCAGTCCAGGCAGCGCCCGGCCTGGTACTGCGCATCCTCCTTGCCGAACTTTCCGTACAGCTCGCCCCAGTCGCCGGAGGTGCGCAGTTCAACCGGAATGCGCTGCGGCATGGTGCGGGGCAGATCGAGGAACTGGAAGGCGTGCTTGCGGCTCATGGCGGGCTCTGTGATTTCGATGGCCGACCAGAGGCCGGCACTACTGCGGTGAGGGAGCAGGCGCGCGCCGGTTGCGGGCGGCGCGCCGGAGGCGCTTACGCCGCGCGTCGAAGGGTCTCGGTCAGCGATTCGATGCTGGCGGCCTTCGGTTTGACCAGCCAGAACTTGCCGATGTAATCGCGGAACTCGTCCAGGATCTGCTGCGCCCAGATGCTGCCGGTCAGTTCGCGATGGCGGCCGATCAGGCGGTGCAGGTGCTGGCGGTAGTTCTCGAAGCCTTCGGCGGACACGCGATGGATGTCGATCAGCTCGTGGTTGTAACGGTCCACGAAGTCGCGGTCCACATCCAGCACGTAGGCCAACCCCCCGGTGAAGCCGGCACCGAAGTTCAGGCCGACCTTGCCCAGCACCAGTACCACGCCGTCGGTCATGTACTCGCAGCAGTGATCGCCGGCGCCTTCCACGACCGCGAGCGCACCGGAATTGCGGACCGCGAAGCGCTCGCCGGCACGTCCGGCGGCGAACAGCTCGCCACCGGTGGCGCCATACAGGCAGGTGTTGCCGATGATCGCAGTGCTGCGCGCCTCGAACCGCGCGCCGCGCGGCGGACGTACCACCAGGCGGCCGCCGGCCATGCCTTTGCCGACGTAGTCGTTGGCTTCGCCCTCCACTTCCAGATGCAGGCCGCCGACATTGAAGGCGCCGAAGCTCTGTCCGGCGCTGCCACGGAAGCGCAGCTCCAGGGGGGCGTCGGCCATGCCCTGGTTGCCGTGCGCGCGTGCCACCGCGCCGGCCAGGCGGGTGCCGATGCTGCGGTCGGTGTTGTGGATCAGGAAGCGATGTTCGCCCCCCCTGCGCTGTTCGATCGCGTCCGCCAGCAGGCCATCCATCTGCGTGGCCAGGCTGTCCGGCGATTCGTACAGCCGCTGCGCCGCGCAGTGGCTGCCTTCGTAGCGCGCATCTGCCAGCAGGCGCGACAGGTCCACGCGCACGCCGTCGCGCGGTGCGGCCTCGATCTGCCGCAGCAGGTCGGTGCGGCCGACGATCTCCTCCAGCGAACGCGCGCCCAGGTACGACAGCCAGCCACGCACTTCCTCGGCCAGCAGGCGGAAGAAATTCTCCACGCGCTCGGGCTGGCCGGTGAAGTGGTTCTCGCGCAGGCGTTCGTCCTGGGTGGCCACGCCGGTGGCGCAGTTGTTGAGGTGGCAGATGCGCAGGTACTTGCAGCCCAGCACGATCATCGGCGCGGTGCCGAAGCCGAAGCTGTCCGCACCCAGCAGCGCGGCCTTGACCACGTCCAGGCCGGTCTTCAGGCCACCATCGGTCTGCAGCAGGGTGCGCCCGCGCAGGTCGTTGGCCAGCAGCGCCTGGTGCGCTTCGGCCACGCCCAGTTCCCACGGCACACCGGCGTAGCGGATCGAGCTGACCGGCGAGGCACCGGTGCCGCCGTCGTGGCCGGAGATGGTGATCAGGTCCGCGCCGGCCTTGACCACGCCGGCGGCGATGGTGCCGACGCCGGCATGGCTGACCAGCTTCACCGATACCAGCGCGGTCGGGTTGACCTGCTTGAGATCGTAAATCAGCTGCGCCAGGTCCTCGATGGAATAGATGTCGTGGTGCGGTGGCGGCGAGATCAGGCCGATGCCCGGCCGCGCGTAGCGCAGGCGGGCGATCAGCTCGTTGACCTTGTGCCCCGGCAGCTGGCCGCCTTCGCCGGGCTTGGCGCCCTGCGCGACCTTGATCTGCAGCACCTCGGCATTGACCAGATACTCGGCGGTGACACCGAAGCGACCCGACGCCACCTGCTTGATCTTGCTGCGCCGTGGGGTGCCGTAGCGGGCCGGATCTTCGCCACCTTCGCCGGAATTGCTGCGGCCGCCGAGGCGGTTCATCGCGATGGCCAGTGCCTCATGCGCTTCCGGCGACAGCGCGCCGAGGCTGATCGCGGCGGTGTCAAAGCGCGGGAACAGTTCGCTGGCCGGCGCCACCTCGTCCAGCGGCGTGGGGGTCGCCGCCGGCACCAGCTGCAGCAGGTCGCGCAACGCCGATGGCGGCCGGGCATGCACGGCATCGCAGTACTGCTGCCAGGCGCGGGCATCACCACTGCGCGCCGCGCGCTGCAGGGTGGTGACCACGTCCGGGTTGTACATGTGGTACTCGCCGCCGTGCACGTACTTCAGCAGGCCGCCGACATCGACATCCTGCTGTGCATCCCAGGCCTGCGCGCACAGTTCGCGCGCATCGGCATCCAGCCGCGCGAAGCCGGCGCCGCCGATGCGCGAGGCGGTGTCGGGGAAGCACAGCGCGACCACTTCCGGCTCCAGGCCGATGATCTCGAACAGCTGCGCGCCGCGGTAGCTGGCCACGGTACAGATGCCCATCTTCGAGATGATTTTCGACAGGCCCTTGTAGACGCCCTTGCGGTAGCGGCGGCCGATCTGCGACTGCTCACCGCCCTTGCTGAGCTTGAGGATGCCGCGCCGGCCGAGGTCGAACAGGGTCTGGTAGGCAAGATACGGGTACACCGCGGTGGCCCCGAAGCCGAGCAGGCAGGCCATATGGTGCGGGTCGCGCGCAGTGCCGGTCTCGACGATCAGGTTGACGTCGCAGCGCAGCCCCAGCCGCGAGAGGTGATGATGCACCGCACTGGTGGCCAGCAGGGCGTGCACCATCGGTCGCCCGGCCACCGGATAGCGGTCGGACAGCAGCAGCATCACCATGCCTTCGCGTGCGGCGCGTTCGGCCTCCGCACAGATGCGCTCGATGCCGTTGCGCAGCCCTTCTTCCTCGCTGTAGGACAGGTCGAGCAGGCGGTTGGCCTGCAGGTACTGGTCCATCTTCAGCAGCTGGCGCAGCTTGCGTTGGCTGAGTACCGGCGAGTTGAGGATGACGTGGTTCACCGTCTCCGGGCCGGCATGGAAGATGTTGGTCTCCTTGCCGAGCTGGGTGGATAGGGACATGGCGCAGTCTTCGCGCAGCGGATCGATCGGCGGATTGGTGACCTGCGCGAATGCCTGCCGGAAGTAGTCGTACAGCGGCCGGCTGCGCTGGCTCAGTACCGCCATCGGCGTGTCATCGCCCATCGAGCCGGTGGCTTCCTGCTCGGTCTCGGCCAGCGGCCGCAGCACCTGCTCCACCTCCTCGCTGCTGAGCTGGTACAGCTTGTGGTAACTGCGCAGGGTGCCCTCGTCGAAGGGCTCCTCCACCAGCGAAGGATCGATCAGTTCGGTCTGCAGGTAGGTCACGCCCTGCTGCAGCCACTGCTTGTACGGTGCGCGGCCGCGGTTGATGCGGTCCACCGCGTCCGAATCGAGCAGGTCGCCGCGCTTGAGATCGATGGCCACCATTTCACCGGGGCCGAGCTTGCCCTTGCGTACCACGCGCTCGGTCGGCACTTCCCACACGCCCGCTTCGGAGGCGACCAGGAAGTGGCGGTCGGCGGTCAGCATCCAGCGCGCCGGGCGCAGGCCGTTGCGGTCCAGCGTACACACCGCATAGCGGCTGTCGCAGGCGACGATGCCGGCCGGGCCGTCCCAGGGCTCGCTGTTGAGGCCATGGAACTCGTAGAACGCGGCCAGATCCGGATCCTTGAACTCCAGCGACTGCGTCGCCGGTGGCACCAGGATGCGCAGCGCCTGGATCAATTCCATGCCGCCGGCGACCATCAGTTCCAGCATGTTGTCCAGGCTCTGCGAGTCCGAGCCATGCATGGAGATCACCGGATCGAACTCGGCGATGTCGAAGCGCGGTGTCTTCCACACCTTGCTGCGCGCCTGCGCCCAGCGACGGTTGCCCTCGATGGTGTTGATCTCGCCGTTGTGCGCGAGCAGGCGGAACGGATGTGCCAGCGGCCAGCGCGGCAGCGTGTTGGTGGAGAAGCGCTGGTGGAACACGATCGCGCTGGAGGCCAGCTCGCGCCGCTGCAGGTCCGGATAGAAGCGGCTGAGCTTGTCCGGCAGGACCATGCCCTTGTAGCTGATCGCATCCGGGGTGAGCGTGGTGACGTAGAAATCGCCATGGTCGCGCAGCTGCTGCTCGCTGCGACGGCGTGCGAGGTACAGCGCCAGGGCGAAGCCGGTGCCGTCCTGGCCGACACCGGCATCGACGAACACCTGCTCGATGCGCGGCAGCGTATCGCGCGCGAGCTGGCCGCAGACACTGTCGTCGATGGGAACCTCGCGCCAGCCCGCCACGCGGCAGCCTACCGCTTCAAGCTGCACCTGCAGCTGCGTCCGGCAGGCCTGCGCGGCGTCGGCGTCGTGCGGAAGGAACACCAGGCCCGCCGCGAAGCGGGTGGCCACGGTGATGCCCGCTTCGCTGGCCAGCAGTTTCAGGAATGCATCGGGGCGACGCAGCAGCAGCCCGCAGCCATCACCGGTGAGCCCGTCAGCGGCGACGCCGCCGCGATGGGTCATCCGCGAAAGCGCGGCGATGGCGGTATCCACCAGCAGGCGCGACGGCTGGTCGTCGAGCTGCGCGACCATGCCGAATCCACAGGCATCGCGCTCGGAGCGCGGGTCGTAAAGCCCTTGGCGGTTGCGGGGGGCCATCTCTACCTCGATGCGGAATGAAATGAGCGGGGACACTCAAGCCCGCCCAATCCCTGGAGCGCATCGTGAGGCCACCGGATGCCTCGAATAAAGCACAGGTTGCTGCAACGCCGCAATACACGGTTGCAGGTGCAACGGAAAGCGCCGGCGGTGATCCGCCGGCGCGGGCCGGGATCAGCCGCAGCGGACGCCGCTGACCACGTCCTTGGCGTCCACTTCGATGTTCAGGCGGTCGCCCAGGAACTCCATCGTGGTCGCGTCATTGGGGTGCAGCACGCGCACCTGCTGAGCACCGGCATCTTCCTCGGCCTGCTTGCCCAGCGCATCGGTGTAGGCCTGGCCGACCAGGCTCTGTACCTGGCTGGCGTCGCAGGTGCCCACCGGCGGTGCCTCGGTGGCCTTGCCGGCTTCATCGGCCGGTGCCTTGGCGGCTTCGGCGGCCTGCTGGGCGTGGGCCGTGGCCGAATCCTGTTCATCCAGCGCCGGCGCCTGGCAGGCGGACAAGGCCAGCACGGCCGGCAGCAGCAGGGCGGAGAGCGAACGGGCGCGAATCGGGAACGACATCATGACTCCGGAAGGGACTGTGAAAGCCGGAGCATAGCCGCGAACCCATCCTCACGTGTTTGTCTTGCGTTATTGACGCGGCCGCGTCATGTCGATCGCCACACTGCTGGCATGCCCACGTCCCCCACACCCGAGCGCGCGGCGGCGCGCGCGGCCGGCCTGCGCTACGTTGATGACACCCAACCGGGCTTCACCCGGCTGCGTGCAGGCAAAGGCTTCCGTTACCGTGATGCTGACGGCCACGCAGTGCGCGATGCGGCCACGCTGCAGCGTATCCGCGCATTGGCCATTCCCCCGGCTTACACCGCGGTATGGATCTGTGCGCATGCCAACGGCCACCTGCAGGCGACCGGCCGCGACGCGCGTGGCCGCAAGCAGTACCGCTATCACGCCGACTGGGCGAAGGTGCGCGATGCCGGCAAGTTCGATCGGATCATTGCGTTCGGCGAGGCACTGCCCACGCTGCGGCGGCGGCTGGCACGCGATCTCCGGCAGCCCGGATTTCCGCGGACCAAGGTGCTGGCCGTGGTGGTGGCGCTGCTGGCCGATACGCTGGTACGGATCGGCAATGAGACCTATGCCCGCGAGAACCGCTCGTTCGGGCTGACCACCCTGCGCAACCGCCACCTCGAGCTGCTTCGCGGCGGGCGGGTACGCATGCGGTTCCGGGGCAAGTCCGGCCAACTGCAGGAGGTGACGGTGGGCGACCGCCGCCTGGGCCAGATGGTGCGACGGTTGCAGCAGCTGCCGGGGCAGTCGTTGTTCCAGTACCGCGACGATGATGGCCAGGTGCAGCCGGTCGATTCCGGCGCAGTGAACGAGTACCTGCGCGACGTGATGGGTGAGGACTTCACCGCCAAGGATTTCCGTACCTGGGGCGGCACGGTGGCGGCGGTGCAGGCACTGGCTGCCACCGCGCTGCCCGAGCCTGCCAGCCAGCGCGCACTGGCCGCAGCACAGCGCGAGGTGGTCTGCCAGGTTGCCGCGCGTCTGGGCAACACCCCTGCGGTGTGCCGCAGGGCATACATCGATCCCTGTGTGTTCGCCGGCTGGGAGCGTGGCGAACTCACCGCGCTGGCGGGCCTGCGCGGCCCGCGCCAGTGGGAACAGGCCACGTTGCGTGTACTGCGGCGGGCACGCCGGCTCAGCCGCAGTAGATCGCCGTGATGTTGTTGGTGCGTCCCTTCTCG
Source organism: Stenotrophomonas sp. YJH_SMC_36 (assembly GCF_059369935.1). Taxonomy (NCBI): domain Bacteria; kingdom Pseudomonadati; phylum Pseudomonadota; class Gammaproteobacteria; order Lysobacterales; family Lysobacteraceae; genus Stenotrophomonas; species Stenotrophomonas sp. YJH_SMC_36. The sequence goes on along the minus strand of NZ_JCAFTD010000005.1, from coordinate 228,245 downwards.
ATGGTCAGGCGATCACCGCCTTCGCTGGCGGGCGGAACACGCGGACCGTCGTGGCGCAGCACCTGCACGTGCAGGCTGTCGCTGTCCACGCGTGCACGTTCAACGGTGGCCGCCGATGCTGCCAGGCCGACGGCGCCGCGCACCATGTCGCTGTGGCACTGGCCGGAGATCACGCCGTCGATCGGTTGAACCTGTGCGATTGGCGTGCTGCTGCATGCGGCGACGGCAAAGGTCAGTGCGGCTACGCTGAATGCGCGGATCATGATCCTGCTCCATGGTGATGAGGACGCCAGCGTGCCGCGCGCGGCGTGGTGGCGGCATGAACGGCGTGCACATGCGGGACACGGTGCATTCACCGTCGCCGACAGCGGCGATGGCCACACTGCATGTACTGGCACGCCACGGAGGTATGACATGGCCACCTGTGATGTATGCGGCAACGACTACGACAAGAGTTTCACCCTGCAGCAGGGCGGGCGCAGCGGCACGTTCGACTCGTTCGAATGCGCGATCCACGCCTTCGCGCCACGCTGTGCGCACTGCAACTGCGCCGTGATCGGTCACGGCGTCGAAGGCAACGGGCAGATCTTCTGCTGTGCGCACTGCGCTGGCCATGCCGGCGTACAGGGCGTGGCCGATCGCGCCTGAACCCACCCGATTCCCCACACCTGAAGGAGACCGCATGGCTACGAGCAAGAAGGTTCCCGCCCGCCGCAAGGCGTCGCCCAAAGTACGCAAGCGTACGAAGGCAGCTGCCGAGGGCAGCGCCGCAGCAGCGGCCGAACGCCCCCGCGTGGTGAAGACGGCAACCCGCAAGGCCGCCGCCGGTGATCCACGTGCCGCCCGGGTTGCGGCCCGCCAGCGACGCCTGCAGGACCAGGAAAAGGCCAAGGATGCGCGTGCGGCGAAGAAGGCGACCAGGAAGAAGGCGACCCAGGCGGGCACGCGACTCCAGCCGGAGACCCTGCCTGCCCAGCACCTGGCCAAGCCGGGACATGAGCACGAACTGGACCTGGCCCCGCGCTTCCTGGCACCGGACTACGTCGGCAGCGGCAAGCTGCAGGGCATGCGCGCGATCGTCACCGGCGGCGATTCCGGGATCGGACGCGCCGTCGCTGTCCTGTTCGCGCGCGAGGGGGCGGACGTGGCGGTGCTGCACCTTGATGAGGCCGAGGATGCCGAGATCACCCGCCAGCATGTGGAGAGCGAGGGCGGACGCTGCGTGGTGATTGCGGGCGACGTGCGCGATCCGCGTTTCTGCAACAAGGCGGTGAAGCAGGTCGCCAAGGCCTTCGGGGGCGTCGACATCCTGGTCAACAACGCCGCCTTCCAGCTGCACTGCGAGCGCCTGGAGGACCTGGAGGACGAGCATCTGCAGGAGACGCTGCAGACCAATATCGGCGGCTACGTGCAGATGGCACGGGCCGTGCTGCCACACTTGGGCGAGGGCGCCAGCATCATCAACACGGGCTCGGAAACCGGCCTCTTCGGCAGCAAGGCGCTGATCGACTATTCGGCGACCAAGGGGGCGATCCACGCTTTCACCAAAGCCTTGGCCAGCCAGCTGCTGCCGCGTGGCATCCGGGTCAACTGCGTGGCCCCCGGCCCGGTGTGGACGCCGCTCAATCCTGCGGACAAGCAGGCCCCCGACGTGGCCGAGTTCGGCAAGGACAGTGACATGGGGCGCCCGGCACAGCCGGAGGAGCTGTCTCCGGCCTATGTGTTCCTGGCGTCACCGGCCTGCGCCAGCTACATCAGCGGGGTGATCCTGCCGGTGATGGGCGGCCCGCGGGGCTGACCGGGGGCGCATACAGATCGGCGATGCGCGGAATGAAGCGCTGCGGGTTGGCGCCGACCAGGTTGGTGAGCACCACCACGGCGATGCCGCGGTCAGGGTAGACGATGAAGGCCGAGCGCGCGCCACCGATGCCGGCGACCTGGCGGTCCGGCGCACCCTGCAGTACCGGCCAGCCGGCAGACCACGGGCCTGCCCTGCCATCGGCCAGCGGCTCGGCGGTCCACATCCGTGTGCGCCCATCCTCGCGCAGCAGTCGCCCGTCCAGCAGTGCGACCAGCCAGCGCGCGGTGTCATCGGCGGTGGTAAGGATGCCGCCGCCGGACCACAGGCTGGGCGGCACGTCGTAGAACCAGTGCGACAGCCGTGGCGGAGTATCGGCGGCTTCGGTCGCGCGCGGGGCCAGGCTGTACATCGTGGCGGCGTCGGGGATCAGGTCGTAACTGTCGCCGAAGGTGGTGCGTGCCATGCCAGCGGCGCCGAACTGCTGGCTGGCCAGGAAGCGGTCGTAGGGCATGCCCGACTGCCGCGCGATGATCCGCGCCAGGAGCAGATAGTTGGTCTGGTTGTAGGCGAAACGCTGGCCAGGTGCCGCCTCCATCGGCTGTGCGGTCACGGCCTGCCAGGCCTGTGCCTCGGTGCCTCCGCCCAGCAGACCGCGCTCGTCAAGGATGTCCGGCAGGCCGGAGGTGTGGGCCAGCAGCTGACGTACGCGCACGGTCTGCCAGGCGGCCGGAAGTGCATCCAGATAGCGCGATAGCGGTGCATCCAGATCCAGCCGGCCCTGCTGTGCCAGCTGTGCGGCGGCGACGCCGGTAAAGGCCTTGGTGGCGGAGTTCAACGGGAATCGCGTGCTGCGTGTGGCGGGCACGCCGTTTTCCACGTTGGCCAGGCCGAACGCTTCGGACAGCACGATCTGGCCGTCCTTGACCACTGCGATCTGCAGGCCCGGAATGCGCTCGTCCTGCAATGTCTGGCGGATCAGGCGGCGAGCCTGTTCGTTCGCCGGCTCCGGGCTGGCTGACGCCGGCGAGAGGGGCAGAGCAGCAAGCAGCAGGAGCAGAAGGGGGAGCGATGGGCGGAGCATGGGTTATTCCCGGCGGGATGTGCGGATGGGATGCAGCAGGCAGCAGGAGGGTTTAGATGCCGCCGTTGCGACTTTCCGGGAGGGAGGACATTCCAGCGGAGCCGGCAGTCCACCCTGATGGCAGTGATGCCGATACTGACAGCGAACGGAGGATGCCTGCTGCCGGACTTGCTACAGTCTGTCCGCTGCACGCAACGCAGACCCATGCACAGGAGGAAGGGCGGCGATGTCCGAACCGTACTCGGCTTTTCTCAGATTGAGCATGTCACGCGCAGATCTTGCGCGGTGGCTTGCGGCAGCACCGCCGGACGTGTCCCGCTGGTCGGACTGGCGCTCCATCGGCGGGCAGTGGAGTCTTCCCGGAGGCGGGGATCTTTCCGACCCGGATGCGCCGGGTCTGCAGACGCTCATTTCAGACTGCAACGCGATGTTGGCGCGCCATCGGGACAACCGCGCGGCACTGGAGTTCGTGCTGGGATCGGCAGAGGCGGAGAACATCAGGATTGCGGCCTATGACCGCAACGGAAGAGACTTCGTTGCCGGGTCGTTGACCTATTCGGAGAGTCTCTACGACATCCTGTTCTTTCTGGCCCTGGGGCGCAGCGCAGCCGAGTTCCTGGCCACGGACGATGCCGGCCTGGTCGTTGTCCACGACTATCTGTGGGGCGAGGACGGCGAACGGAGAACGGTCGCCGCGCTTGGGCTTGCTGGAAACGGACACTCCGCATTCCTTGGGCCCGACGCCTCCGCTGCCGCCGCCCGCGAGTTCGACGAACGGGTCGAGGCAATGCTGGATGGACAGGACGATCCGGACTTCTTCCCGCGCGATCAGCTGCAGGATCTGCGGGACTGATCCCGCGCATCAGCTATTGTTGAAGGGCACATAGGGTGTAAACGGCCTGGAAGGATCGAAGTCCTTCTGGCCAGGGTACAGAAGGCAATAGAGCCTGCCTTCATGCACGACTGCCAACGGGTAACAGGCATCCTGCCTGCTCATTCCGCCTGCGCCGCATTCCTGGAGGCCTTCCAGCACCTCCATGGCGGTGCACTTTCCGGCCTTGCAGTCATGTTCCCGGATCGCGCTGAAGCCCTTTGAATAGAAGATCCGCGGTGCCCGATAGCCCTGCAGCGGTTGCAGGTGCTTGGCCAGGGCGGCGTAGGCCCTGTCCACTTCGTCCCGCTCACCCAGGTTGAACGTGGAAGGCGAGTCCGATGTGAACCTGAACTTCGCGGGATCCGTCTCGCACTCCCACGCATGTGAGGCGGGAATGTGCAGCACAAGCAATGCGAACGCACTGATCAAGGATCGGGACATCATCACTCCTGGGCAGGTCTGCTGTTGCTCGATGGAGCCGCATGGGAACACGGGAAAGAGTGAATCAGCGCTTCCCGCGCCAGCGTCGATGCGTCTTCCTCGAGGCGGGCGCGCGGAAGCGCCTTCAGGTGGCTGTACACGCGATCCACAAGCTCATGGGGCAGGACCGTGGCTCGTCCACACCATTGCCCGGCGCTGCTGTCGGCGACTGCCGCGATGTAACCCTGGGCCCAGGACACCGCGCGAGCGCGGCACAGTGCGTCGCTGCACTCACGCCCCTCCTCGTTGCCTGTGATTCGCTCCAGCAGTGCGCGACCACTGGAAAGTGCATTGCCTGCGTCTGCCGCATGCGCGGGCAGAGCGGCGGACAGGCACGCCGCAAGGAGGGAGGCTGTTGAAGGCCGCCGCAGCCAGCGGCCAACCGGAGTGCGCATGCATGCGATTCCTGAAGATGGAGAAGAGAAGGCTCGTCGCCAAGGCCAACTCTATCGGATCGGCAAGTGGAGGAAGCGTTTCCGGGCGTACGATAAGTCATGCTGTCACATGTGCCTGTCGTCCCGCTGGCTCGCAGCGGCATGCTTTAGCTGATTTTGGGGAATGACAATGGATCTGGAAGTTCTGGAGAAGTGGTGTCAGGACGGGATAACAATGCTGTCTTCTCCTGAAGATATTCCGCACCTTGTTGAGTTGAGGCGAAAACTGGTTACGCACTTTTCTCGCAGCCCAAAACTCTACGAGCTGGCAAGCGATATATCCGAGGATTTGAGTGATCTTCCTGAGGATGCGAGGCGCATCGCCAGAGAGTATCTGATCTCCACTTATGGATTCAGTTTTGAATTCTTTATGGATAGGAAGTTGGCCAAGGTTCGCGAAATTCTGAAGCGTGGAAAAATCAGAAGCGCGGCGGAGTTTCGTGCGTTGTCCGATTTTGCAGCGGATGTGGAGGTCGAGGAGGGGCTCGCTCGAGATGCAGAGCTACTTCTTGCGAGCTATTCCAAGGCCTGAAATATGCTGAGCCTGGGCCTTGATGCTCGGCACAAGTCATATTTGCAGGGTGGGATCGACCAATGACTCAGTGCTCGCCTCGCCGGTTCCCAGCCCAGCAGCTGCCGCGTCGGCTGCATACGCTGCGCTTGCCCCCTACCGTTCGTCGGCCCATGACTTCCGGGGGGTTGACTACAGGTGTCGTCACACCGACAGTGACGACACGTGTAGTCAAGGGAGCCTGTCATGCGCGGCAAAACCATCGGGGACCAGGAGCTGGCCCTGCTGCAGTACATCGATGAACATGCGCCGGCCAGTGTCGGCGAGGTCGCCAGCGGCTATGGCGAGGCGCGCGGGCTGGCCCGTTCCACCGTGCTGACGATGATGGAGCGGCTGCGCACCAAGGGGTACCTGCAGCGACGGCAGCACGAAGGCCTGTACCGCTACCAGGCCACCCGTGGCCCTGACAGCGTGCTGCAGGGCGCGGTGGCCCAGTTCGTCGACAACACCCTGCAGGGCTCGGTGTCGCCGTTCGTGGCCTATCTTTCGCAGCGCCAGCAGGTCAGCGACAACGAGCTGGCCGAGCTGGAAGCGCTGGTCGCCCAACTCCAATCGCGTCGCCACGAGGGCTGAGTCATGGACACCACGATGCTGATCCCGATGCTGGAACGGCTGGGCTGGACCAGCCTGCAGACCGTGCTGCTGGTGGCGCTGGTGTATGCCGTGTGCCGGCTGATGCCGTCGCTGTCGTCCGCCACGCGTTGCCGGTTGTGGTGGCTGGTTTCGTTGCAGGCCGTGCTCGGCCTGGTGTGGAGCCAGCCGGTGCAGCTGCCCTGGTTGCCCGCGTCGCCGTCGGTGGCGATGACCGCTACCGATATCGCCGCCGATGTGGTCTATCCGCTGTCTGCGGAAGGCTCCGCGCAGCTGCTGGCCACGATGCCGGCAGAGGTCGTGGCGACGCCCGCAACAGCGTGGTGGGCGCTTGCACTGGCCGCGCTGTGGGCCTCCGGTGTCCTGCTGATGGCCTGGCGCACCTTGGCGGAGTGGCGGCGTTGCCGCGCGCTGCTGGCCGCCGCGTATCCCTGCGAGGACGCGGCGCTGGTGCAGGCGCTGCACCTGGCCGCCGACGCGCATGGACTTCGCCGCCCGCCGCGCCTGTGGATGAGCGCACAGATCGATGCGCCGCAGCTGGTCGGGCCGCTGCGCCCGGTGCTGCTGCTGCCGGCCGGCGCCACTGCACTGCAGGGCGACGCGCTGGACCTGGCATTGACCCATGAACTGCAGCACCTGCAGCGCCGTGACCTGCAGTGGGGATTGTTGCCGGCACTGGCGCAGCATCTGTTCTTCTTCCACCCGCTGCTGCGGCTGTCGGTGCGTGAGTACGCCCAGGCCCGGGAAGAAGCGGTGGATGAGGCGGTGGTGGGCCAGCATGGGGCCAGTCGCCACGCGTACGGGCGTCTGCTGCTGCAGCTGGGCGTTGCACCGCAGCCGCACCTGGGGGTGGCCAGTGCCGCGCCGGACACGACCAGCCTCAAGCGCCGGCTGCTTTCGCTGCAGCCGCGCAAAGCCTGCCCGCGCGTGCTCGCGGTTGCCCTGACCGCCGTGGTGCTGGTGGTGGGTGTGGCACCCATGCGACTGGTCGCAGCGCCGGTGCCGCCGGCGCCTCCCGCACCGCCGGCGGCGCCGAAGCCCCTGTCGCCGCCGCCGGCTCCGAAGGCACCGCCGGCGCCGGCAGCGTCGGCGCGCCTGCCGGCCGTGCCGGTTCCCCCCGCGCCGCCGGCTGACGTGACCGGGCCGGACGATGTGACCGGACCCGATGATGCCGATGTGGGGGCCTTCGACGATGCGACCGACGTGGACGAGGACCATGACGGCATGACCTCTACCGGCACCTCCATCACCACCTACGGGACGTTGGATCTGGGCGAGTCGCCGCGCCAGGCCTATGTGCTGGTGGATGGGGATTCGACCTTCGCCAATGGCGGCATCGATGACGTGGCGCAGGCCCGCAGGCAGCTCGGCAAGGGACCGGCACTGTGGTTCCGCCAGGGTGACAAGCGCTACGTGGTGCGTGATCCGATGCTGGTGCAGTCACTGCAACGTGCCTATGCCGGCGCGGCGGAACTGGGCCGTCAGCAGGGCGAACTGGGACGCCAGCAGAGCGTGCTGGGTCGCCAGCAGGGCGAGCTCGGCCGGTTGCAGAGCGAACATGCACGCCAGATCGCGCAGGATGCGATGCGCACTGCGCGCAGTGCGATGGCTGCCCATGACATCAATCGTGAAGCGGCGGCCGAAGCGGCCAGGGCCGCGCGTGACTCGGTCGACGATGCAGCGCTCGCGCGGCAGGCCGCCGCTGAAGCGCGGCGCGCCCTTCAGGCTGCTCGTGATGACGAACGCCAGTCGGGGCGGAGCAGCGAGATGGGTCGGCTGGCCGGAGAGCAGGCCGCGCTGGCCAGCCGCCAGGCGGTGCTGGGCAGCCAGCAGGCCGCGCTCGGCGAACGCCAGGCACGCCTGCACGAGCGGGCCTCGCGACAGGCGCAGCAGGTGATCGCCCGTGCGCTGGCCAATGGCAAGGCCCAGCAGCTGTGAAGCGGCGGTAGCGCCGGGCCATGCCCGGTGTTAGCGGCTCAACCGCAGTTGGCGCGCACGATCCGGTTCTGCGCGTCGACCTCGATGGTGACCCGGTCCTCGCGGAAATCCATGGTCACCGCCATGCCGGGCTTCACCACCCGCGCCGTGCGTGCACCACTGGCTTGAACCACCTGCTTCACCGTGGCCTCGTCGGCGGTCCTGCCTGCCAGCCCCTCCAGCTTTTCCGGGTTGCATCGCTGCGGGCTTCCTGCGACATGCGGAGGCAGGGGTGCAGGATCGCTGCTGCTGCCACTGCCTGCACTGCCGCCCGCATGGCTGCAGGCGGCCAGCGGCAGGGTACAACCGAGCATCAACCAGAGACTGGAACGCATCGCGGATCCTCCACGCATCAGGAGCCGACAGTCTCATCGATCGGGGCTTCAGGGGGCGTCAATACCCGTTCGGCGAGCTGTTCGATGCGGCCCAGCAGCTGCGCCAGCACGGCGTCGTCGTAAGGCAGCCAGCGGCGTGGCCGCGCCGGCAGGTCCGGCAGGGCCAGCGTCTGCCCGGCAAGGCTGGCGCGGGCGGTGGCCAAGTGCAGCCTGTAGTGGCCGACCTGCACATGGCGGCGCTGGAAGGTCATCAGGTCACGCTGCGGATGAGCGGCCAGCAGATGCTCCAGGGTTCGCCCGCGCAAGCGGACCATGCGGGCCGGCGGCAGTGGCATGCCCTCGCCACCGCATGCGCAGGTACTGGCCAGCAGGTCGAGTTCGCGCAGCAGTTCGGACGCCACCACTGCGGGCAGCTCGCGCGCCTGCACCGGTTGCCACGCGTCGCGATGCTGCCGCTGGAACTGGACGCGGCCGCTGCGGATCTCGCCGGCAAGGCCATGCGACAGCGGTGCTGACAGCTGCCAGCCGATCCGCCACGGGCCTTTGGCCAACATCAGCTGGCCGCTGTCATCGCCGTGCCAGCCTTGCCGACGGGCCAGCCCGGCCAAGGTCGCCACCGACAGCGTCAGCCCATTGAATGCAGCGGTATCGGCGGGTTCGCCGCGGGCGTCCAGATAGTGTTCGCGGAACACCTGGCGAAGCGGTTGCCGGCAGCGCTGCTCGATCAGCCGCGCGCGCCAGGCGGCGCGCAGATGGGGTTGGCTGCGGGCGGGATGCCACAGGCGCAGGCGGTTGCGGCCCTGCAACGCGACCACGATGCCATGCGCATCGGCGAACGCCTCTGCGCCGTCCACCGGCATCGCATCGATCCAGTGCCCGCGCGCATCGGCGAGCTGCCAGACCAGGCCCTGCAGCAGGGTGGCCAATGCCGGTTGCCGGCACGCGTCGCGCCAGTCCTGCAGTGCCCACTCGCCGCCCAGCACGAACGTGGCCTCCAAGGCACGGGCCAGGCTGGCCAGTGAGCGCCTGCCGGCGGCAATGACCGGCAGGCGCAGCAGCAGTTGCGGGCGCTGTGCGAGGCGGCGTTCGGCGGCGGCCAGATGGCGGTCCAGCTTCCGCGCGATGCCGGCATGGCGCACCTGCGACCGCGCCAGCGCCAGCGCGGCGATGGCCTCGGGGGTGGGCATCGCATTGACCGCCTTGGCCAGCGCCACAGCCACCGATTGCGAGGGCAGGGTCCGGGCGGCGGTCGGGGCAACGCACACCGGTGGCAGCACCTGCGCCAGCAAGGGCCGCAGCCAGGGCGCATCGCATTCCAGTGCCGCGCGCGTGGCACGCCAGAGCACACCGGCTTCGGCGATGCTGAAGGCACGGTCAGCGATGTAGGGCGCCTGGCCACTGTGGATCGCCTGCAGGCGCTGCGCTGCCTGCTGCAATGCGTGCTCGGCGAACTGCAGGTAGGTGTCGTGTTCGCTCAGTGGCTGCAGATCGGCGGGTGCCGGATCGATGTCGGCCTCGGTGGGGTACAGCTCGGCGATGCGGGCATGGCGCAACAGGTCCTGCAACGGCCAGTGCGCCACCAGGCGCAGCTCATCACGCAGCAGCGGGTGCGCGCTGCAGCCGTCCAGCAGCGAGGCCAGCGTTCCGCTGCCGTCGGCACCGGCACAGCGCGCCAATGCAAGCAGCGACAGTGCATCGCTGCCGGCTTCGACGCTTGCCCCGGCGTGCAGGCCGCAGTGCTGCAGCAATGCCAGCGCGGGCGCCTGCAGCCGCTCGTGGCCGGGCTCGGTGCAGCGCGCAAGCAGGGCCACGCCGTCGACCGGACGAAGCGCGCCCGACCGTGTACCGGTGCTGCGCCGGGACAAGCGCAGCAGTGCAGCGGCGCAGATCGCAACGGTAAGACGGGGCTGCCGCTGCGCGTCGGCGTCGAGAATGCGGTGCGCCCACTGGCGCGCGCTATCCGTGAGCGGCAGCCCGTCGCACCCCAGGGCCATCGGCAGCAGGCTGGCCAGTTGCCCGTCATCCAGCCGGGCCAGCAGCGCCGCCTGGTCCTCGCCATGGAATCCGGCCAGCGTGCTGGACGCCTCCGTGCCGGCCAGCAGGGCAGCAAGGGAGCGCAGCTGGGGGCCCGGGACCTGGGTGCTCATGGAACCTCCGTGTCGTGAGCCGCGCCAGTCTCCGGCGGGGCCGCCTGGGGGTCCAGCGGCAGGGCATCATTCTGCCAACCCCATCGCATTCAGTCATAAAGTGACACCGTCCGCGAACGCGCAGGACCCGGCTCAGGCCATGCCGGGCGGCGCCTGCAGGGCGAGCAGTTCGCGCTCCTGTGCTTCCTCGCGGACCAGCCGCTGCAGCAGCAGGGCCAGGGTCACCACGTCCTGGTGATTGTGATCGGCCACCCGGCGCAGGTTCACCGCGTCGCCGCCGCGCAGGAACCGCAGCCACGCGCCCGGTGCCTCCGATCCCGGCAGATCGTCTTCGCGGATCACGCGCAGCAGCTGGCGCTCGATGGTGGACAGCCTGCAGTTCTCCCAGGTGCCGCGATAGCGGCGGCGGGTCGGATACAGCAGGTCGACATGATCCAGGGCACTGATCGGGTCGCGCTGGCGCGCCAGCCGGTAGCGCGCCTTAAGCAGGGGCGCATCGTAGCTGCGGCCGTTGTAGCTGCAGAACACCGTGGAGGGCTGCAGCCAGCCGGCGAAGGTGGCCAGCATCGCCTCTTCGGCGGCCATCGTCGATATCAGCAACTGGCGGATGCGCAGGCCTTCGCCGCGCTGCGGGCAGGTGTACCAGTCGGCAGCACCGATCATGAAGGCGCGGGTACCGGTACCGCCGGCCAGCCCGGTGGTCTCGGTATCGAAGAACAGCAGGTCGCGCGCGGCCACGTGCTCGTTCTCGCGCCGGGCGAACGCCAGCGACAGGGGAACCTTCGGAACCGGCTGCGGCTGCAGGGATTCGATCAGGAACAGGCCTGGCGCGATCTCCTCGCCGGGCAGCCGCCGGTCCTGTGCGGTCGCGTGCAGGGGCGCTGCGCTGCCGCGTGTGCGCAATCCCAGCAGGCGATGCAGGCTGCCGACGTGGGGCTGCCGCAACGGTGGCGTGGTGGGGGCGGGTGTCATGGCAGCCGGACCGGTCGGCTTGTGGCGGATCTCCTGTTCAACCCAGGCGAATACCGAGCGTTCGGCCGGTGGCTGCCGTGCATCATTGGCCGCTGCCGGGACGACCGCTGCGGCCGCCGCCGCCGTGACAGCCGGCGGCCCGACCTTCGGGTCGCCCGCCTGCTTCCGCAGCAGACGCAGCTTGTCCAGGCTCAGGCTCACGGTGCCAGCAGCTCCACGGCGCCACGGGTGGCGGGCACCGCATCGGGCACGTGCTGGCAGGCGTCGGCATCGAACAGGTCCAGCACACGCAATGCCAGTGCGCGCGGCGAGGTCTCGTCCTCCTCCTGCGCTGCCAGTACCGGGCCGACGCAGGCCGGACAGCCCGCCGTGCAGTCGCAGCGCTGCACGAGTTCGCGCGCGCGCTGCACCAGCTCCGCCTGGCGCTGCCACAGGGGTTCGCTCAGGCCGACGCCGCCCGGGAAGTTGTCGTACAGGTACACGGTCGGCACGAACACCTGCAGCAGCTCGACCGCGCCCGGATCGCCATCGCTGCCGCGCAGCTGGCCGCGGCCGCTCTGGTCGGCGACCGCGAACCATGCACCGTCGCCATTGCCGACCGACTTCTGCAGATCGCGTGCGTCGGCCATCACCGCCACCGTAGCGACGATGTGCAGCGCGTAGGCGGCGCCCAGGAAGCCATCCAGCGCGTCCTGCCGGCTGGCGAACGCACGCAGCAGCAGCGCCTGCGGCAGCTGCCACCACACTGCGGTGGTGTGCAGTTCCTGGTCGGGCAGGTTGACCGGGCCGTAGCCGATGTTCTCGTGGGTGTAGTACCGGATCTTCTTGTAGCCGGCCACGCGGCGCACCACGTGCACCTCGCCGTGGTGCGAATCGCCGCGCCCGGCCACGCCGCCGTCGAAACGATCCAGCACCTTGAGCTTGGTGAAGTCGATGCTGTCGGTGTAGTAGTCCACGTGGGTGCGGGTGACGTAGGCCTTGCGCCCCTCCCAGTCCAGCGTCTCCACCTGGTACGGCGTGGACTGCACCATGTGGATGGCGCCCTCGTACAGGGTCAGCGCGGCGGCGGAGTAATCGACCTCGGCGATGATCTGCTGGCGGCCGTCGCTGCGGTCGACCACCACGAAGTTGCCGTCGGCCACCGCGCGCAGGCTCACCGCGTTGGCCGGATAGCTGTCGGCAATCCACTCCCAGCGCTCGCCTTCGCGATGGACCACGTCGGTCTCGGCCAGGGCTTCCAGGAATACCTCCGGATCGATCGGGCCGAAGCCATCGCCGACCCGGAACGGCAGCTCGAAGGCCGCGCAGCGGATGTGGTCGAACAGGATCAGTGGCTGGTCCGGGGCGATGCGCGCATGTTCGGGCGAGGCTTCGGCGAAGAAGTCCGGATGGCGTACCACGTACTGGTCCAGTGGCTGCGAACTGGCCACCATCACGCCCAGCGCGGGCTGCTGGCGGCGTCCAGCGCGGCCGAAACGCTGCCAGGTGGCGGCCACGCTGCCCGGATAGCCGTTGAGGATCACCACGTCCAGACTGCCGATATCCACGCCCAGTTCCAGCGCCGAGGTGCTGACGATGCCATCGATGCTGCCCGCGCGCATGGCGCGTTCGGTCTCGCGACGCTCGGTGGGCAGGTAACCGCCGCGATAGGCGCGGATGCGCGGTGGCTTGCGCGGATCGTGGTCGAAGATGTCCTTCAGGTACTTGGTCAGCACTTCGACCATCAGCCGCGTCTGCGCGAACACCAGGGTCTTGAGGCCGGACTTGATCGCGATGCGGGCGATGCGGTTGCTCTGCGAACGCGCCGATGCACGCAGGCCCAGGTCCGGGTTGATGACCGGCGGGTTCCACAGCAGCACCTGCTTCGGTCCGCTGGGCGCACCGGACTCGGTGATGGCCGTGACCGGTGCTTCGATCAGGGCTTCGGCATGGGCCTGCGGATTGCCGATGGTGGCCGAGCACAGGATGAACTGGGGTTGCACGCCATAGAACGCACAGATGCGCTTGAGCCGGCGCAGCACGTTGGTGACATGGCTGCCGAACACGCCGCGGTAGGTATGCACTTCGTCGATGACGATGTAGCGCAGGTTCTCGAAGAACTGCGCCCACTTGGTGTGATGCGGCAGGATCGCCTGGTGCAGCATGTCGGGATTGGATACCACGATGTCGCCATGCAGGCGGATCGCCTGCCGTGCGTCCCCGGGCGTGTCGCCATCGAAGGTGAACGCCTTCACCCCGAGATCGCCGGCGCGGTTGAGCTCCAGCAGTTCGGCCACCTGGTCCTGCGCCAGCGCCTTGGTGGGGAACAGGTACAGCGCCTTGGCGTTGTCCTGCATGGCCGCGCTGACCACCGGCAGGGTGTAGCACAGCGACTTGCCGCTGGCGGTCGGGGTGACGATGGCCACATGCTCGCCGCGCTGGCTGGCCTCCCAGGACTTGGCCTGGTGGCTGTACAGCTGTTCGATGCCACGTGCCTTCAATGCGGCGGCAAGGGCCGGCGGTACCGATTCCGGAATGGGCGCATAGCGGCCCTCGCGGCCGGGGATGGCAAAGCTGCCGGTGATGCGGTCGTGGTAGCGGCGCTGCAGGCGCGCGCTGAGCAGGGCACCGTCGCGGGCGGGCAGACCGTCGCGGGTCGCGAGTTGCTGCTCCGCGTCGGCGGTGCGCTTGGCGAGTTCGTAGGCCATGGGTGCACGGATTCCAGGGGGGCACATGGCACCACAGATGGGTCTCAGGATGTGAGACCCCGCAGCGGGACGGAGTGAACCGTTCAGTGCGCGGGCGGCAGCCGGACGTCGAATCCAGTGAATCGCCTGCCGCGTGCGCCGGAACAACGGGCTGGCCCGCCTCGAACAAATGACAGGTGCACCTCGCGGGCGCGAACGTGCAGTCCACTTCAGCGCGGGCTGAACAGCGCGCGCCGTTCCAACGAAATCTGAAGCCGCCATCCGTATCCTCAGGCGAAGGACGCAACCAACAGGGGCGGTAGGGGTGGCACGACGAGCAACGCAGGGAGCACTTCTGGCCGGCCTGGTGCTGGCCGGTACCGCGCAGGCGCAGCAGGCGCCATCACCCGTATCGGCGGTGCCCGAACCCGGGCAGACCGTCGCCGCACCGCCGGAGCCTGTCGTGACCCCCCAAGGCACGCCCGCGCAGGGCAACGTCACCACCCTCGGCGAAGTGCGCGCGCTGAAGCCTGAAGACGATCAGCCACTGGATCTGTACCGCTTCAGGAACCCGGTGAAGATCGAGAACAACCGCTTCAGCCGCAACTGGAGTGAACCGCCGACGCCCGAGCAGGTGAGCATGGCCGGCGGCTACGTGATGATGGGCGTGGTCAAGGGCCTGCTGGCGGCGGGCAAGGGCTTGAACAAGATCACCGGGGGGCCGGATCAGATCCAGTCCGCCATCGCCCGGCCACCGCCGGAACTGAGCGCGGAACAGCAGCGGCGCGCGCTGCAGTTCTGTGCGCAGCAGGAGGGTTGCGGTGGTGCACCGCCGCTGAAGTGAACGAAGGATGGGGGGCTATGCCGTCCGGGCAACGCCGGGCGGCCGCCGTTCCAGCCACCACAGCAGCGACGCACACAGCACGAAGGCCAGCCACCACGGCCAGCGTGATCCCGGTACGGGCTGCGTCGCCTGCGCCTTGACCGGTGCCGAGGTAGCCAGGGCCTGCGCCGTCGCATCGATCATTCCCTGCCGGTGCAGCGCCGCCGCATCCGTCCTGTCGAACACATAGCGCCAGTAGGAGCGTTCGCCCTGCTGCAGCCGGTGCCAACCGGCCTCGCGTGGCCACCAGCCGGCACAGCGTGCGCTGCCGGTGCCGCCGTCCACGATCAGCGCCACCGACGCGCCCCGTGCATCGAACACCTGCAACGGCGCCTGCACATCGCACAGGGCCTGTCGTTCCCCGGCCCACGCAATCGGCTGCGGCGACCACGGCGCGGTGCTGCCGCCCTGCGCGCGCGCCAGGGTGCCGACCACATCGCTCCACAGCTCGCCATGGCGATCGTCGCGGCCGGCCAGCACCCAGCGCCACGTGTCGGTCAGCGGCAGCAGGCCGATGCGACCCTTGCCGGCATCGCGCCAGCCTCCGATGGCAGCGCCGCTGCGGTCGTGCAGCAGTGCGGTGGTGGCAGGCACCTGCAGCGCAAGCTGTTCCAAGGTGGGCAGCGCGGCGGCATGCGAATCGCGATCAGCCTCTTCGCCATCGCGGGTAGGCAGCGTGCCGGACGCCAGCGGACCGCGTCGGGCTGCCAGCATCGCGCTGTCACCATCGCCGGGCAGCGTGACGCTGCGGCTGGCGCCATCGCCCTGCACGGGCAGGCCGAGCTCGCGCAGGCGTTGCCGCGCTCCGGCCGATGGCACGCCGGCACTGCGGACCAGCACACCCAGGCCCTCGTGCATGGCCTGGCGCACCGCTGCGAGCTGGCCACTCCCCAGCGTGGACAGGCTGCGCTCGTCCAGCAGCAGCAGGTCGGTGCGCGCCAACGATGCCGCGTCCAGACCGACCTGACCTTCGCTGATGCTGAGGCCGGCGCCGGTGTCGGCCTGCATCTGCACGTCGATGCCGGCATCGGTGGCCCAGCGTCGCAGGTACTTCAGTTCGGGTCCCGGCGTGCCGGCGCGGATCTGCAGGCGGACCCGCGTGGCTGGCAGGGTCTGCTGGGGTACCGGAACGGTATCGACGACATGGCCTTCGCCATCCAGCAGGCGCAGGCGGAACACGCTGCGGCCTTCGGCACGGGCCACGCCACTCAGTCGCACCCGTCCGTCCTCGCCCAGCGGGGCGCGGTCGATCACCGTGTCAGCCGGGTCCAGCAGCTCAGCCTGCGCGCGGGGGACGCCGCGGGCCTGCGCCTGCACGTCGAAGCGTGCGCCAGGGGCGACATCCGCGGGCAGCTGCAGCGCGGTCCAGCCGCGAGGGACGGGCGGTGCCTGCCAATGGACCTGCGCGGGCAGCGTGGCGTCGCGGTCGCGTGCCTCCAGGCCGGCGCCGACCAGGGTCAGCCGCGTCGAGGGATGCTGGCGCAGCGCCGTCGCCAGGTCCGGCACACGCTTCGCGCCCGGCACCTGGGTGGCTTCGGGCAACAGGAGGAGCGGTCCCTCGCTTGCCGGCTGCGCGCTGGCCCTTCCGGCATCGGCACCCAGCACCACCAGGCCCGCAGCGGGCTGCTGCCGTGCGGGCGGCAGCAGGCATGCGTACAGCAGTGCAGCGGCGATGACCTGCAGGCCGAGCACGGCCAACAGCGGGCCACGCGGTCGCACCGGTGCGCGCAGCTGGCGCGCGCTGGCGACGAGTACGATCAGCACCAGGACGAGCGCGACCCACAGAGCCGGTGCCGACAGATTCATGGCTGCGCCTCCAGTGCATCCAGGTATCGCTGCCCCATCGCATCGGCCGCGCTGCGGCGTGTGGCCTGCGGCACGGGGCGCTGCAGCGCCCTCCACAGCTGTGACCGCAGGCGCTGCCGGCAGTCGGCACAGCCCGGCTCGATGCGCAGCTGTTCGATGGCGGCCGCCAGGTCGAGCGCGTCGGGCAGGTAGGTCGCATTGCGCTGCTGCCAGCCCGCCAGCGCGTCCAGATCCGGCGTGCCGTCGCCGTCGCCCAGTCGCTGCCAGGCCTCGACGATGGCCGGGTCCGGTGCCGTGCGTGCCGTCAGTGGCAGCTGTCGGCTGGCCAGCCCGGCGCGGTCGCCGCCCAGGCGCCGGCCCTCATCGATGGGCGGCAGTTCCGGGCCGACGCGGGCCAGGTAGATGCGTTCGGCCTGCTGGACCTGCTTGATGAATCCCAATGCCTTGTAGGCGTAGGGCAGCGCCTGCTCCGGGCGTCCCTGGCGCAGCTCGCCTTCGGAGGCCCACATCTGGTCGAGTGCCGCTTTCAACGTCGCGCGGGTCTGCGGATCGAGCAGGGTCGCCGCCTCGGCGTGGTCGTGCGTGTGGCCATACTCGGTCAGCACGTCCGTGGCGCTGCCGAACACCGGTGGCGTCTCGGCGTTGCCTGCGTTGCCGCCGTGGTCGTGGCCATGCGCGTCGTGGTCGCCGGCCTGCGGCTGCGCCGCGTGGTCGTGATCATGGTCGTGATCGTCGTCATGATCGTCTGCGGGAGGGGTGTCACTGGTCGGCAGGTCGCTGGTCGGCGGCGGCTTCGGTGCGCCTTCGCTCTCTTCGCCAAGGAACTGGCCGTAGCGCAGGCGCAGGATGCGCTGGTCGACGCCGATGGCGTCGCTGCGCTTGACGAAGTCATCGGCGGCCAGGCTGCGCCGCTGGCGGATCAGCGCCTCCGCATCGAGGATGATCTGCCGTTGGCTGCGGAAGTAGGCCGGCAGGGTCTTCTTGATGCGGCCTTCCAGCTCAGCGCCCAGCACCGCCTCGCTGCTGGGCAGGCGCAGGATCACGCTGCTGCTGCGGCCGGTCTGGGGCGTCGGGGCATGGTTGTCGCGCACTTCCAGCTGCGCGATCACATCGTTGCCGGGCTGCGCTCCCAGTGCACCCAGATCCAGCGTGTGAGCGAACCGTCGCGCCGTTGCTTCGCCACTGCCGGTGAGCGTCACGCTGCGCTGGACGAAGGTGATGTTCTCGCCGCTGCCCTGGGTGAGGGTGATCGACAGGCGGGCCTGCGTGGCCACGCCGTGATCGTCGCTGGCCTCGAAGCGCAGTGCCCACTGGCGCTGCCCGGGCGTGCCCAGTACCAGGCTGGCAGCGGGCTCCAGCACGCGTACGGTCGGGGCGCGGTCCGCCACCACGTCCAGGCGGTACAGGCGTGTCGTGGCCAGTGCCGGTTCGCTGACCACGCGGTACAGCACCGGTGCACGGGCCACATCCTGCGCCTGCCAGTGGCCGTCGCGCTCGTTCAGCGGTACGCGCCGGCCATCGTGGAACTGCAGCCATGCGCTGCGTGGCGCACGATCGAAGCGCAGCGACCAGGACAGGCGGCTGTCGGCGGCGACCTTGGCATCGAGTGCGTTCTGGTTACGGGGTGGTTGACCCGTATAGGCCGGAGCCTCGATGCGCAGGCGGGTGGACTGCAGCTGCAACGGGCCCGCAACTGCCGGGGCAGCGGGGCGCGACGAGGACACGCCCGGCATGGACGGACCGGACCGTGGCCAGCCCAACGCAAGCAGTGCGACGGCGATCCCTCCGACCCAGCACAGCAGCAACGCGCCGCGCGGCCAGCGCGGACGCAGTTCCGGCATGGCGCGTTCGAGCGCGGCCTGCACATGGTCGCGCTGGCGCTGCTGCAGCGGATTGAGTGCGGCAGGATCGGCGAACAGCAGGTCGGCGCTGTCTTCGCTGGCCCCGCTGCCGTCAAGCCGGCGCTGCACCCAGTGGCGGTCCAGGCGGCGGGCACGGACCGTGGCCAGCACTGTGCAGGCGAGCAGAGTGGCGGTAGCAACGATGCAGGCGATATCGAAACCGCCCAGGCGCAGTGCAAGTGTGGTCGTGGCCAGCGCCCACGGCAGTCCCAGCAGCAGAGTGATGGCGCCGCTGCGGCGCCGTGCGCGCTGCCAGGCGCGTTGCAGCATCGTCATGCGGGCAGCCTCCGCCGCGCGTTGCTGGCCATCCAGCGCTCCAGTGCGAACAACAGCACGATGGCCAGCAGCAGCCAGGCGGTGGGCTCACGCACGGCAGGCGTGGCAGCCGGCAGGGCGACCTGGCGCGGTGCGTGATCCTGCGCATCGCCTGAGCGCGGCGGTGGCGCGGGTTGCAACGCCTGCAGCAGGGTGTGCGGCAGGCGGGCATCGCGCAGCGCGGCATTGCCTGCGGCATTCCATTCGCCGGGCAGGAACAGCAGGCGGCCGTGGCCAACGCGCTGCTGCCACAGCAGCGTCGCGCCTTCGGCGTCGCGCAGCAGCGGGCGTGCATCCGCTGCCGGCCGGGCGGCGGTCAGCACGCTGCCACCGTCCTGCAGCCATGCCTGCCAGTGAGCGGGCAGCGCATCGGCGCGGCTCCAGACACCGACTTCGCCCGGAGCGGGCAGCGCATCCGCAGGCAGGACGGGCGCGGGTGATCGGGTGCCCCATGCGCGCTGCAGCGCAGCCAGCCAGCGCTGTGCCGCGGCCGGGGCATCAGCGTGCATGCGCAGTTGCGGCAGCGGGGTGGGCGCGGCCGTTGCGGCGGTCGCACGGGGATGTGTCTGCCATCGCACCGCCCGCGAGAGCTGCAGGCGCATGCCGTCGAGGCCGGGCAGCGGATCGGGCACGTGCACGGTCAGCGCGGTGCCGGTCGGCAGCTGCGCATCCAGTTCGCGCAGCAGGCTGGGCAGGGCCACATCCGTGGCTGGTGGTGGCTGGTCGACGGTGGGGAATCCGGGCGCAAGCCAGCGCCAGTTGTCGTCGTCGGCAGGAGCGCCGGCATGCAGCGCGGTCGCATCCAGACCGGGTGCGACGACCGTCCATGCGCCGGTAGCCGGCGCCGGTCCGGTCAATGCCGGCCGCGCCAGCAGCACGGCCAGCGCGGCAAGCAGCAGCAACCGCACCAGCAGCAGCGGCCAGTCATCGAAGCGGACGCGCTGGCGCGGGCGGATCCGTGCACGCAGCCAGCGCAGCGCGGCGAAGTCCAGCGGCGTGTAGGGATGGCGACGCGCGAGATGGATCAGCAGCGGCAGCAGCCACGCCGCCAGTGCGGCCAGCCCGAGCGGAAACAGCAGGCTCACGCGCCGCCCCCGCGGCCGAACAGCGCCTGCAGCGGCTGGTCCACCGGTTGATCGAGCCAGCCGGTGGCACTGGCGATGCCACTGGCCTGCAGCCGCAGGTGCAGTGCCGTGTGTGCAGCGGTGAAACGCTGCAGGTAGTCGGCGCGGATCGCCGCGCCATCGCCGAGCAGTTCCTCGCCGGTTTCAGGGTCGCGGAACCGATGGCCGGCATCGAACGGGAAGTCGCGCTCGTCGGCGGTCAGCACCTGCAGCAGCAGTACCTCGCGGCGTGCACTGGCCAGCTGCTCCAGCAGCACGATGCCGGCGTCATCAAAGCCATCGCCGATGGCCAGCAGCAGGTCGCCCGGGCGAACGCGCTCCCACAGCGGGCGCAGCGTGTCACGGGCGGGCCAGCCGCCTCGTGGCTGCAGGGCATGCAGTTGCAGGTGCACGCGGTCGCGCTGGCGTGCGCCCTGCGCTGCGGGTACCAGCTGCAGGCCGTCGCCGGTGACGGTCAGCAGGCCGAAATGATCGCCCTGCTGCAGTGCCAGCTCGCAGACACAGGCGGCCAGCATGCGCATGTGATCCAGGCGGCTGCGTGCCGGCGCGCCACGGTCGGACTGGCCGGCCGATGCGGTGGCATCGAGCAGCAGCCATACCGTGATCGGGCTTTCGCGCTCCGACTCGCGCACGAAGAAGCGGTCCGAGCGCGCGTACAGTTTCCAGTCGATCTGTCGCAGTTCATCGCCGGGTTCGTAGGCGCGGTACTGGGCGAATTCCAGGCCGGCGCCACGACTGCGGCTCGCGTGCTGGCCGATGCCGCTCGCGCCGCTGGCCAGACGTGGCCGCAACCGCAGCGCGCGCAGGCGCGCTCGCAGTTCGGGAGGCAGGACCAGCGTGCCAGCACTCACGCGTGGATCACCCGGGGAACGGCACGGCGTGCAGCAGAGCGGCGACCGCGTCGTCGGCGCGCTTCTGTTCGGCTTCGGCGGCGAACGACAGCAGCAGGCGGTGGCGCATCACCGGTGCAGCCAGGGCCTGCACGTCCTCGCGGGTGGCGGCGAAGCGGCCCTGCAGCAACGCGCGCGCCTTGGCCGCGAGCACCAGCGATTGCCCGGCGCGTGGTCCCGCACCCCACTTCACCCACTGGTTGATCGCCGCGGGCGCTTCCGGCCCGGGTCGGCTGGCACGCACCAGCCGCGTGATCCAGGCCAGCACATCGGGGCTGACGTGCACCTGGCGCACTGCCGCCTGCAGGGCGATGACCGCAGCGGCGTCCATCACCTTCGGTACCGCCTCGCCGGCACCGCCGGTGGTCTGTTCCAGGATCTGGCGCTCCTCGGCCTCGCTGGGGTAATCGACCAGGACGTGCAGCAGGAAGCGGTCCAGCTGGGCCTCCGGCAGCGGATAGGTACCGGCCTGTTCGATCGGATTCTGCGTGGCCAGCACGAAGAACGGCGCGGGCAGCGCATAGGTGGTGCCGGCATAGCTGACGGTGCGTTCCTGCATGGCTTCCAGCAGCGCGGCCTGGGTCTTGGGCGGCGTGCGGTTGAGCTCATCCGCCAGCAGCAGATTGGTGAAGACCGGCCCCTGCTGGAAGCGGAAATGACGATGGCCGGTGCCGTGGTCTTCCTCCAGCAGCTCGGTACCCAGAATGTCGCTGGGCATCAGGTCCGGCGTGAACTGCACGCGTCGGAACTGCAGCTCCAGCGCCTGCCCCAGCGAACGCACCAGCAGGGTCTTGCCCAGGCCGGGCGCGCCTTCCAGCAGGCAGTGGCCGCCGGCCAGCAGTCCGATCAGCAGCTGCTCGACCACCGTGTGCTGGCCGACCACGGCACGGGCCAGGGCGGCGCGCAGATCGTGCAGGCGCGGCAGCAGGGAATCGAGATCAGGGCGGGTCATGGGGGGCTCTCACTCAATTGTTCAATGCGTACATCACGATGTTGACGCCGAAGCGCGTGTTGTCCTCGGCCAGGAAGCGCTTGTTGCGCCAGTCGTAATCCCACTCGCAGCCATAATCCTTGTTGCTGTACAGCACGCCCAGGCGGCCATCGACCTCGATGCCCTTCAGATAGTCGTGCACCAGATCGTCGCCCCAGCCGTTCAACTCGAAGCTGGTGGCCGGTGGTCCATCGGGGAAGCGGAAGAAGCTGCGGTACAGCGCGTGGCTGTTGGGCAGCTTCTGCAGCGCCCTGGGCCCGAACAGGCGGCCCATCTGCGCCTCGAAGGAGGTTGCGAACAGGCCATCGATGTCATGGTTGCAGTCATCGACGAAGACGAAGCCTCCGTTGCGCACGTAGCGCACGAAGTTCTGCCGCTCGGCCGCGTTGAATTCCACCAGCGTGTGCCCGGCCAGGTAGCAGAAGGGGGCTTCCAGCATGCGTGGGTCGGCCAGTGCCACCACGTGTTCCTGCGGGTCCACGCGCAGCGAGGTGTAGTCGATCAGCGAAGTGATCAGGTTGGACGGCATGCGCGCGTCCACGTCCCAGTCGCCCGAGTCGTACTGCAGGCGGGTGAACCAGAAGTCGTAGCGCGAACTGCGCGGGCCTGCCTGTGCCCAGGCCGGAAGCGCGGCCGCCGAAGCGGCAGCAGCCAACCAGCGCAGGCAGGCCCGGCGATCCATCAGACGGCGTCGGACAACGAGGTGAAGGTGAAATCGCGCAGCTTCATCGGCGGGATCATCATCACGAAGCTCGACTCGTCGCCGGCCACGCGCACCGGCTTGCCCAGCTCTTCGATGTTGTTGAGCATGATCACCGGCGATTCGTTGAAGCGGAAGTTCTTCACCGGGTGCTTGATCTGGCCGTTCTCGATGTAGAAGGTGCCGTCACGGGTCAGGCCGGTCAGCAGCACGGTCTGCGGATCGACCATGCGGATGTACCAGGTGCGGGTGACCAGGATGCCCTTCTGGGTGCCACGCACCAGCTCGGCGGTGCTCTTCTCGCCACCGCTCATCAGCAGGTTGCCCGGCGTGGCCTTGGCGGTCTTGCCCTGCTTCTGCGCCCAGAAGCGCGAGTAGTCCAGGTTGGCCACCTTGCCGTTCTCGATGATGGCCAGGCGCTCGCGCGGCATGCCCTCGTTGTCCCACGGCAGCACCGGCGCTTCCGGGTGCCACGGATCGGCATACATGTTCACGCGTGGGTCGTAGACCTGCTCACCGAGCTTGTTGCCGCCGCCCTTCTTCGACAGGAAGCTGCGGCCTTCGTCGGCCGAGCGCGCACTGAAGAAATTCATCATGAAGCTGATCAGGCCTGCGGCCGCGGCCGGCTCCAGGATGACCGTGTACTTGCCCGGCTCCAGCGCCTTGGCTTCGGCCGATTCGGTGGCCTTGCGCATGGCGATGCGGACATCCTGGTCGGCCTTGAAGTCCGCCGCGTCCTTCAGGTTGCGGCCGACCCAGCCCGATCCGCGGCCGTCCTCGGTACGCACGGTGCAGGTGTAGTCGAAGTTGGTGGTGCGCTGGTAACCGAAGTTGCCGTTGCTGTTGGCAGTGGCGTAGAAGCCCTGGCCATCTTCAAGGAAGCCTGCGGCAATCAGTCCGTTGCCACGGCAGGGCGCGATCGAATCGGCGGCCACCTTGGCGCGGAATGCCGGATCGATGGCGGCGGTGGACTCGCTGAAGGTCGGGCTCGGCCGGTAGGTCTGCTTGCCGATGGCGGGCATGAACTCCGGGTTCTCCGGTGCCAGGCGGGCCAGATCCTCGGCGCGGCGCACCACGCGTTCCAGTGCGGCGTCGTCGAACTCGTTGATCGAGGCGGTGCCCACTCGCTTGCCGAAGGCCACGGTAACGGCAAGCTCGGTGTTGTCCACGATGCCGCTGGTGGAAACGTTGTTCAGGGCGAAACGGATGTTGCCGGCGATCGATCCCGCCAGCACGGCGGTGCATTCATCGGCCTTGGACAGGGCGATGACCTTGTCGAGGATGGCCTTGGCCTGGGCTTCGGTGAAGATACTCATGGTGTAAGGGCTCCTGACCGGTCAGCCGAGGCTGCGTGCGGTGTTGATGACATTGATGCCGTTGAAGCGTGCGGTCGACGAGCCGTGCGAAACCGCCGAGACCTGGCCCGGCTGGCCCTTGCCGTCGAAGAACGAGCCGCCCAGGCGGTAATCGCGTTCGTCGGCCACGGCGGTGCAGGCGTTCCAGAACTCCGGCGTGCGGATCTGGTAGGCCACGTCCTCCAGCATGCGGGTGATCTGGCCGTTCTTGATCTCGTAGAACAGCTGGCCGCCGAACTGGGCGTTGTAGCGCTGCTGGTCGATCGAGAACGAACCGTCGCCGATGATGTAGATGCCGTTCTCCACGTCCTTGATCAGGTCCGGCACGCTCAGCGGCGTCTTTCCCGGTGCCATCGACACGTTGGCCATGCGCTGGAACTGCACGCTGGACCACGAGTCGGCATAGCAGCAGCCATCGGACTCGGTCTTGCCGAGGATGTGGGCCTGGTCGCGGATGGTCTGGTAGTCGACCAGCTTGCCGTTGCTGATCAGGTCCCAGCGCTTGCACTTCACGCCTTCATCGTCGTACGCGACCGCGCCGAGGCTGCCCGGCTGGGTCTTGTCGGCGAACACGTTCACCAGCTCGCTGCCGTACTGGAAGCGCTGCTCGCGCTTGTCCAGGGTGGCGAAGCTGGTGCCGGCGTAGTTGGCCTCGTAGCCGAGCACGCGGTCCAGCTCCAGCGGATGGCCGATCGACTCGTGGATGGTCAGCCAGGTGTGCGACGGGTCCAGTACCAGGTCGTACTTGCCCGGCTTCACCGACGGCGCCTTCAGTTTCTCCTGCGCCTGCTTGGCGGCCGCGATGGCGTCCTCCTTCATGTCGTAGGAGGAGCTGTAGTTGACCACGCCGTTGGGGCTGACGACCTTGCCGGCGGCGGCGCCGTCCAGATACTCGTAGCCCAGGCCCATCGGCGCAGACAGGCCTTCGCGGGTGCGGAACTTGCCACTGGTCTTGTCGATGGCGGTGACGGTCATCGGTGCCCAGATGCGGTGCACGTCCTGGTCGATGTAGGAGCCATCGGTGGATGCGAAGTACTTCTGTTCATTGACCAGGAACAGCATCGAATTGACGAAGCTGGCACCGGCGCCGATCGCTGCGGCATTGACGTCCAGCAGCAGGTCGACCTTCTCCTTGATCGGCACCTCCATCGCATTCTTGCGGATCGGCGTGCGCCAGCTGACCTCGCCCACGCCGGGCGTGCTGGCCAGCTGCACCGGCGCGCTCTGCACGCCTGCGTTGGCCTTGGCGATGGCCGCAGCCTGCTGCGCGGCCCTGGCCACGTCGGCAGTACCCAATGCGTTGGTGGCGGCGAAGCCCCAGGCACCGTTGACGATCACGCGGATGCCCACACCGGTGGACTCGGTGTTCACCACGTTCTGCACCTTGTCTTCGCGGGTGATCACGAACTGCCGCAGATAGCGGCCGATGCGCACGTCGCAGTAGGTGGCGCCGGCACTGCGGGCGGCCTGCAGGGCAGCGTCGGCCAGGCGCTTCTTCAGCGCGGGGTCAAGGCTGGACTGCAGCTGCTCGGCGGCGATCACCTTGCCGAAGAAGGACGGCACGATCAGGCCGCCCGCGGTAAGGCCGGTCAGGGCCAGGAAGTCACGTCTGTGCAAGGCTGCTCTCCATGAACGATGGGGTGGCTCAAGCGCCGAGACTGCGCGCGGTGTTGATGATGTTGATGCCGTTGAAGCGGGTGGTGGACGAACCGTGCGACACCGCCGAGACCTGGCCCGGCTGGCCCTTGCCGTCGAAGAACGAGCCGCCAAGCCGGAAGTCGCGTTCGTCGCAGATGGCCGTACAGGCATTCCAGAACTCCGGCGTGCGGATCTGGTAGGCCGCGTCCTCGACCATGCCGGCGATCTTTCCGTCCTTGATCTGGTAGTACAGCTGGCCGCCGAACTGCGCGTTGTAGCGCTGCTGGTCGATGGAATAGGAACCACGGCCGTGGATGTAGATGCCGTTCTCCACGTCCTTGATCATGTCCTCCACACTCAGTGGCTGCCTGCCCGGCGCCAGTGAGACATTGGCCATGCGCTGGAACTGCACGCTGGACCAGGAATCGGCGTAGCTGCAGCCATGCGACGCATCGCGGCCGAGGATGTGTGCCTCATCGCGCGTGGCCTGGTAATCGACCAGGATGCCGTCGCGGACCAGGTCCCAGCGCAGCGTCTTGACGCCCTCGTCGTCATAGCCGACGGCACCGAGGCTGCCCGGTTGGGTCTTGTCGGCAAAGAAGTTGACGATGTCGCTGCCCCAGCGGAAGCCAGCATCGCGCTTGTCCAGGGTGGCGAAGCTGGTGCCGGCGTAGTTGGCCTCGTAGCCCAGCACGCGGTCCAGCTCCAACGGATGGCCGACGTTCTCGTGGATGGTCAGGAACAGGTTGGAGGGATCCAGTACCAGATCGTACTTGCCGGGCTTCACCGACGGCGCCTTCAGCTTCTCGCGCGCATGCCGCGCCGCTGCCATCGCATCTTCAACCGGATCGTAGGAGTCGCGGTAGGCGGTGATGCCGCCGGGCAGCTGCACCTTGCCGTGCGCGTCGCCATCGAGGAACTCGTAGCCCATGCCCATCGGCGAGGACAGACCGGCGCGGGTGCGGAACTTGCCGGTGGCCTTGTCGATGGCGGTGGCCGTGAAGGGCAGCCAGATGCGGTGGATGTCCTGGTCGATGAACGAGCCGTCGCTGGAGGCGAAGTACTTCTGTTCGTTGACCAGGAACAGGGTGGAATTGATGTAGTCGGCACCGGCGTTCATCGCCGCCGCATTCAGGCTCAGCAGCAGGTCGACCTTGTCCTGGATCGGCACCGCCATCGCGTTCTTGCGGATCGGGGTCTTCCAGCTCACATCGCCGACGCCGGTGACCGGCGCCAGCTGCACCGGCCGGCTCTGCAGGGGGGCGTTGGCGCGTGCGATGGCGGCGGCCTGCCCGACGGCGGCCAGGACCGCGGCGGGGGTCTGCTCGCGGGTGGCGGCGAAGCCCCATGCACCGTTGACGATGACCCGGATGCCGATGCCGGACGACTCGCTGTTGGTGACGTTCTGCACCCGCGCCTCGCGGGTGATCACGGCCTGGTTGAGGTAGCGGCCGATGCGCACGTCGCAGTAGGTCGCCCCGGCCCGCTTGGCAGCGGCCAGCGCGGCCTCGGCCAGTACCTTCCTGCGGGCCACGTCGCCCGGTTCGAGCAGCTGCTCGGCGGCGATCAGCCGCGCGTGCGGCAGCAGCAGGCCGGCCATGCCCAGACCGGATAAAGCCAGGAACTCACGTCGTTGCACAGCGCTCTCTCTCACTCGCGTGCGGCCGGCAACGGGCCAAGCCGATCACGTCAACTGCTCGACTTTCGCCAGCGGAGGGCAATCAGCACAAGTGACTGCAGTCATGGGTGGGGGCGGCAGGGCTTGCAGCCCTGCACCTGCTGGGATCAACGTCAACGTCAAACGCGGCATTCCTTGGGATGGCGGGGTGGGTCCGGTTGCGGGGGACGGCGTGAATACGTCCCTGTAGCCTCGGTCGCGCCATCCATGGCGCTCACGCCCCCGCAACCGGACCCACCCCGCCTTCGACAGTTGGCCGGTGGCCAGCAGATCCACGTCATGCGTGGATGAAAGCTGTTGGATATCGAATCAAATTCCGGGGTCAGATCCGTTCTCCTGCGGAAAACGGATCTGACCCCAAGAGTATTTCCGACAGATCGCGGCCAACTGTCGAAGGCGGGGCGCTGTGGGTTTGCGGGGTGTGAGCCGCATGGATGCGGCGACCAAGCCCCCATGGACGGGTTCACGGCGCCCCCGCAAACCCACAGTGCCCCGCCATCCCACGGAATGCCCGCTTTTGACGTTGATGTTGCTTCGGTGGGTGCAGGGCGCAGCCCTGCCGGACACCCTCCCTCGTGCACAATGGCCCGACCCCGTCCGGATGCCGTCCCGATGTCGAGCAAGCCGTATTCAGAAGCCTGCGAACGCAACCGCGAACCGATCGCTGCCGCGCTCGATCCGTGGATGGGCGACCGCCACCGGGTACTGGAGATCGGCAGCGGCACCGGCCAGCACGCCGTGTTCTTCGCCGAACGCTGGCCCTGGCTGCGCTGGCAGCCCAGCGACCACCCGGACCATCTGCCGGGTATCGAGGCGTGGCGCGCCGAGGCGGCACTGCTGAACCTGCTGCCGCCGGTGGCGCTGCAGGTGGAACTGGCACCGGCAGCAGGGCTGTCGCTGCCGGTGGGCAGCCTGTTCGACGCCGCATTCAGTGCCAATACGCTGCACATCATGAGCTGGGAGCACGTGCAGGCGCTGTTTGCCGCGTTGCCGTCGGTGCTGCGACACGGCGCACTGCTGGCGGTGTATGGCCCCTTCAACTACGGCGGCCGCTACACCAGTAACAGCAATGCGCGGTTCGATGAGTGGCTGAAGGCGCGGGATCCGCGCAGCGGCATCCGCGATGCGGAGGCCGTGCAGGCGCTGGCCGCGGAAGGCGGCTTCACCCGCCTGCGCGATGTGGCGATGCCGGCCAACAACCGCCTGTTGGTGTGGCGGTTGGGCTAGGCAACCGCCGCGGCTGACGGTGGCCGGCGCTGCTCCGGCTTACGCCACCTGCACGATATGCAGCGCCTTCGGGTTGCGCCACTGCGCCAGCAGCGCAGCTTCCCGCGCCTTGGCGCTCTCCACATGCGCTTCCTTGACGTGGCCGAAGCCGCGGATGTGCTCGGGGATGCTGGCGATCTCCACGGCCAACGCCAGGCGACCGTCATCCAGCCCGTCCAGCAGCAGCTGCACGGTGGCTTCGTAGTCGCCGATCAGCTTGCGCTCCATGCGGCGCTCGGCAGTGCGGCCGAACACATCGAAGGCACCGCCCCGCAGGAACTTCAGCTTCGCCAGCAGGCCGAACGCCTTGAACATCCACGGGCCGTACTCCTTCTTCTGCAGCCGGCCCTGTTCATCCTTCTTCGCGAACAGCGGCGGCGCCAGATGGAAGCGCAGCTGGTAGTCACCCTCGAACTGCTGCTGCAGCCGGCGCTGGAAATCACCGCTGGTGTAAAGGCGGGCGACTTCGTATTCGTCCTTGTAGGCCATCAGCTTGAACAGATAGCGGGCCACGGTCTCGGTCAGCGCGGTCGAGCCGCCGATGCGCTCGCGTTCGGCGGCGCGCACGCGTTCGACCACGCTGCGGTAGCGATCGGCGTAGGCGGCGTCCTGGTAGTCGACCAGGAACGCGGCGCGGCGTTCGATCATTTCATCCAGCGAGCGCGACAGGCGCGCGTCGTCCAGCGGCAGGAAGGCAACCTCGCCGCCATGCGAGGGCAGGCCACGCAGTTCGCGTTCGTCGCCAGTGTTGCGTGGCGCAGCGGTGGCACCCCACTCGTTGCCTTCCCACTCGCCCGGTGGCAGGGGATGCAGCGGGCCCGGCGTGGATTCGGTATCGGTATGGCGGTTGCGCACCAGGCCGGCGGCCTCCTGCACGGCCTGCGGATCGATCGCCGCCAGCCGGCCCCAGGCAAAGGCCTGCTGGTTCATTGCCACCGCCGCGCCGTTGAGCTCGATGGCACGCATCAGCGATTCGAACGACAGCGGCACCAGGCCCTGCTGCCAGGCGTAGCCGAGGATGAACAGGTTCGCGGCGATCGCATCGCCCAGCAGCGCCGTGGCCAGCTGGGTGGCATCGAGCAGCAGCGGCTCATCGCCGCCCAGCGCCACGCGCACGCCGGCGATGATGTCGGCCGCCGGGAACTGCATGTCGGGACGGGTGGTGAACGTGCCCGGCATCGCTTCGTAGGTGTTGAGCACGACCTGCGAGCGGCCTGCGCGCACCTTCGACAGTGCCCAGTAATCGTTGACCACCACCATGTCGCAGCCCAGTACGAGGTCGGCCTCACCGGCGGCGATGCGCACGGCGTGGATGTCCTCCGGCCGGCGTGCGATGCGGATGTGGGTGGTCACCGCGCCGCCCTTCTGCGCCAGGCCGGTCTGGTCGAGCACCGTGGCGCCCTTGCCCTCCAGGTGGCCGGCCATGCCCAGCAACGCGCCGATGGTGACCACGCCGGTACCGCCCACGCCGGTGATGAGGATGTTCCAGGGCTGCTCCAGGCTGCCGCGCACCGTCGGCGCCGGCAGGTTGTCCAGCAGGGACGATGCATCGCGCCGGCTGCCCTTTCGCGGCTTCCCGCCATGCACCGTGACGAAACTCGGGCAGAAGCCATTCACGCACGAGTAGTCCTTGTTGCAGTTGGACTGGTCGATCTCGCGCTTGCGCCCGAACTCGGTTTCCTTCGGCAGCACCGATACGCAGAAGCTCTTCTTGCCACAATCGCCGCAGCCCTCGCAGACCAGCGAGTTGATCATCACGCGCTTGGCCGGATCTTCCAGCTTGCCGCGCTTGCGGCGCCGCCGCTTCTCGGTGGCGCAGGTCTGTTCGTAGATCAGGATCGAGACCCCCTTCACCTCGCGCAGGCGCTTCTGCACCTCGTCCAGCGCGCTGCGGTCGTGGAACTCGACGTCACTGGGGAAATGCTCGCGCTGGCGGGTCCACTTGGCGATGTCGTCGGACAGCACCACGATGGTGTGGATGCCTTCGGCGCGCATCTGCCGGGCGATATCCGGCACGCTGAGCGGGCCATCCACCGGCTGGCCACCGGTCATCGCCACCGCATCGTTGTAGAGGATCTTGTAGGTGATGTTGACGCCGGCCGCGATCGCCTGGCGGATCGCCAGCGAGCCGCTGTGGAAATAGGTGCCGTCGCCCAGATTCTGGAACACGTGCGGGGTATCGGTGAACGGCGCCTGCCCTGCCCAGGTCACGCCTTCGCCACCCATGTGGGTGAACGTGTCGGTGCTGCGGTCCATCCAGGTCACCATGTAATGGCAACCGATGCCGGCCAACGCACGTGAACCGTCCGGCACCGTGGTGGAGGTGTTGTGCGGGCAGCCCGAGCAGTAGTGCGGTACGCGCGGGAAGCTGGCGCGCGGCAACGCGAGCTCGGCCTCCTTCTGCTGCATCCACTGCAGGCGCTGTTCGATCGACTCGTTGTTGAAGAACCGCTGGATGCGCCGGCCGATCACGCCGGCGATGGTGGCCGGGGTCAGCTCGCCGGTGGACGGCAGGATCCATTCACCGGCTTCGTCGTACTTGCCGACGATGGACGGGCGCGGGCCCCAGCTGGCCGGCCAGTTGAAGAACTGCTCCTTCATCTGCCGCTCGATGAAGGCGCGCTTCTCCTCCACCACGATGATGTCGTCCAGGCCCTGCGCGAAGCGGGCGATGCCTTCCGGCTCCAGCGGCCAGGTCATGCCGACCTTGTAGACGCGGATGCCGATGTCGGCGCAGGCGGCCTCGTCCAGGCCCAGGTACTCCAGTGCCTGCAGCACATCCAGGTAGCTCTTGCCGGTGGTGACGATGCCCAGCCGTGCACGCGGCGCGTCCATCACCACCCGGTCGATGCCGTTGGCGCGGGCGAAGGCCTGCGCCGCCTTCACGGCATAGCGGTGCAGGCGCATCTCCTGGTCCAGCGGCGGGTCCGGCCAACGGATGTTGAGGCCGCCGGCCGGCATCGGGAAGTCGTCCGGCAGCACGATGCGACGCGCCAGCGGATCCACGTCGACCGATGCCGACGATTCCACCGTCTCGGCGATGGTCTTGAAGCCGACCCAGCGCCCGGTATACCGGCTCATCGCCCAGCCGAGCAGGCCCATGTCGAGAATGTCCTGCACGCCCGCCGGATTCAGCACCGGCATCATCGCGCTGACGAATTCATCCTCGCTGCCGTGCGGCAGGGTGGAGCTGCGGCACGCATGGTCATCGGCCGCCAGCGCCAGCACGCCGCCATGACGGGACGTGCCTGCCGCATTGGCGTGCTTGAAGACGTCGCCGCAGCGGTCCACGCCCGGGCCCTTGCCGTACCACATGCCGAACACGCCCTGTACGTTGGCGCCGGGGAACAGGTTGGTCTGCTGGGTGCCCCAGACCATGGTGGCGCCCAGGTCCTCGTTCAGGCCCGGGGTGAACTTCACCCGCGCGGCCTCCAGGTGCGTGCGGGCGCGCCACAGCTCCAGATCGAAGCCGCCCAGAGGGCTGCCGCGGTAGCCGCTGATGAACCCCGCGCTGTCGATGCCTTCGGCGGCATCCCGCAGCCGCTGCATCAGCGGCAGCCGCACCAGCGCCTGCACCCCGCTCAGGTAGATCCGTCCCTCGTTGCGGGTGTACTTGTGATCGAGCGTGTAATCACGGTCGATCAGGTCGGCGGAAGAGGGCGAGGTGAGTTGCGCGGTACTGGTCATGGCTGGCCCGGTCAGGATCGGCTGGCACCGGCCGCGTGCAGGCACGCGACGGGGAAGGCGCGAATTGTAGCAGTGAGGCCGCGCAGGCCCCGGCACTCGCGCCGGCGGCCATGCTGCGGTTAGGATCGGGAGGAGAGAGAGGGGCTGCGGTCGCAGCCCGGGGGAAGAAGGAATGTCAGTGGCAGTAAAGATCCTGACCGGCATCCTGCTGGTCTCGGGGGCGGCCTCCGCGTGGGCGGCGCCGGTATTGCCGGCGCCACAGGAGTTCTATTTCGACAACGATGCCGCGGCTGCGCCGATGGTGGTCGTGCAGCAGTCGCAGGGCGATGCCCTGGTGGCGCAGCTGCTCAAGCAGCGCGAGCGTGGCCGGCGCGTGGTGGAAGCGACCGTGCAGCTGGCCTCGGTGGCGATCGCGCAGGGCCGTACCGAACTTGGCGAGCAGCTGTACCGCGAAGCATTGAAGGATGCCCCGGTGCAGAGCAGCGTCGGTCGCGGCGTACGCTGGAACTATGGTTGGGACCTGCTGCGGCAGGGGCAGCCGGAGGCCGCGCTGGAGCAGTGGCAGGCCGCCGCCGGCAGTACGCTCAGCAAGCCGAGCTGGTTGCCGCCAAGCTACGCGTTGGCACTGTGGCGCCTGGGGCAGAAGGAGCAGGCAGTGCAGTGGTACGCCGCTGCCGTGCGCACCGAACCGTCGCAGTGGAGCGACAGCAGCCGCTACGCGCAGCTGCTGCCGCAGTGGCGCGAGGACGAGCGCGCGTCGCTGGCCGAAGTACAGCAGGCCTGGGCTGCCGCGCCGCCGGCCTGGCCCTGAGGGCAGGCGTGGTGCCGGGGTGCACCCGGCACCTGCAGAGGGCAACAGCCTGCGCCGCGGGTGGCAGACCGCTCAGTCGTCCGCAGACACCGTGCGACCGGACGCCCACTCGCGCAACGCCGCCACCTGCTCGGCCATCAGCACCGACAAGGGCCGTGTCGCCCGGATCTCGCCCATCAGCGTTTCGGTATCCAGCGGCCGGTTCTCGGCATGGGCCGCATACAGCCCGGCCACGATGGCCTGCTCGATCTCCGCACCGGAGAACCCGTTGGACGCTGCGGCAAGCGCCGGCAGCGCGAAGTCGTCCGCAGTGAGCTGGCGTCGCCCCAGGTGCAGGCGCAGCAGTTCCACCCGCACCTCGGGCGAGGGCAGGTCGACGAAGAAGATCTCGTCGAAGCGTCCCTTGCGCAGCAGCTCCGCGGGCAGCTCATGCACCTGGTTGGCGGTAGCGACGATGAACACCGGCGCCTTGCGTTCGGCCATCCAGGTCAGCAGGTAGCCAAGCACGCGGCGCGATACCCCACCGTCGTCGCCACCACTGGCCAGGCCCTTCTCGATCTCGTCCATCCACAGCACGCAGGGCGCCAGCTGCTCGGCCGAGGCCAGGGCCTGGCGCAGGTTGGACTCGGTCTCGCCGTGGTACTTGTTGTACAGCGCGCCCACGTCCAGGCGAAGCAGCGGTACGCCGAACCCGGCGGCGGTGGCCTTGGCCAGCATCGACTTGCCGCAGCCCTGCACGCCCAGCAACAGCATGCCGCGCGGTGGATCCAGCCCTGCCGGTGCCGAGCCGGCGATGAACGCGACACGGCGCTGGTTGATCCAGCGCTTGAGCCGGTTGGCGCCGGCCACGTCGCCGAAGCGCGCGCTGTCATGCTCGAAGAACAGGTGGCCGCTGCGGTTGAGCAGCTCGAACTTCAGCCGCGCCAGCTGCGGCAGGTCGTCGTCGCGCAGCGCACCGTCGGCGTAGATGAGCTGCCGGGCGATGCGCCGGGCGTCGACCAGGCTCAGGCCCTGCAGGTTCTTCAGGATCTTCTTCACCGCCTCGCTGTCGACCTCCACGCGGCGGCCACCGTGCTCGCGTGCATAGGCATCGGCCTCTTCGCGCAGCATCTTCAGCAGCGCATTGGCGTCGGGCAGGCGCGGGTTGAAGCGCACCGCCAGGGCTTCCAGTTCGGCCGGCAGCTCGACCTTGGCGCCGATCAGCACCAGCACATGGGGTTCGCTGTGGCGGCGCTGGATCAGGTCGCGCAGCGCGCGCTGGTGGCTGGCATAGCCCAGATAGGGATGGAAATCGAGCAGCAGGTACACCCCGCGCTGGTCGGCCTGGCGGATCATCTGCAGCGCCGCGCTGGCATCGGGCGGTCCGACCGGCGCATCCTCGCTGTCCAGATCGATGCGGCGCAGGCCCTCGGTGATCGACCAGCGGTGCAGGGCCCGCCATACATGCATCAGTGTCTGCCGGAACAACTCGACGATGCGGCCCTCGTCCTGGGTCTCCACCACGATCAGGGGGGTATTGGCGCGGATCAGCGCGCTCAGGTCCTGCAGTTCGCTCATGCGGGTTCGATCCTTCGGGGGCGTCACCATAGCAAAGCCGATGCCGACAGGTTCAGCGCGGCTCTACCTCCCGTCACCATCGCCGGTGTACGCTCGGGGCACGTACCCGGAAGCGAGGCTGGCATGAAGACGATCCTGGTGGCCGGTTCCAAGGGCGGGGTGGGCAAGACCACCGTCGCCACCCACCTGGCCGCGTACGCGGCATTGCAGGGCAAGGCCACGGTGATCGCCGATGCCGACCCGCAGGGCTCCAGCACCCGCTGGGCACAGCGCCGCGCCGGCCTGGAAAGCGCGGTGCTGCCGATCGACGTGTACCGGAAGAAGCAATGGGCCCAGAAGCTGCCCGATGGCACCGAGACCGTCATCATCGATGCGCCTGCCGGCGCGTTGGCCGACGATATCCCCCATTTCCTTGATGCCGCCGATGCGGTGGTGGTGCCGGTGCTGCCCTCGGCGCTGGACATCGAAGCCATCGTCGGCTTCCTCAACAGCCTGGCCCAGGTGCCGCGCGTGCACAGCCGCAAGCTGCCGGTGGGGCTGGTGCTCAACCGCACCAAGCCCTGGACCCAGACCTCGCAGCAGGCGCTGCAGATGCTGGCCGAATGGCCGTACCCGGTGGTCGCACAGCTGCGCGACAGCCAGAGCTACGTGGTCATGACCGGCCTGGGCCGCAGCCTGTTCGACTATCGCTCCGCCCAGGTGCGCGAGCACCAGGCCGACTGGGAACCTCTGCTGTCCTGGCTGAAGCTGTGACCGTTCACGCCTGGGCCCTTGCTCCACTCCCCGATTCCATGGATATCCGCGATGCGTGAACTGATCCTGCTGCGCCATGCCCACGCCGAACCGGCCACCCCGGGCCAGGCCGACCTCGACCGGCCCCTGTCGCCGGTCGGGCTTGCCGAAGCCGAAGCCGCCGGCCGCTGGCTGAAGGAGAACAAGCTGCTGCCGGATTGCGTGCTGTGCTCGCCTGCGCGGCGGACCCGCGAAACCCTGGAAGCGGTGATGGCGGCCATCGGCTATGTCGAAAAGCGCCTGGAAGACCGCATCTACGAAGCCACCCCGGGCACCCTGGCGGCACTGGTGGATGAACGCCGCGATCTCGACCGCGTGCTGGTCGTGGGCCACAACCCCGGCCTGGAACGGCTGGTGGCCCTGATGACTGAAGGCAGCAGCAGCGATTACCGCGGCATGCCGCCGGCCGGCATCGCGGTGCTCGGCTTCCCGCGCGAAGCGGCGATCGAGCCGGGCGTGGCCAGCCTGAACGCCTTCTGGTGGCCGTGAGCCGATGAGCCTGCGGTGGCCCGGCCGCTGCCTGTTGCCCCTGCTGCTGGCACTCGCCCCGGCCTGGGCGGGCGTGCCCCAGCCAACCACGTTGCCTCCGGTGCGCGCCGATGGCCCCCGCGTGCTGCTGCTCGACAGCCAGCATTCGCGCATTGGCTTCGAAGTACGCACCCGCTTCGGGCAGCGCATCGAGGGGGTGTTCCCGCAGTTCGAGGGGCGCATCGAGGTGCTCTCCGACGGCCGCCACCAGGTGCACCTGAAGATGTTCACCCGGTCGGTGGAGATTCCCGGCAAGGCCCGCTACACCGGCTGGATGCGGGGCGAGGAGTTCTTCGACGCCGGGCGGCACCCCATGGTGGAGTTCGATTCGCTGCCCTACTGGCCCGACACGGTGGCCGAAGGCGGCGACATCGAAGGCCGTCTGACCCTGCGCGGGGTCAGCCATCCTGAATCGCTGCGGGTCGAGAAGGCGCAGTGCGCCCGACCCGGCTATGATTGCGACGTCGTCAGCCGCGGTACCGTGCAACGAGGCCGGTATGGCATGGACAGCTGGCAGCTTGCCTTGAGTGACCGAGTGACCTTCGTATTGCGAGCGCGCCTGAGCGAGGCGCCGAAACCGTGAATCTGCTGCTGCGGGTGCTGGCGCTGGCAACGGTGTTGCTTGGCAGTGGCTGTGCGTCGCTGTCGCACGCCGAGCGCGACCGTGCCGAAGCGATTGCCGTGCAGGCGCGTTCCACCGAGGTCGACTGCCAGCGTGCCGACCGCTGCGCGCAGGAGTCGCCGCTGCGTGCGCTCGCCGGCCGCGCATTCAGCGAGTCCACCGAAACCCGTCCCCGTCATTACGCCACCCTGCTGGACGAGGGGGAGGGCGCACTGGTCGCGCGCCTGAACCTGTTGCGCAGTGCCACCCGCAGCATCGATCTGCAGACCTATATCTTCGACAAGGACGACAGTGCCCGGCTGGTCATCGATGAACTGCTCGCCGCCTCGAAGCGGGGAGTGAAGGTGCGGCTGCTGATCGACCAGCTCTCGGCCATCTCCGACCTGCAGATTCTCGGCGCCCTGTCCGGCGCCCACGAGAACTTCCAGCTGCGGGTGTACAACCCCACCTTCGGCAAGGCGCGGCTGAACTACTTCGACTATGCCGGCAGCGTGCTGTGCTGTTTCCGCCGCTTCAACCAGCGCATGCACAACAAGCTGCTGGTGATTGATGACGCAATCGGCGTGGTTGGCGGCCGCAACTACCAGGACGACTATTACGACTGGGACCGCGAGTACAACTTCCGCGATCGCGACGTATTGATCGCCGGCCCGGAAGTGCGCGAGATGGCGGCCAACTTCGATGCGTTCTGGCGCGCCCGCCGCAGCGTGCCGGCCGAACGCCTGAACGACGTCGGACGCACGCTGCTGCGCGAGGGCGTGCCGGCCCTGCCGCCCGCCACCTTCCGCCGTCCCGAGCGGGTGCAGCGGGTCAGCGCGGAGGCCAACGACATGGACTTCGTCACCCGCTCCTTCGTCGACACCGCGTTGCCGGTGGCGTCGGTGCGCTACGTCGCCGACCTGCCGCGAAAGCATCGGCGCGAAAAGGTCGATGCGCCGCTGGCCAGCCAGCACGTCACCGAGCCACAGCTCGACGCACTGATCGCCAGCGCGCAGCACGAAGTGATCCTGCAGACGCCGTACCTGGTGCTGTCCAAACCCGCGCAGACGTTGTTCCGCGATCTGCGCAAGCGTCCGCAGCCGCCGCGCGTGCTGGTGTCCACCAACAGCCTGGCGGCCACCGACAACCCGATCGTCTACGCGCTGTCGTACAAGTACAAGCGGCGCAACATGCGTGAGCTGGGCTTCAACATCTTCGAATACAAGCCGTTCCCGCTCGATGCGCCGGTCGACTACCGCAACCTGCTGCCGGACCCGATCGAGGCGCCGCCGGGCCAGGACAGTGGCGGACGCAATCCGCTGATCGGCGGCAGCGCTGCCGGCAGCAATGCCCGCAGCGGCGGTACGTCCACCGCCACCGCCGCCGCCGCCGCCACCACGACTGGCGCCGACGAAGCGCCGGCGGTTTTCCGCCCCCGCACCGGCAGCGCCTACGAGAATGCGCGGGCGCGCCGCCGCGCCGCCGGCAGTGAAGTGGAAACGCGTCTGCTGCGCACCGAGACGCGGCCTTCGTTCCTGGGCAGCAAGGCGGTCAACAAGCCGCTGCCTGTGACCCGCAAGGGTGCGCGCATGGGGTTGCACGCGAAGTCGCTGGTGGTCGACCGCCGCATCGGCGTGGTCGGCACCCACAACTTCGATCCGCGCAGCGAGAACTACAACACCGAAGGTGCGGTGATCATCGACGATCCGGTGTTCGCCGAGCAGCTGGCGCAGAGCATCCTGCGCGACATCCACCCGCAGAACTCCTGGACGGTCGCGCCACGCGCCAAGCCGCCGGTGCTGTCCGGGCTCAACTACAGCGTCGGCAAGGCCTCCGAGGCCCTGCCGATCCTCGATTTCTGGCCGTGGCGCTACGCCACCGACTACGAGTTCAAGCCGGGTCCGGACTGCCCGCAGCCGCTGCCCCGGCAGAGCCCGGACTTCCACCAGTGCTACGTTGCCGTGGGCGACTTCCCCGAAGTCAACGTCGGACCGAAGTGGCTGCTGGTGCGCATGCTGACCGCGTTCGGCGCCGGCCTCGTCCCCATCCTCTGAAGGTGCCCGCATGACCCAGGTGTTCCGCGAAGCCGTATCCCTCGAGCAGCTCAACGCGCTCAGCCGCAACACGGCCATCGCGTCGCTGGGCATCGTCTTCAGCGCTGCCGGTGAAGACTGGCTGCAGGCCACCATGCCGGTGGACGAGCGCACCCGCCAGCCCTACGGAATCCTGCATGGCGGCGCATCGGTGGTGCTGGCCGAGACCCTGGGCAGCAGCGCGGGGAATCTGTGCGTGGAGGCCGGCAAGCAGATCTGCGTGGGCCTGGAGATCAACGCCAACCACGTGCGCGCGGTGCGTTCGGGCACCGTCACCGGTACCGCACGCGCGCTGCACGTGGGTCGCAGCACGCAGCTGTGGGAGATCCGCATCGAGGACGAGCAGGGCCGGCTGGTGTGCATCTCGCGGCTGACCCTGGCCGTGGTGGCTGCCGGCCACGGCTGAGCCCCCGGCCAGGCCCGCGACAGCGGCGGAACCCAGCGTTCCCCGCCGATTGCCCCGATCAAGCGGATTTATGGCCTGAACCAGCTGGCAGCGATGGCAGCCCTCCGGTATCGTGCGCGGATGACTTCCCCCACTCCGGCCCCCCGCGGCGGCGTGGCGCGTGTGTGCCGTTACCTGTACCGCGTACCGCTGCTGTTGGTCCACATCCTCGTGTTCCTGCCGCTCACCCTGCTGGGCATGCTCGCGCCGTGGGCGAACCTGCGCGTGGGCCAGGACCGTCTCGGTGCCAAAGTGGTGAACGCGTGGCAGGGCGGCCTGATGTGGATCTTCGGTTTCCGCCTGGTGCGCTTCGGCCAGCCGCTGCCCGGCGCGGTGCTGTTCGTCGCCAACCACGTCAGCTGGGTCGACATCAGCATCCTGCACAGCCAGCGCATGATGGGCTTCGTCGCCAAGCGCGAGATCGCCGGCTGGCCGGTGGTCGGCTGGCTGGCCGCGCGCGGCCAGACCATCTTCCACCAGCGTGGCAACACCGAGTCGCTCGGTGGGGTGATGCAGGTGATGGCCGATCGCCTGCGTGAAGGCAAGGCCGTGGGCGTGTTCCCGGAGGGGCGCACCCGCGGGGGCCACGAAGTGGGCCCGTTCCACGCCCGGATCTTCCAGGCGGCAGTCGAGACCGGTGTGCCGGTGCAGCCGGTGGCGCTGGTGTACGGAACGAAGGGCGACGCGCAGACGATCGTGGCCTTCGGCCCGGGCGAGAGTTTCTTCGCCAATTTCCTGCGCCTGCTCGGTGAGCCGGCGCGACGTGCGGAAGTGCACTTCCTGGCACCGATCGGTGCCCAGGACCTGGAAGGCCGTCGGCGCATCGCGGAGACCTCGCGCGCGCGCATCGTGGCGGCCATGAGCGGGGAGTGAGGCCGTGGTGGCCCTGGTCCCGCCACCGCCTGTCGACGCATCCGCGTCGATGCTGACTGCGGCCGATTACCAGCCGCCGCGCTGGCTGCGCAATCCCCACCTGCAGTCGATGCTCAGTTCCAGCCGCATGCGCCTGCAGCGCGGCCTGCTGCTGCTGGCCGCCACCGGCGCAGTCAGCGAGGAAATGATCCTCGATGGTGGCGAGGGCGTGCGCCTGCAGGGCTGGCACAGCCACGTCGAGGGGCGCGAGCCGCGTGGCATCGCACTGCTGCTGCATGGCTGGGAAGGCAGCGCCGAGTCCAGCTACATGCGCATGGCCGCCGCGCGCATGCTCGAGCAGGGCTTCGACGTGGTGCGGCTGAACTTCCGTGACCATGGCAACACCCATCACCTCAACCCCGGCATCTTCCACTCCAACCTGATCGACGAAGTGGTGCATGCCGCGGGCGACGTCGCCCAGCGCTGGCCGCACCTGCCGCTGGTCGCCGCTGGCTACTCGCTGGGTGGCAACTTCGTGCTGCGCCTGGCCCTGCGTGCGCCGGCAGCCGGCGTGCCGCTGCTGCGGGTGGCCTCGGTGTGCCCGGTGCTGGACCCGGCGTTGACCATGGAGAGCATCGAGAACGGCCCGGCGATGTACGACTGGTATTTCCGCCGCAAGTGGACCGTCTCGCTGCGCCGCAAGCGCGACCTGTTCCCCGAGTTGAGTGATTGCGACGATCGCGTGCTGAAGCTGGACATCCGCGCGCTGACCGCATGGCTGGTCGAGCGCCATACCACCTTCGGTTCGCTGCAGGCGTACTTCGACGGCTACTCGATTGCCGGTGATCGCCTGTCCGGGCTGCAGGTGCCGGCCGACATCCTGATGGCACAGGATGATCCGGTGATCCCGTATTCCACGTTCCGCGACTGGCAGCTGCCACGCCAGGCGCATCTGGAAACGGCGTGCTGGGGCGGTCACTGCGGTTTCCTGGAAAACTGGCGTGGTGACGGCTTCTCCGAGCGCTGGGTGGCGCAGCGCCTGCGGCGGGTTCTGCAGGCCTGAACCGGGACCGGCGCGCAGGCCGCTACAATGCGGGTTTGCCCTTGAACCGGACCGCCATGCAAGACCAGATCATCCAAGCGTTGCGCCAGAACGAGGCCGGCCAGGCCGTGCAGCTGGCCCAGGCGTGGACCCGTGACGAACCCGGCCTGGCCGCGGCCCACCGCTGGCTGGCGCTTGCGCTGCAGCAGCAGGGCAAGCCCGGCGACGCAATGGACGCCCTGCAGCAGGCGCTGCGGCTGGCCCCCGACGATGCCCAGCTGCATCTGCAGCATGCCGGCCTGCTGTTGGCGCTGCGCGAATACCAGGGCGCCGACGAGGCGCTGCTGCGTACCACCGATCTCAATCCGAACGCCTTTTCCGCCTACCTGATGCAGGCGCACCTGGCGATCGGCCGTAATGACTTCGATGAAGCCCAGCGCCTGTCGACCCTGGCCGCGCGCGTTGAACCGGATCACCCCGATCTGCTGCACATCGACGGCATGATCGCCCTGCGCCGTGACGATCCTGATCGCGCGCTGGTACTGCTGTCGCAGGCCAACCAGGCCCAGCCGAATGATCCGCGCGTGCTGTATGCACTGGGCTTTGCCTATCTGGGCAAGGACATGCTGGCATTCGCCGAGCAGGCCTTCCGCCGCGTGCTGGAGCTCAACCCGTCGCTGTCGTCCCTGCACGGGCTGGTCGTGCAGCTGGCGTTGCGGCAGGGCAATCTCGAGGCCGCCGCCGAGGCCATGCAGGTGGCGCTGCAGCAGCCAGGCATGGACCACGCATCGCTGCGGCGCCTGGCCGGTGAGCTGGCGCTGCGCAGCGGGCAGCCCTTGCAGGCGCTGGAGCACCTGCTGCCGCTGCTGGAATCGCAGCCGGCAGACCGGCAGATGCTGCAGCTGCTGCTGATGTCGTGGCAGCGGCTGGGCCGCGAGGAAGAAGCGCGCGCACGCCTGGATGCGGCGCTGGAAAACAACCCGCAGCTGCATGACCTGTGGCTGGCACGCCTGTCGGTGGAAGAGGTGGGCAGCGATGCGGCGGTTGCCGTGGTCGAGCGCTGGATCGAAGCGATGCCTGGCCATGTGCCCGCCCTGGAGGCGCGTCTGCGGCTGCACGACATGGCGGGTGAGCACGCACAGGCTGAAGGCATCGCAGAACGCATCGTCAGCCTCGAGCCGGGCCGTGTCAGCGCCGAGTCCCGCCTTGTCGAGGGCCTGCTGCAGCGCGACCCCGCTGCTGCCGTTGCCCGCGTGCAGGCGCTGATTGAACAGGCCGCGGAGGGCCATCGCGCTGACCTGCGCACCTGGCTGGGCGAGATCCAGGATCGCGCCGGGCAACCGGATGCTGCCCTGGCAACCTGGCTGGCACTGCAGGCCGACCAGGCGCCGCAGCGCCTGCCGCTGCCGCCGCAGGCGAAGGCACCGCCGAGCTGGCCG
Source organism: Stenotrophomonas sp. YJH_SMC_36 (assembly GCF_059369935.1). Lineage (NCBI taxonomy): Bacteria > Pseudomonadati > Pseudomonadota > Gammaproteobacteria > Lysobacterales > Lysobacteraceae > Stenotrophomonas > Stenotrophomonas sp. YJH_SMC_36. The sequence goes on along the minus strand of NZ_JCAFTD010000005.1, from coordinate 185,922 downwards.
GACAAGGGCAGTGTCGACGAATCCAACACGTCGGCGCCGATTTTCCTGTGGGGCGCACCGGGTTCGGGTGTGGAGCGCGTGGCGACCGGCCTGGCCGCTGCCAGCCCGGTGCTGCGCAGTGATCGCTACACCAGCAACCCGCCGGATGACGCGTTCCAGAACTACCACACGCTGCAGGACCTGGCGTCCGGCGTGCTGACGCCGGAGCGGCTGGTGCAGCGCTGGCGGGAGCAGCTGCCGGCGCGCGGCGTGCAGGGCGACACGATCATCGACTGGCTGCTGTGGTGGGACAACGCGCTGCTGTGGGCGCTGCGCCCGCAGCTGCCGCAGGGCCGCCTGCTGATCGTGCTGCGTGATCCGCGCGACATGCTGCTGGACTGGGTGGCCTATGGCGCTGCCGCGCCGCTGGCGATGACCTCGCTGGCCGAGGCCGGCGAATGGCTGGCGCGTGCGCTGGCCCAGGTCGCGACCCTGAACGAGGAAGATCTGTACCCGCATGTGCTGCTGCGGATCGATCACATCGGCAATGATGCGCAGGCGATGGCCGAGCTGCTGGGACGCCTGTTCGAGCGCCCCATGCCCGTGGCAGCCCAGCTTGGCGTGCCGCGCTTCCCGCCGGGCCACTGGCGCCACTACCGCGACGTGATGAGCGCCGCTTTCGCCCAGCTGACACCGATCGCGGTGCGCCTGGGCTACCCGGAAGAGTGAGGACCGTCCGATGAAACTGAGTAGCCACAGCCTGACCAATGGCGCACCGATCGACCGCGAATTCGCCGCCGGCGACACCGCCGGTTTCGCGCCGGACCGCAATCCCCACCTGGCCTGGAGCGATGTGCCCGAGGGCACCCGCTCGTTCGTGCTGATCTGCGTGGACCCGGATGTGCCGACCGTGCCGGACACCGTCGGCCGCAGCGATATGACGGTGCCACGCGACCAGCCGCGCTGCGACTTCGTGCACTGGGTGATGGCCGACATCCCTGCCAGCGTGCACGAGATCGCCGCGGGCAGCTGCAGCGATGGCTTCGTGGTCAAGGGCAAGGCCGCACCGGCCGGTCCGGCCGGCAGCCGGCAGGGCCTGAACGACTTCACCGGCTGGTTCGCCGGCAATCCGGACATGGCCGGTGATTACCTGGGCTACGACGGCCCGTACCCGCCGTTCAACGACGAGCGGCTGCACCGCTACTTCTTCCGTGTGTTCGCGCTGGACGTGGCCGCGCTGGCGTTGCCGGAGCGCTTCACCGCCGCGGATGTCCATCGCGCCATGCATGGCCATGTGCTGGCCGAGGCGGCGCTGCACGGCACCTACACGTTGAATCCGGCGCTGGCCTGACCGCGCAGCGTGTTTCTGCAGCGCCGGGCAGTACGCCCGGCGGCAACGAAGAAGGGCGGCCCTGCGGCCGCCCTTCTGCATGCTTACTTCTTCTCGACGGCCGACTCGACCACCATGTCCAGCACATACGCCTGCGACGGCGCATCGGCCGGCGGGTTCTTCACCTCGTAGCGCTTCACCCGCACGACGTTGCGCACGCCGTCTTCGTGGGTGTAGCCCTCGATGTTGCCGTAGAAGTTCTCGAACTTGCCCGGCTCGCCCTGCTTGAGGCCCTTGTCGTCATACTTCACCTCGCGGACCTGCAGGCACTGGTAGTCCGGGATCAGCGGGTGCGAGCACTTCTCGGTCCGGGCGGCCACTTCCAGGAACACGGTTTCGCCGGCGCCGCCATAGCGGGTTTCAGCGGTGGGTTCCGGAGCGAAGACCAGCGTGTCGCCCTGTGCGCTGGTCAGGGTCAGCATGCCGGCGGCATCCTGCTCCGCCTTCAGTTCGCCCTGCAGGCGGCTGGATACGGCCTCGTCCAGCGCCATCAGCGACTTGTCCGCGCAGGCCATCATCGTCGAGGCCATCGCGCTGACACTCAGCTTTCCGTCGGCCAGGGTGTAACCGCCACTCATGCGGTTGCAGGTATTGCTGACCGACAGGCGGCCATCGACGAAGTCCAGGGTGACCGGCTTGTCTTCACGGGCGAACAGCGCGTCGATGCGCTTGCCGTCGGCGGCCGTGGCCTTCTGCAGCCGCCAGTGCTGGCTCTGCAGGCGCTGCGCGTCCAGGTGCGCCAGCGTCTGCTGGTCTGCCGCCTTGGTCGCCGCCGGGGCCACGTCGTCGCCGCCGGTTCCGGCCGGGGCCGGGGTCTGGCTGCAGGCGGCCAGCAGGGCCAGCGGGAGGAGCAGGGTGAGCTTGCGGTTCATGGTGATTCTCCTTGGGGAACCGAGGGGGAAACGGGGCGGGGCCGGCAACGGGGTTGCCGTTCCCCGCCGCTGTTCAGGTGCCGGACGGCAACCACAGCAGCAGTGCGGCACCCAGCGCGATGCGGTACAGGGCGAACGCGGTGAAGCGGTGCGATTTGATGTAGCCCAGCAGCCACTTCACTACGATGAAGCCGGTGATGACGGCGGCAACGAACGCCACGCCGACATCGGCCCAGTTCTCGCTGGCCAGTTGTCCCTTCTTGGCCAGCTCGAGGAACGCATAGGCGCTGGCGGCGAACATGGTGGGAATGCCGACCAGGAACACGAACTCGGCGGCGGCTGCGCGACGGCTCAGGCCCAGCAGCATGGCCAGGAAGATGGCCGACGCCGAGCGCGAGGTGCCGGGGAACACGCCGGCCACCACCTGTGCCAGACCGACACCGATCGCCACCGTCCAGGTGACCTGGTCGCGGTCGGGCAGGCGCGCGGTATACAGCTCCACCAGCAGCATCCAGATGCCGCCGATGATCAGCGCCCAGGCGATCGGGCTGACCGTTTCCGGAAGTTCCCAGCCGAGCAGGCGCACCGGCAGCCCGACCACGGCGGTGACCAGGAATGCCGCGCCCAGCTTGAACACGTAGTCGCGGTTCTCGCGCTGTCCCAGGCCGGTGGCCAGACTCCACAGGCGCTGGCGGAACACCAGCACCACGGCCAGGATCGCGCCGGCCTGGATGATGATGTTGAAGAAATCCGAACGTGCGCCCAGCCAATGCTGGGCGATCAGCAGGTGGCCGGTACTGGAGATCGGCAGGAATTCGGTCAAGCCTTCGAGGATGCCCAGCAGCAGGGCGGAGAGCAGGTCGGACATGGACAGTGCGGGCGCGTGCGGCGGAAGAAGGTCGAGAGGATAGACCATCGATGCCGCACCAAAGGGGTGCATCCGCGTGCCTGCGCACCCCTTTGGTGCAGGCTGTGCCGCACTGACTCAGTGCACGCTTTGTGAAATCAAGGACTTGCAGGGCGCAAAAAGTTGGCACGGTCATTGCTGTACCTCAGCAGGCATTCATTCCCATCCGAGGTCGTACCGATGTCCGTGGAAAACGTTGAGAAGCTGATCAAGGACAACCAGATCGAGTTCGTCGATCTGCGCTTTGTCGACATGCGCGGTGTCGAACAGCATGTCACCTTCCCGGTCAGCATCGTCGAAGCGTCGCTGTTCGAAGAAGGCAAGATGTTCGATGGCAGCTCGATCGCCGGCTGGAAGGGCATCAACGAATCGGACATGGTCCTGCTGCCGGATCCGTCCAGCGCCTATGTCGATCCGTTCTACGCCGATCCCACTCTGGTGATCAGCTGCGACATCCTCGATCCGGCCACCATGCAGGCCTACGGCCGCTGCCCGCGCGGCATCGCCAAGCGTGCCGAGGCCTACCTGAAGTCCTCGGGCATCGCCGAATCGGCGTTCTTCGGCCCGGAGCCGGAATTCTTCATCTTCGACTCGGTCCGTTTCGCCAATGAAATGGGCAACACCTTCTTCAAGGTCGACTCGGAAGAAGCCGCCTGGAACAGCGGCGCGAAGTACGACGGCGCCAACAGCGGCTACCGCCCGGGCGTGAAGGGCGGCTACTTCCCGGTGCCGCCGACCGACACCCTGCACGACCTGCGTGCGGAAATGTGCAAGACGCTGGAACAGGTCGGCATCGAAGTGGAAGTGCAGCACCACGAGGTGGCCACCGCCGGCCAGTGCGAGATCGGCACCAAGTTCAGCACCCTGGTGCAGAAGGCCGATGAGCTGCTGCGCATGAAGTACGTCATCAAGAACGTCGCGCACCGCAACGGCAAGACCGTCACCTTCATGCCCAAGCCGATCGTCGGCGACAACGGCAGCGGCATGCACGTGCACCAGTCGCTGTCCAAGGGCGGCGCCAACCTGTTCTCCGGCGACGGTTACGGCGGCCTGAGCCAGCTGGCGCTGTGGTACATCGGCGGCATCTTCAAGCATGCCCGCGCCATCAATGCCTTCGCCAACTCGGGCACCAACAGCTACAAGCGCCTGGTGCCGGGCTTCGAAGCACCGGTGATGCTGGCCTATTCGGCGCGCAACCGTTCGGCGTCGTGCCGCATTCCGTGGGTCTCCAACCCGAAGGCACGCCGCATCGAAATGCGCTTCCCCGATCCGATCCAGTCCGGCTACCTGACCTTCACCGCGCTGATGATGGCCGGCCTGGACGGCATCAAGAACCAGATCGACCCGGGCGCACCGAGCGACAAGGACCTGTACGACCTGCCGCCGGAAGAAGAGAAGCTGATTCCGCAGGTCTGCTCCTCGCTGGACCAGGCGCTGGAAGCGCTGGACAAGGACCGTGAGTTCCTGAAGGCCGGCGGCGTGATGAGCGATGACTTCATCGACGGCTACATCGCGCTGAAGATGCAGGAAGTGACCAAGTTCCGCGCGGCGACCCACCCGCTGGAATACCAGCTGTACTACGCCAGTTGACCGGGCGGCGATGGCGGCGGGCTTCCCCCTCCCACCCGCCGCCATCGCCTCCGATCTTTGCGGCTGGGGAGCCGCAGGGTGGGCTCCGGCCCACCGTGCTAGAGCGGACCGTGGGTCCGTTGATCCAGGGGCAAGAGAGACCGGATACGCGACATGGGCCGCCCTCCCTCCCGCGTCGGTCGTGCAAGGAGAGAGGCACGACCGTCCCGGCCCCGTTCGTGTCCGGTGCAACAGCCACGGCCATCGATGTGATGGCCCGTGGTTGCCTGATGCCATCGCGCGTTGGCGCGCTGGCCCCATCCACCATCGGGACATGCGCATGAAACTGATCTCCGCCATCATCCGACCGTTCAAGCTCGACGAGGTCCGCGAGGCCCTCTCCGATGCTGGCGTGTCGGGCATCACCGTGACCGAAGTGAAAGGCTTCGGCCGCCAGAAGGGCCATACCGAGCTGTACCGCGGCGCAGAGTACGTCGTCGATTTCCTGCCCAAGATCAAGATCGAAACCGTGGTCACCGACGAGCGCGCCGATGCGGTGATCGAGGCGATCCAATCGTCGGCAGGTACCGGCAAGATCGGTGACGGCAAGATCTTCGTCACCGCCGTCGAACAGGTCATCCGCATCCGCACCGGCGAAATCGGTGCAGACGCGCTGTAACCCCCTTCCGGAGACTCCCCCAATGAAGATGCGCCTTCTTACCGGGTGGCAAGCCCGGTTCCATCTCGTGTGCCTGCTGATGCTGCTCAGCGCGCTGGCCGCGGGCGTCTGGCCGGGCAACGCCCACGCCCAGGCCCAGGTGACACCGTTGAGCAGTGAACCGGTAGCGGTCGAGCCGCTGCAGGCACCGGCCGCCGCCGCTCCCGCGGCTGCCGAGGCTGCGGCCCCGGCCTTCGATCACGGCGACGTCGCCTGGATGCTGACCTCCACCCTGCTGGTGCTGTTGATGGTGGTGCCGGGGCTGGCCCTGTTCTACGGCGGCCTGGTGCGTTCGAAGAACGTGCTGTCCGTGCTGAGCCAGATCCTGGTGGTGTTCTCGCTGGTGCTGCTGCTGTGGGTGTCCTACGGCTACAGCGCGGTGTTCAGCGCCGGCAATCCGTTCTTCGGTTCATTCACCGAGTTCGCGTTCCTGAAGGGCTTCACGCCCGACTCGGTGGGCAACACGCCGATCGCGGGCCTGCCGGATTATCTGTTCGTCGCCTTCCAGTCGACTTTCGCCGGCATCACCACCGCGCTGATCGTCGGTGCCTTCGCCGAGCGCATCAAGTTCCGTGCGGTGCTGCTGTTCTCGGCATTGTGGTTCACCTTCAGCTACATCCCGATGGCGCATATCGTCTGGGGCGGTGGCTACCTGGGTGAGCTGGGCGCGATCGACTTCGCTGGCGGTACCGTGGTGCACATCAACGCCGGCGTTGCCGGCCTGGTCGCCGCGTGGTTCGTCGGCAAGCGCCTCGGCTACGGCCAGACCGCGCTGAAGCCGCACAACGTACCGTTCACCTACATCGGCGCGATGCTGCTGTGGGTGGGCTGGTTCGGCTTCAACGCCGGCTCCGCCGCCGCGGCCGATACCGTGGCATCGCTGGCCTTCCTCAACACCGTGCTGGCCACCGCCGCCGCAGTGCTGGGCTGGACGCTGGTGGAAGCCATCGGCAAGGGCAAGCCGTCGGCGCTGGGTGCGGCCTCCGGCGCGGTGGCCGGCCTGGTCGGCATCACGCCCGCGTGCGGCACGGTCGGGCCGCTGGGTGCCATCGTCATTGGTTTCGTCGCCGGCACCGTCTGCGTGTGGGGCGTCACCGGTCTCAAGCGGCTGCTGAAGGTGGATGACACGGCCGACGTGTTCGGCGTGCACGGCGTCGGCGGCATCGTCGGCGCGATCCTCACCGGTGTGTTCAGTGCGCAGTCGCTGGGCGGCACCAAGGCCGATCTGGATATCGGCCACCAGGTGTGGGTGCAGGTGGTCAGCGTCGGCCTGACGGTGGTCTGGTCCGCCGTGGTGACCGCGGTCATCCTGCTGCTGGTGAAGGTGGTGGTCGGCCTGCGCGTGACCGAAGAGGCCGAACGTACCGGCCTGGACGTCACCTCGCACGGCGAATCCGCGTACGAGGCCTGATGCAGGGGCGGGCGGTCCGGAAGGGCCGCCCGCACGCTGTGCAGCCGGGCCATGCCCGGCTGCGTCCGTCAGGGCACCGGCCACGCGCCGCGTGCCCCTCCATGCACGATCCATCCCGATCGCGCACAATCAGGGGCATGCACCCGATCCGCACGTCCCTGCTGCTCTCGGCCTGCCTGCTGCTGGCCGCCTGTGCGTCCGCTCCGCCGGAGCCGCGCAATCCGCTCGCGACCTGGGTGCCCTCGCCGAACCACAACGCGCGGGGTCCGGTCATCATCGTCATCCACCACACCGAACAGGATTCGGTGCAGCAGAGCCTGCGCACGCTGCGCACCGCCAACAGTGGCGGCCGGGTCAGCGCGCATTACCTGATCGGCGCCGATGGCCATCGCTACCAGCTGGTGAGCGATCAACGTCGTGCCTGGCATGCCGGCACGGGCCGATGGGGCACCATCACCGATCTCAACTCGGCGTCCATCGGCATCGAGCTGGACAACAACGGCCGCACACCCTTCAGCGCGGCGCAGATCGAATCGTTGATCGTGCTGCTGCGCGACCTCACCGCGCGCCTGGACATTCCGCCGCGGCAGGTCATCGGCCACGCCGACCTGGCGCCGACGCGCAAGCAGGATCCCAGCCGTTTCTTCCCGTGGCAGCAACTTGCAGAGGCCGGCTTCGGCGTGTGGCCGCGTGCCAGCGATGGTCCCGCACCGGAAGGCTTCGATGCCTGGAATGCGCTGGCCCGCTTCGGTTACCCGCTGGAGGATAGGGACGCGGCGGTGGCCGCGTTCCACCGTCGATTCCGTGGCAGCGATGATCTGCCGAAGACGCTGGATGCGGAAGACGCGCGCATCCTGTACTCGCTGCTGCTGCAGACGCCGTGACCGCCAGCGCCGGGTCGGAATGCCGGTAGCGCCGGGCCGTGCCCGGCGAGCGCACAGCGCGGGATCCGCTTTCCGCCGGCCGTGGGCCCGCGCTTCACCTGCATGAGGTTGCCGGGCCAGCACCCGCCCCACTACATTGCGACCATGATCACTGTTAAGTCGTTGCCGCGCGCGCTGCTCCTCCTGCTCGGTGCAGCCCTGCTCGCCGCGTGTTCCACCACCGGCACCCGCCTAGGCACGCCTGCCGCTGCCACGCCCGCTGCGGCCACCTACGCCAGGGTTGAATGGAGTGCGCTGCCACCGGTCTCGGACAGCGACCTGCAGGCCGGCTTCGTCGCCTGGCGCAGCAGCTGCACCCGCCTGAAGAACGATGCGGTCTGGGCCAGACCCTGCGCCACAGCCGCTGCGGTTTCAGACAAGGACCCGGCCGCCATCCGCCAGTTCCTGCAGCGTGATCTGGACGTCTATGCGCTGCGTGCGGGTGGCCAGCAGGCCGAAGGCCTGATCACCGGCTACTACGAGCCGATCTATCCCGGCAGCCTCAGCCGCACGGACACGGCAACAGTGCCGGTCTATGGCACCCCCGATGATCTGATCGTGGTGCAGCTGGACAGCGTCTACCCCGAACTGAAGGGCAAGCGCCTGCGCGGCCGCCTGGACGGCAAGGTACTCAAGCCCTATGACGACGCAGGCACCATCGCCGGCAAGGGTGCCAGGGCGCCGGTACTGGCCTGGCTGACCGATTCGATGGACCTGCAGCTGCTGCAGATCCAGGGCTCGGGCCGGGTGCGCCTGGCCGATGGCACGCAGGTGCGGCTGGCCTACGCCGAGCAGAACGGCCATCCCTATCGCGCCATCGGCCGCTGGCTGGTGGAGCAGGGCGAGCTGCGCAAGGAAGACGTCACCATGGACGCCATCCGCACGTGGGCGAAGGCCAATCCCGCGCGTGTTCCGGAGCTGCTGCGCAGCAATCCCAGCTACGTGTTCTTCGTGCGCAGCGCCGACAGCCCGGAAGGCCCGCGCGGTTCGTTGAACGTACCGCTGACTGCCGGCTACAGCGTTGCCGTGGATCGCACCGTGGTACCGCTGGGGAGCCTGCTGTGGCTGTCGACCACCCGTCCGGACGGTACGCCGCTGGTACGCCCGGTGGCCGCGCAGGATACCGGTGGCGCCATTGCCGGCGAAGTCCGCGCCGACCTGTACTGGGGCACCGGTGATGCCGCTGGGAAGCTGGCCGGCGACATGAAGCAGCAGGGCAGCCTGTGGATGCTGTGGCCGAAGGGTGTGGCATTGCCGGCCCGCTGACCGCTGACCGCTGACCGCTGACCGCTGACCGCAGACCGGGCCGCGGCGATGCCCGCGCGAGGCAGCGGTCGCGGGCCATGGGGATTGGCGGACGAATGGTCAAATTTTAAGGACTTTACGTAGCAAGCAGTCCCGGAAAGGGGCGCAAAGTGGACCTGTCGAAACCCACTCACTTCGCAGGAGATTCCACCATGAACACCGTCACCCGCACCCTGGCCGCCACTGCCCTGGCTCTGTCCCTGCAGGCCGGCCTGTCCGCCCAGGCTGCGCAAGCGGCGCCCTCCACCGCCGTCACCGCCGTCGCCCGTACCGCCAGCACCCTCACCACCGCCGATGGCGTGCAGCTCTACTACAAGGACTGGGGTCCGAAGGATGGCCCGGTGGTCACCTTCAGCCACGGCTGGCCGCTGGACTCGGACAGCTGGGAATCGCAGATGATCTTCCTGGCCGACCATGGCTACCGCGTGATCGCGCATGACCGCCGCGGTCATGGACGCTCCAGCCAGCCGTGGGAAGGCAACGACATGGACCACTATGCCGATGACCTGGCCACGGTGATCAACACGCTGGATCTGCATGACGTGACGCTGGTGGGCTTCTCCACCGGGGGGGGCGAAGTGGCGCGCTACATCGGCCGCCATGGTACCGGCCGGGTGAAGAAGGCCGTGCTGATCAGCTCGGTGCCGCCGCTCATGCTCAAGACCGCCGACAACCCCGGCGGCGTACCGCTCGAAGTGTTCGATGGCCTGCGCAAGGCGCAGCTGGAAAACCGCTCGCAGCTGTACCGCGACATTCCCTCCGGCCCGTTCTATGGCTTCAACCGCCCGGGCGCGAAGGTTTCGCAGGCCATGATCGACGCCTGGTGGGCGCAGGGCATGCTGGGCGGGCACAAGAACACCTACGATTCGATCGCCGCATTCTCGGCAACCGATTTCCGCCAGGACCTGAAGAAATTCGACGTGCCGACGCTGGTGATCCACGGTGATGATGATCAGATCGTGCCGATCGACGTTGCCGGCCGCATGTCGGCCAAGCTGATCAAGGGCGCCCGCCTGATCGTCTACCCGGGTGCGCCGCATGGCCTGACCGAAACCCACAAGGACAAGGTCAACCAGGACCTGCTGGCCTTCCTGCAGCAGAAGTGAGTGCAGGGCCCCGGCGGTGAGCCGGGGCCTTCTGCCGTGATCGACGGGCGCATGGCAGGTCATCGCCGGGCCCCTGCGGTGCCCGCTGGGCGATAATGCCGTCCTCTGAACTCTCCGGCTGCCTCCACAGCCAGGACTCCGGCAATGAAGAACGCAAAGAAGTACTACAAGCACTGGGCCGAATCGGGCCTCGGCAAGGGCAACGTGCTGATGGAAGCACGGGGCGACAGGATCGTCCGCCAGGTGGAGATCTACGGCTCCAAGCTGGTATGGGCCGATGAAAACGGCCAGAGCGATGACCGTTTCATGCTGGCCGACCAGCCCGTCTCGTTCCTGGATTTCGATTCCGACGACGAGATCAGCGCGCGCGAATTTGAAATCGCGTGGAAGAAGGCCAGGGAAGCGACCGGTTATCCGTCTGCCTGACGCCCGGCAGACCGGCGTCCCCGATGGCTGCCAGAACTGAAATGTTATAAAGTTTCATTTTTGGCACTCCATCTCCTCCCCCATGAAGACCCCCACGCTGCTGGCCGCCCTGGCGGCGGCTCCCCTTGCCCCTGACGCATTGGCGCAGTCAGCCGACGCGGCGCTCACCCTGGGCAAGGTCGATGTCCACCACCGGGAAGGCGCCCTCAGCGCGCACCAGGTACTCACCTCCGTCGACGTTCTGGGCGCAGACCAGATTGAAGACCGCACCGTGTCCCACAGCTGGGAACTGCTGGGGCAGATGCCCGGCATCCAGCTGACCGAAACACGCCAGGGTGCCGAGTCGGGCAAGGTCAGCTTCCGCGCCTTCAATGGCGAGGGTTACCTCAATGCCATCAAGACCCTGATCGATGGCATCCCGAGCAACGTCAACAGCGGCAACCAGCGCTTCATCGACATGCTGTTCCCGCTGGAAATCAGCTACATCGAGGTGGTGCGCGGGACCAACGATCCGCGTTATGGGCTGCACAACATCGGCGGCAACGTGAACTTCGGCACCCGCCAGGGCGGCAGTTACACCGATGCGCGGCTGGCCTATGGCAGCTACAACACGCGCGATGCGCAGCTGGCGGTGGGCCGCGAATCCAACGGCTTCGCGCAGAACTACTTCATCGGCACCCAGGCCAGCGACGGTTATCGCGAGCACGACACCTCCAGGAAGTATTCGCTGGGTGGCAAGTGGTTCTACGGTTCACTGGACGATGGCCTGCGCGTGGGCCTGACCGCGCGCGCCTATCACCACGAGGCGGACGAGCCCGGCTTCATGACGGCCGAGGAACTGCGCACGCACCGCCGTGGCAGCGACCTGCGCAACGCCCATGACGGCGACGACCGCGACATGCGCCAGTTCGCCGCGCATCTGGACCTGAAGCTGTCCGACGCGCTCGTTCTCGGCACCCGGCTGTACTACAACCGTTACCAGGACGATCGGCGCGTGACCTTCAGCGACCTGCCCACCGGCAACCTGCCGCGCCAGCGGCGGCTGTGGGACGAGCGCCAGGCCGGCCTGCTCACCACGCTTACCTGGCAGCCCACAGCCACGCTGACGGTGGAGGGCGGGTTGAACTACGAGCAGCAGGACAACGGTTACATCCGCGAGCGGTATGCCTACGCCGAACCCACCGATTTCACCCGCCCGCCGGCCCGCGTGCAGAACGACGACCGCCACAGCTTCGACAACCTGGGCGCTTATCTGCAGGCCATCTATCAGCCAGCCGCCGCCTGGAAGATCGTGCCGGCCTATCGCGTGGACCGCTTCAATGGCCGCACGCGGTTGATGGATGGCACCCGCGGGCGGCTGCAGGACTACGGCACCATCGGCCAGCCCAAGCTGAGCGTCATCCACAGCCTGGGCGACACCACCCACGTCTACGCGAACTGGGGCCGCACGTTCCAGGTGCTGACCGGCGCCACCGCGCCGGCCTATCTCACGCCCGGGCAGACGCCGATGCGCCCTTCCACCAACACCGGCATGGAGCTGGGCCTGAAGTTCCAGCCCTTTGACGGCGCCCAGGCCCGCCTGGCGATATGGCAGCAGGATGCGGAGAACGAGGTGTCCAACATGCCGGCCACCGGCACCACCGTCACCCTGGGCAAGACCCGGCGCCGTGGCGTGGACGCGCAGTTGAGCCTGCAGGTGGGCGACGACTGGACGGTGTGGGCCTCGCATGCGTACCAGGAAGCGAAGATCACCCGTGACAACCGCGCCCCCGGCGTGTCCCTGCAGGGTCGCGAAGTGGCCGCCACCCCGCGCCACATCAGCAACCTGGGCGTGGACTACCAGGCCAGCCAGGCACTGCGGCTGGGCCTGCAGGCGCGCGCGCAGGGCGACTACTACCTGGAAGAGCGCAACGTGGCCGGCAGGTTCGGCGGCTTCGCCGTGCTCGACCTTACTGCCGCGTACCGGATCAATCCGCGCTGGAGCGTGGACCTGCAGCTGAAGAACGTCACCGGACGCGAGTACGCCTACGCGTGGTACGACAGCTTCTTCTGGGACAGTGCCCGGCCGATGTTCTCGCCTGCCCCCGGCCGCACCGTCTTCGTCGGCCTCAGCATGAAGCTGTAGCCCGGCGGGGCGCTTCGGGCTGCGGAAGGAACGCATCTGCCACGCTTTTGCACTACATTGGTGCAATGTCCGACCCCGCGCCGCCACCGTCCCTCGATGCCCTGGGTACCCCCTTGGCCTGGGCCGCTGCCGACGGCCGCATCACCGGCTGCAATCCGGCCTTCGGCCGCTGGCTGGGCGTCAGCGGCCGTCGCCTGCTGGGCCAGCCCCTGGCGGCGCTGGAGGTGCAGGGAGAGGCGCTGGCCCACTTCCTGGCCCGCGACGAGCGTGACAGCCTGCGCCTGCACCGGCTGGCACTTGCGGTACCGGGAGAGGCACCCCGCTTCGCCGAAGGCTGGATGAGCCGCCGGGATGATGGCGGCTGGCTGCTGGAGGCGCATCCGGTCGATGAGTTCCCCGGGCTTGACCCCACCCAGGCCTTGCCGAGCGCACTCAGCGCGGCGCTGAAGGGCCTGGCCCACGAACTGCGCAACCCGCTGGCTGGCCTGAAAGGCGCGGCGCAGCTGCTGGCGCGCCGTGCCGCACAGCGCGATGCCAGCGAGCGCGAACTGATCGAGCTGATCGGTTCGGAGATCGAACGCCTCAACGGGTTGCTTGACCAGCTGCTGTCGCCGGCGCCGGCCGCACCGCATGCCGCCTTGAACATCCATGCAGCACTGGAGCGCGTGCTGCGCCTGGCCGAGAACGAAGCGGGCTGGGCGGTGCGCCTGCAACGCGACTACGACCCCAGCATTCCCGAGCTGGATGGCGACGCCGACCGCCTTACCCAGGCAGTGTGGAACCTGGTGCGCAATGCGATCCAGGCCGGCGCGGGCACCATCACCCTGCGCACGCGCGTGGAGCATGGTGCGCGGGTTGCCGAGCGGCTGCATACGCTGGCGCTGCGGCTGGAGATCGCCGACGACGGTCGTGGCGTACCCGAGGAGCTGGCCGAACACCTGTTCCTGCCCCTGGTCAGTGGTCGCGCCGAAGGCACCGGCCTGGGCCTGGCGCTGGCCCAGCAGGTCGCGCGCGAGCATCGCGGCACGCTGACCTACCGCTCGCGGCCCGGCCATACCGTATTCACCCTGCTGCTGCCGATCGGCAGCGGCACCGTTCCGGCCGAGGAGGCCCCGCGCGATGTCTGACGCGTCCCCTTCACCCCAGCGGATCTGGGTGGTCGACGATGACCGCGCCGTGCGCTTCGTGCTGTGCACCGCGCTGCGCGAGGCGGGCTACCGGGTCGATGATTTCGACAGCGCCGCCGCCGCCCTGCAGGCGCTGGCCGAGGGTTCTCCGCCGGCACTGTTGTTCACCGATGTGCGCATGCCCGGCGATGACGGCCTGGTGCTGCTCGACAAGCTCAAGGCTGCCTTGCCACAGCTGCCGGTGGTGGTGATGTCGGCCTACACCGATGTCGCCAGCACGGCGGGCGCCTTCCGCGGCGGCGCGCACGAATTCCTGTCCAAGCCGTTCGATCTGGATGATGCCGTAGCGCTGGCCCAGCGCGTGCTGCCGGCGGTCGCGCCGGCACTGGCCGCGCCGGTACCGGCCACGGAGGCCTCCGCCGACCCGTCGCCGCAGCTGGTTGGCGATACGCCGCCGATGCGCGCGCTGTTCCGCGCCATCGGCCGGCTCGCGCAGGCGCCGCTGGCAGTGCTCATCACCGGTGAAACCGGCACCGGCAAGGAGCTGGTGGCCAACGCGCTGCACCGCGAATCGCCGCGTGCGCAGGGCCCGTTCGTGGCATTGAACACCGCCGCCATTCCCGCCGAGCTGCTGGAGAGTGAACTGTTCGGCCATGAAGCCGGCGCATTCACCGGCGCACAGCGCCGGCACATCGGCCGCTTCGAGCAGGCCGACGGTGGCACCCTGTTCCTCGATGAAATCGGCGACATGCCCCTGCCGCTGCAGACGCGCCTGCTGCGCGTGCTGGCGCAGGGCGAGTTCTTCCGTGTCGGCGGTCGCGAACTGATCCGTGTCGATGTGCGCGTGATCGCAGCGACCCACCAGGACCTGGAAGGACGGGTGGCGCAGGGGCTGTTCCGCGCCGACCTGCTGCATCGCCTGGACGTGGTGCGCCTGCAGCTGCCGCCGCTGCGTGAGCGCCGCGAGGACATCGCGCAGCTGGCCACCACCTTCCTGGCGGCGGCCGCACGCCGGCTGGATACGCCGACCAAGCGCTTGACCGCCGCTGCCTTGCAGGCGCTGCGCGAGCACGACTGGCCGGGCAATGTGCGCGAACTGGAGAACGTGTGCTGGCGGATGGCCGCACTGGCCGCCGCCGACACCATCGGCGTGGCCGACGTGGATACCGCGCTCAACCGGGCACGCACCCGGCGCAGCAGCACCGGCGGCACCGACCCGGGGCAGTGGGAGGCGCTGCTGTCGGAGTGGGCGCGGCGGCAACTGGCGGAGGGCGTGGAAGGGCTGCATGCGCAGGTGCGCGAGCGCGTCGATCACGCCCTGCTGGACGCTGCCCTGCAGATCACCCACGGTCGCCGCGCGGAAGCAGCGGCGCGGCTGGGCCTGGGCCGCAACACGCTGACCCGCAAGCTGGGCGCAGGCCGCCGCCGCGGCCCCCATTGAACGGTCCCTGCACGCGATCCTCGCATCCGCTTGCCGAACCGTTGATCCCTCATGGACGATGCCGTCCGTAGTGTCACCTGCAAGGAGTCTTCGATGCGCCTGTTACCTGCCCTTCTTCCGCTGTCCGCCGCCGCGCTGCTGTCCGCGTGTGGCAGTACGCCGAAGCCGCAGCCCACGCCACCGCCGCCGGTCGTGACCAGTACCGCACAGCAGGCCGAGGCGAATCTGGCCCCGGCGTCGGCCAGCATCGTCAGTGGCCGGCTGGTGCTGAAGGTCGAACCGGCAGGCGTACATATCACCGGCCTGGTCGGTGGCCTGCAGCCGATGCAGCAGGCAGGCTTCCATATCCACGAGCGTGGTGATTGCAGCGCTGTGGATGCCAGCAGTGCGGGCAATCACTTCAATCCCGGCGGCGTCGCGCACGGTCGCGCCGGTGCCGGCACGCATCACCTGGGCGACATCGACAACCTGCGTGCCGATGCCCAGGGCCGCGCCAACGTCGACATCCACCTCAAGGGCGTTACTCTGGGCGGAGGCGCCGCCACCGATATCGCAGGACGCGCATTGGTCGTGCATGCCAATGCCGATGACTATCGCAGCCAGCCTGCCGGCAATGCCGGCGTTCGCATCGCCTGCGGCGTGATCCGCGTGACGCGCTGATCGCCGCCGGCCATCTTCCAAGGAGAGCATCCATGCGTCTGATCCATACTTCGCTGTTCGCGGCCATCGCCGCCCTGGGCCTGGCGGCCTGCGGCAAGCCGGCCGACACCCCGCAGACCGAGACGCCGCCGGCCGCGCCGGCCGAGAGCGCAACCACCGAACCGGCGCCCGCTGCAGAACCGGCGTCCACCGCCGATGCCTCGGCCACGGCGGAGCTGGCACCCACCCAGGGCAACGAGACCAAGGGCAGCGTCACCTTCAAGCGGGTTGACGGCAAAGTGCACGTCACGGGCCAGATCAGTGGCCTGAAGCCCGGCAGCGAACACGGTTTCCACATCCACGAGAAGGGCGACTGCAGTGCGCCGGACGGCACCAGCGCCGGCGGTCATTTCAACCCGGGCAAGCAGGACCATGGCAGCGTGGCCAGTGATCCGCACCACGGTGGCGACATGCCCAACATCAAGGCCGACGACAAGGGCGTGGCCACCATCGATGGCCCGGTGTCGAGCAACGTGAACATCGGCAAGGGCGATGATTTCGACATCATCGGCCGTGGCCTGATCGTCCACGCCGATCCGGATGACTACACCAGCCAGCCGACCGGCAACGCCGGTGCGCGCCTGGCCTGCGCAGTGATCCAGAAGGCCCCGTAAGGCCGGCCCCGCTGGATTGGAAAACGCCGGCGCAGGCCGGCGTTTTTCTTTGCATCCCTTTCTGTAGAGCCGAGCCCAGGCTCGGCTCTACAACACGCGGCCGCCGTTTCCTTGTCAGCGCGCCAGCAACTCGCGCGCGTCCTGTCCCGCCTCGCAATGCACGAACAGCACCGGCACACCGTGTGCTTCCAGCACTGCCGCCATCTGCCGCTGGCGCATCAGGAACTGCTCATAGATGCCCTGCAGGCGATCGCAGTCGCCACTGTCATGACTGTAGTGGGCGCACCAGCCGGCCGGATCGAACAACGCCATGCGCGCCTCGCCATGGCTGTAGCGCAGCAGCGGCTCCGGTGCGGCCTCGAGCCATTCATCCTCGCCCGGCGCCATGATCGCGGTCTCGATCAACGGCCACAGCGCGGCCAGGCCCTGATTGTCGTACTGCATCGACATCATCGCGGCCAGGTCGTTCACGGTGAAATAGCGCGCATGCTCGATGCGGGCACCGAAACTGTTCTGCGCCATCAGCGCGGTATCGGCATGGGCCATGCCATTGGCCAGCAGCACCTCTTCCAACGCATCGGCCACCGCACGGGTGGTCGCCACATCACTGCCGGTCAGCAGGAACGGCAGCACACGCAGGCCGCCACCCACCAGCGTCGAATCGGCCTGGAACGGCAGCGGCACATCGCCATTGGCATCGGTACCGAAGGCCAGCAGCCGCGGGCCCTGGTTGCGGCCCGGCGCGCGCATCTGCAGTTCTTCCAGACGGCGATGGATCGGCCAGCCCGGGCGCAGCACTTCGGCCGGGTCGAAATGGGCGGCGGCCAGAACCAGGTCCAGCTCGGCCACGGCCGGTACCAGCTTGGACAGGTCGCGGCCGACGCGCTCGGCCAGTTCACCGGCCTGGTCTGCGCTGAGTACCGCCTGGCGGGGGATCTCGCCGCCGGCCAGTTCCAGGGCCAGCACGCCAAGGGCATTCATCGCGGGGTCGGGTTTGCTCATGGTTCCACGGTTGGCCCATCACAGGGCGGCAGCTACACTTGGCCCCATTATGCCTGCTCTGTCGTGCAGGCCATGTTGCAGACACCCTCATCCATGCCAGGTATCTCCATGCCCAACGCTCGTCCCGTCGCCATTCTCGGTGGCGTCCGCATTCCGTTCTGCCGCCAGAACACCGCGTATTCGGATGTCGGCAACCTCGGCATGTCGGTACGCACACTGGGTGCGCTGGTCGAACGCTTCGGCCTGCACGGCCAGCAGCTGGGTGAAGTGGCGATGGGTGCGGTGATCAAGCACTCCAGCGACTGGAACCTGGGCCGCGAAGCCACGCTGTCCTCCGGACTGTCGCCGCTCACCCCGGGCATCACCCTGCAGCGTGCCTGCGGCACGTCGCTGGACAGCATCATCACCGTCGCCAACAAGATTGCCCTGGGCCAGATCGAATCGGGCATCGGCGGCGGGTCGGACACCACTTCCGACGTGCCGATCGTGTACGGCAAGAAGCTGCGTGCACGCCTGCTGGCCGCCAACCGCGCCAAGAGCACCGGCGACAAGATCCGCGCGCTGACCTCCGGCTTCAAGTTCTCCGAGCTCAAGCCCGAGTTCCCGGGCGTGGCCGAACCGCGCACCGGCAAGAGCATGGGCGATCATTGCGAGGACATGGCCAAGGAATGGAACATCTCGCGTGACTCGCAGGACGAGTGGGCGGTGTCCTCGCACAAGAAGCTGGCCGCCGCCTATGAGCGTGGCTTCTTCAACGACCTGATCGCGCCGTTCCGCGGCGTGGAGCGCGACAACATCCTGCGCCCGGATACCTCGCTGGAAAAGCTGGCCACGCTGAAGCCGGCGTTCGACAAGGTGTCCGGCCGCGGCACCCTGACCGCCGCCAACTCCACGCCGCTCACCGATGGTGCCGCGGCGGTGCTGCTGGCCAGCGAGGAATGGGCCCGCGCCCACGGGCACGAGCCGCAGGCCTACCTGCGCGATGCGCATGTCTCGGCCGTCGATTTCGTGCACGGCGAAGGCCTGCTGATGGCACCGACCGTGGCCGTGCCTGAGATGCTCAAGCGCAATGGCCTGACCCTGCAGGACTTCGACATCTACGAAATCCACGAAGCGTTTGCCGCACAGGTGCTGTGCACCCTGCGCGCGTGGGAGAGCGAGGATTACTGCCGCAACCGGCTGGGCCTGGAGGCACCGCTGGGCCGCATCGATCCGGACAAGATCAATCTGCTGGGCTCGTCGCTGGCTACCGGTCACCCGTTTGCCGCTACCGGTGCGCGTGTGATCGCCACGGCCGCAAAGCAGCTGGCCGAACGCGGCGGCGGCCGCGCGCTGGTGTCGATCTGCACGGCAGGCGGCATGGGCGTGGTGGCGATCGTCGAGCGCTGATCGCTGCAGAAGGCTGTACATGGAAAAGCCGCCCGGATGGGCGGCTTTTCCGTTGCGGTCCCGGTGGGGTGCCGACCCTTCGCCGGCACTGCGCCGATCAGGGAAGACGGGGGTTGCCGAACTCGTCGCGCTCTTCGTTGGCGTTGTACACCGGCGGTTGCGGCACCGTCGGCAGATCTTCCACGGTGGCGCGCGGCGGCACTTCATCGGCACCGGCCCCTGCCGTGCGCACCAGCGCCACACTGTCCTCGCCGCGCTGCAGGCGCAGCGCGTTGGCCAGGCACTGTGCAGCCAGGGCGTGTTCACCCCGCTGGGCGAACAGCTCACCCAGCGCTTCCCAGGCCGGGGCACCGGCGCCGCTGGCGATCGCTTCGTGCAGGAACGTATCGGCAGCGTCCCATTGCTGCTGGGCCAGGGCGACGCGGCCCTGTGCCAGGCGCAGCGCCGCCGAATCGTCATGCACGTTGCGCCAGCGCTGCAGGTTGGCCTGGCGGGTGGCGAGGCGTTCGGCGGGCAGGCGGCCATACAGGGCCACCAGTTCGTCGTCCCAACGCTGGTCCAGGGCGTGCTCCAGCGCCAGCAGCGCCGGCTCGTCCCAGTTCAGCGCCACCGCGCGGCTGGCATAGGCGCCCACCACGTCGGGGGTCGGCCGCAGCGCTTTCGGCGTGGCTTCCCACTGCGCGGCCAACGCATTGACGTCGGCCGCTTCCAGCAGCGCCTGCGCGGCCAGGCGCGCTTCCAGTTCGCTGTTGGATTCGGCCGGCAGCACCTTGCTCTGACGCAGGGCGCCCAGCTGTCCATACGCTTCGTGCGCACGACCGGCGCGGGCCAGTGCCTCGGTGCGCAGCCACAGGCCACGCGGCGGAAGCGGCTGGATCGCGGCCACGTCCAGCACGTTGATCGCGTCCACCGGCAGGTCGCGCGCCAGCAGCTGCTCGGCGCGCAGCAGCGCCTGCAGGGTGGCATCGGATTCACCCAGCCGCTGCAGCAGCGCCTCACCTGCGCTGGCGTCAGCACGTGCCTGTGCACTGCGCACGGCATTGGCCAGCGCCACCGCGCTCACTTCCGGATCCCTGGCGGCGCCGTCGAGCAGCTTTTCCGCGCGCTGCCACTGCCCGTGCTCGTAAGCCTGCAGGCCATCGATCAGGCGCACCCGGCCCTGCTTGCGGCGGTAGCGGCCCCACGCACGGAACGGTGCGGCGATCAGGCTCCACAGCAGCCACAGCACCAGGACTGCAATCACCGTCAGCAGCGCCACCTTCGGCAGGTTGCTGTGATAGTCGTAGCCGCCATAGCGCAGAATCACTTCGCCGTAGCGGTTGAGATCGTCGGTGCCGAGCCATTGCGCGGCGACCACACCAATGGCCACGGCCAGCAACAGCACGACCAGGGATTGCAGGGGTTTCATTCGGGTAGCCTCCGGTCGGTCTGGGTGCGCAGCTGTTGCAGGGTGCTGCCTAGGACGGTGTTGCTGGTCTGCAAGGGAAGCTCGCGCAAGGCCTGCAGTTCAGCACGCTGCGCGCGCAGGGCCGGTGAATCCGGCCAGCGCCGCTGTGCCCACTGCTCCACGCGCGACAGCGCGGCGTCACGGCCGGCACGGTCGCCGCGCTCGATCGCCGCCCGGGCCAGGGTCAGTTCCAGTTGCAGTGCATCGTCGGCGTTGCGCCGTTCGGCGGCGGTCAGCGGACCGTTCTGGCGGCTCGGGCTGATATCGACGAAGGGCGCCAAAGCGGCCTGCCACCACGGTCGCGTCTGGTCGCCGGCCGGCGTACTGGCCACCTGGGTCGGCAGCCCCTGCAGGGCGCCGGCCAACGCATCCAGTCGCTGCAGCGCCTGAACGCGGGGTCCGGCACCCAACGCATCGAGGGCATCGCGCTCCTGTACCAGCGCCTGGCGCAGGTTCAGGCCCTCGCTGTCGGGCAGCGCGGCCAGCGCGGTCGCGGCCTGTGCATAAAGACGGCGGGCACCTTCGACATCGTCGGCGTAGTTCAAGCGCTGTGCGGCCTGGGTCAGCAGCAGTTCGGCCTCGTCGCGCTGCACGGCCTGCCGGCCCTGGTTGGCGCTGTCGGCGAGCTTGGCGAGGTTTTCCTCCAGCAGCGCGCTGCGCTGCGACAGGCCCAGCATTTCGTCGCGCAGCACGCGGTTGGTTGCGGCCGCGTCCTGCAGGCGTTGGCTGGTTGCGCGCTGGTCGCGACGCAGCGCATCCAGCGTGGCCTCCAAGCCCTGCAACTGCACCGCCATCGTCCGCGACTGTGCTTCCTGCTCATGCTGTTGCTGCTGCCAGAAACGCCAACCGGCATAGCCCCCTGCACCGAGCACGGCCACCACCGCCAGCGGCAGCAGCAGCCAGCGCAGGGAGCGGCGGGGCGGGGAAACGGGGGCGGTGTCGTTCATCAGGCTTCCTTGTCGGCGGCGTCGCCGGAAGGGTTCCGGCAGGCAGCGTCAGGCACAGCATCCCTGTTGCCGACGACAGCGGCAAGCGTGACCCACGTCCCTGTTCAGGTCGCTGCCGGCCCGGTGAGCGTGGCGTGTGCAGCGGCGATCAACTGCGGGGTGGTCGGCCCTGCGCTGCGTACCACCCGCAGGCCCAGCGCCTGCGCCTGCGCGCCCAGCCGTTCGCTGGCCACAAGCGCGGTGGCATGGGCCTGCAGCCGCTGCTGCCACTGCGGCGACAGCTGCTCCCACACGCGTTGCAGGGCTTCACCGCTGCTGACCGCCATCAGCCAGGGCGCAGAACACTGTCCCAGCCGTGCCAGGGCGCGAGGCGACAGGCGCAGTGGTTGGCGCCGATAGACATCGGCACGTTCGATGCTGGCACCCGCCGCCTGCAGCCGGGCGGCAATCAGGCCCCGGCCACCGGGCGCGGTGACCAGCCCGATCCGCAGGCCCTTTACCGCCGCCAGTACAGGCAGGGCCAGCAACCCCTCGCTGTCCATCCGCTGCGGCGCGTGGACCTCGCTGATGCCGTGCGCCTGCAACGCGCGTGTGGTGCCCTCGCCAACCGTCAGCCACGGGCTGTGCTGCGCCGGGCGCAGCGGCAGCAGCGCGGCAGCCGCCGTGACGGCTGCGGGGCTGGTGAACACCACCCGATCGCAGTTCAGCGCGCGTTGCAGCTGGCGCACCACGGCAGGGCCCTGCAAGCGTTGCAGCCGCCACGGCGACAGCGCCACCAGCTGCCCGCCGAGCCCAGCAACGGCGCGGCGCAGCGCCGCATGCTGGCCCTGCGGACGCAGCGAGATCAGCGTCCAGCCCGCGCCGCGGCACGCGCTGCCAGTGGGTATCGTATGGTCATCCATTGCCTGCATTATGCGGGCCCGCCGTTGTCGTGGTTGCTGCTCCGATGTCCGTTGATGCCCTGAGCTCCTCGTTGGCCTCCCTGCAGGAGGTGCTGGACTGCATGCCTGCGGTCCGTGCCATGCAGATCCGCCTGGACGGCTATGCCGATGGCGTGCTGCGCATCACCGCGCCGCTGACGGCGAACGTCAACGACAAGGGCAACGCCTTCGGCGGCAGCCTGGCCTCGGTGCTGACCCTGTCCGGCTGGGCGCTGGTCAGCCTGCGCCTGCGCCTGGCCGGCCACGACGCCGAGGTCTACGTGGCCGACAGCAACCTGCGGTACCTGGCACCGGTCTACGAAGACCTGCACGCGCAGGCCGAGGCGGCCGAAAGCGGTGCCTGGGACACCTTCCTGGCCACCTTCCGCCAGCGTCGCAAGGCCCGCATCAGCATCATCGCTACCCAGCCGGCCGCCGACGGCCGGGCCGCTGCCGAGTTCAGCGGTCGCTTCGTTGCCTTCGCCAAAGGGTAGGATGGCAGGCTGACGCCCTGCGGAAACCCCTGATGCGCCGCCTCATCCAGATCCTGTTGTGTTCCCTGCTGCTGGTCAGCGCCATGGCCGGTGCCGACGAGCTGAGCCGCAAGCAGCGCAAGATGCTGGAAGAGACCCAGATCGCCTACGGGGCGACGATCCGCTGGGGCAGCATGGACGACGCCATCGGCTACCTGGATCCGGTGCTGCGCAAGGAAAAGCCGCCCACCGAGTTCGAGCTCAACCGTTATGCACAGCTGCGGGTGTCCTCCTACCGCGAGCGCAGCAGCGCCTCGCTTCCTGATGGCCAGGTCGAGCGCCGGGTGGAAATCGGCGTCATCAACCAGAACACCCAGGCCGAGCGCACCGTGGTGGTGACCGAGCGCTGGCGCTGGGATGCCGAGGCCAAGCGCTGGTGGCAGGCCGGTGGCCTGCCGGATCTGTGGCAGGGGCAGTGACGGGCCGCGTCCGGCTTGTGCGACAATCGGCGCCCGCTTATCGACCCGTGACCTGAGTGAATTACGAAGAGTTGCTGGCCTTTGCAGGCCGAAACCCGATGCTGTCCGCGGCCCTGGTCGGCCTGACCGTGGCCCTCATCGTCACCGAAATCCGCCGCCTGTTCCGGGGCTTCAAGGGCATCAAGCCCGCCGAACTGACCCAGCTGATGAATGCGGGCGGCACGGTGGTGGTGGACCTGTCCGCCAGCGGTGACTTCGAAAAGGGCCACATCGCCGGCAGCCGCAATGCGCAGGCCAGCGCGTTCGGCCCGGAGCACAAGCTCGTGGCCAGCGCCAAGCAGGCGCCGGTGGTTCTGGTGTGCCGCAACGGCAACGCATCGGAAACCGCCGCCAAGGCGCTGAAGAAGGCCGGTTTCGAAAAGGTCTTCGTGCTCGAGGGCGGCATTCCCGCCTGGCAGCAGGCCGAACTGCCGCTGGTCAAGGGCCGCAACTGATTGCCGCAGGTGGCGGATCCGGCCTTGTATGGGCCTGATGCCGCCCCCATCGCAGTAATTCGACCCTAGTTTTCATTGCATTCACCTGGAGTTACTGGAAATGTCCGAAGAGATCACCAACGGCGCCGCTGCGCCGGTCGATGCCGCTACCGGCCCCGCTTTCACCGTCGAGAAGATCTACGTCAAGGACGTCTCCTTCGAGTCGCCGAACGCACCGACCATCTTCAATGACCAGGTGCAGCCGGAGCTGCAGCTGAATCTGAACCAGCAGGTGCAGCGCCTGGGTGAGAACGCGTTCGAAGTCGTGCTGGCCGTCACCCTGACCTGCCAGGCCGGTGAGCGCACCGCCTACGTGGCCGAAGTGAAGCAGGCCGGCGTGTTCGGCCTGGTCGGCCTGGACCCGCAGTCGATCGACGTGCTGCTCGGCACCCAGTGCCCGAACATCCTGTTCCCGTACGTGCGCCAGCTGGTCAGCGATCTGATCCAGGCCGGCGGCTTCCCGCCGTTCTTCCTGCAGCCGATCAACTTCGAAGGCCTGTACGCAGAAACCCTGCGCCAGCGCCAGGAGCAGGGCGACGCACCGTCGCTGGCTGACTCCGAGCCGGCCGGCAACGCCTGAATCCGTCGCGACGTCACGGATGAGCACTACCGCTGACAAGATCGCCGTGCTGGGCGCCGGTTCCTGGGGAACCGCGCTGGCCAGCCTGCTCGCCCGGCACGGTCATCCGACCGTGCTGTGGGGGCGTGATGCCGCCGTGGTCGAGGCCATCGACCAGCGCCACGAGAATCCGCGCTACCTGCCGGGCATTCCGCTGCCGGACAGCCTGCATGCCACCACCGACCTGGCGTCGGCGGTGCACGGTGCCGCCTGGATCCTGGTGGTGACCCCGTCGCACGCGTTCAACGAGACCGTGCGCGCGCTGGCGCCGCTGCGTCCGGCCGGTGCCGGCGTGGCCTGGGCGACCAAGGGTTTCGAGCCCGGCTCCGGCCGTTTCCTGCATGAAGTCGCGCGCGAGATCCTCGGCGAGGACGTGCCGCTGGCTGTCGTCACCGGGCCGTCGTTCGCCAAGGAAGTCACCCAGGGCCTGCCCACCGCGATCACCGTGCACGGCGACGTGCCGGCGTTCGCGCAGACCGTGGCCGAAGCGATGCATGGCCCGGCGTTCCGTGCCTACACCGGCGACGACATGGTCGGTGCCGAGCTGGGGGGCGCGATGAAGAACGTGCTGGCCGTGGCCACCGGCGTTGCCGATGGCATGCAGCTGGGCCTCAACGCCCGTGCCGGCCTGATCACCCGCGGCCTCAACGAGATGCTGCGGCTGGCCGCGGCGATCGGTGCCAAGCCGGAAACCCTGATGGGTCTGGCGGGCCTGGGCGATCTGGTGCTGACCTGCACCGGCGACCTGTCGCGCAACCGCCGCCTGGGCCTGGCCCTGGGCCGCGGGCAGACGCTGCAGGATGCCGTGCGCGAGATCGGGCAGGTGGTTGAATCGGTGCAGACGGCCGATGAGGTGATGCGTCAGGCACGCCGACACGGCATCGACCTGCCGATCTCCGATGGCGTACGCGCCGTACTGCACGGCGAGCAGACCCCGGCAGAGGGCCTGCGCGCATTGCTGGCGCGCGAACAGAAACCGGAATATCCGGACACGCTGTTCAAGTAACCGAAAACCCCGGCCATGCGCCGGGGTTTTTTCATCAAGGGAGTACCCATGCGGGTGCCGGACCGGAGACAGACTTTGGTGGGTGCCAAGCTTGCTTGGCATCACGCGCGCAGCATATCCACGCATGGCGTGGATCCATTGCAACGCCCGATCACCGCGCCCGTGGCGGCGCGTTGCCGTTGTCCATGTCCGAGAAGATCAGCCAGGGTCCATCGCCCGCGCGCGTCAGCGTCAGCGTGAACTTTCCGGTATCGCCGACGTTGCCGCCAAACGTGTAGGCACCAATGATGTAGGCCGTGCTCCTGTCCACCGCGTACGCCAGCGCACGCAGGCGCAGCGGGCTTCCGCCCTGTCCGGCGTAGGCGGCCGCGATCGCGTCGCGCCCGCGCACCGGCGGCTGGTGGCTCTGCAGGATGAATCCGTCTTCGGCGAACAGCGCCGCCAGTGCCTTGCCATCGCCCGCGCTCCACGCCCGCTCGTAGTCGCGCAGCACGCGATCCAGTGCCGCAGGCAGTGCCACGTCGGGCAGGCGTTCAGCGGGCGGCGGTGCGCTGCTGGCGTGCTGCGCGAGGGCAGCACGCCAGCAGCACGGTGGCAAGAAGGATCGCGGCATGGAAGGGTCGGCGCATGCGAAGAGTCCCGGGCGGTGGCGGAAGCCTGGCCGCAAGAATAACCACACGGGCCGGCCCCGGATCACGCGGCCGAGGGTGCGCGAAACCTCCCTGTCAGCCCGGACGCAGCAAGGTGCCGGCCTGCACTGACAGTGACAGGCAGGCCATCACCAGTCCTTCCATCACGCGATCGCCCACGTACTGCTCCTCCGGCCCGTTCTGCCGGACACGCTCGGCGGCCAGCAGCATCTCCAGCGCCACCCGCAGGCCGGCGTGCGCGCAGTCGGCATCGGCCAGCGCCAGCTGACGGCCAGGCAGCGGATGGCGTTCCGGCCAGGGCAGGCCATCGGCGGCTGCGCCGCTGCCGATCCGTTTCAGCGTGGCGATGAAGGTGTTGGGGTCGGACGGGGACTGTTGGGGGGTCGCATCGGCGTCGTTGGCCGGCGCGCTGTCGGAATGCGGAGGGGGAAACTCGGGTGTGGTCATTGATGAGGCTCCGTGCAGGACAGACGGTAGCCGCCACGGATAAAGGTGGCGGGCGGTACATGGTTCGAAATCCGGTAGATGCCAAACCGGTGGACCCGAAGGTCCCCACGCACCGCCCGCCATGACCGGCAGACGGATTGCCAGCCGACGCCACGCAAGGTGACGTCGGCTGGCAAGCGCAAACACTCAGCATCAATCCGGGATTTCGAACCCGGCCACCTTTTGGGGTGGCACCGCATCTGTACCTGTGTCACTGCGCAACGCCAATGAGCCGAGTTGTATTCAACCCACGATGCTCGACGCTTTCAGCATCCTCGCACGCGGTTAAGCAGTCGCAGACGTTGATGGCGCAAGGGCCTCACGCGTTCGGGGAATTTGCGACACGAGTCGTGGTTGAGTGCATCAGGGCGCCGCGAAACTTGGACGATTGCGACAGCGCGGGCCAGAAGCAGGCATCGGCCCTCTACGACCGCCCGCGGTCACCCGCACCATGCCTCTCGTACCAGCCTTCAGTACGGTTCACGATACGAACGACCGACAACATCACCGGCACCTCGATCAGCACACCGACA
This sequence comes from Stenotrophomonas sp. YJH_SMC_36, assembly GCF_059369935.1. Classification (NCBI taxonomy): domain Bacteria; kingdom Pseudomonadati; phylum Pseudomonadota; class Gammaproteobacteria; order Lysobacterales; family Lysobacteraceae; genus Stenotrophomonas; species Stenotrophomonas sp. YJH_SMC_36. The sequence continues at coordinate 158,826 of NZ_JCAFTD010000005.1, read as the reverse complement.
ACGGTGGCCAGTGCGGCGCCCGAATGCACACCGAAGAGCCCGACGGCGGTTGCGACCGCCAGCTCGAAGAAGTTGCTCGCGCCGATCAGCGCCGACGGGCCGGCCACGCAATGGGCGACGCCCAGACGACGGTTGAGCAGATAGGCCAGGCCCGAAGTGAAATAGACCTGGATCAGGATGGGCACGGCGATCAGCGCGATGACCAGCGGCTGCTCGACGATCTGCTGACCTTGAAAGCCGAACAGCAGCACCAGTGTCAGTAGAAGGGCCGACAGCGAAACCGGGCCGAGTCGGGTCAGCGCCAGCTGCAGACCGGCCTCGCCGCTGCGCGAAAGCATCCAGCGCCGCAGCAGGCTGGCAACACCGACAGGTGCAACGATGTACAAACCCACTGACAGCAGCAGGGTGTCCCACGGAACAGTGATCGCGGACATGCCGAGCAGCAATGCGACCACCGGCGCATAGGCCACCACCATGATCGCGTCGTTCAGCGCGACCTGGCTCAACGTGAAGTTCGCATCGCCGCGGCACAGGTTGCTCCACACGAACACCATCGCGGTGCAGGGCGCGGCTGCCAGCAGGATCAGGCCGGCGATATAGCTGTCGATCTGGCCGGCCGGCAGCCATTCCGCGAAGAGGTGACGCAGGAATACCCAGCCCAGCAGTGCCATCGAAAAGGGCTTGACCGCCCAGTTGATGAACAACGTTACGCCGATGCCTTTCCAGTGCTGCTGCAACTGGCGCATTGCGCCGTAGTCGACCTTCAGCAGCATCGGGATGATCATCAGCCAGATCAGTGCCGCGACCGGCAGGTTGACCTTGGCCACTTCGGCGGACGCCAGTGCCGCAAAGGCGCCGGGCAGGAGGTGTCCCAGCAGGGTACCGGCCGCGATGCACAGCGCGACCCACAGGGTGAGGTAGCGCTCGAACAGGCGCATGCGCGCGGGCGCCGTCACGGTGTGCTGTCGGTCGGCTGCAACCGGCCGATCTGATCCAGAGCGTTCTGCATTGCCTCGCGGTCGGACCACAACGATCCGGGCAGATCGATCAACGCACGCAGCCGCGATTTCACAATGGCATGCGCGCGTGCAAACGCGGCTGCTTTCTCGGCATCGCTGCCTGCAACTGCGGCCGGATCCGGCTGGCCCCAGTGGCTGCGAATGAAGTCGCCAAACACCACCGGGCAGGCGTCTGCCGCAGCCGAATCGCACACGGTGATCACCAGGTCCATGGGCGCAGCATCCACGAACTCATCCCACGATTTGCTGCGCAGCCCATCGATGGTGATTCCTTCGGCCTGCAGCTGTGCGAGTGCGAATGGGTTGACCTGGCCGGTGGGGTGGCTGCCTGCGCTGAATGCATTGAAACGTTCAGCGCCCCAGGCTCGCAGCGTGGCCTCGGCAAGGACGCTGCGGGCGCTGTTGCCGGTACAGAGGAACAGGACGTTGTGTGTCATGGTGCAGTCGTTGTGATGGCAGGAGGTTGGATCGGACTTCAGCACTTGCATGCGGGCGCAGTGGGCCCGCACTCCTCGCTCGGCGAACCCGCGCAGCAGTTGTGCGTGAGGTACTCGATCAAGCCGGTCATGGCGGCGAAGTTGGCGCGGTAACAGACATTGCGGCCCTGGCTCTCGTTCTCCACCAGGCCGGCCTGTACCAGCTCCTTCAGGTGGAAGCTGAGTGTGGCCGGTGGCACCTGCAGGGCCGCCGCGATGTCACCGGCCACGCGCCCCGCTGGACCGGCTTCCACCAGCAGGCGGAAGGCCGCCAGGCGGGTGGCGTGGCCCAACGCGGTGAGCGCGACGATTGCATTTGACGTTTCCATATTTCTAGAATAGTCGAATGAATAAGACGATCGCAAGTACCCAGCTGCCGAATCTGAGGGAAGCCTCGCTGCCCCAGCCCGACCCCAGCCTGCTCGCCGCGGGGAATCTGGGACCGCCCCGCATCCTGCTGCTCTACGGTTCGCTGAGGCCGCAGTCGTTCAGCCGCAAGCTGGCTCTGGAAGCCGAGCGGCTCCTGCAGTATCTGGGTTGCGAAACCCGGGTGTTCGATCCGCATGCGCTTCCGATGGTGGACAGCGTGGACAGGAGCCATCCCGAAGTGCAGCGGCTGCGCGCGTGGTCGCAGTGGTCTGAGGGGCAGGTGTGGGTCAGCCCGGAACGGCACGGTACCGTCACCGGCGTGTTCAAGAACCAGATCGACTGGCTGCCGCTGGAGGACGGCAGCGTGCGGCCCACGCAGGGCAGAACGTTGGCCGTGATGCAGGTGAGTGGCGGCTCCCAATCGTTCAACACCGTCAACACCCTGAGGGTGTTGGGGCGCTGGATGCGCATGCTGACCATCCCCAATCAGTCTTCGGTGGCCAAGGCCTGGCAGGAGTTCGATGAGGACGGACGAATGAAGCCCTCGCCATACTACGACCGGGTGGTGGATGTCATGGAGGAACTGGTGAAGTTCACCCTGTTGACGCGGGGCCGGGCGGACTACATGGTGGATCGCTACAGCGAGCGCAAGGGCGACGCTGCAGCGGCAGTGCTGGCGCAGGCCGCAGGGGCGACGACCGCAGCCGGCACCGGGTGACGGCGCCGTGCGCCGCCTCCCGGGTACGCCAGCCTCAGCCCGCAGCCCCCATCCGAGTGCTCCCCTCAAGGCGAGCCGCCGACAGATACCGGCAGTAGCGGCCGATGAAGATGCCGGTGAAACCACCGGACAGCAGCAGGTAAGCAGCGCTGAAACCTGCGTTGGCGCTCAGCGCGGGCGACACTGCGAGCGCCGTTTCGAAGCCATACTTCACCAGGAATGTGATCAGCAGCAGCGGCAGCAGGCTGTAATCCGCGCTGCGCCACAGCCGTCCCGTCGCACTGTTCATGGCTACACGCGCCCGGCGCAGCAACAGCCAACCCAGGCCCGTTCCTGCGCCGACGCCGACCAGCCACTCGCCCCAGGCCGACCACGATGCGCCGTAGCGGTGGCTGATGGACCACACCCCCCATGCCGCGAACACCGCCGGCACGATCGCCAGCGTGGGCAGCGAGGTTTCGCCGGGCTTCATGGCCGCGATGCCTCGGGTGATGAGAAACACCATCAGCACCCAGACCCAGATCGGCGTATGCGAAAGGAGTTGCTGGAACAGGCTCATGACAGGTCCCCTTGGGTGAGTGCCGGTGCAGTGGCGCCGGGCGGTGACGCGTACTATTCGCGCCGGAGCCTTCCCGAACCAGTGACAGGTGTCAGCCGCCTGAAGGGACATGACGGGTAGGTGGCGCTGGCATGCAGCAGCATGCTGCTGTCGACCAGCCCCGGAGTTCCCTGAACAGCAACTTCATTCATGTACCGGTCAGTTCAATATTCAGGGCTGATTTCGCCAACAAACGGATAATTCACACCTGTCGACCGCCTCTCCTCTCTCCCCCTCCCGGGAGGCGGTCGACGAAACCAAAATAATTAAAGGTGTGTCCCGATGAACAAGAATTCGCTGCTTGCCCTGGGTCTGCTGGCTGCCCTGCCGTTCGCTGCATCGGCTGCCGATGGCCTGTCGTACAACTACGTTGAAGGCGGCTACGTGAACACCGATGCCAAGGGCGGCGACGCCGATGGCTGGGGCGTGAAGGGCTCGGTGGCCGTCCACCCGAACTTCCACATCTTCGGCGACTACAGCGCGCAGGAAACCGACCGCTTCAAGAATGACGTCGACCAGTGGCGCCTGGGTGTCGGCTACAACTACGGCATCGCACCGAACACCGACCTGGTGGCCCGCGTGGCCTATCAGAAGTACGACGAGAAGCGCGGCCTGGACTTCAATGGCTACTCCACTGAAGTGGGCGTGCGCACCGCGTTCAACCCGTACCTGGAAGGCTACGCGCTGGCCGGCTACGAAGATTTCAGCAAGAAGCACGGCTACAACCCGGACGGCGAGTTCTACGGCCGCGTCGGTGCCACCGCCAAGTTCAACCAGAACTGGGGCCTGAGTGGCGAAGTGAAGCTGGCCAAGGCAGGCGACCGCGAGTGGTTCGTCGGCCCGCGCTTCACCTGGTAAGAAGCGCTCTGTCGTTAGTGCGTGTAACTGGCGTGTGACTCTCTCTCTCTCTCCCGCACGCCATCGAAGCCCGGCCTCGCGCCGGGCTTCACTTTTCTGCGCCCCAAGCGGCTGGCGCGTGACTGAGAACCGCTCCGTCGCAGCGGAAGCCGTTCCGCTATGATCGCCCGCACATCGCTGCACCATGCGCGATGCGCCCGCCTCAAGCCCGCAGGAACTGCCGTGAATTCCCAGCCCGCACCGATCACCGCCCTCAATCACACGCTCGACAACGAGCCGCAGCAGATCACTGCGCCGCTGACCCACTCGGCCGCCTTCCTGGTGCTGAAGGTGAAGGATGATGCGGACTCGATCGCGAAGGTGCGCGACGTGCTGGCCAGCACCGATGACCTGATCAAGAACACGGCCATCCGCGAGATCGAACGGACCTTCACCTGCAACGTGGCGATCGGCCACCGTGTGTGGCAGCCGCTGGTTGGCAGCACGCCGCCGCGCGAGCTGCATCCGTTCCGCGAGATCAAGGGCGCCACCCACACCGCGGTGTCGACCCCCGGCGATCTGCTGTACCACATCCGGGCACGCACGATGGACCTGATCGTGGCGTTCGAGCGCAACCTGCTGATGGCGTTCGGCGATGCGGTGGAGACGGTCGATGAGGTGGCCGGCTTCCGCTATTTCGACGGCCGCGACCTGCTCGATTTCGTTGACGGCACGGCCAATCCGGAAGGGTTGTCGCTGCCGGACGCCACGATCGTCGGCGACGAGGATCCCGCGCATGCCGGCGGCAGCTACGTGGTGGTACAGAAGTACCTGCACAACCTCGACGCATGGCGCGCGCAGAAGACCGAGGTGCAGGAGGCGATCATCGGCCGCACCAAGCACGACAACACCGAGCTGGACGATGCACCGGCCGACGCGCAGAAGTCGCACAAGACGCTGTGCACCATCGAGGACGCCGACGGCGAGCACGACATCCTGCGCGACAACATGCCCTTCGCCAATCCGGGGCGCGGTGAATACGGTACGTACTTCATCGGCTACACGCGCCGCCTGTGGGTGATCGAGAAGATGCTCGAGCGCATGTTCATCGGCAACCCTGCGCCGCTGCATGACCGCATCCTGGACTTCTCCACCGCGATGACCGGCGTGACCTTCTTCGCGCCTTCGCGCAAGGTGCTGGCCGACCTGGGCGGGTAATGCCTGCCCGCCATCTGCCTGTCATCCTCGCCGTCGACGATGGAGCGCTGGACGACTGCATGAGGGTGCTGCCATGGAATCCGTACTTCGCGCCGACCGTCGCCGATGGTGGCGACCGCTGGCATCGCTGATCGGCCTTCTGGCGCTGGGCGGCGCCGGGGCCGTCTCGGCCGAGGAGGCTCCACCACACTGGATGGCCTACGCCGCCACGGCAGGCAGTGAGCTGCAGCAGCGCCTGCAGCAGGAGCAGGACCCGAAGGTGCAGCGCGTGCTGGCCTGGCTGCAGGCGCACCCACAGGTGCCCACGCCGCTGCCGGTCAGCCTCTGGATCGCAGCCGATGGCCGCATCGCGAAACTGGAATTCGACAGTCTCGGCGATGCGCAGGCGGACGCGGATCTGCGCGCGACACTGCAGTCGGCGCCGCTGTCGTCGGCGCCACCGGGCGACATGCGCCAGCCGTTGCGGTTGGGGCTGGTGCTGCAGCCGAAGTGAGGTGTACCGCGCGGCACTACCGCGCCGGCAGCAGCTCGCGCTCCCGCGCCGCCGCACTCCAGGCGCGCAGGCCGAATACTGCCAGCCCCAGGAAGAACACATACAGCGCGGCCGTGACGTGCAGCGACTTGAACAGGTACGCGCCCACATAGACCACGTCCACCCCGATCCACACCCACCAGCACGCCACATGGCGGCGCGCCTGCCACCACTGGCCGACCAGGCTCAGGGCGGTCAGCATCGCGTCCAGCCATGGCAGCGCGGCATCGGTGAAGGTGTGCATGACCGTGCCCAGCGCCACGCCACCGCACAGGCCGATGATCAGGTCACGCAGCAGTTTCCCGCGCGCCAGGGGCACGATGCGGATGCTGCCCTCGTCGGCGGCGTGCTGGCGCCAGTTGATCCAGCCATAGACCAGGAAGCCGGCGAAGGCGACCTGCAGCAGCGTGTCGGAGTACAGCCTGGCCTCGGCGAACACCAGGCCGTACAGCGCCACCGACAGCAGGCCGACCGGCCATGCTGCCAGCCGCCGGCGCGCCATCAGCCATACGCCCAGCACGCTGCACAGCGCGGCGGTCCACTCGAGCACGGCGCCGCTCACAGCGCGAACGTCACCGACAGGCGTGCCTGTCGCGGTGCGCCGGGGAACAGGTAGTAGTCACCGCCGCTGCTGCCGGTGTCGCGCCAGTAGAAGCGGTTGAACACGTTGTCCACCGACAGGTTCCAGGTCACGGCGCGCTCATGCACGCGGTGGCGGAAGCGCAGGCCGGCATCGAACACCGAATAGTCCGGCGCGCGTACGCCGCCGTCGGCACGGGCCACATTGGCGGCGGCATAGCGCCAGCCACCGGTGACATCCAGGCCCTGCACGAACGGCAGTGCGTAGGCCAGGTGCACACTGGCACGCACCTTCGGCACGTTCACCAGCTGATGGCCTTCCTGGCCCGGCGTGCCGGTATCGCGTGCACGCGCCTGCAGCACGCTGGCGCTGGCGACGATCTGCAGCGCATCGGTCAGCTGGCCGTTGGCGGTCAGCTCCAGGCCGGTATGGGTCTGCGTGCCGCGCTCGACGAAGGTGTAACCGGCATCGCTGTCATCCGGCATGGCGTACTGGTAGGGCTGCGAGATGCGGAACAGCGCGGCGCCCAGGGTGAGCGACGCAGCCGGCACGTACTTGACGCCGGCTTCCAGCTGCCGTGACTGCACCGCCGGCAGGAAGGCATCGGCGTTGGAGGTCCAGAACGGTGCCTCCTGGCCCAGCGCAATGCCGCGCACATAACTGGCGTACGCATTGAGCTGGTCGGTGGCCTTCCATACCAGCGCGGTCTGCGGCAGGAAGCGCGACAGCCGGCTGTGCCGCTGCGGCGTGCCGCGCTTGTCGTACGCGCGCTCGTCCAAGCGGACGAAGCGGCCACCAGCCAGCCACTGCCAGTCATCGCCGAACTGCATGCGGTCCAGCGCGAACACGGCGGTCTGGCGGCTGTCCAGACGCCGCGCGGAGGGGCCGGGCATCAGCGGCGAGGGCTCGTACACCGCCACCTGCGTGTCGTGGATGTTGCTGCTGCCTACGTACTCGTTGACGCTCGGTCGCCTGTCCACCGTGCGGCGGAACGTGTCGGCGCCGACCGTCAGCTGGTGGCCGACGCTGCCAGTGTCGAAGCGGCCACGCAGCTCGGCGCGCGCCTGCTGGTTGCGGCGGGTATCGTCCGGACTGCGGTAGTCGTAGATGTCGTAGTCGCCGTTGGGGGCGAAGTAGTTGCCGGGCACGCTGCCATCAGCGCACGCGTCGGCGTAGTAGCAGCCATAGGCGAAGGCGACGTTGTCGTCGATCACCGAGCGGCTGTGGCCCACCGACAGCCGCGACTGCCAGCGCTCGTTGAAGTCGTAGGTGTGTACGGCGGTGATGTTGGTGCTGGCGATTTCCACCGGGCGCTGCCACGGCTGATAGCCCAGCAGGTGCTCGCGGTCGACGCCACGAGGCAGCTCCCGTGCGCCCAGCAGCTGGTAGCCGGACACCGAGCGCTGCGAACTGGTCTGGTAGTTGGCGTCCACTTCCAGCTTGCCGCGCTCGCCGATCAGCCAGTCCGCTGCAAGCGAATAGAAGTTGCGGCGGCCGTCGGCGTGCTCGACGTAGGACTCGCTGCCCTCCCAGGCGGCATTGAGGCGGATGCCGAAACGCGGCGTGATCCAGTGGCCGACATCGACGGCGGCATAGCGCGAGCCTTCCGAATCGGTGCCAAGGGTAGCCGTGCGCACTTCCGCCGGGCGCTTGCCGATGTAGTTGATGATGCCGCCGGGTGCCATCACCCCCGCGGCGAGGCCGGCTTCACCCTTCAGGATCTCCACCGCCTGCACGTTCTCCAGCGCCAGCCGCTGTTCGCCGGCGATGGCCAGGCCGTTGAAGCGGTAGCCGGTGGCGGCATCGAGCGCGAAGCCGCGGATGGCGACGTTCTGGTAGTAGCCCACCGGCGCGTAGGCATCACCGAGCGAGGCGTCATTGCTGGCCAGTTCGGACAACGAGCGCACCTGTCGACGGTCGAGGTAGTCGCGTTCGAGCACGTTCACCGAGGCCGGGGTGTCCTTCCAGGAGCCGGCGCCGAATGCACTGACCCGCGCGCTGTCGGCCGCCGGCCTGCCGGCCTGCACGCGGACCGCTGCCAGCTCGGTGGGCGAACGTTCGCCGCTGTCGGCTGTCACATCGGGGGAGGCTCCAGCCTCGCTGGCATGCAGCGGCAGCGCGGCACAGATGGCGAGAGCGAGCAGGGTGGGACGCAGGCAGCGGTTCATTCGATTCGTCTTCGGACAACAGGGGAGACGAAGCGACGGCGCGCAGGTGCACCGGCCCGGAACGGGGGTGTGGCTGCGGCTCAAAGCTCCCTACGCCGGTGCAAACCGGATCAGGTTCCAAGGGACTCTCTCAGCCTGCAGATCCAGGCACCCCCGCTTCAGGCCGCTATTTCACTACAGATGGCAGGGATTTGCGAGCCGATGCCCTTCAGGCGGCGGCATGCAGCGCCTGCAGCAGGGCCTGGCCGGGTGCGCTGGCGAACCACGCGGCATGGCCCAGCATGAAGGGATACCAGGCGACATCGGCGTTCGCCGTCGAGCCGGTGATGCCTTCGAAGTACTCCACTTCGGACAGTGCGAAGTCGAAGTGGACCATCGGCAGCAGGTCCGCCAGCAGGTGCAGGCGGGTGGCCGACAACGGCAGCACTTCGCGGTAGCCGTCGAGCAGCGCCAGCGCGATGTCGATGCGCACCGCCTCATGGCCCCGCTCCAGCTCCAGCCAGGCCACGGCATTGCGCTCGATCGCGGTGGCCAGGTCGAACAGCGCGCTGGTGGGTGAGGCGAGGCCGAAATCCAGCACGGTGCTGACGTCGTCGCCGCGCCACAGCAGGTTGGACACATGCCAGTCGTTGTGCGCCCACAGCGGCGGCTCGGCGGACAGGCGCTCGGCCAGGCCGGCATGCCAGGGCAGGACGTCGCGGCGCAGCTGCGCCTGCCACGGAATCCGCGCCAGGTAGCGCGCCAGTCCCGGGCGGTCGGGAAGACCCGCTTCCAGCGCGCCGATGGGGTCGGCGGCGCGGATCAGCTCGTCGCGTGCCACCAGGACATGCGTGCTGCGCTGCGGGGCGTGGTAGCTGGCGGCGGCCTGATGCAGCCGGGCCAGCATGCGTCCGGCAGAACGCGCCCGTGCGGTGTCCGTCAGCAGCGTCCAGGAGGCGGCGTCGCGGTACAGATCGTCACCCACCCCCGGCGAATGCAGTTCATAGGTCCAAGGCCCATGCTCGATGGCGCTGTCGCCTCCGGCGGTGGGCAGAACCTTCACCACCGGCACGCCGGCAGCGTCCAGATGGGCGATGAAGCGGTGTTCCTCCTGCAGGCAGGCGGCACTGCGCACGCTGCGGTGGTGGCGCTTGATGAACACCCGGCCGCGGGCACCTTCGGCCAGCGCGGCGGCCGACAACGGCCGGGGGCTGTGCCAACGCAGGGCGCTGTCCGCGTCCAGCACCGGATAACGGCGGGCCAGCCAGGCAACCTCGGCTGCATCGATCGCGGGCCAGTCGGCAGCGACCTCATCGTTGTTGAGGCCCTGCACGCGGTGGGCGGTGGAGGTCATGCGGGGGCCGGGGGCAAAGGAGTCATCCAGGGCTGCGCATTCAACGCCATGGACGGTCCGGACGCAAACGGGCGGGTCATCGACCCGCCCGTTGCCGGTGATGCCGGGCAGTGCCGGCGAGGGTTACCAGCCGCGGTGGCGACCGCGGTCGTGATAGTAGCGGCGGCCGCTGTCGCGCCAGCGGCGGTCATGACCGCGGTCCCGATAGCCATAGCCCCGGTCGTAGCCGCGCTGGTAGCCGCGGTCGTAGCGGCGGTCATAACGACGGTCGTGGCGGTCCGGGGTGGTCAGGTTGCCGATCGCGCCGCCGGCCACGGCACCGCCGACGGTGGCGGCCGGATCGCCATTGGAGATCAGGTGGCCGGCGACGCCGCCCACCACCGCACCGACGACGGTGCGCTTGTCCTTCCTCGACATGGCGCTGGCGTCGCTGACCACGGCGACACCGGCCAGCAGGGCCAGGGCCATCGCCACGCCACGGAAGCTGAGAGCGGAAGTACTGAGCATGTTCGGTTCTCCTGTAGGGGCATGCCACGGTGGGCAGGGAGGGCGCGGGCGCCCTGGCTGCCGTAGTGACCACGCTGGCGCCCGGAGATTGCCGGAACATTGCGTGGGCCACTGGGCGGCGTGCGTATTCATCTAGCGTCAGGCGGCATGAAGCCTGCCTGAAAGTTCAATGGCCGGATGGACAGGATTCAGATTTTGCCGTCACGCAGATAGTCGAACAGCTCCGCATCGCCTTTCAGGCCCAGCTTCAGCATCGCATCGCCCTTCTGCCGGCTGATGGTGCTGACGCTCTTGTGCAGCTGCACCGAGATCTCCTTCACCGTCATGCCGGTGCCGAGCAACCGCAGCACTTCCAGTTCGCGCGGCGACAGCGGTTTGCCGTCGCCTTCGCGCATGCGCCAGCTGCCGGCGGCCTCGACCCGCTCGCGCAGGCTGCGGCTGATATACAGCTGGCCGCGGTTCACCGCCTGGATCGCCTGCGGCAGCTCGTCCATCGACGAACTCTTGTCGACCAGGCCGAGCACGCCGCTGTCGAGCACCATGCGCAGGATCGCCAGGTTGCTGGAAACGCTGAGCATCAGCACCTTGAGGTCGGGATGGCGGCGCCGGATCATGCCGATCATGGCGAAGCCATCGGCCTGGGGACTGCCGGGCATCGAATAGTCGGTGACCAGCAGGTCGCATGGCTGGCTGGTCAGCAGCGCCATCAGCGCCTGGGCGCTGTCGGCTTCACCGACGACCTGGCCAACGCCGCTGGACTCGATGACGGCGCGGGTTCCGATACGGACCACGGGGTGGTCGTCTGCGATGATGATGCGCAAGCTCATGCTCTAGTATGACCACCGGGCACGCCGGGCCGCGACCATCGCGGCTCCTGGCAGGATTCTAGGAGATCAACGCCGATGCGTAGCTGGGCTGTTCGCGGGCGGGTCCTGCTGCTGGCCATGTTGGGTCCTGCCGTCGCTTGGGCGCAACTCGCGCCCGGCCCATTGCCGTTGAGTCCCCTGCAACGCGAATACCTGACCGCGCACCCTCGCATCGTCGTCGGGCAGTATGACAGCGGTTGGCCCCCTTTCGAGTCGATCCACGAAGGCCAGCAGGTCGGCCTGGGACCGGACTACTTGTCGCTTTTGGCTCGTCGTTTGGGCGTGAAAGTCGAGGCACGCCGCTATCCGGACTGGACATCCGTGCTGGACGCGGCATGCCGGGGCGAGATCGATGTGGTCATGAACATCGGCCTGAGTGCCGACCGAACCCGTTGCATGGTCTACACCTCGGCCTATGTCGAAGCGCCACTGGCGGTGGTCGGACGACCTGGAGACCTGCGTGCTTCGGAGATGCCGGATCTTGACGGGCTGCGCGTCGTGATCGAGCAGGATTTCCTGACCGCACCGCAGGTGCGTGCACGATTTCCACGCGCTCGACAACTTGTCGCAAATGGCACTTTGGCGGCGTTGCAGATGGTCAGAGACGACAAGGCCGACGTCTATATCGGTAATGCCTATGTCGCCACCGAGCTGATCGCGGCCCATCAGCTGAAGGGAGTGGTGCTGCTGCGGCCCAGCGATCTGCCGCCGGAGCGGGCGCACTTCGGCGTCCCCAACAGCAAGCAACCGCTGGCCGAGGCATTGGATCTTGCGCTGGCTGCCACCAGCCAGGCGCAGCGGGACGCGCTGGCCCAGCGCTGGCTGCGGCCTCCGGAATGGTCCGCGTCGGCGCAGCTGGCCCTGAGCCAGGCCGAAAAGCGCGTGCTGCAGCAGCCGTTGAAGATCACCTTTGCGCCCAATGCCGCGCCGCTTTCGTTCACCGACGACGACGGCCAGCCCAGCGGCCTGACCAGCGAGTACCTGCGGCGGCTGATCCAGGTCGGCGCCAACCTGAAGGTGGAAACCAGCCACGACTGGTTCGAGGTGCGCAAGAAGGCGCTGCAGGGTGAGGTGCAGGCGGTGATGGGCATTCCCACCGATTCGCGCTACCTGGGGCCGGACTGGGTGTTCAGCCAGCCCTTCATCAGCGTGCCGAGCGTGATCGTCGGCACGCGCGACAGCCCGGCGATCCTGGGGCTGGCCGATCTGCAGGGCAAGCGCGTGCTGCTGTCCGACCCGGAACGCCTGCGCGGCTACGTGCTGCAGCAGGCGCCACGGGCAAAGATCATTCCCGCGCGCAGTGGCGAGCAGGCGTTGCAGCGATTGGCCAATGGCGAGGCCGATGCCTACGTGGGCAACCTGGTCCTGGTCGATCACCTGTTGCGCAACCGCTTCCCGGGCCGTCTGCAGATCCTTGCGCCGGCCGGATTCGGCGACCAGCTGGCGCTGGCTGTCGACCGTCGCCATGCCGCCCTGGCGACCACCTTCGACCGCCTGCTGCTGCAGATGTCACCGCGGGAGCATGAGGCGCTGCGGGGCGACTGGCTGGCCGTGGAATATCGCAGTGGCGTGGACTGGGACGCCGTGCTGCATTGGGGGCTTCCGCTGCTGCTGGTGCTGCTGACCGGGGCGGTGGTGCATGGCGTCGGTCACTGGCGGCTGCGCCGGGAGGTGGCCGGTCGCCGCCATCTGGAGCAGCGCCTGGCCGAGGTCACCGACAATCTGCCTGCGGTGGTCTACCAGGCACGTCGCGACGCGGACGGCAGCCTGGCCTTCCCCTTCATCGCCGGCGACCTGCAGGCACTGTTCGGCATTCCGCGGCAGCGTGCCGAGCAGGATGCGCAGGCGCTGCTGGCGCGGATCGAGGACACCGACCGCCAGGCCGTGCTGCAGGCCATCGACCAGGCGGCCCGCCAGTTCGCGCCGCTGGCCTTCGAGTTCCGCCTGCTGCCGGGTGATGACGGCACGCCCGCGCGCTGGGTACGCAGCCAAGCTCACCCTTACGTCACCGAGGCCGGTGCCGTCACCTGGAGCGGCTACTGGGTGGACGTGACCCAGGCACGCGCACAGGCCGATGCGCTGGCGGCGGCCAAGATCGAGGCGGAACAGGCGGCCGAGGCCAAATCACGCTTCCTGGCCACGATGAGTCATGAGATCCGCACGCCGATGAGCGGTGTACTGGGCATGCTGGAAGTGCTGGCGCACTCGCCGCTGGATGCAGAACAGCAGCGCATCCTTGCCGTGATCGAGGATTCTGCGCAGATGCTGCGGCAGATCCTCGATGACATCCTCGACTACTCGCGCATCGAAGCCGGTGCGCTGCGCCTGGAACCGGTGCCATTGTCACTGCGGACCCTGCTGGAAGGCGTGTGCCGGCTGATGTCGGCGCAGGCCAGCGCGCGTGGCCTGGCCCTGCACGTGCAGATCGATCCGCAGCTGGCTGCGGCGCATGAAGTGGATGGCGTGCGCCTGCGGCAGATCGTCTTCAACCTGCTCAGCAATGCCATCAAGTTCACCGCGCAGGGCGATGTGTGGCTGCGGCTGGAGGTGCTCGGGCCGACCACCGCCGATGGCAGTCAGCCGTTGTGCCTGAGCGTCATCGATACCGGCATGGGCATCGCGCCGGAACAGCTGCAGCACCTCTTCGCGCCGTTCACCCAGGCCGGTGCATACATCCAGCGCGACCACGGCGGAACCGGCCTGGGCCTGAGCATCTGCCAGCGGCTGGTGCAGATGATGGACGGCACGTTGACGCTGCAGAGCACGCTCGGCGAGGGCACCCGCGCGGAGGTCCGTCTGTCGCTGGTGGAAGCCGGCATCGAGGACGTCGCCGTGCTGGCGAGCGAGCACGAGCAGGCGGCGCTGCTGCCGACCGCGCTGCGCCAGAGCCGCGTGCTGGTGATCGAGGATCATCCGACCAACCAGGCGATGATGGCCTGGCGGCTGCAGCAGCTGGGCCTTCCGCACGTGCTGGTGAGTGATGGCCAGCAGGCGCTGGACCGGTTGGCGTCGGAACGCTTCGACCTGGTGATCACCGATTGCCGCATGCCGGTTCTCGATGGCTTTGCGTTCACCCGCCTGCTGCGCGAGCGCGAAGGCCGCCAGGGCCAGGCGCGCATGCCGGTACTGGCATTGACGGCCAGCGTGCTGGACGACGACGCGCGACGTTGCCGCGAGGCCGGCATGGATGAGGTGCTGGCCAAGCCTTTGTCGTTGGCTACGCTGCGCGCGGCGTTGATGCGATGGCTGCCGCAGGCGTCCGTGGCACCGGAGGCGACCGCCGAGTCGCCCGCAGCGGTGGAGGGCGACGCATCGCTGGACCTGGCGGGCCTGCAGCGGCGCTTCGGTTCGCATGCGGTCGCCGTGCAGCTGGCCGCCACCCTGCTGCAGGCCAGCGAGGTGGATATCGCGGCCGTGCAGCGTGCGGTGCAGGCCGGCGACCGCGAGGCCGCCGCCCTGCACCTGCATCGCCAGGCCGGGGGGCTCGGGGCGGTGGGTGCGCATGCGCTGGCAACGCAGGCCAATGCCCTGGTCGAACGCCTGGAAGACGCCGGAGAAGTGGACAGCGCGCCGTTGTTCGCCGAAGTCCAGGCGTTCCTGTCACGCCTGCAGCAGCAGCTGCAGGGGCTGTCTCACTGAGCGGACTGCTGCTGCAGGTAAGCGATCACCAGCGCACGTCGTTCGGCGCTGGGAAACGCGTTGTACATGCGTGTGCCGGGCACCTGCTGCGTTGGTGACTGCAGGAAGGCATCCAGGGTCTGCGCGGTCCAGACGATGTCGGCCCGGCGCATGCCCTGCGAATAGCCATAGTCGGGCAGGCTGCCAGCGCGGCGTCCGATCACACCGTGCAGGTTGGGGCCGAACCGGTGGATGCCACCGGCCTGCACCGTGTGGCAGCCCGCACACAGTTCGAATGCGCGCTGCATCGCCTGTTGTCGCGCCTGCTCAGGCGTGGCCGTGCGCTGGCAGCCGCTGCACGCCAGCAGCAGGACGAGGGCAGGGAGCAGACGGAAGGCACGCATGGGCGGAGAGGATAGCCGTGGCCGCCGTGGGCCGGGCTGCGACACGCGGTCGCAGCCCGCTGCGGTCACATGCCCGAGTAGTTCGGGCCGCCGCCGCCCTGGGGGGTCACCCAGACGATGTTCTGGGTGGGATCCTTGATGTCGCAGGTCTTGCAGTGCACGCAGTTCTGCGCGTTGATCTGCAGGCGTGCGTTGTCGGCTTCGCCAACGAACTCGTACACGCCGGCCGGGCAGTAGCGCGCTTCCGGGCCGGCGTACTCGGCCAGGTTCACCTTCACCGGAATGCTCGGATCTTTAAGAGTCAGGTGGCTGGGCTGGTTCTCGTCGTGGTTGGTGCTGCTCAGGAACACCGAGCTGAGACGGTCGAAGGTCAGCACCCCGTCCGGCTTCGGGTAGCTGATGCGGGTGTGCTGGGCCGCCGGCTCCAGGCAGGCGTGGTCCGGCTGCGTACGGTGCAGCGTCCACGGCGGGTTGCGCACGCCCAGCTTCGGCAGCAGCCACTGCTCCACACCGGTCATCAGCGTGGCCACGGTCTGGCCCTTCTTGAACCACTGCTTGAAGTTCTTGGCCTGCTGCAGTTCGGTGAACAGCCAGCTGGCTTCGAAGGCCTGCGGATAGGCGCTCAGTTCATCATGCTGGCGATCGGCGGCCAGCGCGTCGAACGCGGCGTCGGCGCACAGCATGCCGGTCTTGATCGCGGCGTGGCTGCCCTTGATGCGGCTGGCGTTGAGATAACCGGCCTCGCAACCGACCAGCGCGCCACCGGGGAACACCGTCTTCGGCAGCGACAGCAGGCCGCCGGCGGTGATCGCACGCGCGCCGTAGCCGATGCGGGTACCGCCTTCCAGGTGCTTGCGGATCTGCGGATGGGTCTTGAATCGCTGGAATTCCTCGAACGGGCTCAGCCAGGGGTTCTTGTAGTCCAGGCCGACCACGTAGCCGATGGCGACCTTGCCGCCGTCGGCGTGGTAGAGGAACGCGCCGCCGTAGGTGTCGCTGTCCAGCGGCCAGCCGGCGGCGTGCACCACCAGGCCCGGCTCATGCCTGGCCGGGTCGATCTGCCACAGTTCCTTGATGCCGATGCCGTAGGCCTGCGGGTCCTTGCCTTCGTCCAGCCTGTAGCGGGCGATCAGCTGGCGGCCGAGGTGGCCGCGCGCGCCTTCGGCGAAGACCGTGTACTTCGCATGCAGCGCCATGCCGCGCTCGAAGGCCGGGCCGATGCTGCCGTCCTTCTCGATGCCCATGTCGCCGGTGGCCACGCCGATCACTTCGCCGTTGTCGCCGTACAGCACCTCGGCGGCGGCGAAGCCGGGGAAGATCGCAACCTCCAGCGCCTCGGCCTGCTGCGCCAGCCAGCGGGTCACTTCGCCCAGGCTGATGATGTAGTTGCCTTCGTTGTGGAAGCACTCCGGCAGCAGCGCATTGGGCGTGCTGCGCGACCCGGTCTCGCTGAGGAACAGGAACTCGTCGCGGGTGACCTTCTGCTTCAGCGGTGCGCCGCGTTCGGCCCAGTCCGGGAACAGTTCGGTCAGGGCGCGCGGGTCCATCACCGCACCGGACAGAACATGTGCACCGGGCTCGGAGCCCTTCTCCAGCACGCACACCGACAGTTCGCGGCCGGCTTCGATCGCACGCTGGCGCAGGCGGATCGCGGTGGCCAGCCCGGCTGGGCCGGCACCGACGATCACCACGTCGAACTCCATTACTTCACGCGGGGGCAGGGCGTTGGCTTCAGCGCTCATCGATTGCATGACTCGTGGGTAGTGCCGGTAGCAGGGCCACCGGCGGTTGCCTGAAAATCGCGCGTGCAGCCACGGCGAAACGGTTGTTTGAATGTGTCAGGGTACCGGGACGGGCGTGATCGAGCTAGATCGCCGATGTTCACGTCGTGATTGCTGCAGTGCAGCGTACGCCCGCAGCCGGATGGGAGCCGACCTTGGTCGGCACGCGCTTCCCGGATGACCGACAATGGCCCGGTCCCGACTGCGTGTGAGTGCCATGGCCCTGGATCCGTACGACCTGTTCGATGTCCGTTCCCTGCTCAGCGAGGAAGAGCGCGCAGTACAGGACAGCGTGGCGCGTTTCACCAACGAGCGCGTGCTGCCGATCATCGGCGATGCCTTCGACCAGGCGCGCTTCCCGGCCGAACTGGTACCGGAGATCGCATCGCTGGGCCTGCTGGGCGCGACACTGCCGGCCGAATACGGTGGCGGTGGCCTCGGCGCGGTCAGCTATGGCTTGATCTGCCAGGAGCTGGAGCGCGGCGATTCGGGCCTGCGCAGCTTCGTTTCGGTGCAGAGCTCGCTGTGCATGTATCCCATCTACGCGTACGGCAGCGAGGAACAGCGCCAGCAGTGGTTGCCGGCGATGGCACGCGGCGAACTGATCGGCTGCTTCGGCCTGACCGAGGCGCACGGTGGGTCCGACCCGGCCAGCATGAAGACCCGAGCGGTACGCGACGGCAGCGACTGGCGCATCAGCGGCAGCAAGATGTGGATCACCAGCGGCCCGGTGGCCGACCTGGCCATCGTCTGGGCACAGACCGAGGACGGCATCCAGGGCTTCGTGCTGGAGAAGGGCATGGCGGGTTTCACCACGCAGGAAATCAAGCACAAGATGAGCCTGCGCGCCTCGTTGACCGGCGCGCTGTTCTTCGACGATGTGCGCGTGCCCGACAGCCACCGCCTGCCGAACGTGAAGGGCCTGAAGGGGCCGCTCGGGTGCCTGACCCAGGCGCGTTACGGGATCAGCTGGGGCCCGATCGGCGCGGCCATCGCCTGCCTGGATGAAGCGCTGGGCTACGCCAAGGAGCGCGTGCTGTTCGGCCGCCCGCTGGCCGCCACCCAGAGCGCGCAGATCAAGCTGGCGGAAATGGCCCGCCGCATCACCACCGCCCAGCTGCTGGCCCTGCAACTGGGCCGGCTGAAGGAAGCCAGCCAGCTGCAGCCACAGCAGGTCAGCCTGGCCAAGTGGAACAACTGCCGCATGGCCATCGACATCGCCCGCGAGTGTCGCGATCTGCTCGGTGGGGCTGGCATCACCACCGAACACGTGGCGATCCGGCACGCGCTGAACCTCGAATCGGTGATCACCTATGAAGGCACCGAGACCGTGCATCAGCTGGTGATTGGCCGCGAACTGACCGGCATCAACGCGTTCTGACAGCGGGTTCCGATGGGTGCCAACCTTGGTCGGCACATTTCTTCGGCGCGCATCCGGGCATTGGTGCGGACCAAGGTCCGCACCCACCATAAGCAGGTCACACCCACCAGAGGCCGGTCACACGTACGTGTAGTGCCGAGCCCATGCTCGGCTGCTTCCTCTCACGCGCCGCCGGCAAACCCGTGCTGCCGCCAGGCTTCATACATCACCACGGCAACGGTGTTGGAAAGATTGAGGCTGCGGTTGTCCGGCCGCATCGGCAGGCGCAGGCGCCGGCCCTCCGGCAAGGCATCGAGCACGTCCTGCGGCAGGCCACGGCTTTCCGGGCCGAACAGGAAGGCATCGCCCTCTTCAAAGGCCACGCTGTCGTAGCGCACGCTGGCGCGGGTACTGAGTGCGAACAACCGCTTCGGTGCAATCCGCGCCAGCGCGGTGTCCAGATCAGGATGCACCTGCAGGCGCGAGTACTCGTGGTAATCCAGGCCGGCGCGCTTGAGCTGCTTGTCTTCCAGTGCGAAGCCCAGTGGCTCGACCAGGTGCAGCTGCGCGCCGGTGTTGGCGCAGAGCCGGATCACATTGCCCGTGTTGGGCGGGATTTCCGGTTGGAACAGGATCACGTGGAACGGGGGTGCGGCATTCATCGGCGCAGTGTACCTGCGACGGCTGCCAGTACGGCGCACGCCCTGCCAGGGCAGGGCGGGCACCGCTTACGGGCGCAGCAGGACCTGGGCGGTTTCGGTGGCCAGGGCTTGCAGGTCGGCTGCGCTCGGACGCACCTGCAGGGTCGGCAGGTTGACGATGACCGAGTTGGCGACGTTGGTGGCGGCGGCGGCCAGGGTGGCGGCGTAGCGCTGGGCTTCCAGTTCGGCGGCCAGGGCGACGCGCTGTTCCAGGCTCGGGCGCACTTCCACCGCGGCCAGGGTGGTGATCGGCATCGCGGCGGCGACCGGGGCGGCGGTGAAGCCGTCGCGTTCGGCCAGCTGCTCGGCGCTCGGCCGCACTTCCACGGTGGCCAGGGTCGGAATGCCGCTGGCCTGTTCCCAGGCCTGCTGGGCCAGTTGGTCGGCGGCCGGGCGAACCTGCACGGTGGCCAAGGTCTTGATGGATTCGGAGGCCTGCACCGACGAAACAACCGCGGTGCCGGCGATCAGGGCGATGGCGATGGCAATGGTCTTGGCGTTCATGACGGGGCCTGTTTAGTGTTGTTGAGCGGTGGTGTGGTAGTAAGGTAGAACACCAATTCGGGGGATGCAAGGGAAATTTTCGATTGCTTGCATTTGTTCAGTCTTCAGTCAGCTTTTGTCTGAAGCCCTTCTTGGCGCAGGAAGTACCAAGCAAACCCCGTGCCAACTTTTAATCATTGATTTGAAAGGGTTTTTATTCCGCCTGAAAGTGTCCGCGGGGCGGACACCTGTCCATCCGAGGGGGCGCGGACACTGTCCGGACGCGGGGGCGGGGGGAGACGTGACTGCTGTCGGGGGCCGCCGACAAGGCCCTGAACGGCTGCGAGGGCAAACACCCCCAGTGACTGCTGGCGGATTCCGGGCACCGGATGGGCACGCTAGGATCGGGCTTCACCAACGTGACCAAGGATCCGGAAATGTCTCTCGCCCTGCGCCCGCGTGCTGCACTGCTCGCTGTTGCCCTCAGCACTGCCCTGGGCACGCTCGCGCCCACTCCTGCACTGGCGGCCAAGACGGTCACGCCGGCCAAGGTCGATATTCCGTTCGAGCAGTTCACCCTGCCCAACGGGCTGCGCGTGATCGTGCATACCGATCGCAAGGCGCCGATCGTGGCGGTCAACGTCTGGTATCACGTCGGCAGCAAGGACGAGCCTGCGGGCCGCACCGGTTTCGCCCACCTGTTCGAACACCTGATGTTCCAGAGCAGCGAAAACCACGACGGCGAGTATTTCGAACCGTTCAAGCAGGTGGGTGCCACCGGCCAGAACGGCACCACCAATACCGATCGCACCAATTACTTCGAGAACGTGCCGACCACCGCGCTGGACATGGCGTTGTGGATGGAGTCGGACCGCATGGGCCATCTGCTCGGTGCGATCGACCAGGCGGCGCTGGACGAGCAGCGTGGCGTGGTGCAGAACGAGAAGCGCCAGGGCGAGAACCAGCCCTACGGCCAGGCCTGGGAGAAGCTCAACCGTGCGATGTACCCGGCCGGCCACCCATATCACCACAGCGTGATCGGCTCGATGAACGACCTCAACGCGGCCTCGCTGGATGACGTCAAGACCTGGTTCCGCACCTGGTATGGCCCGAACAACGCGGTGCTGGTGCTGGCAGGCGATATCGACGTGGCCACCGCCAAGGAGAAGGTGGCCCGTTACTTCGGCAGCATCCCGGCCGGTCCGAGCATGGCGCAGCCGAAGGTCGACGTGGCCAAGCGCCCGGCCGACACCCGCGAGACGATGACCGACAAGGTGCCGCAGTCGCGCATCTACCGCGCCTGGAACGTGCCGCAGGTCGGCACCACCGACGTCGACCAGCTGCAGCTGCTGGCCTATGTGCTCGGCGGCGCCAAGTCCTCGCGCCTGAGCCAGCGACTGCAGCACCAGGACAAGCTGGTGGACAACATCAGCGCCGGCGCCTACGCCTCGCAGCTGGGTTCCAACTTCATCGTCATGGCCACGGTGAAGCAGGGCCAGGATCCGGCCAAGGTCGAGAAGATCATCGACGAAGAACTGGACCGGTTGATCAAGGAGGGCCCCACGGCCGACGAGCTGGCGCGTGCCAAGACCGGCTCGCGCGCAGCGTTCATCCGCGGCATCGAGCGCATCGGTGGTTTCGGTGGCAAGGCCGACGCACTGGCCGAATGCGCGGTCTACACCGGCGACCCGGGCTGCTTCCGCACGTCGCTGGCCAACATCGACAAGGCGACCGCGGCCGACCTGAAGCGCCTGGGCGCACAGTGGCTGGACGTCGGCAGCCACACGCTGGTGGTCGAACCGGGCGAGCGCGTGGCGCTGAAGGAAGATCCCTCACAGGCGCCGAAGCCGTTCAACGTGCCGGCGGTGGACCCGAAGTACAGCACTCTGCCGGAGCAGGTGGACCGCAAGGCCGGCGTGCCGCAGACCCGTGAATTCCCGCAGCTGAAGTTCCCCGCCCTGCAGCGCGCCACGCTGAAGAACGGTACCCAGGTGGTGCTGGCCGAGCGCCACGAGATTCCGGTGGTGCAGTTCAGCTACCAGTTCCCGGGTGGCTTCACCGCCGACCAGGGCCGCAAGCCGGGCACCGCCAACTTCACCATGAACCTGATGACCGAAGGCGCCGGCAAGCTCGGCTCGCTGGCCTTCGCCGATGCCGCCGATGCGCTGGGTGCCAGCCTGGACGCCGGTGCCGGCCTGGATTCGGTGACCGTGGACCTGTCGGCACTGAAGGAGAACCTGGTGCCATCGCTGGCCCTGTACCGCGATCTGCTGCGCGAGCCGCGCTTCGAACAGGCCGAGATCGACCGGGTCAAGGCCACCTGGATCGCCGGCATCCAGCAGGAGAAGGTCAACCCGAACGCGGTGGCCATGCGCGTGCTGCCGCCGCTGCTGTACGGCAAAGGCCATCCGTACGCCATTCCGTTCACTGGCAGCGGCGATGAAGCGGCCATCAGCAGCCTCACCCGCGAGGATCTGGTCGACTTCCACCGCGACTGGCTGCGTCCGCAGGACGGCACCCTGATCGTGGTTGGCGATACCACGCTGGCCGAGATCGTGCCCCTGCTGGACAAGCAGCTGGGCGACTGGAAGGCCACGGGCGATGCGCCGCAGGTGAAGGCGGCCACCGATGTGGCGCTGCCGAAGGGCCCGCGCGTGTTCCTGATCGATCAGCCGGGTGCGGTGCAGGCAAACCTGTTCGCCGGCCAGGTGGTGCCGCCGTCCAGTGACGCCAGCTCGACCCGCTTCGATATCGCCAACGGTGTGATCGGCGGTGACTTCACCTCGCGGCTGAACATGAACCTGCGCGAGGACAAGCACTGGTCCTATGGTGCGCGCAGCAGTGCGCCGAACTCGGTCGGACAGCGGCCGTGGGCGGCCAGTGCCCCCGTGCAGATCGACAAGACCGGCCCGGCGCTGGCCGAGATGCAGAAGGAAATCGTCGAGTTCAGCACGGGCAGCAAGCCGGCCACCGCTGCCGAGGTCAACCGCATCCGCAACATCCAGACGCTGAGCCTGCCGGGCGCCTATGAGACCGCCAGTGCGGTCGCCGCGACCATCAGCAGCATCGTGCAGTTCAAGCGGCCGGATGACTATGTGCTGCGTCGCAAGGCCGAGATCGAGGCGATGACGCCGGCCCAGGTGCAGCAGGCTGCGGCCGAGATCAAGCCGCAGGCGCTGACCTGGGTAGTGGTGGGCGACCTCAAGCAGACCGAGGCGGCCGTGCGCGCGCTGAACCTGGGCGAGGTGACCGTGCTGGATGCCGAAGGCAAGCCGGTCAAGAAGTAAGGGACAGGCCTGCCCGCCACGGCGGGCAGGCCTCCCGGCTACCCTCGATTCAGGCGGTTCAGGCAGAATCCCCCTCATACCCTTCCAGGATCTGCCCATGCGCGTTCTGCTGCTTTCCTCCCTGCTGCTCACCGTCACCGCCTGTACCTGGGTGCCGATCGAACCGGCCGGGAAGACCGTCCGCGTGCTGCCGGCCGGGCCGGCGCCGACCGGCTGCATCACCAAGGGCGAGGTGGTGGTCACCGTGAAGAGCAAGGTCGGCTTCTACAACCGCAACCCGCTGCGCGTGCAGGAAGAACTGGAAACGCTGGCCCGCAACGAGGCCCCCAGCGCCGGCGCCAATGCCGTACAGGCCGCCGCACCGCCTGCCGATGGCAGCCAGCGCTTTGCCGCCTTCCAGTGCCCGCCGCGCTGAATCCTTCACCATACGGGCAAGCCTGAATTCGTAAAGATGCGGTGAAGGCCCGGGGGGTTATAGAATAGCGCCCCCTTTTGCCTGAGCCTTGGCGCTAACCTCGATGCTCTTCAAGAATGTCTCGATCGCCGGCCTGGCACACGTCGATGCGCCTCATACGCTGACGACGAAGGAAATCAACGAACGCCTGCAGCCGACGCTGGACCGGCTGGGCATCCGCACCGACGTGCTCGGCGATATCGCCGGCATCCACGCCCGCCGCCTGTGGGACAACGGCGTGCTGGCCTCGGACGCGGCCACCATGGCCGGTCGCAAGGCACTGGAAGATGCCGGCATCGAAGCCACCCAGGTCGGCCTGCTGGTCAATACCTCGGTCAGCCGCGACTACCTGGAGCCGTCCACGGCCTCCATCGTCTCGGGCAATCTGGGTGTCAGCGACGAATGCATGACGTTCGATGTCGCAAATGCCTGCCTGGCTTTCATCAACGGCATGGACATCGCAGCGCGCATGATCGAGCGCGGTGACATCGACTATGCGCTGGTGGTGGACGGCGAAACCGCCAACCTGGTGTACGAGAAGACGCTGGAGCGCATGACCGCACCGGACGTCACCGCCGACGATTTCCGCAACGAACTGGCGGCGCTGACCACCGGTTCGGGCGCTGCCGCGATGGTGATGGCGCGCTCGGAACTGGTGCCGGATGCCCCGCGCTACAAGGGCGGCGTCACCCGTTCGGCGACCGAATGGAACCAGCTGTGCCTGGGCAACTTGGACCGCATGGTGACCGACACCCGCCTGCTGCTGATCGAAGGCATCAAGCTGGCGCAGAAGACGTTCACTGCGGCCAAGATCGCGCTGGGCTGGGCGGTGGAAGAACTGGACCAGTTCGTCATCCACCAGGTCAGCCAGCCGCACACCGCAGCATTCATCAAGAACTTCGGCATCGACCCGAAGAAGGTCATGACCATCTTCGGCGAGCACGGCAACATCGGCCCGGCGTCGGTACCGATCGTGCTGAGCAAGCTCAAGCAGCTGGGCAAGCTGAAGAAGGGTGATCGCATCGCGCTTCTGGGCATCGGCTCGGGCCTGAACTGCTCGATGGCCGAAGTGGTCTGGTAAACAGACCCCTGCGTTGAATCCTGGGGCCGGTACTACCGGCCCTTTTTACAGGTGCGACCCGATGTCCAAGCTTCCCGGTTACCCCGCCCATCCCCAACGCTTCGAGGTCCGCCCCGGCCTGTCGATGAACTATCTCGACGAGGGCCCGCGCGACGGTGAGGTGGTGGTGATGGTGCACGGCAATCCGTCGTGGAGCTATTACTGGCGCACGCTGGTGGCCGGCCTGTCGGACAAGTACCGCTGCATCGTGCCCGACCACATCGGCATGGGCCTGTCGGACAAGCCCGATGACCGTGGCTACGCGTACACGCTGCAATCGCGCGTGGATGACCTCGATGCGCTGCTCAGGCACCTGGGCATCACCGGCCCGGTGACCCTGGCCGTGCACGACTGGGGCGGCATGATCGGCTTTGGCTGGGCGCTGTCGCACCACGCGCAGGTCAAGCGGCTGGTGGTGCTCAACACCGCCGCGTTCCCGATGCCGGCAGCGAAGAAGATGCCATGGCAGATCGCGCTCGGACGGCACTGGAAGATCGGCGAGTGGATCATCCGCACCTTCAATGCCTTCTCCGCCGGCGCATCGTGGCTGGGCGTGGAGCGGAAGATGCCCGCCGACGTGCGCCGCGCGTATGTATCGCCGTACAACAGCTACGCCAACCGCATCAGCACCATCCGCTTCATGCAGGACATTCCGCTGGGCCCGGCCGACAAGGCGTGGTCGCTGCTGGAGCGTGCAGGCAAGGCGCTGCCGTCGTTTGCTGATCGCCCGGCCTTCATAGGCTGGGGCCTGCGCGACTTCGTGTTCGACCACCATTTCCTGCAGGGCTTCCAGGCGGCGCTGCCGCAGGCCCAGGTGCATGCCTTCAAGGACGCGGGCCATTACGTGCTGGAAGACAAGCACGAGGTGCTGGTGCCGGAGATCCGCGCCTTCCTGGACGCGAACCCGATCTGATCGGATCCCCTCGGTAGCGCCGGGCCATGCCCGGCGTTGTCGTACAGGGGGTCAGAGCCCTTCCGTGCCGGAAACGGGCCCGACCCTGACCGTCACGCCGCGATCGGCGCCTGCGGCGGAGACGACGGGCTGCTGCCGTTGTCGTCCGGATGATCGTCGTCGTTGTCCGCCTCGTCGCGCCAGCGCCAGTCGGCCAGCGTCAGCGGGTCCAGGCCGTAGGCGATGCGGGCCTTGTCGCACTGCGGGCTGGCCTTGCCGTACTCCCATGAGGCATCCACTTCGCGGCACACGCTGGGCCGGTTGGGGTGGATCGTGCAGCGCGAATACACGCCGATCTGCGCATCCAGTGCCACGCAGCGCACCGGTTTGGAGTGGGTGCCGCGCATGCACAGGCGATGCGGGTCGAGCATTTCGGTCAGCTGGTGGGGCACGCCGCCCGGGGTGACCTCGTCCGATTCCATCCAGTGGAAGGCCACGCGGTACTGGGTGCAGCAGGCGCCGCAGGTCATGCAGGGGTGTTGCATGGGCAAGCCGCCTCGGGCGGCAGTCGGAATCGGGAACGAGGCTGCGGATTTTCCACGAAGTGAGCCGCCGCGCAAGAAATTCCGTAAGCGGCGACAATGAACGGATGAACCGACCCTGCAACATTGCTGCGCGGTTGCCTGAACTGGCCCGTGAACGCCCCGACCAGATCGCCATCCGCTGCCCCGGCCGCCGCGGCGCCGGCAACGGCATGGCGGCCTACGATGTGACCCTGGACTATCGGCAGCTGGATGCCCGCAGCGACGCCATGGCCGCCGGCCTGGCCGGCTACGGGATTGGGCGCGGCGTGCGCACGGTGGTGATGGTGCGGCCCTCGCCGGAGTTCTTCCTGCTGATGTTCGCCCTGTTCAAGCTGGGTGCGGTGCCGGTGCTGGTCGATCCCGGCATCGACCGGCGCGCGCTGAAGCAGTGCCTGGACGAAGCCCAGCCGGAGGCCTTCATCGGCATCCCGCTGGCCCACGTGGCACGGCTGGCGCTGCGCTGGGCGCCGTCGGCGACCCGCCTGGTCACGGTGGGACGGCGGCTGGCCTGGGGCGGGACCACCCTGGCCGCGCTGGAGCGCGCGGGCGCGCAGGCCGGGCCGATGCTGGCGGCCACCGACGGCGAGGACATGGCCGCGATCCTGTTCACCAGCGGCTCTACGGGCGTGCCCAAGGGCGTGGTCTACCGCCATCGCCATTTCCTGGGCCAGATCGAGCTGCTGGGCAGCGCCTTCGGCATGGAGGCCGGCGGGGTGGACCTGCCGACCTTCCCGCCCTTCGCCCTGTTCGATCCCGCATTGGGGTTGACCTCGGTGATCCCGGACATGGACCCCACGCGGCCCGCGCAGGCCGATCCGGCACGCCTGCATGATGCGATCCAACGCTTCGGCGTGACCCAGCTGTTCGGCTCGCCTGCGCTGATGCGGGTCCTGGCCCGCCATGGCCGGCCGCTGCCGTCGGTGACCCGGGTGACCTCGGCCGGTGCCCCGGTTCCGCCGGATGTGGTCGCCACCATCCGTGGCCTGCTGCCGGCCGGCGCGCAGTTCTGGACGCCGTACGGTGCCACCGAATGCCTGCCGGTGGCGGTGGTGGAAGGCCATGAACTGGAGCGCACCCGTGCGGCCACCGAGGGCGGTGCGGGTACCTGCGTGGGCAACGTGGTGGCCCCGAACGAAGTGCGCATCATCGCCATCGACGATGCACCGCTGGCCGACTGGTCGCAGGTGCGCGTGCTGGCCACCGGCGAGGTGGGCGAGATCACCGTGGCCGGCCCCACCGCCACCGACAGCTATTTCAATCGCCCGCAGGCCACCGCTGCGGCGAAGATTGCCGAAACGCTGGCCGATGGCAGTACCCGCATCGTGCATCGCATGGGCGATGTCGGCTATTTCGACGCGCAGGGCCGTTTGTGGTTCTGCGGACGCAAGACCCAGCGCGTGGAAACCCCGCACGGCCCGCTCTACACCGAACAGGTCGAGCCGGTGTTCAACACGGTGCAGGGCGTGGCACGCACCGCGCTGGTCGGCGTGGGTCCCGCGGGCGCGCAGGTGCCGGTCCTGTGCGTGGAGCTGCAGCGTGGACAGTCCGACAGCCCGGCGCTGCATGAAGTGCTGCGCGCCCTTGCCGGCGCACGCCTGCCCGAGGCCGGGCTGCAGCACTTCCTGGTGCATCCGGCGTTTCCCGTCGATATCCGTCACAACGCCAAGATCGGCCGCGAGAAGCTCGCCGTCTGGGCCAGCGCCGAACTGGAGAAGCGCGCATGAAGATCCTGGTCACCGGTGGTGGTGGTTTCCTTGGCCAGGCGCTGTGCCGCGGGCTGGTCGAGCGCGGCCACCAGGTGCTGGCATTCAACCGCAGCCACTACCCGGCGCTGCAGGCGCTGGGAGTGGGCCAGATCCGTGGCGACCTGGCGGACCCGCAGGCCGTGCTGCATGCGGTGGCCGGTGTCGATGCGGTATTCCACAACGGTGCCAAGGCCGGTGCCTGGGGAAGTTACGACAGCTACCACCAGGCCAATGTGGTCGGCACCGACAATGTCATCGCTGCCTGCCGTGCGCATGGCATCGGCAGGCTGGTCTATACCTCCACACCGAGCGTGACCCATCGTGCCACCCACCCGGTGGAAGGACTGGGCGCGGACGAGGTGCCCTACGGCGAGGATTTCCAGGCGCCGTACGCGGCGACCAAGGCGATCGCCGAACAACGGGTGCTGGCCGCCAACGACGCGACGCTGGCCACGGTGGCGCTGCGTCCGCGCCTGATCTGGGGGCCGGGCGACCAGCAGCTGGTGCCGCGTCTGGCCGAGCGCGCACGGCAGGGCCGGCTGCGCCTGGTCGGTGATGGCAGCAACAAGGTCGACACCACCTACATCGACAACGCCGCGCTGGCGCACTTCCTGGCATTCGAGGCGCTGGGCCCGGCGGCGGCCTGCGCCGGCAAGGCCTACTTCATCTCCAATGGCGAGCCACTGCCGATGCGCGAGCTGGTCAACAAGTTGCTGCAGGCCGTGGGCGCCCCCCCTGTGGAGAAGGCAATCAGCTTCAGGACCGCCTACCGGATCGGTGCGATCTGCGAGCGCCTGTGGCCGCTGCTGCGGTTGCGCGGCGAGCCGCCGTTGACGCGTTTCCTCGCCGAGCAGCTGTGCACGCCGCACTGGTACAGCATGGAGCCGGCGCGCCGTGATTTCGGCTATGTGCCGCAGGTCAGCATCGAGGAAGGGCTGCGTCGGCTGAAGGCCGCGTCGTCATGACGGCAGCCTCACGGCGCTGAAGACTTCATCGCGCGCAGAACCGGCCATCACCGGTTGCACACCGCCGGACCGGGAGGATGGACCCCACGCCACCCACGGCCGAATATCTGCGAGGAGCGCCATGCTGCATTACGCCGTCATTTTCTTCGTCATCGCCATCATCGCCGCCGTGCTCGGTTTCTCCGGCATCGCCGGCGCGGCCAGCAACATTGCCTGGATCCTGTTCGTGGTGTTCCTGGTCCTGGCGGTGATCTCGATGTTCCGCAAGCGCGGCTAGTGAGCCCCGGAGCAGTGCCGGTCGATGGCCGGTACTGCTCCGGCGGAAGCGGTTGTTTGCTGTAGTACCGGGTACTGCCTGGCCTACAGCAGCCTCTGATCGGCTTCGTGCCGTTCCAGCGCCAGTTCGATCAGGCGCGTGATCAGCGTGGTGTAATCCACGCCACTGGCGCCCCACAGCTTCGGGTACATGCTGATGCGGGTGAAGCCCGGCAGCGTGTTGACCTCGTTGATGACGACGCGGCCGTCGCCGGTCAGGAACACATCCACTCTGGCCATGCCGGCGCACTCCAGCGCCTGATACGCCTGCAGGGCGATCTGCCTGATCCGCTGCTGGGTGGCATCATCGATGTCGGCCGGGACCACAACGTCGGCGCCATTCTCGTTGAGGTACTTGGTGTCGTAGGCATAGAACTCGTCGTGCACCACCACTTCGCCACACACGCTGGCCTGCGGCTGCTCGTTGCCGAGCACCGCACATTCGATCTCGCGGCCGGCCACGGCCGCTTCCACCAGAACCTTGTGGTCGTAGCGCAGCGCCCCTTCCAGCGCGGCCGCGAAGCCGGCAGCGTCCTTGACCTTGCTCACCCCCACCGACGAACCCTGGTTGGCCGGCTTCACGAACAGCGGCAGACCGAGCTGGGCGATGACGCCGTCGACATCGATGTTCGCAGCCTGGTGGCGACGGATGCACTGCCAGGGCGCCACCTGCAGGCCGGCATCGCGCAGCAGGCGCTTGGTCACGTCCTTGTCCATGGCCACGGCCGAGCCCAGCACCGGTGAACCGACGAAGGGCAGGTTGGCCATGCGCAGCAGGCCCTGCAGCGCGCCATCCTCACCCAGCGGACCATGCACGATCGGCAGGACAACGTCGATCTGGCCGAGCACGGCAGCCGGATCGGCGGGCTGCAGCTGCGCCTGTCCGGCGCCCGGGTGCACCGACAGCGCGACGCCGGACCGGTGCAGCGCGATGCGCGCCGGATCATCGGCGTTGAGCAGGAAGCTCCCGGCCTGGCTCAGATGCCATCGGCCCTGCTTGTCGATGCCGATCAGCACCGGCTCGAAGCGCTCGTGGTCGAGTGCGTCGAGGATGTTCTTCGCCGACTGCAGCGAGACTTCGTGCTCGGAGGACGTACCACCGAAAATGATGCCGACCCGGGTCCTGCTCATGGGCAATGCGATGTCCTGGACGTTGCGTGGCCCCACAGCATGGACCTTCCTTCGCCCGGCAGGTGAGGCGGAGATGAACCCGCACCCATCCGCGCTGCCCGGCCCAAGCCCGGCACCCACGAAGGTAGAATGGGGCCATGGCTCTTTCCCTGCTCAAGTCCCTCAAGCCGGTCGCCGGCCGTGCCCTGCAGATCGCCCTGAACCGCGCCCTGGCGCTGGATCCGGATACCCGCCACGCGTTGGCCGGTCTGGATGGCCGCCATATCGATCTGACCCTGGAGGCTCCTGCGCTGGCCATGCGCATCAGCGTTGACGGTGACCAGCTGCGGGTGGGGCCGGTGGATGCGCAGGAAGCCGATCTGGCCGTACGCAGCAGCTTGTCGGGGGTGCTGGCCCAGCTGCCGCTGCTGGCCAATGCCCGGCGCGCCGACAGCACCGGCAAGGGACGCGTGCGCGTGGCCGGCGATGCTGAGTTGGCGCGCCGCCTGCAGCAGCTGGCCAAGGGCTTTGACCCGGACTGGCAGCAGCCGTTCGTCAGTGTGTTCGGCGAGGTGCTGGGCGTACAGGTGGCCAACACACTGCGCGGCGCGCTGCAGCACGCCCGCCAGGGCGTGATCGATCTGGCGCACAGTGCAGCCGAATTCATTACCGAGGAATCGCGCGACGTGGTGCCGCGCGCCGAGCTGGACGCGTTCCACGACGATGTGGATGTGCTGCGCGATGATGTCGAGCGCCTGGGTGCACGCGTGCAGCGCCTGCGGGGTGCGGCATGAAGGCGGTGCTGCGGGCCAGCCGCATCGGCCGGGTGATCCTGCGCTACCGCCTGGATGACCTGCTGCAGGACACGCCGGCCGAACGCTGGCTGCGCCTGGCCAAACCCTTCGTTCCGCGGGCCTCGGCCGACATCGCCGCGCAATCGCGTGGCGCACGCCTGCGCCTGGCGCTGCAGGACCTGGGTCCGATCTTCGTCAAGTTCGGGCAGATCCTGTCGACCCGTCGCGACCTGGTGCCGCCGGACGTGGCCAACGAACTGACCCTGCTGCAGGACCGGGTCAAGCCGTTCGACGGCGACACCGCGCGCCGCATCGTCGAGGACGCGCTGGGCCTGCCGGTCAGCGAAGCCTTTGCCAGCTTCGATACCGAACCGCTGGCGTCGGCCTCGATCGCGCAGGTCCATGCGGCCACGCTGGCCGATGGCCGCCAGGTGGTGGTCAAGGTGCTGCGCCCGGGCATCGAGAAGCAGATCGACGCCGATATCGCCCTGCTCAATTCACTGGCCGCGCTGGTTGAGCGCACCCACCCGCGTGCCGACAAGATCCGCCCGCGCGAAGTCGTGGCGGAAGTGGAGAACACCCTGGCCGCCGAGCTGGACCTGCAGCGCGAAGGCGCCAACGCCAGCGTGCTGCGCCGCTTCTGGGAGAACTCCGACGACCTGTACGTGCCGGAAGTGATCTGGAGCCACACGGCCGAGCGCGCGCTGACCCTGGAGCGCGTGTGGGGCATTCCCTCCGATGACATCGTGGCACTGGACGCCGCCGGGATCGATCGCAAGGCGCTGGCCGCCAAGGGCGTGCGGGTGTTCTACACCCAGGTGTTCCGCGACAACTTCTTCCACGCCGATGCGCATGCCGGCAACATCTGGGTCGACCCCGATCCGGCACGCCGCAGCGATCCGCGCTTCATCGCGCTGGACTTCGGCATCATGGGCCAGCTGTCGCAGGAAGATCAGTACTACCTGGCCGAGAACTTCATGGCCATCTTCAACCGCGACTACCGCCGCATCGCCGAGTTGCACGTGCAGGCGCGCTGGATGCCCGACCACGTGCGCATCGACGACCTGGAAGCGGCGGTGCGGTCGGTGTGCGAGCCGTACTTCACCCGCCCGCTGTCGCAGATCTCGCTGGCGGAAGTGCTGATGAAGCTGTTCCGCGTGGCGCAGCGCTACCAGCTGACGCTGCAGCCGCAGCTGATCCTGCTGCAGAAGACCCTGTTGAACATCGAAGGCGTCGGTCGCCAGCTCGACCCGCAGATCGATATCTGGGCGGTGGCCAAGCCGGTACTGGCGAAGATCCTGCGCGAGCGCTACAGCCCGCGCAGGGTGATGCGCGAGCTCGGCAAGCGCCTGCCGGAAATCATGACCCACGCACCGGACATGCCCCGCCTGGTGCATGCCTGGCTGACCCAGCAGGTGGAGGGACGTCACGAGCTGGCGATGCGCTCGCGCGATCTGGTATCGCTCGATGCCAGCGTGCAGCGCCTGCAGAAGCATGCGGTCGGTGCCATCACCGGCGTCGGCCTGCTTGCCATTGCCGCCTTGATGTACGTGCTGCAGCCGCCCGGCTGGTACTGGGGCGACCTCCCGATGTGGAGCTGGCTGTCGGGCGCGGTGGGTGTGGCCGCATTGGCCCGGGCGTGGTGGAAGTAGCCGGCGTGCTGCAGGCGCTCAAGGACGAACTGGTGCGCTTTGGCGCCGACAACGATGCGCGCGAAAGCGAGCGGGCCCGGCGCATGCTCAACATCACGCCGGATACCGGTGCGCTGCTGTCGCTGCTGGTACGTTTCGGACAGGCCCGGCGCGTGCTGGAGATCGGCACCTCCAACGGCTATTCCACGCTGTGGCTGGCCGAGGCTGCCGCTGCCATCGACGGCCATGTGACCACGCTCGAGTACGCTGCCGACAAGGTGGCCCTGGCCGGCGCGACCTTCGCCCGCAGCGGCCTGCAGGCGCATATCACCCTGATGCACGCTGACGCCGGGGCGTGGCTGGCGCAGGCGGCCGATGCCAGCATCGACCTGCTGTTCCTCGATTCGGATCGCGAGCAGTACGCTGGCTGGTGGCCGCACCTGCGCCGCGTGCTGCGGCCCGGTGGCCTGCTGGTGGTGGACAACGCGATCTCCCACGCCGAACAGATGGAGCCGCTGCGTGCGGCACTGGTGGCCGATCCTGATGTCAGCGTCAGCCTGGTGCCGGTGGGCAACGGTGAACTGCTGGCACTGCGCAACGTTTGACTGCCTCGCGGCACAAACCCGGGGTCAGATCCCTTTTCCGCAGGAAAAGGGATCTGACCCCATACAGGCCGCCCGTATAATCGCGCGGTGAGCACCGAACCCGATACCCTCGCCGCGGTCGAGACCGACACCGCCCCCCTTCGGCTCCTGCACCTGGATGAACGCCTGGCGGTGGTCGACAAGCCGGCCGGGCTGATGGTCCATGACAGCAAGCTGGCCCGTGGCGAAGATGATTTCCTGGCCGATCGCCTGCGTGAGCAGCTCGGGCGCCCGATCTTTCTGGTGCATCGGCTGGATCGTGCCACCAGTGGCTGCCTGCTGCTGGCCTTCGACCGTGACACCGCCAGTGCGCTGGGCAAGGCCCTGATGGGCGGCGAGGTGGCCAAGGACTACCTGACCATCTGCCGCGGCTGGCCGGCCGAGGCGTCCTGGCGGGTCGACCACGACCTCGACGGCGGCCCCGGAAAACCGGTCAAGAAGCCTGCCATCACCGACTTCCAGTGCCTGGCTACCGGCGAGCTGCCGGTGCCGGTCGGCGAGTTCGCCCGTTCGCGCTATGCGCTGCTGCGCTGCCAGCCGCAGACCGGACGGTTCCGGCAGATCCGCCGGCATCTCAAGCATCTTTCGCACCACATGATCGGCGACACCAGCCACGGCGACGGCCGCCACAACCGCATCTTCCGCATGCAGGGGGTGCACCGCATGCTGCTGCACGCCGAGCGCCTGCGTTTTCCGCATCCCGAGGGCGGCACGGTGGATGTGCGGGCGCCGCTGGACCGGGAATTCCAGAAGGCACTGGACCTGTTCGGCTGGCGGGTGGAGTGAAGGCAGCGCCGGGCATGGCCCGGCGCTACCGCCTCACTTCTTTTCCGGCTCGTTGACGATCGCTTCCAGATCCTTCTGCAGGTCGGCGAACAGCGGCTGCATGCGCGACTGGATGGCCACCATCACGTTCTGCATCAGCGCCGGGGTCTTGTCGAGCAGACTCTGGCCCGCCGGGCTCTCGTAGAACTCGGCCATCGCCAGCACGTCTTCCTTGCTGAAGGTCTTCTTGTAGAGATCCACGTACATCGGCCGCAGCTGCTGCCATGACAGGGCCTGGCGCAGGGTCTGGCTGGTCCGTGCCTGGATGCGCTTGAGCTGCTCCTGCTGCTGGGCATTGAGCTGGCGCTGCGACGCGACCTGCTGGAACTGCTGCTGCTGCATCGCCTCGATCTGCGGCAGCATGGTGTCGATCATGCTCTGCGCGCGGGAGGCCGACAGCAGGCGGTTGATGTCGCCGTCGGTCGGCGCGGCGGCCAGGACCGGGGCGCTGGCCACGGCAAGCGCCAGCAGAAGGGCAGCACGGCGCAGCAGGGCGGGCAGGGTGGATGCGGAGCGGATCATGCGAAGCTTCCTGCGGTACATGGGACGGCCAGCATACCCGCTGGCAAGGCGAAGGCGGCGTGTTCGGTGCCTGATCGGCGGCATACGGCGCGCGATGCCGCACTCCACCACGTGGCTGCCGTTACAATGCGCGGATGGGCAGTGGACCGGTCACCATCAGCGCGCAGCTTGAGATCCCCGACGGCGAGATCGTCGAGCGTTTCGTGCGTGCCAGTGGTGCCGGTGGCCAGAACGTCAACAAGGTGTCCACCGCGGTGGAACTGCGTTTCGACGTGGCCAACTCGCCCTCGTTGCCCGAACCGTTGCGCGCGCGCCTGCTGGCGCGGCGTGACCGGCGGATGACCGGCGAAGGCGTGCTGGTCATCGACGCGCAACGCTTCCGGACCCAGGATCGCAATCGCGAGGATGCGCGCGAGCGGCTGGCGGCCTTCATCCAGGCCGGGTTGAGCGTGCCCAAACCGCGCAAGGCCACCAAGCCGACCCTCGGGTCGAAACTGCGTCGTCTGGACGCCAAACGCGGGCGCGCGCAGATCAAGCGCGGGCGCTCCTCACGTGACTGGGAGTGATTGCTTGAACAACCCGACTCCGTTGCTGCCGGCCATCCCGCCGAACATGCCGCAGGTCAGATCCAACCCGTTCCTGCGCTGGCTGGCGCGCTGCACCCTGCGCATGGGCGGCTGGAAGGTGGTCGGCACCCTGCCGGACATCCCGAAGCTGGTCTTCATCATCGCCCCGCACTCGTCCAACTGGGACGGGTTCTGGGGCATGGCGGCCAAGATCGCACTGGGCATGAAGGTCAAGGTGCTGGGCAAGGCGTCGCTGTTCTGGTGGCCGCTGGGCCCGCTGCTGCACCGGCTGGGCGTGATCCCGCTGGACCGCAGCTCGCCGCAGGGAACCGTCGGCCAGGCCGTGGACCTGATCCGCAACAACGACAGGATGTGGTTCGCGATCACCCCTGAAGGCACCCGCAAGGCGGTCAAGGAATGGAAGGCCGGATTCCTGAAGATCGCGCGGATGGCCGATGTGCCGATCCTGACCGCCTATTTCCATTATCCGGAGAAGGTCATCGGCGTCGGTCCGCTGTTCCATCCCACCGGCGATGACGTGGCCGACATGGCCGCCATCCGCGAGTTCTACCGGCCCTGGATCGGCAAGACCCGCGGTACGGTCTGAGCCGGCCGCCAGTGAAGGTCCAGACGCCACGTCCGGCACATGCCGGGCGAGCGCGACAGGAGTAGGGTGGACGGTCGGCATCCCATCCCGTCTGCCCAAGGAGCGTTTTACATGTCGCGTACCGTAGTCCTGGCCGCCGCCATCAGCCTGGCGCTGGCGGCCTGTTCCGGCAAGGAGTCCACCCCCGTGTCCGCAGCCCAGAATACCCCGGCCCAGCAGCCGGCCGATGCCTCCACCAACCCGCTGCTGAGCGCCAGCACGCTGCCGTTCCAGGCGCCGCCGTTCGACAAGATCAAGGACAGCGACTACCTGCCGGCGTTCGAGGAAGGCATGCGCCAGCACCTGGCCGACGTGCGCAAGATCGCCGACAACAGCGAGCCGGCCACCTTCGACAACACCATCGTGGCGATGGAGCGCAGCGGCGAGACCCTGACCCGCGTGTCGCGCATCTTCTTCGGCCTGGTGCAGGCCGATACCAACGATGCGCGCCAGAAGATCCAGGAAGAAGTCGCGCCGAAACTGGCCGCGCACCAGGACGAGATCAGCCTCGACCCGAAGCTGTTCGCACGCGTGAAGTCGCTGTACGACCAGCGTGACACGCTGGGCCTGGACCCGGTGCAGAAGCGCCTGGTCGAGCATTACTACGATGGCCTGGTGCGTGCCGGTGCGCAGCTGTCCGACGCCGACAAGGCCAGCCTGCGCAAGCTCAACGTGGAAGAGACCACGCTTTCCACCCAGTTCCATACCCGCCTGGTCGCCGCCACCGCTGCCGCTGCCGTCATCGTGGACGACAAGGCCAAGCTGGCCGGCCTGGATGAGAACGCGATCAACACCGCAGCTGCCGATGCGAAGGCGCGCAAGCTTGACGGCAAGTTCCTGCTGCCGCTGCAGAACACCACCCAGCAGCCGGTGCTTGGTTCGCTGAGCGACCGCGACCAGCGCGCCGCCGTGCTCAAGGCCTCGGAAACCCGCGCCGAGCGCGGTGATGCCAACGACACCCGCCAGACCGTGCAGCGCCTGGCCCAGCTGCGTGCGCAGAAGGCCAAGCTGCTGGGTTTCGACACCTTCGCCGACTACCAGCTGGGCGACCAGATGGCCAAGACCCCGGCCGCCGCGCTGAAGCTGCTGACTGACACCGTGCCGGCTGCCACCGCCAAGGCACGTGCCGAAGCCGGCGAGATCCAGAAGGTGATCGACGCGCAGAAGGGCGGTTTCCAGGTTGCGGCCTCGGACTGGGACTTCTACGCCGAGCAGGTGCGCAAGGCCAAGTACGATCTGGATGAGTCGCAGATCAAGCCCTATTTCGAGCTGGACAACGTGCTGCAGAACGGCGTCTTCTACGCCGCCACCCAGCTGTACGGCATCACCTTCAAGCCACGTACCGACATCCCGACCTACCACCCGGACATGAAGGTGTATGAAGTGTTCGACAAGGACGGCACCTCGCTGGCCCTGTTCTACACCGACTACTTCAAGCGTGACAGCAAGTCCGGTGGCGCGTGGATGGACGTGTTCGTCGAGCAGGATGGCCTGACCGGCGCCAAGCCGGTGGTCTACAACGTCTGCAACTTCACCAAGCCGGCCGAAGGCCAGCCGGCGCTGTTGAGCTTCGACGACGTCACCACCCTGTTCCACGAGTTCGGCCACGCCCTGCACGGCATGTTCTCGAACGTGAAGTACCCCTCGATCGCCGGCACGGCCACCTCGCGCGATTTCGTCGAGTTCCCGTCGCAGTTCAACGAGCACTGGGCGCTGGATCCGAAGGTGTTCGCCAACTACGCCAAGAACTACAAGACCGGCGAGCCGATGCCGCAGGAACTGGTCGACAAGATCCTCAAGGCGCGCAGCTTCAACCAGGGCTACGCC
Organism: Stenotrophomonas sp. YJH_SMC_36; assembly: GCF_059369935.1. NCBI lineage: Bacteria > Pseudomonadati > Pseudomonadota > Gammaproteobacteria > Lysobacterales > Lysobacteraceae > Stenotrophomonas > Stenotrophomonas sp. YJH_SMC_36. The sequence goes on along the minus strand of NZ_JCAFTD010000005.1, from coordinate 121,331 downwards.
ACCACCGAGTACCTGTCGGCTGCGCTGCTGGACCTGGCCTGGCACACGCAGAAGGCCGACGCGCCGCTGCAGGATGTCGGAGCCTTCGAAGCCAGCGCGCTGAAGAAGTTCAAGGTCGATCTGCCGCAGGTTCCGCCGCGCTACCGCACCACCTACTTCGACCACATCTGGGGCGGTGGCTACTCGGCCGGCTACTACGCCTACTTCTGGGCGGAAGTGCTCGACCATGACGCCTTCCAGTGGTTCACCGAGAACGGTGGCCTGACCGCGGCCAATGGCCAGCAATTCCGCGACAAGATCCTCTCGCGCGGCAACAGCGTGGAGCTGTCGACCCTGTACCGCGATTTCCGCGGCAAGGACCCGTCGGTGGAACCGCTGCTGAAGTTCCGCGGGCTGAAGTAAGAAAGCGAAAACGGCGGGGGCGACCCCGCCGTTTTTCTTTCTGTAGCGTCGAGCCATGCTCGACGTTCTTCCGTAGAGCCGAGCCCATGCTCGGCTGATGTTTCCTGGAAAGGCAGCCGAGCATGGGCTCGGCTCTACAAACAGCGTTACGTCCCCACGTGCACCCTGTTCGCCTGTTCGGCAAGGCCCAGGTGATCCAGCGCGATATCCAGCGCCAGCACGTAGCTCTGCGCGCCATAGCCGGCGGCGATGCCCAGGCGCTGGCCGATGCCGGCCGGCAGACAGGGCTCAGCCACCGCGCCGTCGTCATGCACCTCCACGTAGGCGTTGTGCAGATAGGGCAGCAGGCGCTGCAGACGCAGGCTGCCGGCACACGCGCCGGGATCGAGCAATGTCACTTCGCCGCGGCTGTGATCGGCCACGCGCAGGGCATCCAGCAGTTCCTGTTCCGAACCGCAGGCACGGATGGCCACGCTGGTGCCGGCATCGATCGCACGGTGTACCAGCGACTTCAGTACCGGTGCCGGCAGCGGCAGTGCGGTACGGATCAATGTGCCGGCCGCTTCCGGGCCGCGGATGATGAAGATCGACATGGCTCAGCCCTCCTGCGCCAGGCGGCGGCCGACGATGGCCAGCGACAGCGGATAACCGGCCTGCTGGCTGCGCTGGTCGACCACCACCGCGGCCGGCCCATGCTGCAGGCGCAGGCGCGCGTCCAGGCCGGGTTCGCGGGCGCTCTGCAGTTCGATGTACTGCGCCGGCAGCCGCTCCAGGGCGGCCTGCAGCGCGCTGCCCTCGGCCTGCCATTGCGCCTCGTCGGCCACGCCCACGTCCAGCAGTACCCAGTCGGCCGAGCGCGCCTGCGGCTGGCACAGGCACTGGCGCACTTCGGACAGGCTGGCGCAGTCGCTGCACAGCACGCGGTGGCCGGACAACTGCGCCGGCAGCTGCGGACGCGGTGCCGATGAAGAGGCGTGGCGGATCACCAGGAGGGTCATACAACACCTTGCGGAAAGCGCCGTTCGGCGCGGTGGGCAGACGATGCGCGCTGTGCCCGTAAAGGTGCGATGCCGGGCGCCGGGCCCGGGCGTAAAACCTGCGTAACCCTGCATCGGCAGCGCCGCGCCATGCCCGGCGAGCACATGGCGCGGCCGTTCCAACACTCGGCCGGGCATGGCCCGGCGCGACCGGGAACCTCTTGCACCCGGATGGGGTCTGAAGACCCTGCCACCCCATCGGAACCTGACATGGATGCTGTTGCCCGACCGCCGTTCCCGCAACGCGCTCTCGCCTGGCTGAAGAAGGAGGCGCTGCCGCTGCTGCTCATGCTGGGCCTGCTCGCCGCCGCCCGCGACACCCTCGCCAATCATTACGTGGTGCCCAGTGGCTCGATGCAGCCGACCCTGCAGCCCGGTGACCGGGTGGTGGTGGACATGCGTGCCTATGGCCTGCGCCTGCCGTTCACCAACACGTCCCTGCTGTCCACCGGCCAGCCGCAGCGCGGCGAGGTGGCGGTATTCGATTCGCCTGCCGACGGCACCCGCTTGATCAAGCGGGTCGCCGCCGTGGCCGGCGACCACGTGCAACTGCACGAGGGCCACCTGAGCATCAACGGCCACCCGCTGCAGATGGCCGACCTGCAGGACGTGGAGGCCTTCGGCAGCCGCCGTGCCCGCCTGGACCTGGACATGGGCGGTGGTCCCGACATTGCGGATCTGGTGGTACCGGCCGGCAAGCTGCTGGTACTGGGGGATCATCGCGGCAACAGTTTCGATGGCCGCTTCTTCGGCTTTGTCGACGCCGACAAAGTCTACGGGCGCGCGGTGGCCGTCTACTACCGTCGTGGCGATGGCTTCCAGTGGCAGCACCTGTGAGCTGAATCGATACGTCAGGGATATCAATCCTGACTTTTCAGGTTATGGATCGACTGGGTGGACGGGCCTAGTCTGGGGCCCGTTCCCTCCACCCCGGCCGCCCCCAACGGCCCATCGATCCCATGACTGGCGAAACCGCCGCGGCCCCCGAACGTCGCTTCCCTCCTGCCGATTCCAGCCCCGAGACGCGCATCCAGCAGGGCACGCCAGCGTTCCGCCGCACTGCGGTCGCGTTGTTCCTGGCCGGCTTCTCCACCTTTGGCCTGCTGTACACGGTGCAGCCGTTGCTGCCCGAGTTCAGCCGCCACTTCGGCGTCTCCGCCGCCGGCAGCGCGATGTCGCTGTCACTGACCACCGGCACGCTGGCCGTGGCGATGCTGCTGGCCGGGCTGCTGTCCGACGCCGTGGGCCGCAGGCCGTTGATGATCGTCGCCCTGCTGGCCTCGGCCATCCTCTCGCTGAGTACCGCCCTGGTCGATGACTGGACCACGCTGCTGGTGCTGCGCACCCTGCTGGGCCTGGCCCTGAGTGGCGTGCCGGCGGTGGCGATGACCTATCTGGTCGAAGAAATGGACAGCCGCGCACTGGGCCTGGCGATGGGCCTGTACATCGGCGGCAACGCGATTGGTGGCATGAGCGGGCGCCTGCTCGCCGGCATCATCGCCGACCATTGGGGGTGGCGCTGGGGCATCGGCGTGGTCTCGATCATCGCCGTGGCCAGCACCGTGCTGCTGTGGCTGCAGCTGCCGCCATCGCGGCATTTCCAGGCCCGTCGCGGCGGCCTGCGCCAGCTGCCGTCGCGCTGGCGCACGTTGTTCGCCGATCCCGGCCTGCCGTGGCTGTTCGCCACCTCCTTCGTGTTGATGGGCGTATTCGTCACCCTCTACAACTACCTCGGCTATCACCTGCTGGCGCCGCCGTACCACCTCAGCCAGACCGTGGTCGGGCTGATCTTCAGCGTCTACCTGGTCGGTACGTTCAGCTCGGCATGGATGGGCCAACAGGCCACGCGGTACGGCCGTGGGCGCGTCCTGTCGATCTCCTTCGTGCTTATCGGTGCCGGCATCGCGCTGCTGGCGATGCCGTGGCTGACCACGATGGCGCTGGGCATCGCGCTGGTGACCTTCGGCTTCTTCGGCGGTCATTCGGTCGCCAGCAGCTGGGTCGGCAGCCGGGCGGGCATGATGCGCGCGGAAGCCTCGGCACTGTATCTGTTCGCCTACTACCTGGGGTCGAGCGTGCTGGGCGGTGTGGGCGGGCTTGCCTACGCCGCGTGGGACTGGCTGGGGGTGTGCGCGTTCGCGGCAGTGCTGACCCTGCTTGGCGGTGGCATCGTCTGGGCGTTGCAGCAGCGTGCCCCGCAGCCGGTGACGGCCTGATGCTCGCCGGGCATGGCCCGGCGCTACCGTTTCGACCCTGACCGGGTAGCGCCGGGCCATGCCCGGCGAGCGCGCAGCGCGGCGCTTCACTCTTCGGCGAACGCGCCGCGCAGCAGGCCGGCGAAGTTGCGGATCAGCGGCGTCACTCCCTCACGGCGCCATGCCAGCTGCACCTCCGAGTGCGCGCCGGCATCGGCCAGCGCGACAAAGCGCGCGCCTTCCACCCGGATGTGGTCGCACGAGGACGGCAGGATCGCCGCACCCAGGCCAGCCGCCGCCAGGCTGATCAGCGTGGACGCCTCACCGGCTTCCTGCACGATGCGTGGAGTGAATCCGGCAGCCGCGCACAGCGCGATCATGTGGTCATGGATGCCGGCGCCGGCACTGCGTCGAAAGGCCACGAACGGTTCCTGCGCGAACGCACGCAGCGACAGCGTTCCCTGTTCCGGGAGCCGGCGCAGGGCAGGGTGGTCGGCATGCACGATCAACGCCAGCGGATCGACGAACAGGCTGTGCGCAACCAGTTCCGGCGGCAGCGCGCGCTTGCGGATGATGCCCACGTCCAGTGAACCGTCGAGCAGGGCGTCGATCTGCTGCAGCGTGTTCATCTCGCTCAGCTGCAGCCGCACCTGCGGATACTGCTGGCGGTAGCGCAGGATCGAGCGCGGAATCTGCGGGGACAGCGGCGTGGCCCGGGTCAGCCCGATATGCAGCTCACCCTGCTCGCCGCGCTGTGCACGCTGTACCTCGTCCACTGCCGTCTCCACCTGCTGCACGATGGCCCGCGCGCGCTCCTGCAGCAGTTCACCGGCAGGCGTCAGCTGCACGCGGCGATGGCTGCGCACGAACAGGCGCGCCCCGATCAGGTCCTCCAGCTGGCGGATCTGCTGGCTGAGCGGCGGCTGCGACATGCCCAGCCGCTCGGCCGCCTGGCCGAAGTGCAGGGTCTCGGCAACGGCGAGGAAATAGCGCAGGTGGCGCAGTTCGATGGACATGCGCCCAGTCTATTCATCGCCAGCCGGAAATGAATCAGAGGTTGGATCCGACCCCGTGCCGACCAACGGTCGGCATCCGCCAAGAGCAGCTGGCACTAAACAACAGAGGGAAACTGTCGAAGGCGGGGTGGGTCCGGTTGCGGGGGTGTGAGCGGCATGGATGCCGCGACCAAGCCCCCATGGACGGGTTTACGGCGCCCCCCGCAACCGGACCCATCCCGCCGTCCCACACATAGCCAGCTGTTGCCGTTGCTTCGGCTTGAGGCTTCGGCAGGTGCAGGGCGGCAGCCCTGCAAACCAGAACCCCCTCACCGCTCGGAGTGCCCGCTCTGGTCGTAATCGCGCGGGCTGAACAGTTCCGGCTGGATCAGCTCGATGAACGCTCGTGCCTGCGCCGACAGCGCCTTGCCGCGGCGCACGATCACGCCATAGCTGCGCTCCGGGAACCAGCGCTTCATCGACCGCGCCGCCAGCCGCTCGTGGTCGGCCTCGTTCAGGCACAGCGCCGGCACGATGGAAATACCCATGCCCATCGCCACGTACTGCTTGATTACTTCCCAGCCGCCCACCTCGAGGGCGACGGTGTACGCGATGCGATGGCGCTGGAACACCTGGTCGACCAGACGGTAGGTGATCTGCCGCTTCGGCGGCAGCACCAGCGGATAGCGGGCGATGTCGGCCAGCTCCAGCTCCGCGCCCCGGGCCAGCGGATGGTCATGCGGCGCGATCAGCACCTGCTCGAAACGATAGGCCGGGGCGTAGCTGAGGTCGGCGGGCACGTCGGTCATCGAGCCGATGGCCAGGTCAGCGGCGTCCTCGCGCAGCAGGTCGGTGCCGTCCGCGCTGATCGCGTTGTGCAGGGTCAGGCGCACGTCCGGGTGATGCATGCGGAAGCGCTCGACGATCTTCGGCAGCAGGTACAGGATGGTCGAACTGTTGGCCGCGATGTTCAGTTCGCCCGCATCCAGCCCGCGCACCTTGTCGCGGAAGCGCGCCTCCAGCCCGTCCAGGCTCTCCACCAGCGGTTGTGCCATTTCGTACAGCAGCTGGCCCTCGCGGCTGGGCACCAGGCGGCGGCCGCTGCGCTCGAACAGCGGTACGCCCAGCTCCCGCTCCAGCGCCTGCAACTGCAGGCTGATGGCCGGCTGGCTGACGAAAAGCGCCTCAGCCGCCCGTGAGACTGAACCCAGACGCACGGTCTGGCAGAACGCACGCAAGGGTTTCAGGCGGTCGGATTTGTAGGAAAAACGAGGACTTGGCGAGCTGCGCGTGGTCATGGCGTAACGAGTATTAGCACAATTTATGTAAAGCATTGCAAAAACTGTTTTGCCAAATACTGAGCGCCAGCGGCACGGTGGAGACGTTCCCCACTGCTGGAGTCGTCCCATGTCTGCCGTCGCTTCCGCTGTTCCCTCCCCCGCCGCCAAGGCCACGCCCGGCATCGCCCTGGCGACCCGGGTGGCCGGCCAGGACACCCTGCTGCCGGCGCCGCTGCTGGCCCTGCTGGTGTCGCTGCACCGGGCGGTGGAGCCGGGCCGGCAGGCGCGGCTGCAGGCTCGCCGTGAGCGCCAGGCGTTCTTCGACCGCGGCGGCCTGCCGGACTTCCGTGAGGACACCGCCGCGATCCGCAGCGGCGACTGGACCGTCGCGCCGCTGCCGGCCGCGCTGCAGGACCGCCGCGTCGAGATCACCGGCCCGACCGATCCGAAGATGGTCATCAACGCGCTGAACTCCGGCGCCAAGGTGTTCATGGCCGACTTCGAGGATTCGACCTCGCCGACCTGGCGCAACCTGCTGGCCGGGCAGCAGTCGCTGGCCGCTGCGGTGCGTGGTGACCTGGAGTACACCGCGGCCAACGGCAAGCACTACACCCTGCGCCCGTACGACGAGCAGGCCGTGCTGATCGTGCGCCCGCGTGGCTGGCATCTGGACGAGAAGCACGTCCGCATCGATGGCCAGTTCCTGGCCGGTGGGCTGTTCGACGCGGCGGTGTTCGCCTTCCACAACGCCCGCACGCTGCAGCGCAAGGATCGTGGCCCGTACTTCTACCTGCCCAAGCTGCAGAGCATGGAAGAGGCGGCCCTGTGGGAGACCGCGCTGTCGCACATCGAAGGCATGCTGGGCCTGCCGCACGGGCAGATCAAGGTGACCGTGCTGATCGAAACGCTGCCGGCGGTGTTCGAGATGGACGAGATCCTGCACGCGCTGCGCGACCGCATCGTCGGCCTGAACTGCGGGCGCTGGGACTACATCTTCTCCTACCTGAAGACCTTCCGCCGCCACGCCGACCGCGTGCTGCCCGAGCGCGGCCAGGTGACCATGACCCAGCCGTTCCTGAAGGCGTATTCGGAACTGCTGATCCAGACGTGCCACCGCCGGGGGGCACATGCGATGGGCGGCATGGCGGCGCAGATTCCGATCAACAACGACGCCGCTGCCAACGAGCAGGCGATGGCGCGTGTGCGTGCCGACAAGCTGCGCGAGGTGAGTGCAGGCCATGACGGCACCTGGGTCGCGCATCCGGCGCTGATTCCGGTGGCGATGGCGATCTTCGACGAGCGCATGCCTGCGCCCAACCAGCACCACGTCCTGCGTCAGGACGTGCGCGTGGGCCGCGACGAACTGATCGCGCGTCCGCCGGGCACCATCACCCGCGCCGGCTTCGAGGGCAATGTCGAAGTCTGCGTGCGCTACCTGGCCGCGTGGCTGGACGGCAACGGCTGCGTGCCCATCCATCACCTGATGGAAGACGCGGCCACCGCCGAGATCAGCCGCAGCCAGTTGTGGCAGTGGCTGCATACCCCGGGCCAGCAGCTGGACGACGGCACGGCCATCGACCTGGCACTGCTCGACACCACCCTGGCGCAGCTGCCCGCACGCCTGGGTGATACCACGGCGCTGCCCGGCGGCGCGCGCATCGGCGAAGCCATCGCCCTGCTTGGCGAACTGAGCCGCAACGATGAACTGACCGACTTCCTGACCCTGCCGGCCTACGCGCGCATCGACTGATCCCCGCGCCCGTTTCCACGCCGCTTCCCTTCCCGCTGCACGCACCACTGAACTGGAGATAGACATGAGCACCCTGCCCACTGCCGAACAGATCCAGCACGACTGGGACACCAACCCGCGCTGGGAAGGCATCCAGCGCAACTACAGCGCCGCCGACGTGGTGCGCCTGCGCGGCACTGTCCATATCGAGCATTCGCTGGCCCGGCTCGGCGCGGAGAAGCTGTGGAAATCGCTGCACGAGCGCGAGTTCGTCAACGCGCTGGGCGCACTGACCGGCAACCAGGCCATGCAGCAGGTCAAGGCCGGCCTGAAGGCCATCTACCTGTCCGGCTGGCAGGTGGCGGCCGATGCAAACCTGGCCGGGCAGATGTATCCGGACCAGTCGCTGTATCCGGCCGATTCGGTGCCGGCGGTGGTCAAGCGCATCAACAACACGCTGCTGCGCGCCGACCAGCTGCATCACGCTGAAGGCAAGGACGACATCGATTTCCTGCAGCCGATCGTGGCCGATGCCGAGGCCGGCTTCGGTGGCGTGCTCAATGCGTTCGAACTGATGAAGGCGATGATCGAAGCCGGCGCCGCGGGCGTGCATTTCGAGGACCAGCTGGCATCGGTGAAGAAGTGCGGCCACATGGGCGGCAAGGTGCTGGTGCCGACCCGCGAGGCCATCGAGAAGCTCAACGCGGCACGGCTGGCGGCCGATGTGCTGGGTGTGCCGACCCTGCTGGTGGCGCGCACCGACGCCGAAGCGGCCGACCTGCTGACCAGTGACATCGACGGCAACGATAAGCCGTTCACCACCGGCGAGCGCACCGTCGAAGGCTTCTACAAGACCCGCAACGGCCTGGAACAGGCCATCAGCCGCGGCCTGGCCTATGCACCGTATGCCGATCTGGTGTGGTGCGAGACCGGCAAGCCGGACCTGGAGTTCGCGCGCAGGTTCGCCGAAGCCATCCATGCGAAGTTCCCCGGCAAGCTGCTGGCCTACAACTGCTCGCCGAGCTTCAACTGGAAGAAGAACCTGGACGACGCCACCATCGCCAAGTTCCAGAAGGAGCTGGGCAGCTATGGCTACAAGTTCCAGTTCATCACCCTGGCCGGTTTCCATGCGCTGAACTACGGCATGTTCAACCTGGCCCACGGTTACGCGCGCCGGCAGATGAGCGCCTTCGTCGAGCTGCAGGAGGCGGAGTTCGAAGCGGCCGAACGCGGCTTCACCGCGGTCAAGCACCAGCGCGAGGTCGGCACCGGTTACTTCGACGCGGTCACCCAGGCGATCCAGCAGGGACAGTCCTCCACCACCGCGCTGACCGGTTCGACCGAAGAAGAGCAGTTCCACAGCGAACGCGCGGCCTGATCCAACGGTGGCCGTGCGATCGGCTGCCGACACCGCTCAGGGTGGCCAGGGAAGGGCCAGACAACGCCGGCCGGTCGGGGGACCTGCCGGCGTTGTTGTATCCCCTCGGCCCGGTCCCGCATGGCATCCGCGTCAATCGGGCGCACGCCTCGCCACGCAACTTGGCCCAAACCCTGTGAAGACGGGCATCAGCTTGATCCGGCAGGAATTTTTACGGACAGTCGTGCTCCCAAGGTGCAGCCCCCGGTCTCCACGCACCTACCGGCTGTCGATTCGTAAAAATGAGATAGGGCGCACACTTTAAAGCGGTGCTATGCTCCGCGGCTCACCAGGGGACGCTGGCGGCGGGTGCAGGGAATGACCGGCAGGGGTGCGGCCGAGAACACTGATGCAACGACCGGTATCGCCCATGTGGCGATGGCCGAGATCGTGCATGCGCTGCTGTCCGATGCCGAGGTCGCATTGTTCGCCAGATTCGGCCGGCCGCGCCGGCTCGAAGCCGGGCAGTGGCTGTTCCAGCGCGGCCATCGTGGCGAGCGCATGTACGTGATCCTGGAAGGCCGGATCGAACTGGATTTCGGCGAGGATCTGGTGATCAAGGTCCTCGGCCACCAGGAGTTCTTCGGCGAGCTGGGCCTGCTGGTCGGCGATCACCTGCGCAGTGCCGGTGCACGTGCGCTGGTCGATTGCCAGGTGCTGGAACTGGGGCCGGCCGATTTCCAGCGTCTGGTCGATGCCGATCCAGGGCTGGTGGCCTACTTCCTGCGCCGTACGATCATGCGCGTGCTGACCAACGAGCAGGCGCTGATCAGCCAGCTGCGGCGCCGCAACCACGATCTGGAAACGGCGCTCGACAATCTGTACATCACCACCCACCAGCTCACGCACACCCGTGAGCTGGTGCGTACCGACGAACTGACCGGGCTGCACAACCGCCGCGGGCTGACCCTGTACCTGCAGGAGTGCCGGGCCGATGGGCAGGGCGCACCGCAGGGCCTGCTGCTGATCGATTGTGATCGCTTCAAGCAGATCAACGACCGGCACGGTCACCAGGCCGGCGACCGGGTGCTGCAGAGCATGGGCAACATCCTGCGCTCGATGGCCGGCGAACACGACCTGGCCTGCCGCCTGGGCGGCGATGAGTTCTGCCTCATCCTGCGGCGCGGCACCCACGAAATCGTGCAGCATGCCGCCGAGTTCATCCTCAGCGCGGTGCATGGTCTACTCGAACGCAGCCATGGCACGCCCCATGTGAGCCTGGTGAGCATCGGCGCCAGCCTGCTGGCGCCGGATGCGGACTGGAGCGAGTGGTATGCGCGTGCGGACCGAGCGCTGTACCAGGCCAAGCGCGATGGCGGCAACTGCCTGCGCTGGGTGGACGCGCCGGACGGGCACTAGAGCGGAGACACCGGTGATGAAGGGCGACAAAGGAACGTCGGCGCCACACAACCAGCAGCTGCGCGCGCTGCTGTTCACCGACCTGTGCGATTCGCTGCAGCTGGTTGAGCGGATCGGTGATGTGGCGGCGGCCGAGCTGTTCCAGCAGCATGACCGTCTGGTGCTGGGTCTGCAGCAGCGCTGGAACGGGCAGCTGATCGACCGTTCCGACGGCCTGTTCGTACTGTTCGAGCGCACCATCGATGGCGTCGGTTTTGCCCTGGCCTACCAGACTGCGGTGGAGGCGCTGGGGCGTGAGCGCGGCATCGTGCTGCGCGCGCGTGCGGGCCTGCATGTCGGTGACGTGCTGTTGTGGAACAACAGTGCCGAAGCAATGGCCCATGGCGCCAAGCCGGTGGAGGTGGAGGGCCTGGCCAAGCCGATGGCGGCGCGGCTGATGCAGCTGGCCTGGCCGGGCCAGGTGTTGCTGTCGGCCACCGCCGAGCAGATGGCACGGCGCGCTACCTCCACGCTGCCCTGGGCCAGCGAGGCGCTGCGCTGGAAGCACCATGGGCGCTGGCGCTTCAAGGGCATCACCGAGCGCCAGGATGTGTTCGAGATCGGCCTGCGTGGCAGTGCGCCGCTGCGTCGACCGCGCTCGGGCGAGAAGGCATGGCGCGATCTACCCTTGTGGCGGCGTCCCGCGGCTGTGGTCACCGAGGCCGCGCTGGCGGTGACGCTGGGCGTGCTGCTGTGGATGCTGCTGCGCCCGGCGCCGGCCATCGCCTTCGCCGAACGGGACTGGGTGATCCTGGCCGCGGTGCAGAACACCACCGCCTATCCGCAGCTGGACAGCAGCCTGGAGCAGGCGCTGTACATCAGCCTGGGTCAGTCACGCTTCGTCAACATCCTCAGCGAGTTGAAGGTGCGCGACACCCTGCAGCTGATGCAGCGCTCGCCACAGGCACGGCTGGACCGAGGCCTGGCCATCGAGGTGGCCCTGCGCGACGGCGCGCGCGCGGTGCTGGTACCGAGCGTGCTCGAGCTCAACGGCAAGGTGCGGGTCAGTGTCGAAGTGGTCGATCCGCACAGCGGCCAGACCGTCTATACGCGCTACGCCGATGGTCGAGGCCTGGAATCGATCCTGACCTCCACCGACCACGTGGTGGCAGCGCTGCGCGCCGACCTGGGCGAAGCGTTGCGTGATGTCGGTCGCGATCAGCGACCACTGCCCACCGTGGCGACGGCCAATCTCGATGCCCTGCATGCCTACGCCAAGGGCGTCGATGCCACGGCGGCCGCCCGCTACGACGACGCACTGATGTTCTACGAGCAGGCCACCCGGCTCGATCCCGCATTCGCCTTTGCCTATGTGGGGCAGATGACCATCCAGCACGCCAAGGGCAACCTGGAGCAGGCCGCCGTGCTGTACCGGAAGGCGGTCAGCCAGCGTGCCCACCTGACCGCACGCGACCAGCTGTACCTTGACGCGTGGGCAGCGGATTTCGCAGGTGCACCGCCCATGCGCATCGCCGACAAGTGGCGCCTGCTGACCGAGCTGTACCCGGACGACCCGGCCGGTTGGATGAACTACGCCAAGATCCTGTACACCCAGGGCGACTATGACGGCGCCCTGGCCGCAACACAGCCGCTGCTGGCCCGCCAGCATTCTCGGCGTGCGCTGGTGCTGGTGTTCGTGGCGCGGGTGCAGCTGGCCCGTGGCGAAGTCGCCGCAGCCGAAGCGGCGCTGCGTGGCGCACGCCTTCATCCGGGCTGGAATGGCGATGGCATGGAGCCGGTGATCGCCGCGCTGGCTGGTGATTTCGAGGCCGCCAATGCCGGCTTTGCGGCGATGCCCGTATCGGGGCCGGGGACGCGCATGCTGCGCGCGGCGGTGCTGGCCATGCAGGAGCGCGCGCACGAGGCAGCCACCGACATGCGGCAGGTGGCTGCCCAGTGCACGACGGTCGGTGGGCTGTGCGACATCTACGCGCTGCAGGCACTGGCCTGGCGCGAACAGGAAGGCGACCACGTGACGGCGCAGGAATACCTGCGTGTGCTGGACCGGGCGCTGGCCGCGGTCGACCGTCGCCATCCTGCGCCAGCGCGCCGCAATGCATTCATCGCCCTGGCGGCGGCCTATCATGCCGCGCGCGCAGGCCACGCCTCGGTGGTGATGCAGCGCAGGGACCCGCTGCAGGCCCTGCCTGAGCGCGACGCGGATCCGCGTCTGCGCGAGCTCTGGAACCTGCTGCGTGCCCGCATGGCCTTCGACCAGGGTGACCTGGACCAGGCGCAGGACCTGCTGGCGCAGCAGCCGTCGGCGAACCTGTTCCAGTGGCGGGTGCTGCAGCTGGATCTGGTGACCGCGCGCGGCGACCAGGCCGCGGTCGCACGGCAGGCGGCGTGGCTGCAGCGCCACGCCGGCCTGGCATTTGCTGAAGACACCGGTGACTACGCTCTGTTGCCACTGAACGCGATGGACGTGCAGCGGCTGGCGGCAGGCCGCGCCGCCGCAGTGATGCCTGACAAGGGCACGGTGGCCGCGCCCTGAGGCCGGTCTATCGATCCAGGCCGGGCAGGCCATCCTCGAACAGGAACGGCACGGTGAACGAGGCACGCGCGTCCAGCAGCTCGCGCAGGCGCGGAGCGGCCTTGGCGAACTCGGCCTTGCTGCCCAGCGTGGCCAGCGGCGTATGGCAGGCGCGCACGCAGTCTTCATCGGCGCCCAGATCGAGCAGTGCCTGGCCCGGATCCGCGGCGAAAGCCTTGCGGAAGTCATCGTCGCTGGACAGGCGTTCCAGCAGCTGCTGGACGACGTGGGTGGGAAGCGGTGAAGAAGACATGGCGTGCAACCGACGGGCTGGGAAAATGGAAGTATCGGCAGCGATCGTGCGAAGTTGATGGCAGGCACGTGCAGCGCGCTATGATCGGCGCCCCCGCAGGCCTTTCGATTGCACGCCGATGAGATTCCGCCGTTGCCGGACACTGTTCGTCGAGCCGGTCGAACGCCCGGCCTTTGCATTGGCCGACCTGATGGCCGGCGGCACCGGGGTGACCTTCGAGCAGCGGCTGCAGGTGCGTACCGCCCACCTGCCTTCGGCATGCGAGATCGATGCCGACAGCTGCGCCTGGCTGTTGGCCTGCAGCGCCGAGCATTGGCAGCCGATGCCGGAGGATGCGGCCTGCCGCCGCCGCGTACTGGCGCTGCTGCAGCAGGGACTGCTGGTGAGCGACGATCCGGCCCATGCCGAGGCCTGTGCGGCCGAGCAGCGCGTGCGCGACAGCCACTGGTGGCCGCTGTCGGCGCTGCACTACCAGCAATCCTGCTGGGATGGCGTGGACAGCAGCGCGGACATGCAGCGTCAGCAGCTGGTGACCGCGCGCGACCTGGTCCGCAGCTTCGGCAATCCGCCGCCGGAGGCGCCGCCACGCCAGCCCGGCGCGCTTGCGCTGCCCCGCTGCGATGATGATCCGATGCAGGAACTGCTGCAGGCGCGTGCCACCTGCCGGAATTTCGATGCGACCCGCGCGCTGCCGCTGCCGTTGCTGGCACGGCTGCTGCAGCAGGTGCTGATGGCGCAGGCACAGGTGGAAACCGATCCGGACGTGCGGTTCCTGAAGAAGAACGTGCCCTCGGCCGGCAGCCTGCATCCGCTGGAAGCCTATCTGATGGTGCGCGACGTGCAGGGCCTGGCGCCGGGGCTCTACCATTACCACGCAGTCGCGCATGAACTGGCCCCGCTGCCGGTGCAGCCCGACGATCCCGCAGGGTTCCGCCTGCGCCTGCTGGCGGGCCAGCACTGGTTCGCCGATGCCCACGTGCTGCTGGTACTGGTGTGCCGCTTCGAGCGCACCTTCTGGAAGTACCGCAACCACGCCAAGGCCTACCGTGCGGTCATGCTCGACGCCGGGCACATCTCGCAGGCGTTCTACAGCGCGGCCACCGCACAGGGCCTGGGCGCGTTCGTCACGGCGGCCATCAACGAGGCCGAGGCCGCGCGCGCGCTTGCCCTGCAGCCGATGGCGGAAGGCGCGCTGGCGGTATGCGGCTTCGGCTGGCGCGCGGCAACGATGCAGACCTCGGAGATGGACCCGGCGGGCCGTGTCTGGCCCGCCAGGATCACGCCGTAGCGTGGCTCAGGCCGCTTCGAAGTCGACCAGGACCGCGCCGTCCCCGACCTGGTCGCCGGCCTTCGCCCGGTAACCCTTCACTGTGCCGTCGGCCGGTGCCTGCAGGGTGTGCTCCATCTTCATCGCCTCGAGTACCACCAGCGGCGTGCCGCGCTTGACCTGGGCACCGGCCTCGACCAGCGTGGCCACGATCCTGCCGGGCATCGGCGCCAGCAGGCTGCCTGCATCGGCCACCGCATGCTCCGACTCGCCGACCGGGTCGTGCAGGGTGAAGCGGTGCTGGCCATCGGCGCCGAACAGATACAGCTGGTCACCCTCGCGCAGCAGCTGCAGTGACCAGCGACGGCCGTCCAGCTGCATCGTCAGGTGGTCGCCGTCGAGGCGGCCGAGCACCGTCCGGGGAGCCGCATCATCACATTGCACACGCCAGCCATCGGCCTGTGCCCACACCTTCAGCACGTGCCGGCGCTCTCCCTGCTGCAGCGGCAGCACGCGGGGCGCGGGCGCACCCAGGCGCCAGCCATCCTGTGCGCGCCAGGGCGAATGGGGGTCGCGCGGGTCGCTGCCGGCGTCGGCCGTGCTGGCAACCGCGGCGACCGCGGCCAACTGCCACAGTGCATCGTCGCTGTCACCGATGGCGCTCAAGGCGGCCTGCTCGCGTTCGATCAGTGCGGTATCCAGCCGGGCGTGCGCGAATGAATCGGTGTGGACCAGCCGGCGCAGGAAACCGGCATTGGTGGTCACGCCCACCACCTGGCAGTCAGCCAGCGCCTGGCTCATGCGGTGCAATGCGCTGTCGCGGTCCACATCCCAGACGATCAGCTTGGCGATCATCGGGTCGTAATACGGCGTGATGGCGTCGCCTTCCTCCACGCCGGTATCCACGCGCACGGTGGCCGAAGCAGCCGGCAGGCGCAGGCGGCGCAGGGTACCGGTGGACGGCAGGAAGCCGCGGTCGGCATCTTCGGCGTACAGCCGTGCTTCGATCGCGTGGCCGTGGATGGCCAGCTGGTCCTGGCGCAGCGGCAGTGGCTGGCCGCAGGCCACGCGCAGCTGCCATTCCACCAGGTCGGTACCGGTGATGAACTCGGTGACCGGGTGCTCGACCTGCAGGCGGGTGTTCATTTCCATGAAGTAGAAATCACCGTCCGGGCCGGCGATGAACTCCACCGTGCCCGCGCCGACGTAGCCCACGGCGCGTGCAGCGTCGACCGCCGCCTGGCCCATCGCCGCGCGGCGCTCGGCACTCATGCCCGGTGCCGGGGCCTCTTCCAGCACTTTCTGGTGCCGGCGTTGCACCGAGCAGTCACGCTCGAACAGGTAGACCGCATCACCGTGGCTGTCGCCGAACACCTGGATCTCGATATGGCGCGGTCGCTCGACATACTTCTCGACCAGCACATGGTCGTTGCCGAACGCCGAGGCGGCCTCGCGCTGGCAGCTGGCCAGCGCATCGATGAAGTCCTCGCTGCGTTCGACCTTGCGCATGCCCTTGCCGCCACCGCCGGCGCTGGCCTTGATCAGCACCGGATAGCCGATCGTATCGGCCTGCGCGCGCAGGAAGTCCGGCGCCTGCTGGTTACCGTGATAACCCGGCGTCAGCGGCACGCCGGCTTTGGCCATCAAGGCCTTGGCCGCGCTCTTGTCACCCATCGCGCGGATCGCGCTGGCCGGCGGCCCGATGAAGGTGATGCCGGCGGCGGCACAGGCATCGGCGAAGTCGGCGTTCTCGGACAGGAAGCCGTATCCGGGATGGATCGCCTGCGCGCCGCTCCGGCGTGCGGCGTCGAGCAGGGCCTCGCCGCGCAGATAGCTCTCGCGTGCGGCGGCCGGCCCGATGTGGATGGCCTCGTCGGCCAGGCGCACGTGGCGGGCGTTGCGGTCCGCATCGGAATACACCGCCACGGTGGCGACGCCGAGGCGGCGGCAGGTGGCGATGACGCGGCAGGCGATTTCGCCACGGTTGGCGATCAGGACTTTGGTGAACATGGCGACAGGCTCGGTCATGGCGCGGGTTACATGCGGAACACGCCGAAGCGCGTCTGCTGCGGGGCGGCGTTGAGGCTGGCCGACAGCGCCAGGGCCAACACCCGGCGGGTATCGGCCGGATCGATCACGCCGTCGTCCCACAGGCGCGCGCTGGCGTAGTACGGGTGGCCCTGCTGCTCGAACTGCTCGCGGATCGGTGCCTTGAACGCGTCCTCTTCCGCAGCGGGCCATTGCCCGCCCTTGGCTTCGATGCCATCGCGACGCACCGTGGCCAGCACGCTGGCGGCCTGTTCGCCACCCATCACGCCGATGCGTGCGTTGGGCCACATCCACAGGAAATTCGGCGAATAGGCCCGCCCACACATGCCGTAGTTGCCGGCGCCGAACGAGCCGCCGATCACCACGGTGAACTTGGGCACCTTCGCGCAGGCGACCGCCATCACCAGCTTGGCACCGTCCTTGGCGATACCGCCCTGTTCGTACTTGCGCCCGACCATGAAGCCGGTGATGTTCTGCAGGAACAGCAGCGGGATGCCGCGCTGGGTGCACAGCTCGATGAAGTGCGCGCCCTTCAGCGCGGACTCGGAGAACAGGATGCCGTTGTTGGCGATGATGCCGATCGGGTAGCCGTTCAGATGGGCGAAGCCGGTGACCAGGGTGGCGCCATAGCGCGGCTTGAACTCATCGAAGCGCGAGCCATCGACCAGGCGTGCGATCACCTCGCGCACGTCGTAGGGCTTGCGCGTATCGGCCGGGATCACGCCGTACAGTTCGTGCGCCGGCAGCAACGGTTCTTCCGGCGGCTGCATCGCCATCGCCGGTTCCGGCTTGCGCCAGTTCAGCTGGGCGATGATCGCGCGGACCCGCGCCAGCGCCTGCAGGTCGTTGTCGGCCATGTGGTCGGCCACGCCGGAAATGCGCGTGTGCACGTCCGCGCCGCCCAGTTCCTCGGCCGTCACCACTTCACCGGTGGCCGCCTTCACCAACGGCGGGCCGCCGAGGAAGATGGTGCCCTGCTCACGCACGATCACCGTTTCATCGCTCATCGCCGGCACGTAGGCGCCACCGGCGGTGCAGCTGCCCATGACGCAGGCGATCTGCGGGATGCCCTGCGCGGACAGGTTGGCCTGGTTGTAGAAGATGCGGCCGAAATGGTCGCGATCGGGGAATACCTCGTCCTGCAGCGGCAGGAAGGCGCCACCGGAGTCGACCAGATAGATGCACGGCAGGTGGTTCTGCTCGGCGATCTCCTGTGCACGCAGGTGCTTCTTCACCGTCATCGGGTAATAGGTGCCGCCCTTGACCGTGGCATCGTTGGCCACGATCACGCACTCCACGCCGCTGACCCGGCCGATGCCCGCAACCACGCCGGCTGCCGGCACGGCATCGTCATACATGCCATGAGCAGCCAGCGGCGCGATTTCCAGGAAGGCACTGCCGGCATCGAGCAGGGCGTCGATGCGGTCGCGTACCAGCAGCTTGCCGCGCGCGGTGTGCTTGGCGCGCGCCGCCTCGCTGCCGCCCAGGGCGGTGCGAGCGAGGGTGGCGTGCAGATCGTCGACCACGGCCTGCATCGCCGCGCGGTTGCTTTCAAACGTGTCGCTGCCCGGTTGCAGCTGGCTGTTCAGGACGGTCATGGGGTGGCCTTACAGGGTGCGCTGGAACAATTCACGGCCGATCAGCATGCGGCGGATCTCCGACGTGCCCGCACCGATCTCGTACAGCTTGGCGTCGCGCCACAGGCGGCCGGTCGGGTACTCGTTGATGTAGCCGTTGCCACCGAGGATCTGGATCGCCTGCCCGGTCAGCCAGGTGGCCTTCTCGGCGGCGTACAGGATCGCACCGGCCGCGTCCTGGCGGGTGGTACGGCCCTGGTCGCAGGCGCGTGCCACGGCGTACACGTAGGCGCGGCAGGCGCCCAGGCCCACGTACATGTCGGCGATCTTGGCCTGGATCAGCTGGAAGCTGCCGATCGCTTCGCCGAACTGGTGGCGTTCGTGCACGTACGGCATCACCACGTCCATGGCCGCAGCCATCAGCCCCAGCGGGCCGCCGGACAGCACCACGCGCTCGTAGTCCAGGCCGGACATCAGCACGCGCACGCCACCGCCGACGCTGCCGAGCACGTTCTCTTCGGGAATCTCGCAGTCCTGGAACACCAGCTCGCAGGTCGGCGAGGAACGCATGCCCAGCTTGTCCAGCTTCTGCGCGGTGGAGAAACCCGGCATGCCCTTTTCAACCAGGAAGGCGGTGATGCCCCTGGCGCCGGCGTCCATGTCGGTTTTGGCATAGACCACCAGCACATCGGCGTCCGGGCCGTTGGTGATCCACATCTTGTTGCCGTTGAGGACATAGCGATCGCCACGCTTGTCGGCGCGCAGCTTCATCGATACCACGTCCGAACCGGCGCCGGGTTCGCTCATCGCCAGTGCGCCCACCTTGGCGCCGCTGCACAGGTCGGGCAGGAAGCGCTGCTTCTGCGCCTCGCTGCCGTTCTTGCGCAGCTGGTTCACGCACAGGTTGGAGTGCGCGCCATAGGACAGGCCGATGCCGCCGGAGGCGCGCGAGACCTCTTCCATCGCCACCACGTGGGCCAGGTAGCCCATGCCGGTACCGCCGTATTCTTCCTCGACGGTAAGGCCGAGCAGGCCCTGTTCGCCCAGTTTCGGCCACAGTGCCTGCGGGAACTGGTTGGTCGCATCGGCCTCGGCCGCCAGCGGCGCGATCTCGGCGGCGGCAAAATGGGCCACGCTCTGGCGCAGCAGGTCGATCTCTTCACCGAGATCGAAGTTCAGGGATGGCACGTGCATTACAGCGGCTCCACGGCGGCAAAGTGGGGGATGGACGCACCCAGGGCTTGCCGGCGATGGTTTCCAGGACCGCGCCGGCACGGGCGAGGCCCCAGCGTAACGGGGTTCGGGAAAGAAGTGAACACAAATTCAAAAATTGAAACCAGAATCAAAACATGGCCTACAAACGCTCTGCACTGATGGAAGAACGCCTGGCCGGGGCCCGCGAGCGGATCCTGCTGGCAACCCGTGAACGGGTCGCCACCGGCGGCTGGCGAAACGCCCCGGTGACCGCCGTGGCAACCCAGGCGGGGGTCTCCACCGGCCTGATCTACCGTCATTTCCCCTCCAAGGCCGACCTGTTCGTGGAGGTGCTCAACGCGGCGGTGGCCCATGAAGTGGCGATCATGGAACGCATCGCCAGCGGCCCGGAGGCCGCCAGCGAGCGCCTGCGGCTGGCCATCGCCGCCTTCGTGCGTCGCGCCCTGGCGGGTCCGGGGCTGGCCCACGCCTTCATCGTCGAACCGGTCGATCCGGACGTGGAAGCCGAGCGCATGCGCGGCCGCCGTGCCTTCGGCGATGTGTTCCTGCGCCTGGTGGAGGAAGGTGTGGCCGCCGGCGAACTGCCTGCGCAGGATGCGCATGTGGCGGCCGCGTGCCTGGTCGGGGCCTTCACCGAAGCGATGGTTGGCCCGACTGCGCCCAGCCGTGAAGCGCATCGCGACGAGGATGCGCTGGTCGACGCCATCTGCAGCTTCTGCCTGCGTGCCATCGGCGCACCGGTGAAGCGGTAGCGCCGGGCCATGCCCGGCGGCTTCTGCGGCGCTGCGTGCTCGCCGGGCATGGCCCGGCGCTACCGCATGTGGCCGATCCCGCAATGCTGCGACGCACCAGCAGCGAAGCCTGTTGTCGCGCGCAGGGCGCGTTCTATACTCGGCCCATCACGCAGTCGCTCAGCCGTGGTCCAACGACTACCAGCCAGGGGTAACGAAGAGTGCGGAATTACGATCTGGAGTTCCTGAAACGCTTCTCCATGGTGATCGCGCTGTTGATGGCCATCACTCTGGGTCTGATCTTCCTTGCCGCCTTCCTGCACACCCGGATTCCGCCCGAGGTGTCGCCCACTGCGGCCAAACGCACCGAACAGCGCATCGCGCCGACCGGAGCGGTGTACGCCGGCAGTACCGGTGCAGCCGCGCAGGCGGCGGCCAAGGCGGCCGCGCTGGCCAAGGCCGCCTCGCAGGTGGCCTACGGCGGCACCACCGATGGCAAGGTCATCTTCGACAACCTGTGCACCGCCTGCCACACCACCGGGGTGGGCCAGGCGCCGACCCTGGACCGCGCGCACTGGGACCAGCGCATCACGCAGGGCAAGGACACGCTCTACAAGCACGCCATCGAGGGCTACACCGGCCCGGACGGCGGCATCATGCCTCCCAAGGGCGGCAACCCGGCGCTGACCGAGGAACAGATCCACGCCACCGTGGACTGGATGCTGGGCAACCTGAAGTAGGGCCTTTCCGCAGCGCCGGGCCTGCCCTCGGCAGCCTCTGCTCCACCTGCATGGGCGGCTGCCGGGCATGGGCCCGGCGCTGCGATCCCGTCGTCGACGGCCCCCGGGGCTTTGCCCACCTGGGCAGATCGCCGGGCTGCAGTCGGGCGTTCGTATTTCGGGGTTAGTCTGTGCCCCCATTCCGTGGAGTCTGCCCGTCGATGCGCCGCCGTTCCCTTGTTCTCGTCCTGTCCCTGCTGCTGCCGGCATCTGCCTTTGCCCAGGCCCAGCCGCAGGCCATGCCGGCCCCGGCGACGTCCACCCCACGCAACTCCACCGTTGTACTGGCCACCGCGCCGGCCGACTGGCGCGCGCTGGACGGCCAGCGTGTGCGCATCGCTGCGCCGCTGACCCTGGCCGGCACCGACGCTCTGGAACGCTCCGGCCAGCTGACGGTCGCCTTCGGCGGTCGCCTGTGGCAGCCGACCGAAGTGGCCGCGCCAGGCACCGCCGGCATCGAACAGGTGATGGCTGACAACCTGCGCCGC
Organism: Stenotrophomonas sp. YJH_SMC_36; assembly: GCF_059369935.1. Lineage (NCBI taxonomy): Bacteria > Pseudomonadati > Pseudomonadota > Gammaproteobacteria > Lysobacterales > Lysobacteraceae > Stenotrophomonas > Stenotrophomonas sp. YJH_SMC_36. Next base: position 99,986 of record NZ_JCAFTD010000005.1, on the reverse strand, counting down.
CGCCTGGTCCTGGACGATGGCAGCGACGTGCGTGATCCGGGCAGCGTGGCCTACCTGCCGGGCAACCCGGTGCTGCGCACCGGCATGCTGCTGCGCAATGTGGAAGGCACTGTCCGCGTGGACGCGCAGGGCCGCCCGCAGCTGCAGGTGGAAGGCACGCTGAGCCTGCCCGCACTGCAGCGGCCGGCGGTGCCGGAGGTGCCTGGCAGCCTGCGTATCGCGGCGTTCAACCTGGAAAACTACTTCAATGGCGACGGCCAGGGCGGCGGCTTCCCGACGTTGCGCGGTGCCCGCACGCTCGAGGAGCACAAGGCCCAGGTAGCCAAGCTGGTCGCCACCATCAATGCACTCGATACCCACATCGCCGCCCTGATGGAGCTGGAGAACGATGGCTACGGACCGCAGTCGGCCATTGCCGAGCTGCTGGCCGCGCTCAATGACCGGCCGCACGCCGGACCGGACGACGCATGGGTGGCGGTCGATCCGGGCGAAGGCCCCGGCACCAATCCCATCCGCGTCGGCATCATCTACAAGCGCGGTGCGTTCAAGACATTGGGCCCGCCGTTGACCAAGCTTGATGGCCCGTTTGCCGAGCACAGCCGCGCACCGCTGGCGCAGGCTTTCCAGGGCAAGGGCGCGCCGTTCATGGTGGTCGCCAACCACTTCAAGTCCAAGGGGTGCCGCGACGCCAGCGGTGCCGACGCCGACCGCAACGATGGCCAGGGCTGCTGGAATGCGACGCGCGTCGAATCGGCCCGCCAGCTCAACCAGTGGGTGCAGGCCGAAGCCGCGCGCCTGAAGGTGAAGGATGTGGTGATGCTGGGCGATTTCAACGCCTATGCGATGGAGGATCCGATCCGCACGCTGCACACGCTGGGCTGGCAGGACGCCTTCAAGGTGGCCAAGGTCGAACATCCCTACAGCTACGTCTACAACGGCTACAGCGGCCGCCTCGACCACGCCCTGCTGAGTCCGTCCATGGCACGCCGCCTGGCGGGCGCCGCCGAATGGCACAGCAATGCCGACGAGCAGGACGCCAGCGGCTACCAGGGGCGCAATGTGCCCGGCCCATGGCGCAGTTCCGACCACGACCCGCTGCTGCTGGGCTTCGACAAGTAATGCCCAACGCCGGGGTCGGATCCCATTCCAACGGAATGGGATCCGACCCCCGGGCCGTACTCACCCCCAGGCGATCAATCCGATCGCCAGCACTGCCAGCGCCAGGCCGGCCCGGTTCCACTTCGTGGTCGGTTCGCCAAAGGCAAACACGCCCACCAGCGCGCCCAGTACCACCACGCCGATGTTCATGCCGGCGAACACCGTGGCCGGGCTGTCCGGCATCGCCTGGTGCGCGTGCACATAGAACAGGATGTTGCCGCCGTTGAGCAGGCCCAGCAGCGCACCCGCGCCGAGGTTGTGCCAGGCCAGCCGGCTGCGACCGCTGAAGTGCCGCCACAGCTGCAATGCCAGCATCAGCACGAAGGCCACGCTGAAGCTGGCCAGCACCGCCGCCATCGACGGCGTGCCGGACAGCGCCACCTGCTTGAGCAGCACGTCCACCACCGCGAAGCCGCCCCACACGCCCAGCAGCCAGCCCCAGCCACCCGGCGAGGACGCCACCGCCTGGCCGCGCGGGCGCAGGCTGATGGCCACCATCGCCAGCAGGCCCAGGCCGAGCCCGGCCAGCTTCCACGGCGTGGCGGTCTGGCCGAAGAACAGGAACGCCGCCGCCAGTGACAGCAGCAGCGACAGCCGCTGCGCCACGTCGCTGCGGACGATGCCGGCCACCGCCACCGCGCGGCCCAGCACCAGGAAGATCGAGGGCAGCACCACCGCCAGCGCCAGCAACGACGGCCACGGGGCATGCGGCGCGCGCAGCGCATCCAGCGGCGGCTGCAGCACCACGGCGGTCAGGGTCGCAGCCACCAGATAGTTCCAGGTGACCATCTGCGCAACATCCAGTTGGCGGCGTCCGGCCACCTTCAACAACACCGAAACCAGCACGCTGCAGATCACGGCCAAAGACAGGTAGAGCATGGGGCGGGCACAGGGCAGGGGCGGGGGACGGTATCATGGTGCCATGCACAAGCCTTCGTTCCCCGTCGCCCCTGGCGAAACCACCTGCCTCGAACTGGACGGCCCGGCCGGCCCGCTGGAAGTGGTCGTCGACCTGCCCAAGGCCGATGTGCCGGTGCAGCCGATCGTGGCCATCGTCTGCCACCCGCTGTCCACCGAGGGCGGCACCCTGCACAACAAGGTGGTCACCATGACCGCCAGCACCCTGCGCGAGCTGGGCATCGCCACGGTGCGCTTCAACTTCCGCAGCGTCGGTGGTTCGGCGGGCACCTTCGATGGCGGCGTGGGCGAGCAGGATGACCTGAAGACCGTGACCGCCTGGGTGCGCAGCCAGCGCCCCGACGACCGCCTGTGGCTGGCCGGCTTCAGCTTTGGTGCGTTCGTTTCGCTGAAGGCCGCCGCCACGCTGCAGCCGGAGGCGCTGATCTCGATCGCGCCGCCTGCCGGCCGCTGGGATTTCGACGGCGTGCAGCCACCGGCCCGCTGGCTGGTGATCCAGGGCGAGCAGGACGAGATCGTCGACCCGCAGGCGGTCTATCAGTGGCTGGACGCGCTGCAGGCTCCGCATGAGCTGGTGCGGATGCCCGACACCAGCCACTTCTTCCATCGCAAGCTGATCGACCTGCGTGGTGCGTTGACCCACGGCGTCAAGCACTGGCTGGGCGCAGCGGCATGAGTGCAGTCGAGTTGACCCCGTCGCAGCGGTATGCGGCCGGGGTTGCCCGGGGTGACTGGCAGGATGACCCCGCCCAGCACGCGGCGCTGGCCGAGCTGGACCGCATCCACGTGGGCCTGCTGGACAACGCCGACGACGGCTGGCTGGACCGGTTGTCCTCGTTCTGGAAGAAGCCCGAGCCGGTCAAGGGGCTGTATTTCTGGGGGGGTGTCGGCCGCGGCAAGACCTTCCTGGTGGATCTGTTCTACGACGGGCTGCCAATCAAGCAGAAGTACCGCACCCACTTCCATCGTTTCATGCGCAGCGTCCACGAGCGCCTGCGCGAGCACCAGGGCCAGAGCGACCCGTTGGCGAAGATCGCCCAGGAATGGCGCAGCAACCTGCGCGTGCTGGTGCTGGACGAATTCTTCGTCACCGACATCGGCGACGCCATGCTGCTGGCGCGCCTGCTCGAACGCCTGTTCGCCGAGGGCGTGACCCTGGTCACCACCTCCAATACGGCGGTGGAGAACCTGTATCTCAATGGCCTGCAGCGCGAGAGCTTCCTGCCCGCCATCAGCCTGCTGCAGCGCTTCTGCGTCGAGCTGTACGCCGAAGGCACGGAGGATTACCGGATGCGCGCGCTGACCCGCTCGCCGGTGTACCGCGCGCCGCTGGCCGCCGATAGCGACGACTGGCTCGCCACGCGCTGGAACGAACTGAGTGGTGGTCAGCCCGCCAAGGCCGGCAACATCGAGATCGAAGGCCGCAAGATTCCGGTCCGCGGCCGGGGCAAGAGCATCGCCTGGTTCGACTTCGCCGCCCTGTGCGAAGGCCCGCGCGGCCCATCGGACTACATCGAGATCGCACACGAGTTCAATACGGTGCTGCTGGGCGGCATTCCCGCCTTCGATCGCCTGAACGAGGACGCCGCGCGCCGCTTCGTCAACCTGATCGACGAACTGTACGACCGCCACGTCAACCTGGTCTGCACCGCCAGCACCTCGCCGGTCGAGCTGTACACCGGCCAGCGCCTGCAGGGCGCGTTCGAGCGCACCGCCTCGCGCCTGATCGAGATGCAGAGCGCTGAATACCTGGGTACCCCGCACCGGGCGTGAGGGCCCGGGAGCTGCACGATCTGCCGGAAGGGCAGCCGCGCGCAGGCGCTGCAGCGGCAGCTCGACGTTACCGGCTGGGCGCCAGTGCGTTGCCCTGCGGCCGCTCCTCCGGCCCGGTCGACACCTGCAGGCCGTTGTCGCTGCGCTCCAGCAGCCGCAGCGGCTGGCCCTGGTAACGCACTTCCAGCGCATCGTGGGTATCGGCCAGCGCACGCACCAGCGGGCACAACGCCATCGCGCTGGCCTCCACACGCTGGGCACCGGCTTCCAGGCGCCGGTCCAGCTCGGCATCCAGGCGCTCGGCACGTTCCTCCATGGCGTCGCTGCGGCCGGTGAAGACCTGCCAGAGCACGCTGCGGGCGATCGAGCCGGACAGCGTCTCGGCCATGTCCTGCACCTTCGCCTCGAATCCGGGACCGAAGGTCGCCTGTTCCCAGTAGCCCTTTCCGAGCGTCCCCTCGATCCAGTCATCCGCCTGCCGCCGCAGGCGCCTGACCTTGCGGCTGTTGGCGGTGCCGGTCAGGCTCTCGTAGACGCCATCGAGCGCGTCGAAGCTCAGCTGGCTGACATCGCGCGCCAATGCCGTGGCGGCGGGCATCAACCGGCGCGCGCCGGCCTCCAGCTGGCGCAGGCGGGCGGCATCGGCGTCGCTGACCGGCACGATCGTGTCATCCAGGCTCAGCACACCATCGTGGAACACCACCTCGTGCGGCGCCTGTGGGCCGTGTCGCAGCCAGATGCCGCCGCTGTCCACCAGCACGTCATAGTCCGTGCGGATGCCACACTGGTCCGCGTGCAGCTTCGGCGCGTCGGCCGCCTGCGCCGGCATGATGCACAGCGCCGACAGCACTGCCAGGGCAGGCAGTCGCAGGTCCATTGGACATTCCTTTTCCAGTCGCCAGAGCCCAGCGTCCGCCTCTCCGGCCTGTCCGTCATCGGCCGGAAGTCACGCCGTCCACCGGCTGCCCACCTTCTATCCACAGGGTTGTCCCTTGGTCATTCCGTTACTGTCATGTGAAGCTGTCATTGTTCTGTTTCCGCACTCCGTTGTACCGCCGGAATGACGCGTTCCGGTCTTGACTGCGCGGCCCGTTCCGGCAGGTCCAAAGCGTCCGATCCGGGCGCCGATGGCACGATCCTTGCGGCGCAAGGGATTGCCGAATTTCACTACATTTGGCGTTGACGGACCCCACCACCCCCACTATCTTGTGGCCATCGGTCGCAGCGACCCCACGTCGCAAGGACAACGGGGAAGGCGCAGAGGCGGGAGCCACGCGGCACCCCCGTCCACGACCGTCACGGCAGCGGCAGGCGCAGGTCTCACCTCCTGCGACGCCCAGCTGCCATCCTGGACCGTCATGTCCTGGGCCGCGCCACCGATGCACCTGCAACCACCCCATCACGCCAAGAGGACACACGCCGTGACCACCGAAACCAGCGCCACCATCGAAAAGGAAAGCGAGTTCCTGTTGACGTCGCCGCCGACGGCCAACGCGATGAGTGTGACCAAGCGCAATGGCACGACCGAACTGGTGGACCTGAACAAGATCGTGCGTGCGGTGCAGCGTTCCTCCGAAGGCCTGCACGCCGTCGATCCGATGCGCGTGGCCACCCGCACCATTTCCGGCCTGTACAACGGCGCCACCACCCGCGAGCTGGACGAGCTGTCCATCCGCACCGCCGCCCTGCTGATCGGTGAAGAACCCGAGTACGGCCGTCTGGCCGCGCGCCTGCTGGCCAACTACATCGCCAAGGAAGTGTCGGGCCAGGAAATCTATGCCTTCTCGCAGTCGGTCAGCCGTGGCCATGAAGTCGGCCTGATCAACGACCGCCTGCTGAACTTCGTGCAGACCAACGCGCGCAAGCTCAACGATGCGATCGACATCTCGCTGGACCTGAACTTCGATTACTTCGGCCTGCGTACCCTGTACGACCGCTACCTGCTGCGCCATCCGCACACCCGCAAGGTGATCGAGACCCCGCAGCAGTTCTTCCTGCGCATCGCCAGCGCGCTGAGCGAGGACGTGTCCGAGACCCTGGCGCTGTACAAGCGCATGGGCAACCTGGACTACCTGCCGTCCAGCCCGACCCTGTTCAATTCCGGCACCACCCACGAGCAGCTGTCCTCGTGCTTCCTGCTCGATTCGCCGCAGGACTCGCTGGAGTCGATCTACTCCAAGTACGGCGACATCGCCCAGCTGTCGAAGTTCTCCGGCGGCATCGGCGTCAGCTACACCCGCGTGCGTTCGCGTGGTTCGCTCATCAAGTCCACCAACGGCCATTCCAACGGCATCGTGCCGTGGCTGAAGACCATGGACTCGTCCGTGGCGGCGGTGAACCAGGGTGGCAAGCGCAAGGGCGCGGCCTGCGTGTATCTGGAAACCTGGCACGCCGACATCGAGGATTTCCTTGAGCTGCGTGACAACACCGGTGACGAAGCCCGCCGTACCCACAACCTGAACCTGGCCAACTGGGTGCCGGACCTGTTCATGAAGCGCGTCGAGGCCGACCAGGAATGGTCGCTGTTCGATCCGCGCGTCGTGCCGGAGTTCACCGATCTGTTCGGCGAAGCCTTCGAGCAGGCCTATCTGCAGGCCGAAGCCCAGGGCAAGGCCAACCGCACCATCTCTGCCCGCAAGCTGTACGCCCGCATGATGCGTACGCTGGCCGAGACCGGCAACGGCTGGATGACCTTCAAGGACAAGTGCAACCGCGCCAGCAACCAGACCCTGCGTCCGGGCAACGTGATCCACCTGTCCAACCTGTGCACGGAAATCCTGGAGGTCACCTCCAACGATGAAACCGCGGTGTGCAACCTGGGTTCGATCAACCTGGGCAACCACTTCGACGAGCACAACGAGTTCGACTTCGAGAAGCTGGCCGAGACCGTGCGCCTGGCCGTGCGCCAGCTCGACCGTGTCATCGACCTGAACTTCTACCCGATCGAAACCGCCCGCCGCGCCAACCTGCGCTGGCGCCCGGTCGGCCTGGGCTGCATGGGCCTGCAGGACGTGTTCTTCCGCAAGCGCCTGCCGTTCGACAGCGCCGAAGCCCGTGCCCTGTCGAAGAAGATCGCCGAGACGATCTACTTCCACGCGCTGGAAACCTCGACCGAGCTGGCCCAGGAACGCGGCAAGCACCCGTCGTTCAACGACACCCGTGCCGCCAGTGGCGAACTGCAGTTCGACGCCTGGAACGTGGTGCCGGAAGACACCGCGCGCTGGGATGCCCTGCGTGCCCGCATCAAGGAGCACGGCCTGCGCAACTCGCTGATGATCGCGATCGCCCCGACCGCGACCATCGCCTCCATCGCCGGCTGCTACGAGTGCGTCGAGCCGCAGGTGTCCAACCTGTTCAAGCGCGAAACCCTGTCCGGTGACTTCCTGCAGGTCAACCGCTACCTGGTGAACGAGCTGAAGAAGCTGGGCCTGTGGACCGCCGACATGCGCGATGCCATCAAGCTGGCCGAAGGTTCCATCGCCGGCCTGACGCAGATTCCGGAAACCCTGCGTGAGGTCTACCGCACTGCGTGGGAACTGCCGATGCGTTCGCTGATCGACATGGCCGCCGAGCGTGGCGCCTTCATCGACCAGTCGGCCTCGCTCAACCTGTTCATGGAAAGCCCGAACATTGGCGCGATGTCGTCCATGTACATGTACGCGTGGAAGCAGGGCATCAAGACCACCTACTACCTGCGCTCGCGTCCGGCCACCAAGATCGCCAAGACCACGGTCAGCAACGCGGCCCCGGCCAAGGTGTTCAGCCCGGACGAAGCCATCGCCTGCTCGCTGGAGAACCCGGAAGCCTGCGAGGCCTGCCAGTAATCGCGCGCTGTGCCGTAGATGGAGCCGGGCTCGGCCCGGCTGCGCAATGACAAGGTAGCGCCGGGCCATGCCCGGCGTTTTGACCCGAGAAGACAAGGAAACACCCATGGCCGACAAGCCCAAGCAGATGCTGCTCGATCCCGGTTTTGAACTGACGTTGCGCCCGATGCGCTACCCGCAGTTCTATGACATGTACCGGAATGCGATCAAGAACACCTGGACGGTGGAAGAGATCAATTTCCAGATCGACATCACCGACCTGCACAGCAAGATGTCGCCGGGTGAGCGCCACCTGATCCATCGCCTGGTCGCGTTCTTCGCCACCGGCGATTCGATCGTGTCCAACAACCTGGTGCTGAACCTGTACCAGCACCTCAATGCGCCGGAAGCGCGCATGTACCTGTCGCGCCAGCTGTATGAAGAAGCGCTGCACGTGCAGTTCTACCTGACCCTGCTCGACAACTACCTGCCGGACCCGGAAGAGCGCGCCAAGGCGTTCTCGGCGGTGGAGAACATCGACTCGATCAAGAAGAAGGCCGATTTCTGCTTCAAGTGGATCGACTCGATCCAGGACCTGACCCGCATCGAGACCCGCGAACAGCGCCGCCAGTTCCTGCTCAACCAGATCTGCTTCGCCGCCTGCATCGAAGGCCTGTTCTTCTTTGCTGCGTTCGCCTACGTGTACTACTTCCGTTCGCGCGGCCTGCTGCCGGGCCTGGCCTCGGGCACCAACTGGGTGTTCCGCGACGAAAGCGCCCACATGGAGTTCGCGTTCGAGTCGGTGCGCGTGGTCCGCGAGGAAGAGCCGGACCTGTTCGATGACGAGATGAAGCAGCAGGTGTACGACATGCTGGCCGAAGCGATCGAATGCGAAGTGCAGTTCGCCGAGGACGTGCTGTCCGGCGGCGTGGCGGGCATCTCCACGCGCGACATGCGCCAGTACCTGCAGCACTGCGCCGACCAGCACTTCGCCAAGCTGGGCATGGAAAAGAAGTACAACGTGCGCAACCCGCTGCCGTTCATGGAACTGCAGGACGTGCAGGAGCTGACCAACTTCTTCGAACGCCGCGTTTCGGCCTACCAGGTCGGCGTGCAGGGCGAAGTTGCCTTCGACATGAACTTCTGACCCGTCCGGTCAGGCCTGTCGCAGCGAAAACCCCGGCCGATGCCGGGGTTTTTTGTGGGTGGCGCCGGGCATGGCCCGGCGCTACCGCCGCCCTTCCACCGCCATGCGCACCGCCAGCCCGGCCAGGACCGTGCCCATCAGCCAGCGCTGTGCCGCCTGCCAAGTGGGGCGCCCGGCGAGAAATGCCGCGATGCTGCCGGCCAGCACCACGATCACCGCGTTCACGCTCAGGCTCACCACGATCTGGGTAGCACCCAGGACCAGCGACTGCATCAGAACGCTGCCGTGTCCGTCCGGATGCAGGAACTGCGGCAGCAGGGACAGGTACATCACCGCGATCTTCGGGTTCAGCAGATTGGTCAGAAAGCCCATCGCAAACAATCTGCGTGGGCTGTCCGGCGGCAGGTCGCGCACCGCGAACGGCGAGCGGCCACCGGGTTTGAGCGCCTGCCAGGCCAGGTACAGCAGGTACAACGCCCCCCCGATGCGCAGCGCGTCGTAGGCGAACGGCACCGTCATCAGCAGGGCGGTGATGCCCAGCGCCGCGCACAGCATGTAGAACACGAAACCCAGCACCACCCCACCCAGCGAGACCAGGCCGGCGCGGCGGCCCTGGCAGATCGAGCGCGAGACCAGGTAGATCATGTTCGGCCCGGGCGTGAGCACCATGCCCAGCGAGATGAGGGCGAACGCCAGCAGATCGGAGGTCGCGGGCATGGGCAGTCCTGGCAGTGGGCGTGGCGCAGTGTAGCGCTGCCTGTACGGGGCCTGGCTTAACATTGCCGCACCCCACACCGAAGCCCTACCCATGACCCCAATCCCTGAAACCGTGCCACCGATCGAAGTGCGCATGGCCGAAATCGTCTTTCCCAACCATACCAACCATATGGGCACGCTGTTTGGTGGCCAGGCGCTGGCGTGGATGGACAAGGCCGCCTTCCTCGCCGCCGCCCGCTACTCGCGCCGCACCGTGGTGACCGCGCGCAGCGACCAGGTCGACTTCAAGCTGCCGATCCGCATCGGCCAGATGGTGGAAACGATCGGCCGCATCGTCGAGGTCGGCCGCAGCTCGATGAAGGTCGAGGTGGAACTGATTGCCGAAGACCTGCACAGCGGCGAGCGCAGGCTCTGCACGCGCGGCCACTTCGTGATGATCGCGCTGGACGAGGCGGGCCAGCCGATCGCGGTACCGCCGCTGCCGGCGCCCTGAGCCGGCGCTTGTGGGGGCGCCGTGCTGCCCCCATCTGGGTGGCATGACCCCGCCGCTGACCGACTTCATCGACCGCGCCCAGCGCCTGTTCGTGCTGACCGGCGCTGGCTGCAGCACGGCCTCGGGAATCCCCGATTACCGGGATACCGATGGCCAATGGAAACGCACGCCGCCGGTCACCTACCAGGCATTCATGGGCGAGGCCGCCACCCGCCAGCGCTACTGGGCACGCAGCCTGCTGGGCTGGCCGCGCTTCGGCCTGGCCCAGCCCAACGGCACCCACCAGGCGCTGGCCGCGCTGGAGAAGCAAGGCAAGGTGCAGTTGCTGCTGACCCAGAACGTGGATGGCCTGCACCAGCGCGCCGGCAGCCAGAACGTGATCGACCTGCATGGGCGGCTGGACCTGGTGCGCTGCATGGGCTGCGAGCGCCGCAGCGGTCGCCAGGCGTTCCAGCAGCGCCTGCTGGACGCCAATCCCGGCTGGGACACGCTCGAGGCCGGCATCGCCCCCGACGGCGACGCTGATCTGGAGACCGATTTTTCCTCCTTCGTGGTGCCCGACTGTCCGTCCTGTGGCGGCCTGCTGAAGCCGGACGTGGTGTTCTTCGGCGAGAACGTGCCGCGTGAACGCGTGGCGGCAGTGCATGAGCACCTGCAGCAGGCCGATGCCGTGCTGGTGGTGGGGTCCTCGCTGATGGTCTATTCCGGCTTTCGTTTCGTGCAGGCCGCAGCAAAGGCCGGATTGCCGGTGGCTGCCGTGAACCGTGGCCGCACCCGTGCCGACGACCTGCTGCAGTTCAAGGACGAGCGCGATTGCGCTGAAGCGCTGGCCGGGTTCGTCATCGGGTAGCGCCAGGCCATGCCCGGCGAGCATGCAGCGCCACCGCGAAACAGCGATCCATCCACATGGTTGATTCGCCGCCCTTGCAGCGGTGCAATACGCACCCCCCTCTGCCCGTCCCTGCACCCCTCGTGAGCCAGCTGTTCTCGCCGATCACCTTCGGCCGCCTGACCCTGTCCAACCGCATCGTCATCGCGCCGATGTGCCAGTATTCCGCCGAAGACGGGCGCGCCAGCGATTGGCATGCCATGCATCTGGGCAACCTGGCGCAATCCGGTGCCGGCCTGCTGATCCTGGAAGCGACGGCGGTTGAGCCGCGTGGACGCATCAGCTGGGCCGACCTCGGCCTGTGGGATGACGGTACCGAAGCTGCGCTGGCACACGTGCTGGCCAGCGTGCGGCGCTGGTCGCCGATGCCGCTGGGCATCCAGCTGGGCCATGCCGGCCGCAAGGCCTCGGTACAGCGTCCCTGGGACGGCGGTGGCCAGCTGCCGGCCGATGATGCACGTGGCTGGACCACGGTGGCGCCGTCAGCGCTGCCGTTCCATGCTGCCGATCCCGCGCCGCAGGAACTGGATGAGGCGGGCATCGCGGGAATCGTTGCTGCCTTCGCCGCCAGCGCGGTGCGCGCCGAACGCCTGGGCTTCGAACTGATCGAAGTGCATGCCGCGCACGGCTATCTGCTGCACCAGTTCCTGTCACCGCTGAGCAACCGGCGCACCGATGGCTACGGGGGTTCGCTGCCCAATCGCCTGCGCCTGCTGGTAGAGGTATTCGATGCCGTGCGCGCGGCAGTGTCCGACAAGGTGGCCGTCGGCGTGCGCATCTCCGCCAGCGACTGGGTCGACGGTGGCTGGGATCTGCTGCAGAGCGAAGCGCTGTCCCAGGTGCTGGACGCGCGTGGCTGCGATTTCCTGCACGTGTCCAGCGGCGGCCTGGATGAGCGCCAGAAGATCAGCGTCGGGCCGGGCTACCAGGTGCCGTTCGCGGCCGCGATCAAGGCCAAGGTGCGCATGCCGGTCATCGCGGTGGGGATGATCACCGAACCGGAGCAGGCCGAATCGATCCTGCGTCATCGCCACGCCGATGCCATCGCCCTGGCCCGCGGCATCCTCTACGACCCGCGCTGGCCCTGGCACGCGGCAGCCGCGCTGGGCGACAGCGTGGTGCCGGCTGCGCAGTACCTGCGCTGCGAGCCGCGTGAGGCACGCGGCGTGTTCACCCCGCGCTGAAGGTCATGCCCGCCAGGCCGGCGGCAGGCCGGCCTGCAGGTGATCGAACAGCGCACGGATCCTGGCGGTGAAGTCGCGGCGGTCGCTGACGCAGAAATAGACCTCCATCGGTTCCGGGCGCCATGCGCTGTCCGCGCCGAACACCGCCTGCAACCGGCCATCGCGCAGAAAGGGATCGGCCACGAAGGCCGCCAGCCGGGTGATGCCGGCACCGGCCGCGGCCAGTTCGGCCAGCGCGTCGATGTCATCGCACACCATGCCGGGCGGCAGCGGCGCATCCGCGCGCTGGTCGCCCTTGCGCAGGCCCCAGCGCAGAGGCCGCCCATCGGTGGGGAAACGATGCAGCACACCCCGATGCCCGCGCAGTTCGGACGGCTCCTGTGGGCAGCCATGCGCCTGCAGGTAGGCAGGCGAGGCGCAGAAGACGAAGGGAATGCGTGCCAGCGGCCGCGCCACGACGCCGTCCTCCAGCTGCGCACCGATGCGGATGCTGGCATCGACCGCCTCCGGACCATGCTGCACGGCCCGGTCGGACAGCCGCAGTTCCAGCTGCAGCTGCGGATAGCGTTGCTGCAGTGAAGGCAGCAGGGGCGCCAGCACGTGGCGGCCGAACGCGCGGCTGCTGGCGATGCGCAATGGCCCGGCCGGCTCGATGTCACCGCTGGTGACCAGGGCCTGCGCCCGCGCCAGATCGGTTTCGATGTGGCGCACCTGCGCCAGGTACAGCGCACCGGCCTCGCTCAGCGCCAGCTGGCGCGTGCTGCGGTTCAGCAGGCGCACGCCCAGGTGTGCCTCCAGGCGATGGATGTTCTGGCCGACGGCGGTGGCGCTGATGCCAAGGCTGCGGGCCGCAGCGGCAATACTGCCGGTGTCTGCGGTGCGGGTGAAGCTGCGGATCAGCTGCAACAGGTTCATGACCCGCCAGCGTGCCACGAAAGCCCGCCACGATCACTTGGAACTGTCCGAAGTGGTTCGTTGCATCGGTGACAATGGATCACGCGGGCGGGGTGCTGCCCTACACTTGCAGGATGCGACCCGATTCCATCCTCACCCTGTCCTGCCCCGACCGTACCGGCATCGTCTACCGCGTGTCGGGCCTGTTGTTCGATCATGGCTGCAACATCCTCGACGCCCAGCAGTTCGGCGACGAGGAAAGCGGCCGCTTCTTCCTGCGCGTGCATTTCGACCGCGACGCCAGCCTGCCCCTGGACACGGTACATGCGTCCATGGCGGCACTGGCCCGCGAGTTCGGCATGGACTGGCAGCTGCAGGACGGTCGGCGTCGTGCGCGCCTGCTGGTGCTGGTCAGCAAGCAGGGCCACTGCCTGAATGACCTGCTGTTCCGCGCGCACAGCGGGCAACTGAAAGTGGATATCGCGGCAGTGGTGTCCAACCATGCCGATTTCGCACCGCTGGCTGCGTCCTACGGCGTGCCGTTCCACCATCTGCCGGTGAACGCGGATACGCGTGCGGTGCAGGAGCAGCAGATCATCGATCTGGTCGAACACGAGCGTATCGACCTGGTGGTGCTGGCGCGCTACATGCAGATTCTTTCACCCACCCTGTGCCGCGCGCTGGCCGGCCGGGCGATCAACATCCATCACAGCTTCCTGCCCAGCTTCAAGGGCGCGCAGCCCTATCACCAGGCGCACGCGCGCGGGGTCAAGATCATCGGCGCCACCGCGCACTATGTCACCGAGGATCTGGACGAAGGTCCGATCATCGAACAGGACGTGGCCCGGGTCGATCATGCGATGACGCCGCGCGACCTGGTACGCCTGGGCAGCGATACCGAATCGCAGGTGCTGGCGCGTGCCGTGCGCCGCCATGTGGAGCACCGCATCCTGCTCAACGGGCACCGCACGGTGGTGTTCCGCTGATACCTGCCCGGCCGGACGTGCGTCAGAGGATCCCGATCCCCGCAGTGCCCAGTGCTTCGCGCACCATCCCGTCGTTGGCCTCGGTCACCGGCCGGGTCAGGTCCCAGAGGAATTTCACCCTGAAGCCGGACGTGGCTGCGTCCTGCGCGCTCCACAGCACGCAGTAGTCGCGGGCCAGGCCACAGACGTGCACCTCGTCGATGCCGCGCTCATGCAGCCAGCCGGCCAGGCCGGTGGCGGGGCGTCCGCCATCGGGGCCGTGGTTCTCGCGGAAGGCGCTGTAGGAATCCACCTGCTGGCGGGTGCCCTTGCGCAGGATCAGGTCGGCCATGTTCCAGTCCACCTGCGGATGCAGGGCGGCACCGGCGCTGCCCTGCACGCAGTGGTCCGGCCACAGGGTCTGCGGTTGCGCATGCAGCAGGATCGTTTCGAACGGACGATGGCCGGGGTGCTGGCTGGCGAACGAAGCATGGTCCGCGGGATGCCAGTCCTGGGTGGCCACCACGGTGCGGTAGCGGCGCTGCGCCAGCAGCTGCGCGATCGGCGCGACCAGCGCATCGCCGCGGTCGCAGGCCAGCGCGCCACCGGGCATGAAGTCCGGCTGCAGATCGATCACCAGCAGGGCGACAGTGGCGGGCAGGGTGGGCATGGACGTTCCAGCGCGGCGGAAGAGGCGACCAGCGTGGCCGCCCCCTCGCCACACGTCAATCGCCCTGCGGCGTTTCGTTGTCCTGGCCGTAATACAGCAGCCCGATCCGGATCCGCTCGCGGCCGGTCTCCCGGCGGTGCCGGTTGGCATCGCGCAGCGAGTACACGCAGCCACAGTACTCCTGCTGGTAGAACCGCTCGCGCTTGCTGATCTCGATCATGCGGCTGGCACCACCGCCCTTGCGCCAGTTGTAATCCCAGTACTGCAGGCCCTCGTAGCGCGCCGCGGCGCGGATGCCGCAGTCATTGATCTGCGCCATGTTCTTCCAGCGCGAGATGCCCAGCGACGAGCTGATGGTGTCGTAGCCGTGCTCATGCGCATACAGCGCCGTGCGCTCGAAGCGCATGTCGAAGCACATCGTGCAGCGGATGCCGCGCTCGGGTTCGTTCTCCATGCCGCGCGCGCGGCTGAACCAGTTGTCGGTGTCGTAGTCGCAGTCGATGAAGGGGACGCCATGCTGCTCGGCGAAGCGGATGTTCTCCTGCTTGCGGAGCTCGTATTCCTTCACCGGATGGATGTTGGGGTTGTAGAAGAAGATCGCGTAGTCGATCCCGGAGGCGGTGATCGCCTCCATCACTTCGCCGGAGCAGGGCGCACAGCACGAATGCAGCAGCAGGCGCTTGCCGTCGGCGGGCAGGGACAGGGTGGGGCGTTGGAGCTCGGTCATCATCAGGTACCGCACGGACCGCCGGCAACGGCGGCGGCCCGTGCATCGGGGTGGAGAGACAGGTCAGGCGACGCGGGCGTCGGTGTGCTCGGCACGCAGTTCCACTGCGGCGGCAACCAGTGCCTGCAGTGCAGCGCGGGTTTCCGGCCAGCCACGGGTCTTCAGCCCGCAGTCCGGGTTGACCCACAGCTGCTCCGGCTTCAGCACGGCCAGCGCCTTGCGCAGCAGGTCCACCATCTCCGCCTTGTCCGGCACGCGGGGGGAGTGGATGTCATACACGCCCGGGCCGATCTCGTTGGGATAGTTGAACTTCACGAAGGCATCCAGCAGTTCCATGCGCGAGCGTGAGGTCTCGATCGAGATCACGTCCGCGTCCATCGCTGCGACCGAGTGGATGATGTCGTTGAACTCCGAATAGCACATGTGGGTGTGGATCTGGGTGGCATCGCGCACGCCGCTGGTACTGATGCGGAACGATTCCACCGCCCAGTCCAGGTAGGCGCGCCAGTGGGCGCGGCGCAACGGCAACCCCTCGCGGATGGCCGGCTCGTCCACCTGGATCACGCCGATGCCGGCTGCTTCCAGGTCCTGCACTTCGTCCCGCAGGGCCAGCGCGATCTGCCGGCAGGTCACATCGCGTTCCTGGTCGTCGCGCACGAACGACCACTGCAGTACCGTCACCGGACCGGTCAGCATGCCCTTCATCGGCTTGTCGGTGAGCGATTGCGCGTAACTGGACCAGCGCACCGTCATCGGCTGCGGGCGGCTGACGTCGCCGAAGATCACCGGTGGCTTGACGCAGCGCGAGCCATAGCTCTGCACCCAGCCGTTGCCGGTGAAGGCGAAGCCTTCCAGCTGCTCGCCGAAGTACTCGACCATGTCGTTGCGCTCGAACTCGCCGTGGACCAGCACGTCCAGGCCCAGCGCTTCCTGCACGCGTACCGCATGCGCGGTCTGCTGTTCCAGGAAGGCCTCGTACTCGGCCAGGCCCAGCTTGCCGGACTTGTGCCGGGCGCGTGCCTCGCGCACCTCCAGCGTCTGCGGGAAGGAACCGATCGTGGTGGTGGGCAGCAGCGGCAGCTGCAGCGCCGCATGCTGTGCGATGCGGCGCTGCGGGTAGGCGGTGTGCCGCTGCGCATCGGCTACGGTCAGCGCGGCCAGGCGTGCGGCCACGGCCGGGTTGTGCACGCGTGGCGAGCGACGACGCCCCTCCAGTGCAGCGCGGTTGGCAGCCAGGCCCGCTTCCGCATCCACCCTGCCATCGAGCGCGTCGGCCAGCAGGCGCAGTTCCTGCAGCTTCTGCCGGGAGAACGCCAGCCAGCCCTTCAGTTCGTCATCCAGCTTCTTTTCCAACGCAAGATCCACGGGCGTGTGCAGCAGGGAACAGGACGGTGCCAGCCAGAGCCGGTCGGCGCCGCGGTCCACCTGGGCAAACCGGGCCAGGATCAGTGCGTTGTCCAGATGGGTGCGCCAGATGTTGCGGCCGTTGACCAGGCCGGCCGACAGCACGCGCTCGGCCGGCAGCGCCTTCAACACGGCGTCCAGCTGCTCCGGCGCGCGCACCAGGTCCACGTGCAGTCCGTCCACCGGCAGGCCGGTGGCCAACGCCAGGTTGTCCTCGAGCGCACCGAAATAGGTCGCGACCAGCAGTTTCGGACGCCGTGCCGTGGCCAACCGGGCATAGGCGCGCTCATAGGCTGCCTGCGCATCGGCGTCGAGATCCTGCACCAGCAGCGGCTCATCCAGCTGCACCCAGTCGGCACCGGCGTCGGCCAGCTGGCCGAGCAGCTGCACATAGGCCGGCAGCAGGGCATCCAGCAGGTCCAGTGCGGCGCTGCCGTCGGTGGTCTTGGACAGCAGCAGGAAGCTCACCGGCCCCAGCAGCACCGGACGGGTGTGGATGCCCAGCGCCCTGGCCTCGTTGAACTCGGTCAGCGGCTTGTCACCGCGCAGGGCGAAGGCCTGGTCCGCGTGCAGTTCCGGCACCAGATAGTGATAGTTGGTGTCGAACCACTTGGTCATCTCCAGCGCGCGCAGGTCGATGCCATCGCGCTGCAGGCCACGGGCCGTGGCGAAGTAGGCGGCCAGTGGATCGTGCGCGGCCAGTTCGCGGTAGCGTTCGGGAATGGCATCGAACAGCCATGCGGTGTCGAGCACCTGGTCGTACAGGCTGAAGTCGTTGCTCGGCGGTACATCGACGCCGGCCTCGATCTGCAGCTGCCAGTGCCGGGCACGCAGCGCCGCGGCGGTGGCCTGCAGGGTGGCGGCGTCGTCCTCGCCGGCCCAGTGGCGTTCGAGCGCCCGCTTCAGTTCGCGCTTGGCGCCGATGCGGGGAAAGCCCAGGTTGGTAACAGTGGTCATTGCAGCGTGTCCTCATTGCATGTCGGCATTGAGGAACGAAGGAACCGCAGGACGACGCGTGCCGTTGCCGGCCCACGGGCGTCTTGCCAGCGACCTTCGCCCCCGCGGGCGAACCGGATGCCGTGAAAAGGACGCACGTGGCCGCGCACCCTGCAGGCGCAGGACGACGACGGCCCCGGCAACCTCCCCGCGGAGATTCCAGGTCGAGTCAGGGGACGGTCGTGTCCCCCGGCCGGGGCCGGTATTCGGGCTGTTGGACGCGGGCCGCAGCCCACCTACTACCTGCCGCTTCCCAGGCGCGAGCCCAGTGCTGTTGGCAGGATTCGTTTCCATTCACCGCTGCGGGGCAGCTCCGGAATGGGCGCGCGAAGCGCCTTCACCGGATTCCCGTTTAAATTCATCCCTTCATTCGCATGAAGAGATGAATACCTTCGGCGTGCACAAGGTAGGCCGGTTGGCAGCAATGGTCAAGGCCCGGCATCACACCACCGGGATGTGGCACCTTTCTCAGGCAGTGAGAGGCCGGCTTGCGATACTGGCAACCGACGGACGGGAGGTGACGTGTGGCGGCGAAGTACTGCGATCTGGTCATGAAAGGTGGCATCACCAGCGGCATCGTGTACCCCAATGCGGTACTGGCGCTGGCGCGCGAGTATCGCTTCAAGAGCATCGGTGGCACCTCGGCAGGCGCCATCGCCGCCGCGGTGGCTGCGGCGGCGGCCTATGGTGATCGCCGCCAGCAGGCGGGCGAGCCGCTGCCCGGCGATGCCGGGTACGGTGGATTGTCGGCGGTGTCGGCGCAGCTGTCGCGGCGCGGGTTCATCTACGGTCTGTTCCAGCCGGCGCGCGGCGCGCGTGCAGCCTATCGGCTGCTGGTGGTGCTGACCGGCAATGCAGGCTGGCCCCGCAAGCTGCTGTGCCTGGCCATCGCCGTGTTCCAGATCGCGCCGCTGGAAGTGCTGGTGTCGCTGGCATTGCTGCTCGCGCTGGGCGCGTGGGGCGGCGGCTGGAGTGGAGTGGCGGCAACATTGCTGCCGTCCCTGCTGTGCGCCTACGGCGCTGGCGTGGCCGGGGCCGCGCTGCGGGTCGCGCGGGTGGCACGACGCAATCTGCTGGGCCTGTGCAGCGGCCTCGGCAGCGACGCGCGCCGGCCGGCGTTGACGGAATGGCTGCACAGCTGCCTGCAGCAGCTGTCAGGCAAGCCGGCCGATGTGCCGCTTACCTTTGCCGACCTGCACGATGCGCCGCGCTATGCAGACGAGCCGGACAGCCCGCATGCCATCACCCTGCAGATGATCACCACCTGCGTATCGCACAACGAACCCCGCACGCTGCCGCTGGGCGGCGCGCAGTTCTGGTTCCTGCGCGAAGAGTTCGACCAGCTGTTCCCGGCCAGCGTGGTGCAGTGGCTGGTCAACCATGCGGGTCCGCCGCTGGGCGTGGATGGACGACTCTATTACCGCCTGCCGCAGGGGCCGCAGCTGCCGGTACTGGTGGCAACGCGGATGAGCCTGAGTTTCCCGTTGCTGATCAGCGCAGTGCCGCTGCATGAGCCCTCGCGCCGCGAGCGCCGCTGCGAGCCTGGAGCGACCGCCTCCGATCCGGAACACAACGTGGCCGACAGCATGGAGGGGCTGACCAGTGCCGGCCAGGCCTGCGGCCCGGTGATCACCGCCTTCCGGATCTGCTGGTTCTCCGATGGGGGCATCAGCAGCAACTTCCCGATCCATCTGTTCGACGCGGCGCTTCCGCGCTGGCCGACCTTCGCCATCAACCTGGTCTATCCACAGCATGCGGAGGAGGTCAGCTCCGGCGGCAATGCACGGCAGGCGCTGGAGCGATCGGTGTTCCTGCCCAGCGAAAACCGTCATGGCTGGCAACGCACCTACCAGTCCATCGCCGCGCCGGTGGCCGCCGGCGAGCTTGGCCGTTTCCTGTTCGCGGTGGTGGCAACCATGCAGAACTGGCGCGACCTGCTGCAGGCGCGTGCTCCGGGCTATCGCGACCGCATCGTGCACGTGACCCTGCAGGGTGATGAGGGCGGCATGAACCTGGACATGCCGCAGGAGGTGCTGACCCGCATCGCCGACAAGGGCAGCCTGGCCGGTGCGCGCTTCTGCGCGTTCTCCTTCGAGAATCACTACTGGATCCGCTGGCGCAACCTGGCCTCGGCCTACCAGCGTTACACGCTGGAAGTGGCGCGTACCGACGATCCCGCGCAGCAGGTGCTGGCCTATCGGGCGGCGTACACGATGGTGGCTGCCGGCGTGCCGTCGCCACCGTCGTACAAGCTGGGCTCGGAGGACAAGCGGCTGGCGTCACAGCAGTTGTGGGGGCTGATGGTGGAGCAGGGCCGCAGCTGGGAGGATCTCGGCCCGGACCTCACCGACGGCGCACCACGGCCGCTGCCGCAGATGAAGGTGACGCCGATCTACTGACCGCTGCCGCAGCCGATTGAACTGTTCTGGTGGGTGCCGACCTTGTCTTGTGGGTGCCGACCTTGGTCGGCACGATCTGATCCCTGCGGTGGCTCATCGCCAGGGTTCGTGTCGACCAAGGTCGACACCCACCAGGGCAATGCGTCGTTCTGACAGCGTGAGCGCCACGGAATGCCAGCTTTTGCCGTTGCCGTTGCTTCGGCCTGTGCAGGTGCAGGGCGCAGCCCTGCCGAACCAACCCTATCGCCCCGGCAGCTGCGCGAACGCGCGCTGCATGCAGTCCTCGCGCGGGCACACCCGGCAACCCGGGCCGATCGACACCGAATTGCCGGGGCTCTGCACATCCAGCCCCAGCGAATACACCAGCCGCTCGGCATGCTGCAGGTCGCAGCCCAGCGCTACTGCGAAAGTCTTGCGTGGTTGGCCGTGACCAACCGGGCCGCTGCTGACCTGCCGGGCCAGCCAGAAATGGCGCCGCCCATCGGGCATGCGCGCGGTCTGGGTCAGGATGCGGCCGGGCTGGTTGAACGCCTCGTAGACGATCCACAGCGGGCATGAGCCACCCACCTGCGAGAAGTGGAAGTCGGTGGCCGAGTGACGCTTGGAGACGTTGCCGGCGCGGTCCACACGGATGAAGAAGAACGGCAGGCCGGGCGCGCTGCGGCGGGCCAGCGTGCTCAGCCGGTGGCAGACTGCTTCGAAGCCGACACCGAACTGGTGCGCCAGCAGCTCGATGTCGTAGCTGCTGGCTTCGGCCGCACGCAGGAAGCGCAGGTAGGGCATTACCAGGGCCCCGGCGAAATAGTTCGACAGGCCGATGCGCGCCTGCGCGATGCGCGCCTCGTCGCTGAATCCGGCGCGGGCAATCACCGCATCGATCTGCGGCAGATAGCCGTGCAGTGCCAGTTCGGCGGCCATCTGGAAGGCCTGCTGGCCCGGCTCCAGGTAGTCCGGCAGCCACAGCCGGCGGGCACCGGCATCGTAGTGGCGCTTCTCGCGCCCGGCCTGCAAGGCAGTCACTTCCACCAGCACGCCGTGGCGATCGGCCAGCAACTGGCGCAGGCGCGGGGCGACGTGCCCCGGCGACAGTCCCCATTCGGCGAACAACCGCTCGGCCAGCTCATCCAGCTCCGGGATGTGGTTGTGCATGCGGTTGAAGAACTCGCGCACCTGGTCGCCCGCCGGCAGGGTGCTGCCGGCACCGGGTTCGCCCAGCTGGAACTCCAGTGCGGCGGCATGTTCCCGCAACGCCAGGTGGCGGCGATGCAGGTCCAGCAGCGCCCGGCTCACCTGCGGCAGGTTGCCGGCCAGTGCCCGCAGCTCGGTGGCACTGACGTCGGCCAGCCCCAGGTCCCGCAGGGTTTCGGCCAATGATTCCTGCAATGCCGCGGGTTCATCCTCGTCGAACAGGGCGGAAACGTCGCCCAACACCTCACCCAGCTTCTTCTGCACGGCGGGCGTCAACGGGCGCTTGTTGCGCTCGATCTGGTTCAGGTAGCTGGCAGAAAGGCCCAGGGCGCGGGCCAGGTCGATCTGGCTGTAGCCGCGCTGCTCGCGCAGGCGCAGCAGGCGCAGGCCCAGCTGGCGCTGTGAGGATGGCAGATTCACAGAATTAACAGGAATCGTGGGGGGTGTTGGCCAGATTAAGCGAATTCAGGCCGGAAATCGAGGCGGCGGCTGTGAATAATGCCAAGCATCTTTCGCACCCCTGGATGTCGTCATGACTGTTGCAGCGCCCCGTATCCGCATGCTGATCGATGGCCAGTTCGTCGAATCGGCGACCTCCCACTGGCAGGACGTGATCAACCCGGCCACCCAGGACGTGCTGGCCCAGGTCCCGTTCGCCACCACCGCTGAAGTGGACGCTGCCGTGGCCGCCGCCAAGGAAGCGTTCAAGACCTGGCGCAAGACCCCGATCGGCACCCGTGCGCGCATCTTCCTGAAGTACCAGCAGCTGATCCGCGAGAACATGAGCGAGCTGGCGCACATCCTCACTGCCGAACAGGGCAAGACCCTGCCGGATGCCGAAGGCGATGTGTTCCGCGGCCTGGAAGTGGTCGAGCACGCCGCCGCCATCGGCAACCTGCAGCTGGGCGAGCTGGCCAACAACGTGGCCAATGGCGTGGATACCTACACGATCATGCAGCCGCTGGGCGTGTGCGCCGGCATCACCCCGTTCAACTTCCCGGCGATGATTCCGCTGTGGATGTTCCCGATGGCCATCGCCACCGGCAACACCTTCATTCTCAAGCCGTCCGAGCAGGACCCGATGGTCACCATGCGCCTGGTTGAACTGGCGCTGGAAGCCGGCATTCCGAAGGGCGTGCTGAATGTGGTCCACGGTGGCGAGGAAGTGGTCAACGCGATCTGCGACCACCCGGACATCAAGGCGGTCTCCTTCGTTGGTTCCACCCGCGTGGGTACCCACGTGTACAACCGTGCGTCGCTGGCCGGCAAGCGCGTGCAGTGCATGATGGGCGCCAAGAACCACGCCGTGGTGCTGCCGGATGCCAACAAGGAGCAGACCCTCAATGCGATGGTCGGTGCCGCCTTCGGTGCCGCCGGCCAGCGCTGCATGGCGGCCTCTACGCTGGTGCTGGTGGGTGAAGCGCGCGGCTGGGTGCAGGATCTGGTGGCCAAGGCCAAGACCCTGAAGGTCAGCGGTGGCACCGTGTCCGGTACCGATGTCGGCCCGGTGATTTCCTGCAGCGCGCGCGAGCGCGTGGAAGGCCTGATCGCCTCGGGCGTGGAGCAGGGCGCGCAGCTGGTGCTCGATGGCCGCAATCCGCAGGTCGATGGCTTCGAGAAGGGCAACTTCGTCGGCCCGACCATCTTTGCCGGTGTCACCACCGACATGCGCATCTACCAGGAAGAAATCTTCGGGCCGGTGCTGGTGATCCTGGAAGCGGAAACGCTGGAAGACGCCATCGCGATGGTCAACAGCAACCCGAACGGCAACGGCACCGCACTGTTCACCCAGTCCGGCGCCGCCGCGCGCAGGTTCCAGGAAGACATCGACGTCGGCCAGGTCGGCATCAACGTGCCGATCCCGGTGCCGGTGCCGCTGTTCTCCTTCACTGGTTCGCGCGCCTCCAAGCTGGGTGACCTGGGCCCGTACGGCAAGCAGGTGGTGCTGTTCTACACCCAGACCAAGACCGTCACCGCGCGCTGGTTCGATGACGAGACGCTGAGCCACGGCGTCAACACCACGATCAGCCTGAAGTAACGGCAGGAGCAGCCATGAGCCACTCGATGACGACGGAACTGGAAGAAGCGCAGCAGGCCTACCGCGAGGCCGCCCGCGACTTCGCACTGGCCGAACTGGCGCCGCACGCCGCGCGATGGGATGCGGAGGGCATCTTTCCGCGCGAGGCGATCGCCAAGGCCGGTGAACTGGGCTTCTGCGGGCTGTACATGGACCCGGAAGTGGGCGGCAGCGGCCTGAGCCGGCTGGACGCCGCCGTCGTCATCGAGGAGCTCGCCAGTGTCGACCCCTCGACGGCGGCCTACATCAGCATCCACAACATGGCCTCGTGGATGGTGTCCAAGTGGGGTCAGCCGGCACTGCGCGACGCGTGGGGCAACGATCTGGCGGCGGGCATCAAGCTGGCCTCGTACTGCCTGACCGAACCGGGCGCCGGTTCCGATGCCGCCTCGCTGAAAACCACCGCCGTGCGCGATGGCGACCACTTCGTGCTGAACGGCGCCAAGGCCTTCATCTCCGGCGCCGGCGCCACCGAACTGCTGGTGGTGATGGCGCGCACCGGCGGTGCCGGTGCCGGCGGCGTCAGCGCCATCGCGGTGCCGTCGGACCTGCCGGGCATCAGCTTCGGCCGCAAGGAAGAGAAGATGGGCTGGAACAGCCAGCCCACCCGTGGCATCACCTTCGAGAACGTCCGCGTGCCGGTCAGCCACCTTCTGGGAGAGGAAGGCGGTGGCTTCAAGCTGGCGATGAAGGGACTCGATGGCGGCCGCATCAACATCGCCGCCTGTTCGCTGGGTGCCGCGCAGGGCGCGCTGGATGCCGCACGCCGCTACATGGGCGAGCGTCGCCAGTTCGGCAAGGCGCTGGCCGAGTTCCAGGCACTGCAGTTCAAGCTGGCCGACATGGTCACCCAGCTGGTGGCCGCCCGGCAGATGGTGCATACCGCCGCGCGCAAGCTCGATGCCGGCGCCAGCGACGCCAACGTGTGGTGCGCAATGGCCAAGCGCTTCGCCACCGATGCCGGTTTCACTGTCTGCAACGAAGCGCTGCAGATCCACGGCGGCTACGGCTACATCCGCGAATACCCGATCGAACGCCTGCTGCGTGACTGCCGCGTGCACCAGATCCTGGAAGGCACCAACGAGATCATGCGGGTGATCGTTGCCCGTCACCTGCTCAACACCGAAGAGGAACTGCGATGAAGGATTGGCGTACCCAGGAGCACGTGGGCCTGAAGGTCGAGGCCGATGGCCACACCGCCGTGGTCACCCTGCACAACCCGCCGGCGCACACCTGGACCGTGCACAGCCTGTCCGCGCTGCGCGACCTGGTGGCTGCGCTCAATGCGGACCGCGACATCTACGCGCTGGTGATCACCGGTGATGGCGAGAAGTTCTTCTCCGCCGGCGCGGATCTGAACCAGTTCGCCTCTGGCGACAAGGCGGCCGCGCGCGAGGCCGCACGCCGCTTCGGCGAAGCCTTCGAGGCGCTGTCCGGCTTCCGCGGCGTGTCGATCGCCGCAATCAACGGCTATGCGATGGGCGGCGGGCTGGAATGCGCGCTGGCCTGCGACCTGCGCATCATCGAAGACCACGCCCAGGTCGCGCTGCCGGAGGCCACCGTCGGCCTGCTGCCGTGCGCCGGTGGTACCCAGAACCTGCCACGGCTGGTGGGCGAGGGCTGGGCCAAGCGCATGATCCTGCTGGGCGAGCGCATCAATGCCGAGACCGCGCTGCGCATCGGCCTGGCCGAGGAGAAGGTCGGCAAGGGCGAGTCCAAGGCGCTGGCGCTGGAATGGGCGAAGAAGGCCGGCAAGCAGAGCCCGACCAGCATCGCGGCCTGCAAGACGCTGGTGCAGTCCACCCGCACCGGCACCCACGCCTCGGCGCTGGTGGCCGAACGCGAGGCCTTCGTCGATCTGTTCGATACCGCCGACCAGGTCGAGGGCGTGAACGCCTTCCTGGAAAAGCGCGCCGCGCAGTGGAAGAACGCATGACCACGGTCGCCGACGAAGCGCCGGTCCTGTTCGAAGAGCGCGTGGCCGGCAATGGCGCGCGCATCGGCATCGCCACGCTGAACGCGCCGCGCACGCTCAATGGCTTCTCGCTGCCGATGGCGCACCTGCTGCTGAAGCAGCTCAATGCCTGGGCCGACGACGACGGCATCGCGATGGTGGTGCTGCAGGGCGCCGGTGAAAAGGCGTTCTGCGCCGGCGGTGACCTGCACAGCCTGTACCAGAGCATGCGTGCATTCCGCGAGGCCGGCCGCAGCGATATCCGCGACAACGACTACGCGGCCGAGTTCTTCGACGTCGAGTACCGCGTGGATTACCTCATCCACACCTATGCCAAGCCGATCCTGTGCTGGGGCCATGGCATCGTCATGGGAGGGGGCATCGGCCTGATGTCCGGTGCCAGCCACCGTGTGGTCAGCGAGCGCTCCAAGCTCGCGTTCCCGGAGATCACCGTCGGTCTGTTCCCGGACGTGGGTGGCAGCTGGCTGCTGCCGCGCGTGCCGGGCAAGGGTGGCCTGTTCCTGGCCTTGACCGGTGCACTGCTCAACCCGGGCGATGCGATCTATGCCGGCCTGGCCGACGTGCACGTGGCCGAAGCGCGCCGCAGCGATGTGTTCGATGCACTGCTGCAGGTGGCCTGGTCGCGCGACGCCGCGAGCAACCACGAGCGTCTGGGCCACCTGCTGCAATCGTATGCCAGCGATGCCGCGACCGGTCCGCTGCTGGCCAACGCGGCGAAGGTCGACGCACTGTGCGACGGCGATGACCTCGATGCCATCGTCGAAGGCATCGCCCACCTGCAGACCGAGGATGCCTGGCTGCAGGCCGCCCAGAAGACCCTCGCGGCCGGCGCGCCCGGTTCGGCGCGGCTGGCGTTCGAGCTGCAGCGCCGCAGCGCGGGCCAGGATCTGGCTGCGGTCTACCGCCTGGAATACATCGTCGCCCTGCACTGCGCTGCCCACGGCGATTTCGCCGAAGGCATCCGTGCGCTGCTGATCGACAAGGACCGCACGCCGTCGTGGAACCCGGCCACGCTGGCCGAAGCCAGCGCCCTGTGGGCCGATACGTTCTTCGCTTCGCCCTGGGCCGATGCCGCGCATCCGCTGGCCGACCTGGGTACCCCTGCCGCTGAAAGGAGCCTGGCATGAGCCGCATTGCATTCATTGGGTTGGGCAACATGGGTGGCCCGATGGCCGCCAATCTGGTCAAGAACGGCCACACCGTGCGCGTGTTCGATCTGGTGCCGGCCGCCGTGCAGGCCGCCGTCGACGCCGGTGCCGGTGCCGCGTCGTCAGCACGTGACACCCTGGCCGACGCCGAGGTGGTGATCTCGATGCTGCCGGCCAGTCGCCACGTCGAAGGCCTGTACCTCGGCGATGACGGCATTCTCGCCGCGATTCCGGCCGGCGCGCTGGTCATCGATTGCAGCACGATCGCTCCGGCCAGCGCCCGCAAGGTGTCCGAAGCGGCGGCCGCACGCGGCCTGCAGATGATCGATGCGCCGGTTTCCGGCGGCACGGCCGGTGCCCAGGCCGGCACCCTCACCTTCATCGTCGGTGGTGAGGAGGATGCACTGGAGCGTGCGCGCCCGGTGCTGCAGGCGATGGGCAGGAACATCTTCCACGTTGGCGCCAGTGGTGCCGGCCAGGTGGCCAAGCTGTGCAACAACATGGCGCTGGGCGTGATCATGGCCGTCACCGGCGAGGCCATCGCACTGGGCGTGGCGCACGGTCTGGACCCGAAGGTGCTGTCGCAGATGATGGCGGTGAGCACCGGCCGCAGCTGGGCCACCGAAGTGTGCAATCCGTGGCCGGGCGTGCTGGAGAATGCGCCGGCCTCGCGTGGCTACAGCGGCGGCTTCGGCAGCGACCTGATGCTCAAGGACATGGGCCTGGCAGTGGAAGCGGCGATGAGTGTCGGCGCCTCGATCCCGCTGGGTGAAGTGGCCCGCAACCTGTATTCGATGAATCATCAGGCCGGGCGCGGCAAGCTGGATTTCTCCAGCGTCGTACAGCTCATCACCAGCGAGAAGTAAGCGAATGCGTCCCCGGCCGCGTGCCGGGGCCCACCCGGGGTGGGATGGGCGGATGCCTGGTTTCGACCGGCATCCGCCCATTTTTTTTGCGCTTGGAGCCCCGGGGTCAGAGCCCTTTGCCGTTGCAAAGGGATCCGACCCCGCCTCCATCAGGCGACGATCAGCGTCACGTCGATGTTGCCGCGGGTGGCATTCGAGTACGGGCACACGATGTGCGCCTTCTGCACAAGCGCTTCAACCTGCTCGCGCGGCACGCCCGGCACGTTGATGGTCAGCTCGGCCTCGATGCCGAAGCCGGTCGGAATCTGGCCGATGCCCACCTTGCCGGTCACGGTGGTGTCGGCCGGCAGCGCGACCTTGGCCTGGCCGGCCACGAACTTCAGCGCGCCCAGGAAGCAGGCCGAGTAACCGGCGGCGAACAGCTGCTCCGGGTTGGTGCCCGGGCCGCCCGCGCCGCCCAGCTCGCGCGGGGTCGACAGCTGGATGTCGAGCACGTTGTCGGAGGAGACGGAACGGCCTTCGCGGCCGCCGGTGGAGGTCGCCTGGGCGGTGTACAGAACCTTTTCGATGGACATCGGGATGCTCCTGGTCAGTGGGTGGTAGTGCGTTGGAGCCTACTTTGCCCGCTTTCCAAGGACGATGGGTGACAGACCGTCTGAGAAATTTGACCGATCGTCCTGCTGTCTAGATCGTCCATTCCCGATCGGTGGTGAACATGATCGTCAGCCACCGGTCCGGCGAGGCTTCGCCCAGTGCATCGCCGATCTCGTCACGCAGTTGGTCCCACTCCCGCAGGGGCCGCGGCGGATCATCGGCCGGGACCACGAAGAACAGCTCGATCTGCTCGCCACGTCCCACCTGCGCCACATAGCTGCGGTGTTCGACGAAGCCATGCCTGGCGACGATCGTGCGCGCCACCGCGTCCACGTGGGCCTGCAGCTCCGGTGGGGTCACCAGCAGGATGCCGGCCAATGCCCGCCGCACCGTGCCCAGCGGCGCGATCATCACCAGTACGCAGACGAAGGCGAGGATGGCCGGGTCGATGTACGGCCCGATCCAGTCCCACGCAGTGCCACGCACCAGCGCGCCGCCCAGGAAGGCGACCAGATAACAGGCCGACATGCTGGCCGCGATCATCCAGTTCTTCGCGTCCAGCGCGATGAACTCCGAACCGATGCGGCGGTTGGCGCGCAGCACGAACACGCCCAGCGCTGCCTCGGCCAGCAGGGACAGCGCGGCGAAGATCATCGCCGGCCCCAGCGCGATGTGGCGGCCGCCGGACATCAGCGCGTCCACGGCATTGACCAGTGCATACAGCGCCGCACCGATCATCAGCGTGCCGCTCACGCCCAGCACGATCGGTTCCAGGTGCCAGAAGCCCATTGTGAAGCGCTGGTTGAGGCGCGACTGCAGCGCATCGGTATTGGTCGACAGCGCGATCAGGCGCGCGACCAGCAGCGACAGCCAGGTCATCACCACATCGATCAGCCCGTAGATGCCATCGAAGATGATGAGCGAGGAATTGGCCAGCAGGCCGAACACCACCGCAGTCAGCGCCAGCAGCAACGCACCGGCAATCGACAGGCGCAGCACCCCTTGTTCGGTGGTGGGGTCGAAGAAGTGGGGGCGATCGGTAGCCATGACCCGATTGTAGAGCGGAGCCATGCTCCGCTGCGTCTGGCGGCCGACCGCGCTACCTTCATGCAGCCGCTTCCCGTAGACTGCGCCCCTCCCACGTACCGACACCCGCCTGCAGTGATCACGCCACCCTGACCCTTGCCGCACATCGGCAGCCGGCCCGCCCGGCTCAGGAACCCGTGTCTTTCCACTGCAGCGCCATGCGGCCACGCCCGCCTGCGCGCGGAGCTTTCCCATGCAAACGTCCTATCCCCTGCGCCAGCAATGGCTCGGCAACGTCCGTGGCGACCTGTTGTCCGGCATCGTCGTCGCCCTGGCCCTGATTCCCGAGGCCATCGCGTTCTCGCTCATTGCCGGCGTCGACCCCAAGGTCGGCCTGTACGCCGCCTTCTCCATCGCCGTCATCACCGCCATCGCGGGTGGCCGCCCTGGCATGATCTCTGCTGCCACTGGCGCGATGGCGCTGGTGATGGTCGACCTGGTGAAGGATCACGGCCTGCAGTACCTGTTCGCCGCCAGCATCCTGGCCGGCTTGCTGCAGGTGCTGGCAGGCGTGTTCAAACTGGGCTCGCTGATGCGCTTCGTCTCGCGCTCGGTCATCACCGGCTTCGTCAATGCGCTGGCGATCCTGATCTTCCTGGCGCAGATGCCGGAACTGATCGGCCGCGGTCCTACGGTCTACGTGCTGTGCGCGGCGGCGCTGGTCATCATCTATCTGCTGCCGCGCCTCACCCGCGCCGTGCCCTCGCCGCTGGTGGCCATCGTGATGCTCACCGTGGTGGTGATCGGCTTCGGTATCGACGTGCGCAGTGTTGGCGACATGGGCCAGCTGCCCGACAGCCTGCCGCATTTCCTGCTGCCCGATGTCCCGCTCAGCTGGGAGACGCTGCGCATCCTGCTGCCGGTGTCGGCCACGCTGGCCGTGGTCGGCCTGCTCGAATCGATGATGACCCTGCAGATCGTCGAGGACATCACCGAGACACCCAGCGAGCGCAATCGCGAATGCATCGGCCAGGGCGTGGCGAATACGGTAACCGGCTTTCTCGGCGGCATGGCCGGCTGCGCGATGATCGGCCAGTCGGTCATCAACGTGACCTCCGGTGGCCGTGGCCGCCTGTCGTGCCTGGTGGCTGGCGTGCTGCTGCTGGTACTGGTGGTGTACGGCAGCGACCTGGTGCGGCAGATCCCGATGGCCGCCCTGGTGGCGGTGATGATCATGGTCAGCATCGGCACCTTCAGCTGGCGCTCGCTGCGCGACCTGCGCACGCACCCGCGCAGTTCCTCGGCCGTGATGTTGCTGACCGTGGTGGTCACCGTGGCCACCCACGACCTGGCCAAGGGCGTGCTCAGCGGCGTGCTGCTGTCGGCGTTGTTCTTCGCGCGCAAAGTAGGCCGCTTGCTGGAGGTGCAGCGCGACGATGCCCATGAGACGCAGGTCTACCGCGTGCGCGGGCAGGTGTTCTTTGCCTCGGCGGGGCAGTTGGGCGCAGCGTTCGACTATCAGCATGTGGCGCCGAAGGTGCAGATTGATCTGCGCGATGCCCACCTGTGGGATCTGACCGCCGTGGCCGCGCTGGAGCGCGCGCAGGAAAAGTTGGCCGCGCACGGAGCAGAGGTAACGGTGGTGGGGCTCAATGCGGCCAGCCAGACGCTGATCGAGCAGGTGGGTGGGCGCGGCGGCGGGCACTGAGTTCGCACTCATCAATCGCCGCCACCTGTGCTGGGACATGGGTCCATAAGCGCTTCGGCAGGGGGCACCCGGGTGACCGCAGCGGCGGTCACCCGCGTTGTTGCATCAGTGCCTGCGGCCCATGCACCTGACTTCCACCCGCATGTCGGCGTCCATCACTTCGCTGGTGCAGATCATCTGGTTGTCGCCCGGCCCGATGTTGGGGCGCACGCCCAGATCGAAGAGGTAGCGACTGAAGTCCATGTAGGCGTCACTGGTGATGCCACCGGGGAACTCGTACACCACCGGCTTGCCGTCCTTGGCAACGTCTGCTTTCGTCTCTGGAACCGGGTTGCCGTGAACGTCGCGGCCGGTGCCGGGAATAGGCGCCCAGCTTTTCATCTCGATGTCGTACGAGGCCTTGATGCTGGAGCCATCGGCGAAGTTCAGGGTGGTCACCGGGCGGCCCGCAGTCAGCGAGATGTTCTTTCCGCTGACCAAATTGACGAACGTCATGTGCGCCGCATACCCGCGGGCGAGCCAGGAGGCATTCAACTGTTCGATCGCGTTGTTCATCCTGGCCGGGCTCTGCAATGCATCGTATACGGTTGCCGGAACCGGCCGGTCTGCGGCGGGAGCGCGGCCGCCTGCATCTGAGCGTATGAACACCCTTCGCACGGGATATCTTGTATCTGCTTCACCTGCGCGTGCGCTCCCTGCGCACAGAGCAACAACGCCACCGCAGTGGCGTATCGGAACAGCCTCCTCGAATTCGATTCCTAGATGGATGGATTGGGTAGGAAATGAATGACGATCCTGGCTACTGCCGCGATGACCAGCGCAATCGACACGGCGCGGGTGAAGCGATGAATCTCGCGCCGTTGGAAGGGTATCCATACCGTGAGCAGGATGGTTGTGAGACCAAAAACCAGAACCGGGGTGCCGGAGGTCGTCATCGCCATGCACAGGCTGATGAAGGCGAACAGCTCCAGGACCAGTTCGATATAGGTGCGTTGCTGCATTACATGTTCCGTTTGCTTGGGACATCCATGCCGCACATCGTCATGCGGCGCTCAAACGATATCACTTCTCATTCGTATTTGTGGGCGTGGCGGGCGCGTGCCACACCAGCAATGGGGCACCGGCGCTTCGCACACCGCCTGACGCCCCGGCGCCATTCAGCCACCCGGTGTAAACTATTGATCTCACTGGCAATGCCGGTCTCCACGATCAACGCCCCGATGACGTCCGCCACCGCCCGTTACGCCGAATCCCTGCGCCTGTCCGTCGCCCCGATGATGGACTGGACGGACCGCCATTGCCGCGTGTTCCATCGCGTGCTGGCTCCCGGGGCGCGGCTGTACACGGAGATGGTGCACGCCAACGCGGTCATCCATGGTGACCGCGAGCGCCTGCTCGGCTTCGACCGCAGCGAACAGCCGCTGGCCCTGCAGCTGGGTGGCAGCGATCCGGCCCTGCTGGCGCAGGCCGCGCGCATCGCCGCGGACTGGGGCTACGACGAGGTCAACCTCAACTGCGGCTGCCCGTCCGATCGCGTGCAGGCGGGCCGCTTCGGTGCCTGCCTGATGCGCGAGCCGGTGCTGGTGGCCGAATGCGTGGCCGCGATGGTCGATGCGGTCGACATCCCGGTGACGGTGAAGTGCCGTCTGGGCGTGGATGAGGACAACGAGTACGAGGCGTTCGCCCGCTTCGTCGACCGCCAGGTCGCTGCCGGTGCAGCGATGGTGGTGGTGCACGCGCGCAATGCCTGGCTGAAGGGCCTGTCGCCCAAGGAGAACCGTGAGGTTCCGCCGCTGAAGTACGACTGGGCCTACCGCCTGAAGCAGGAGCGGCCCGCACTGCCGGTGGTGCTCAACGGTGGCCTGGCCAGCATCGAAGCCGTGCAGGCCCAGGCCGGCCATGTCGATGGCGTGATGCTGGGCCGGGCCGCGTACCACGATCCCTATCTGCTGCATCAGCTGGAAGCGCTGCACACCGGTACGCCGCTGCGGTCGCGCGCGGATCTGCTGCGCGCGCTGCGCCCGTATGTCGAGGCCCGTCTGGGCGAGGGCATGGCCCTGAAGCACATCACCCGTCACCTGCTCGGCCTGTTCCATGGGCAGCCCGGTGGGCGCGCGTTCCGCCAGGTATTGAGCGAGGGTGCGCACCGTCCAGGCGCCGACTGGACATTGGTCGAACAGGCCCTTGCCGTCACCGAGCGCGACGCTGACCGTGCCGCTGCGTGACGTCCGTCACATTCCTGACTTGACAACGCCGGCCGATTCGTCCCGAATGTTCACTTAGATGAACAAACCTGCGGTTCGCCCGGAAAAGTTCAGATCGGATTCACTGCCCCAAACCAAGAATTTGCAAAGGAATTGTAAAGACCGGGTCCCGCACCCGGTTCCCGGATTTACGACTTTTGAACGAATCGCCGTGCTCGGCTAGGATCGCATCGATGTCTTCCGCTCCCCTCCATTGCCGCATTGCCCTGGCCACCTGCGTGGTGCTGGCGGCTGCGCCGCTGTCGTCGGCAATGGCACAGCAGCCCCCGCGTGCGGAACACGGCCGGGCGGAGATGATGGAGCGGAGCGAGCGGGGTGGCCGTGGCGACGAGCGCTCGCTGTCCGATGCCGTGCGCCGCGTGCAGCGCACCACCGGTGGCCACATCCTGGGCGCCGAACGGGTGCCGTTCGATGGTCGTGACATCAACCGGGTCAAGTACATGGACGACCGGGGCCGGGTCCGCTACATGGACGACCCCGCCCCGTCGCGTTCACAGCCGCGCACGCCGCGGTCGGATATGTCTTCACTACGCGGCGATAACCCCTGAACAGGGATAGTTGTCGCTATCAACCCGTACCCCACTGGCCTCCGGGCCACACCCAGGACACTAGGGAGAGTTCATGCGTATCCTTCTGGTCGAAGACGAAGCCCCGCTGCGTGAGACCCTGGCAGCCCGGCTCAAGCGCGAAGGCTTTGCCGTCGATGCTGCGCAGGACGGCGAGGAAGGCCTCTACATGGGGCGCGAAGTCCCGTTCGACGTCGGCATCATCGACCTCGGCCTGCCCAAGATGTCGGGCATGGAGCTGATCAAGGCGCTGCGTGACGAGGGCAAGAAGTTCCCGGTGCTGATCCTGACCGCGCGGTCGAGCTGGCAGGACAAGGTCGAGGGCCTGAAGCAGGGCGCCGACGATTACCTGGTCAAGCCGTTCCACGTCGAAGAGCTGCTGGCCCGCGTCAACGCGCTGCTGCGCCGCGCCGCCGGCTGGAGCAAGCCGACCCTGGAATGCGGCCCGGTCGCCTTGGATCTCGCCGCGCAGACGGTCAGCGTCTCCGGCAGCAATGTCGACCTGACCAGCTACGAGTACAAGGTGCTGGAGTACCTGATGATGCATGCCGGTGAACTGGTCTCCAAGGCCGACCTCACCGAGCACATCTACCAGCAGGACTTCGACCGCGACTCGAACGTGCTGGAAGTGTTCATCGGCCGCCTGCGCAAGAAGCTGGACCCGGACGGTGAACTGAAGCCGATCGAGACCGTGCGCGGCCGCGGCTACCGTTTCGCGATCCCGCGCAACGAGGGCTGAGCCGGCTCACCCTGGCGATTGCACGATGTCCGGCCGTCTGTGGTTCTTCCGACGCTGGCGGCCGCGCTCCCTGCAGGCGCGCCAGCTGTTCGCCGCGTCCGTGGGCCTGGTCGCGTTCCTGGCCCTGGCCGGTTACGCGCTCGACGCCGCCTTCGCCGATACGGCGAAGGCCAACCTGCGTGAGCGCCTGAAGAACTACGCCACCGCCTATGCGGCCGGCATCGACTTCACCCGCGATCGTTCGCTGTACATCCGCGAGCAGCCACCGGACCCGCGCTTCGACGTGCCCGGCAGCGGTCTCTACCTGCAGGTGGTGATGCCGGACGGCAAGGGCAATTCGATGTCGGCCGAAGGCCCGATGCTGCCCACCGTCGGCGGCGGACTGCTTGCGCCACGCCAGGAGGTGTTCGAAGGCCCGCTGCCGATGATCCAGATCGACGGCAGCCAGGGCTCGGTGTACCGCTACGGCCTGGGCCTGGTGTGGGACGCCGATGCCGATCCCGCCACCGAGTTCCCGTACACCATCTACGTGATGGAAGACTCGCGCGCGCTCGGTGCGCAGCTGCGGGTGTTCCGCAGCCGTGTCTGGTTCTACCTGGGTGGCATCGGCCTGATCCTGCTGCTGCTGCAGACCGTCATCCTGCAGTGGAGCCTGCGTCCGCTGCGTCGCGTGATCACCGAGCTGACCAAGGTGCAGCGCGGCGAAACCGAGCGCATGAGCGAGCGCCACCCGCGCGAGCTGGAACCGCTGACCGACAGCATCAATGCCTTCATCGAAAGTGAGCGCGAGAACCTCGAGCGCCAGCGCAATACCCTGGCGGATCTGGCGCACAGCCTGAAAACGCCGATCGCGGTGCTGCGCACGCAGATGGACAGCGGTGCCGGTGATGGCGCGCTGCGCGAAGAGCTGGACGTGCAGCTGCAACGCATGAACAACCTGGTGTCCTATCAGCTGGCGCGCGCTGCGTCGTCGGGCCACAAGCTGTTCTCCGCACCGTTGCCGATCGAGTCCAACGCCGAAGAGATCGTGCGGGGCCTGGAAAAGGTCTATGCGGCCAAGGGCGTGCTGTGCGAGTTCGACATCGATCCGGCCGCGCGCTTCCATGGCGAGCCGGGTGACCTGCAGGAACTGCTGGGCAATCTGCTGGAAAACGCCTTCAAGTGGGCCAAGCGCCGTGTCCTGCTGACCGCGCAGCCCCTGCCGGCGCCGAATGCACGCCGCGCCGGCCTGCTGCTGGCCGTGGACGACGACGGCCCGGGCATCGCGCCGGACGATATCGGCAAGGTGCTGCAGCGTGGCGTACGTGGCGACGAACGCGTGCAGGGCCACGGCATCGGCCTGTCGATCGTGCAGGACCTGATCAAGGATTACCGCGGCGAACTGGCGGTCGGCCGTTCCAGCGAACTGGAAGGCGCCCGCTTCGAAGTGCGTCTGCCGCCGGGCCCGTAGGGCGGGCCTGCTTCGATCCACCGGTCAACGCGAATGCGGGCAGCGCCGGGCCACGCCCGGCGAACCTATGACATGGCTCAGCCACCCCGCGCCGGCGGTTCACCATAGAAGCGCCGCAGATGTGCGGCAACATCGGGCAGCGCTTCGGCCAGCACGTCCGGGGCGGAGAAGTGGTACTCGCTGGCGACCGCGAAGAACTCCTCCGGTGCTTCGGCGGCATACGGGTCGATCAGCGTCTCCTGGCCGGCATCCACCTGCGCGCAGAACGCATCGTAGGACTGCTGGAAGACAGCAGCCCACTCACGCTGCCACGCACGCGGCAGCGGCGGCGTGCCGTCCATCGCGCCATCGAGCGCATCGAGCTTGTGCACCATCTCGTGCACGGCCACGCAGTAGCCCTCGTGCGGTGCGGCCAGATCGGCCTGCACGTCGGCCCAGGACAGGATCAACGGCCCGCTGTCCCACGATTCGCCGATCAGCTCGTCGTCCCATTCGTGCAGCACGCCCGCCGCATCCATGTGGCTGCGATGCACGCGGAATGCGTCGGGGTACACGATCAGCTGCGACCAGCCCTGCAGCCCCACCTCGCCGAACTCGAGCAGTGGCAGGCAGCACAGGGCCGCCAGCAGCACGCCGTCGGCGGCCTGCAGCTGCAGGTTGCCGATCGGGGTGATGGTCTTCTCATGCAGGAAGCGCGCCGCCAGCGTGCGCAGCCGGGCGCGTCGTTCGTCGGACAGCCCCTGCAGCCATGCCGCACGGCGGCAGGCCTCATCCCAGTACGCGTCTTCGATCGGCCGCGGTGCGGGCCGCAGCCACTGCAGCAACGACTTGATCAGCGGAACATTCCTGGCAGGTAGCTGTGCCACTTCGGCGCGCGCAGCCGCTGCAGCATGTCCTCATCGCTGCCGCCACCGCCGGTGCTGGTCGCGCTGCTGGCCGCCGGGCGTGCCGGAGCAGGCTTGGCCGTGGTGGTCGATGCCGTCGGTGCGCGCTGCGAGGCGGCATCGCCGTTGGAGGACACACAGGCGCCGCGGCTGTCATCCAGTGCTGCTGTGGCCGACGCCGCGAAGGGCATCGTCAGCAGGATCAGGCAATGGGCATAACGGCGCATTGACGACATCCACGTTAAGGGAAGGTGAGTTCCCGATTCTAGCCCGAACCCGGCACCGGATTGGAAGCCCGCCGCCGGCCCCGTGGCGGGCGTCGCTGGCGGCTTTCCCGCATAATTCCGTCCTGACTTCGTGGAAGCTGCCGTGGACGATCGCCAATTGCTGGCCAAACTCGCTGCCGGTCGCCTGTCCGGCGACGCCCTGGCCCGTGAGCTGGGCCAGACCCGGGCGGCAATTTGGAAGCGCATTCAAGGGCTTAGGGCCGCAGGTGTCGATATCGAGGGCCGTGCCGGCGAAGGCTATGGCCTGACCCGCCCGGTCGAGCTGCTGGACCCGGCGACCATCCGTGCCGCCCTGCCGGCCGATGCCCTGTCCCTGCTGCATGACTTGCAGGTGGCCTGGACGGTGGATTCCACCAATGCCGAATTGCTGCGGTGCAGCGCGCCCCAGCGCGGGGTCAGCGTCCTGCTGGCCGAACGCCAGACCGGAGGGCGGGGGCGGCGCGGCCGCACCTGGGCCTCGCCGCTGGCGGCCCACGTCTATCTGTCGGTGCTGCGCCTGTTCTCCGGGGGCCTTGGCCGGCTGGCGGGGCTGAGCCTGGTTGCCGGTATCGCCGTGGCCGAAGCGCTGCACGATCTGGGTTTCACCCAGGCGCAGCTGAAGTGGCCGAATGATCTGATCGTCGATGGCCGTCGCAAGCTGGTCGGCCTGCTCGCCGAGGGCGGCGGCGAATACGCCGGTCCGGCTCGCGCGGTGATCGGCATCGGCATCAACACGCACATGCCGCCCTCGTTCGCCGAGCAGATCACCCAGCCCTGGGTGGATCTGGACACACTGGCCGGCGCGCCGGTCGACCGCAACATCGTTGTCGCCGCCGTGCTTGCACGGCTGCTGCCGGCGCTGGAGGAATTCGACCGCGAAGGGCTGGCCCCGTTCCTGCCGCGCTACGCCGCCTTCGACATGCTGGCCGGCCGCGAGGTACGCGTCGAGCTGGAGGGGCAGTGGCAGCACGGCACAGCACTGGGCCTGGCCGATGACGGCGCGCTGCGCGTGAGCATCGACGGCTGCGAGCGCCGCCTGCATGCCGGCGAAGTCACGGTGAGGGCGGCATGAGCGACTGGTTGTTCGACCTGGGCAATTCGCGCTTCAAGTTCGCGCCGTTGCAGGGGGATCGCGCGGGTGACGTACAGGCCTGGGCGCATGGCGCCGAAGGCATGGCCGGGCAGCCGCCGCACAGCCTGCCCAGCGGCGCGACGGCGTTCGTCGCCAGCGTGGCCGCACCTTCGCTGACCAGCGCCATGCTGGACCAGCT
Organism: Stenotrophomonas sp. YJH_SMC_36; assembly: GCF_059369935.1. NCBI lineage: Bacteria > Pseudomonadati > Pseudomonadota > Gammaproteobacteria > Lysobacterales > Lysobacteraceae > Stenotrophomonas > Stenotrophomonas sp. YJH_SMC_36. The sequence continues at coordinate 61,827 of NZ_JCAFTD010000005.1, read as the reverse complement.
GCAGCGGCGCTTCGACCACGTGCATGTGGTGCGCACCAGCGCCGAATGCGCAGGCGTGCGCATCGCCTACGCGCGCCCGGAGAAGTTCGGCGTGGATCGCTTCCTTGCCCTGCTGGCCGCCGCCAAGGCGCAGCGCCCGGTGCTGGTGGTGGGCGTGGGCACGGCGCTCACCATCGACCTGCTCGATGCCCGTGGCCAGCATCACGGCGGCCGCATCGCCGCATCACCCACCACCATGCGCGAAGCACTGCATGCGCGCGCCGTGCAGCTGCCCGCCAGTGGCGGCGATTACAGCGAGTTTGCCAATGACACCGCCGACGCACTCGCCTCCGGTTGCGATGGTGCTGCGGTGGCGCTGGTCGAGCGCAGTGCGCAGCAGGCGCAGGCACTGCTGGGTGTGATGCCGTCGCTGCTGGTGCACGGTGGCGGCGCGCCCGCGCTGATGCCATTGCTGGACGGCGCCGACTACCACCCCTCGCTGGTGCTGGACGGCCTCGCCCGCTGGGCGGTGCACCAGCCTGCAGGCTAGTATCCGCGCATGCTCACCCGTGCCCTGATCGTCGTCCTGGCCATCCTCAATCTTGGCGTTGCCTGCTGGTGGCTGCTGCGCGATGCGTCGCAGAAGCCTGCGCCGCCACCGCGGCCCGCCGGCGTGGCGGAACTGCGCTGGGTGCCCGGCGGCACCGATGCGGCGGTGGCCGCGCAGGCATCGTCGGAGGCACCGGCGCCAGCACTGGTGGAGCGCGACCCCGCAGCGGCGACCGCCGTGGCGTCCACTCCTGCCCCTGCCGCGCCGGCCAAGCCGCAAGCCGAACCGGCCAAAGCGCCGGCTGCGGAGGCAACCTCCAGCCCGACGCCAGCGCCGGTCGCAGCGGTGGTTGCGCAGGCGCCTGCCGTCAGCGAGCCGCCGCGCTGCATCGCGTTGGGTCCGTTCGCCGATCGTGCCGCCGCCAGCGCGGCGCAGAGCCGGGCCGGCGCGCTGCTCAGCCAGGCGCGCCTGCGCGAGCAGCCGGCCGCCAGCGGCAGTGCCCGCTACCGCGTGCTGCTGCCGGCCGCCGCCAGCCGCGAAGAGGCGCAGGCCACGGTCAAGCGCATCGTCGCTGCGGGCCTGGGCGACTACTACATCATCAGCCAGGGGGAGGACGCCAACGCCGTGGCGCTGGGCCAGTACCGCAACCGCGAAGGCGCCGAGCGGCGTATCGCTGCGGTGCAGGCCGCCGGATTCCAGCCGCGCCTGGTGGCCAGCGGTGATGCCGGCCAGTGGTGGCTGGACGGGCAGCTGGCCGGCACCGCACAGCCTGCGCAGGTGCAGCAGCGCAGCGGCGCCGCCCGGCAACAGTCGCTGGAATGCGCGCGACTGCGCTAGAATCCCCCCACTGCGGCGCTGCCGCCCGTGCGTCACCCATGCCGCTTTAGCTCAGTTGGTAGAGCAACTGTCTTGTAAACAGTAGGTCATCCGTTCGATTCGGATAAGCGGCACCATCCCGCAGTCGCTCGCTTCCGCAGCGTTCTTTCTCCTGTGGCGAATTGCAGCGCGTTTGCCAGGCGCCGGAGTCGCATACGCAGGGCTGTCAAAAGGAAGAGTGAACTCGAAGCATTTGACGTGGCCACGCATCTTCGTACGCCTGAAGAAATGGCCGCCTATCTCGATGCCTGCATCGTTGAAAGCAATGGCGATTCGGCCTTCACTGCCAAGACACTGGGCGATATCGCACGTGCCCTATCGGGCGCTGTCCGGCGAGCGGAGTCCTGATTTCGCGACCGCTGCCTGAGCGACACGCGCTCGCGCACACGATCTCCCGGAGGCGGCAGGCTCAGCCCGGAATGCGGGCGATCACCTTGATCTCGAAGTCGAATCCGGCAAGCCAGTTGACGCCTACCGCCGTCCAGTTGGGATAGGGCTTCTCGGGAAACACCTCGCTCTTTACGGTCATGACGGTTCCGAACTGGTTCTGCGGGTCCGTATGGAAGGTGGTCACGTCGACGATGTCGTCAAGCCCGCAACCACCGGCCTTCAGGGTTGCCTCCAGGTTCGCGAAGGCCAGGCGGACCTGCGCCTCGAAGTCGGGCTCGGGCGTCCCGTCGCTGCGGCTGCCCACCTGGCCGGACACGAACAGCAGGTCACCCGACTGGATCGCGGCCGAATAGGTCTGCGAGGTGTACAGGTCCTGCCGGCCGGCCGGGAAAACGGCATTGCGCTTGCTCATGGGATTCTCCAGAAGGGGATCGATGAGCCTCAAGGTAGTCCTCGGCATTGGCTGGATAAACGCCTATAAAGCGCCATCACTATTTGCCGAATCAAAACAATTGGCGGGCGTGGTGGCGCGCGGCTCATGCCGCGTGCAACTGCAGCTCCACATACTCCGCCAGCCCACGGCAGGCCAGCAGCAGGCCTTCGCGCGTGCCGTCGCCGATGTCGTCCTTTTCGGCGCCATCCACACGTACGCGCTCGGCGGCGTGGAATACCTCCAGCAGCGTGATCAGGCCGGCGGCGGCGCGGTCGGTACGCGCACGGGTCACGCCCTGGCCTGGGCTGGGCACGGGGCCCTTCCACGGTTGGCCATCGGCGGCATCGCCGCTGCGGATGCGCTGCAGGCAGCCCACCAGCGTGATCGGCTCAGGCAGATCAACGGCAGCGGAAAGCGCAGCTTCCAGAGGCTCGGCCAGTTCGCGGGGCAGGTGCTCGGCGGCATCGCCCAGGGTGGCAAGCAGATAGGGGTAACGGGGTGCGGTCATGGGACATCCTCATGCGGAACAGAGGCGCCACCCGCAGAGGGTGGCGGACGATGCGTGGTTCCAATACCGGAGTCGATGAACCGGCGGGCACAAGGCCCCCACGCACCGCCCGCCGTAGATCGGCAGACGGATTGCCAGCCGGCGCCACCCCGAGACAGGTGGCGCCGACTGACAAGCGTAAACAACATCGACTTCCGGGATTGGAGCCCGGGCCACCCGTTGTCGGTGGCGATTCATCATGCGCACGCGCAGACACCGCCCGCCAGTCATTCTTTCCAATGACTTCGTGCGATTCGAAAGAAAAAATGAATTATCGCTTTTGACCTGTTTCGCGCGATGTAAAGGCAAAAGCGACATCCTGCGCGAGGCCTTTGCAAGGGCGGAATTCCAGTGATCCCACGCGCGGCAATGGACGCGACATACGCGAAGTAAAGCTGGCTTAACCGGTGCGGCAGACGACGGCAGTCACGATGCTAACGGCAATGGCCGGCAAGTGCAGCGCCGATCCTGATGATGCTGAAGGATCGGCACTGGCGTAGACGCCTCAGTGCTGCCATCCGCCCGGCCCGGGCGGCCCTGCCATCTGCGCATGCGTCGTCATGGCCCGTCGCTCACGTGCGGGCTGGCTACATCGCCCATACGCGCCCAGCCGTGCCGATTCCGACACTGCGTTGCCGTGCGGTGTTCCGCCACCGCTGACCGCATCTGCCCTGCTGCACCGCCGCGAGTCGTGTCACACAGCTCTGGCTAGACTGTGCTTCTTTTTCCGTTGCAGGAGGCACCCATGGCCCATCCCATTTCCGTCTCGTTGATCGGCGTCCCCACCGATGTCGGTGCCGGCCATCGGGGCGCGCGGCTGGGGCCGGAAGCGCTGCGCGTGGCGGGCCTGCCGGAGGCGCTGGCGGCGCGCGGCGTGGACGTGCGCGACCTGGGCAACCTGGATGGCCCGCGCAACCCGTGGACCGCGCCGGTTGAAGGCTACCGCCATCTGGACGAGGTGGTGGCCTGGAACCATGCACTGATGGAGGCCAGCTATGCCGAGCTGCAGGCCGGGCGCATGCCGATCATGCTCGGGGGCGACCATTGCCTGGGCATCGGCTCGATCACCGCGGTGGCCCGCTGGTGCCGCGAGCAGGGCAAGACCCTGCGCGTGCTGTGGCTGGATGCACACTCGGACTTCAACACCAGTGATGTCACGCCGTCGGGCAACATCCACGGCATGCCGGTGGCCTGCCTGTGCGGGCTGGGGCCGGAGGCACTGACCCGTCTGGGCGGCAGTGCGCCGGCAATCACGCCCGCCCAGGTGCACCAGATCGGCATCCGCTCGGTGGACCCGGAAGAGAAGCGCCTGATCAAGACTCACAAGGTCGATGTCTACGACATGCGCTACATCGACGAGAACGGTATGAAGCGCACCGTGGAGGCCGCGCTGGCCGGAATCGATGACAGCACCCATCTGCATGTCAGCTTCGATGTCGACTTCCTCGACCCGAGCATCGCACCCGGCGTCGGCACCACGGTGCCGGGCGGGGTGAACTACCGCGAAGCGCAGCTGGTGATGGAGATGATCGCCGACAGCGGGCGCATGGGGTCGCTGGATATCGTCGAGCTCAATCCGCTGCTGGACAAGCAGAACGCCACCGCCGAACTGGCCGTGGACCTGGTGGAAAGCCTGTTCGGCAAATCCACGCTGATGCGCGATTGAGGGCATCCCTGAACGGATCGCCGATCCGTTCACGCCCGCTGCACGCCGCAGCCGCCAGATTGCACCTCACGCGGCGGCGGTGGCTTCGGCCCTGCCTGCCGAGCGACAGAACCCCATCCGCGTTGTAGCGGTGAAGCGGCGAACCCAAGGAGAAGCCCATGAAGCGCGTAGTTGCCCTGATGCTGTTGTCGATGTTCTCGGTGGCCATGCTGGCCGGCTGCAACACCGTTGCCGGTGCCGGCAAGGACGTGCAGAAGGCCGGTGAAAAGGTCGAGGATGCCGCCAAGGGCAACTAAGCCCGACGCGGTGTGGAACAGAAAAAGGCCGGGATCTTCCCGGCCTTTTTTCGTGCGTGTGTATGGACGCGTAGTCGCCATCGCGTGTGGCGATGGAGTGAACCATTCAAGCACGTGAGCATGTGTTTCATGAGCGGTTGACCGCCTTTCAACGGCGGATGCGGGAAGCTGCAGTCACGGTAAGAACGCCGTTGCAACCAAGGATTCCCAGCAATGAACAAAGACATCATTTCCGGCAAGTGGTCGCAGCTGAAGGGCAAGGCCCAGGCCAAGTGGGGCGATCTGACCAACGACGATTTCGATGTGGCCGAGGGCAATGCCGAATATCTGGCCGGCCGCCTGCAGGAACGGTATGGCTGGGCCAAGGACCGCGCCGAGAAGGAAGTCCGTGACTTCGAAGACAGCGTGCGCAAGGACTACCCGGACTACAAGTAAGTAGCCGGCGGTAAGCGGTTCCCCCACGTCGACGCCCGCACCCTCTGGTGCGGGCGTCGTGCTGTCAGGGACTCAACGTGTCGGCGGATCCGGCACGTAGCGGTTCGGAAACGCCTGCGGCTCGCGCGGCAGGCGCGAGGGCGGGTCGAGCACGATGCCGCGTGCGCGCAGCGCGCGTGCGCTGTCGTAACGCAGCTGCACGACCTGCGCCGGCGTGCGGCTGGCCCGTTCGAATGCGGTATCACGCACCGAGGAGCGTTCGCGCGCGCCGTGACCGGTGCCCAGCGACGGTGCCTGCGACCGCGCTGAGTAGCCGTCCATGCGGCTGGCGCTGGCGTCCGCAGCGGATTCCGCAGCGGCCGGTGCCGGGGCGCCACGGCGCAGCAGCGGCTCCGGTCGGAGCGGCCAGCGACGGGCCTCCTCGAACACCGCCGCGCCGATCACGCCGATGTTGTCCGCACGGCCGGTACGGCTGGCATAGCTGCCACTGGGGCTGCTGAAGACGAACTGCGCGACTTCATCCTGGCTCTTGCGCCAGCCGGTGATGTCGGCGCGCTGGCCGGGGTTGAGCACATAGCCGGTCTGCGACGGGTCGGCATCTTCGCCGGAGATGGCATTGATGCCATCCACCGAGAGCACCACCAGCACCCGCCGCGGGCTGTCGTTGTACAGGCGTACCGCATAGCGATGGCCGCGCTCGCCCGCCACCCAGCGCTGTCCATCGGCTGCATGGCTGCGCAGTTCGGTGCCGCGGTCGCGGTCGATCAGGGTCATCCGCACAGGGCTGTCCTGCGGCATCGGCGGTGGCGGCGGAACCGGGCGGAAGCCGGCCAGGGGCAGGATCAGCAGCAGGGGCAGCAGGCGTTTCATGTGGGAACTCCGGTGGGCTCGGGTGAATGAACGACCCGCAGGCCCTGACGGGGTTGGCCGTAGGCACGGTAAACTGGTTCCGTTCATCGAAGGTTTCCCCACGCAGTCATGACGACCCGAGTCCTTACCGGCATCACCCCCTCCGGCACCCCCCATCTGGGCAACTACGTTGGCGCCATCCGTCCGGCCATCGCGGCCAGCCGCACCCCGGGGATCGAGAGCTTCTTCTTCCTGGCCGACCTGCACAGCCTGATCAAGGCGCAGGATCCGCAGCGCACCCAGCGCGCGACGCTGGAGATCGCAGCCAGCTGGCTGGCCTGCGGCCTGGATCCGGAACACGTCTGGTTCTACCGCCAGAGCGACATCCGCGAAACCACCGAACTGATGTGGTTCCTGACCGCGATCGCCAGCAAGGGCATCCTCAATCGTGCCCATGCCTACAAGGCAGCGGTGGACAAGAACCGCGAGGAAGGCCTGGACGAGGATGCCGGCGTCAGCGCCGGGCTGTTCATGTACCCGGTGCTGATGGCTGCGGACATCCTGATCTTCAAGGCCAACCAGGTGCCGGTCGGTCGTGACCAGATCCAGCACATCGAGATGGCCCGCGACTTCGCCCAGCGCTTCAATCACGTCTACGGCAGGGAATACTTCCCGCTGCCGGAGGTGGTGATCGATGAGCAGGTGGCCACGCTGGCCGGCCTCGACGGCCGCAAGATGAGCAAGAGCTACCACAATACCATTCCGCTGTTCGCGCCCCGCGAGGAGCTGAAGAAGCTGGTGTTCTCGATCCTGACCGATTCGCGCGCACCGGGTGAGCCCAAGGACACCGAGGGCTCGGCGCTGTTCCAGATGTACCAGGCCTTCGCTACCCCGGAGCAGACCGCTGCTTTCGCCCGGGCATTTGCCGAGGGCATCAGCTGGGGCGATGCCAAGCAGCAGTTGTTCGAGCGCATCGACGGTGAGCTGTCACCGCTGCGCGAGCGTTACAACGCACTGATGGCCGAGCCGGAAAAGATCGAGGCGCTGCTGAAGCGCCGTGGCCAGCAGCTGCGTGAGACGTTCGCGATGCCGCTGCTGGATGAGCTGCGGCACGCCGTGGGGTTGCGCGACCTGTCCACCGCCGGCGACATCGCCAGCGAGGATGCCGGCGCTGCCCGCGTGGCGCCGCCGCAGTTCAAGCAGTACCGCGAAAAGGATGGTCGCTTCTACTTCAAGCTGACCGCCGGCGACGGCACGCTGCTGATGCAGAGCATTGGTTTTGATTCGCCGCGCGATGCCGGCCAGCTGATCGCCGTGATCAAGCAGGCCGAGCAGGGTGATGCGCTGCAGAGCGAGCTGTTCAAGCTGGAGGCGGAGGTTGACGCGGTCCTGGCGGCACTGGCGGTGCTGCGCGAAGATGCCTGAGCGGAGGGTGCTGTAACGCCGGGCCCATGCCCGGCGGCGCTACCTGATGCACCCCGCCGGGCATGGCCCGGCGCTACCGGTGTATCTGGGCATGGCCCGGCGCTACCGGTGGATCTGGAGCCGGGCATGGCTTGGCGCTACCGGTGGATATGGAGCCGGGCATGGCCCGGCGCTACCGATGGATGTGGAGCCGGGCATCGGGCCCGGCGCTATGGAAGGAGTCTGCGATGGCGTGGTTGTCGCTGCTGCTTTTCCTGCCCTGGTTCGTCGTGCTGGGCAGCCTGTACTGGCTGTTCCCGCGCCAGCCGCGCACGTCGCGGCGGCGCCTGTTCGATGGCCTGGTGCTGCTGCTGGCCCTTGTTCTGAGCATCGTGGCGATGCTGTGGGGCCACCACCTGGGCCTGGTGCAGACCGACGCGGGGCCGATCTGGCCGCAGGTGCTGGCGGTGCTCTATGCCTACGGCGCTTTCCTGGCGGTGCTGGTGCTGGCACTGCTGCTGCGACCGCGATGGTTGTAGTCCCGGGGCAGAGCGCCTGCCTCCGACCAAAGCCGCATCGAACCGGTCCTGCCTGCGCGCCTACCATGGACGCCTGATTCCGATTCCGCCAGGTGCGTGCCGATGACCGCCGACCCCAGCATCCACACCATCGATACCGGCTTCCAGCGTCCCGACTTCGATGCGGCCTACCTGATCGTCGAGAACGGGCGGGGGGCCTTCGTGGACTGTGGCACCGGCCTGTCCGTGCCGGCGATGCTGCGGGCGCTGTCCGATGCCGGCCTGCAGCCCGACGCGGTGGACTGGCTTCTGCTCACCCATGTGCATCTGGACCATGCCGGCGGTGCGGGCCTGTTGATGCAGCAGCTGCCCAATGCCCGGGCCGTGCTGCATCCGCGCGGTGCGCCGCACATGATCGACCCGACCCGGCTGATCGCCGGCGCCACCGCGGTCTACGGCGCGGAGGAGATCGCACGCAGCTATGGCCGCATCGAGGCGATTTCCGAGCACCGCGTCGTGGTGGCCGAGGATGGCCATCGCCTCGATCTTGCCGGACGCGAACTGCTCCTGCTGCATACGCCCGGCCACGCACTGCATCACTACTGCGTATGGGATGCACGCAGCCGCAGCTGGTTCACCGGCGATACCTTCGGTATCTCCTACCGCGAACTGGACAGCGCGCAGGGCGCCTTCATCTTTCCGACCTCTTCGCCCGTGCAGTTCGATCCCGAAGCGATGAAGGCGTCGATCCAGCGCATGCTCGACTACGATCCGCAGTCGATGTACCTCACCCACTATGGCCGCGTGGAGCAGGTGCAGCGGCTGGCCGGCGACCTGCTCGAGCAGATCGATGCGATGGCGGCGATCGGCCGCCAATGCGACGAGCGGCCCGACCGCCATCGCTGCCTGCTGGCGGCGCTGCAGGCCCTGTACCTGGAGCGCGCGCAGCAGCATGGCTGTGTGCTGGATGACGCAGCGGTGGTGGCTGTGCTGGCCATGGACATCGAGCTCAACGCGCAGGGCCTGGCCTGCTGGCTGGATCGCGAGCGCCGCTGACGGAGCGGGACTGCGGCCGGCACTGCTGTCACGTTACACTCTGGTGACTTCCCATCCTGCCGTGGTATTGCCGTGAACCCGATGCGCGTGTTGCTGCTGTCGTCCTGCCTGTTCGTGGGTGGCCTGGCCCAGGCGGCCAATGACCTTCCCGGCGGCGGTATCGACCCGCAGGCGCTGTCGCGCCACGTGCGTGTACTGGCGTCGGACGAATTCGAGGGCCGTGCTCCGGCCAGCGAAGGCGAAGAGCGCACCGTGCAGTACCTGATCGAGCAGTTCCGCAGCTATGGCCTGCAACCCGGCGGCGTGGACGGCAGCTGGGTGCAGCCGGTGCCGCTGGTGCGTGCGCAGCTGGAGGGGGCGGCCACGGCCAGCCTGGCGTTGAAGCAGGGCCGCCGCGCCCTGGTCAATGGCGTGGATGTGACCCTGCAGAGCCTGCAGCCGCGCGCCCGGGTGCAGATCAAGGATGCACCGCTGGTGTTCGTGGGCTATGGCATCGACGCACCGGAACGCCATTGGAACGACTACAAGGACATTGATCTGCACGGCAAGATTGCCGTGGTGCTGATCAATGATGCCGATTTCGAGGCCGACGCTCCCGGCGCGTTCGATGGCAAGGCAGTGACCTACTACGGCCGCTGGACCTACAAGTTCGAAGAGGCTGCGCGCCGCGGCGCCGAAGGTGTGCTGATCGTGCACGAGACCGCACCTGCGGCCTATGGCTGGGCGACGGTGAAGAGCTCGGGCACTTCGCCGTTGTTCGATATCGAGCGCAGCCAGGCCGAGGCGATGGCCCAGCACACACCGCTGCGCGGCTGGATGCAGCGCGAGCTGGCCGAGGCGATCTTCGCCGACGCCGGCCTCGATTTCGAGGCGGAGAAGCGCAAGGCGATGCGTGCCGACTTCCGTCCGGTGGCCCTGGACAACGCGCGGCTGAGCGTCGATTTCGCCCTCAAGCGCGAACAGGTGGTGACCCGCAACGTCGTGGCCAAGCTGCCGGGCGGCGAGCACGGCGATGAAGCGGTGATCTTCTCGGCGCACTGGGACGCTTTCGGCATCGGCCAGCCCGATGCGAAGGGCGACCGCGTGCGCCGTGGCGCCATCGATAACGCCACCGGCGTGGCCACCGTGCTGGAACTGGGCCGGGTGTTCGCGGCCGGCCCGCAGCCGCAGCGCACGCTGTACTTCGTGGCGCTGACGGCTGAAGAAAAGGGATTGCTGGGGGCCAGCTACTACGCCGCGCATCCGCTGGCGCCGCTGGACAAGACCGCTGCCGTACTGAACATCGAGATGTTCAGCCCGGATGGGCCGACCCGTGACATCGCTTCGTGGGGCAAGGGCCGGGTATCGCTGGAAGGCGACCTGGAGCGGGTGGCCAAGGCACGCGGCCGCAGCTACAGCCCGGACCCCAACCTGGAGGCCGGTTTCTTCTACCGCGCCGACCATTTCGCCTTCGCCCGGCTGGGTGTACCGGCGATCACCATCGGCCCGGGCCTGGACAAGCTGGACGGCGGCGTGGACGCCGGGCGCGCGCTGCGCGAGAAGTACTTCGCCGACTGCTATCACCAGGCCTGCGACGCGTGGACGCCGGGCTGGGATCCCAGCGGTCATGCCGCCGATACGCTGCTGGTCTACGACCTGGGCGCGGAGCTGGCCAACAGCCGGCGCTGGCCGACCTGGGAGAAGGACTCCGAGTTCCGCGCTGCCCGCGACAAGAGCGAGGCGGCACGCCGCTGACGGCTAGCGCCTGCGCAGCAGCGTCCAGGCACCCCATGCACTGGCGGCCAATGCCGCCAGGTAGCAGGTGATCATGGTGCCGAGGCTGACCGTGCGCAGGCCGCTGAAGCGGCCGAGCAGGTTCATCCGCAGCGAGCTGTGACCGCTGCCCAGGTCCACTGCCAGCTGCACTGCCAGCGCGCTGGCGAAGACCAGAAGGGCGATGCCGAAGCCGGTGCGTGGCCAGCGCGCCTGCGCGCCCGGGCGTCGCAGCAGCCAGGCCAGCGTGGTTGCCACCGCCAGCAGCAGGGCGGCCCACATCAGGGGCGTAGCGGGAGTTGCGGCAGCCACCGGCATTGCACCGGTGGCTGCCATCAGCACGGCATCCTTACTTGCGGGTGCCGTCGAGCCAGTTCGGGCCCTTGTTGGTGAGGAAGAACACATAGACCACCAACGATACCGCGATGGTGGCAGTGACATAGATGGCGAACCAGTCCACGTGGCCGGTCTTCAGCGCGCCCTGGTACAGCAGCGGGGCCGTACCGCCGAACAGCGAGTTGGCCAGCGCGTAGCCCAGGCCCACGCCCAGTGCCCGAACGTGTGTCGGGAACAGCTCGGCCTTCACCACGGCGTTGATCGAGGTGTAGCCGGTGAGGATGACGAAGCCCAGCGCCAGGGTGAGGAAGGCGAGGGTGGCATCGTGCTGGTGCGGCAGCTGCGTGATCAGGTACCAGCTGTACAGCACGCCGCCCACGCCGAAGAACACCAGCAGGCTCTTGCGCCCGATGATGTCCGACAGCCAGCCGCCGACCGGCTGCAGCACCATCAGGAAGGCCAGCACGCCCAGGTTGATCAGGGTGCCGGTCATCGGGTCGTCGCCTGCGAAGGCGCTCTGGATCATCTTCGGGCCGTTCACCGAGTAGGTGTAGAAGGCAATGGTGCCGCCGGCGGTGATCAGGAAGCACAGCAGCAGCGGGCGCCACTGGTGCACGAACAGTTCGTACATCGAACCGGATTTCTTGGCCTTGCCTTCGCGCGCGGCCTCGATCGAGGATTCTTCCAGCGACTCATCCATGCCACGGCGCAGCCAGAACACCACGACCGCGGCGATGCCACCGATGCCGAAGGCGATGCGCCAGCCGAACTCGGAGATCTCCGGCTTGCCCCAGAAGTTCAGCATCAGGAACAGGGTCAGCTGGGCCAGCACATGGCCGCCGACCAGGGTGACGTAGTGGAAGGAGGACAGGAAGCCACGACGACCCGGAATGGCGGCCTCGGACATGTAGGTGGCGCTCGCGCCGTACTCGCCACCGGTGGCGAAGCCCTGCAGCAGGCGCGCGAACAGCAGGATGATCGCCGCCCAGATGCCGATGCTGGCGGCAGTGGGGGTGATGGCGATGATGAAGGAGCAGAACGCCATCAGCGTGACCGATACGGTCAGGGCCAGGCGACGGCCATGGCGGTCGGCGAAGCGGCCGAAGAACCAGGCACCGATCGGGCGCATCAGGAAGGTCGCGGCGAAGATCGCCCAGACGTACATCGTGGAGTTCTTGTCTTCCGGCGAGAAGAACTGCGACTCGAAGTACACGGCGAACACCGAGTACACGTAGACGTCATACCACTCCACCAGGTTGCCGGCGGAGCCTTTGAGGGTATTGGAGATCGAGCGGCGCAATGCGGCGCCGTCGTTCGCGGGAACAGCAGGGTGGGGCGTGGTGCTCATCTGGGCGGGGATCCTCGATGCGATAGCGTCCGTGCGCGGAAAATACAGCGTCCGACCATGTGGTGGCGCAGCCGGGCAGCCTTCTTGGTACTGCATGACCCGTCAACGCGGGGTGGCAGGCCAGGACAGGGTGCATGGATGGACGACAGCGTGCCACCTTGCGGGGTGCCGGACCATACTCAAAACGTCCTAGAATCCGCCTTCCCCCGGTCCCTTGGTGCGTCATGTCGGCTCCCCCTGTTCCGTCTGCGGCTGCCCCCCGGGGCGGCCTTGTCGTGTTGGCGCTGCTGCTGGTCTACGTGGTCTGGGGCTCGACCTATCTCGGTATCGCCAAGGCCCTGCACGGCGGTGCGCTGCCGCTGACGATGGTCTCCGGCAGCCGCTTCATCATCGCCGGGGGCCTGATGTACCTGGCGCTGCGCCTGTTCTGGAAAATGCCGAAGCCGACGTTGCGGCAGTGGCGCAGCCTGGTGCTCATGGGGGTGACCATGCTGGTGCTGGGCAACGGCATGGTGGTGCTGGCCGAACGCGATGTGTCGTCCGGCCTGGCGGCCACGGCGGTGGCATCGGTGCCCCTGTGGATGGCGCTGTTCTCGGCGCTGCGCGGCCAGCACGCCAGCCGTGGCGAATGGCTGGGCATCGCCATCGGCTTCCTCGGCGTTGTCTGGCTGAATGCGGGCAGCAGCCTGACGGCGACGCCCACCGGGCTGGTGCTGCTGCTGATCGCACCGATCGGCTGGGCCTTCGGCTCGGTGTGGGCGCGCGGCCTGGACCTGCCTGGCCCGTTCATGACGGCCGCCGGGCAGATGATCTGCGGCGGCGTGCTGCTGGTGCTGATCGGGCTGGCGGTGGGTGAGCGGCCCACCACACTGCCCGATACCGGTGGCCTGCTGGCCATGGCCTATCTGTGCGTGTTCGGTTCGATCGTCGCGTTCACGGCCTACGTGTGGCTGCTGCAGAACGTACGCCCGGCGCTGGCCGGCAGCTACGCCTACGTCAACCCGGTGATCGCGGTGCTGCTGGGCGCAGCCCTCAACAGCGAACGCTTCGGCTGGCGCGACGTGCTGGCGATGGTGGTGATTCTGCTGGGCGTGGTGGTACTGACAATGGCAAGGACGCGCAAGCGATGAGCATCGACGAGACAGAACAACGCCGGGGCCTGCTGGTCACCGCATCCACCTTCGTGCTGTGGGGACTGGTGCCGGTGTACTGGCACCTGCTCAATGAAGTGCCGTCGTTCCAGATCATCGCCCATCGCATCATCTGGAGCACGGTGCTGGTGGTGGCCTGGCTGCTGCTCAGTGCGAAACTGGGCTGGTGGCGGAAGATCGCCGCCCAGCCGCGCGCGCTGCCGATCCTGGCGGTGTCGAGCCTGACCATCGCGTTCAATTGGGGCCTGTACATCTGGGCCGTCAATGCCGGCCACGTGATCGAGACCAGCCTGGGCTACTTCATCAACCCGCTGGTGAACGTGCTGCTGGGGGTGCTGGTGCTGAAGGAACGCCTGCGCCGGCTGCAGTGGGTGGCGGTGGGCATGGCGGCGGTGGGCGTGGCCTGGCTGACTCTCGACGCTGGCACGCCGCCGTGGATCGCGCTGGGCCTGGCCTGTTCGTTCGGCCTGTACGGCCTGCTGCGCAAGCTGGTCTCGGTCGATCCCGTAGCCGGGCTGGGCGTGGAAAGCCTGTATCTGTTCCTGCCTGCGCTGGCGTTCGCGGTCTGGGCCGAGAATGGCCACGGTGGCGGATTCTTCAGCGGCTGGGGCCTGCGCAACGATCTGCTGCTGATCTTCGGCGGCGTGGTCACCGCCGTGCCGCTGATCGGTTTCGCCTACGGTGTGAAGCGCATCGCGCTGTCGCTGGTGGGCATCCTGCAGTACATCGCACCTAGCCTGCAGCTGCTGCTCGGCGTGTTCTTCTTCCACGAATCGTTCGACATGGCCAAGGCCGTCGGTTTCGCAGCGATCTGGGCCGGGCTGCTGCTGTTCATCGGTGACAACCTGCGCACGATGCGGGCGGCAAAGCGCTGAGCCGGAAAGCAACGCGGGACGGAGCACCGGCCCCGTCCCGCGTCCGCGCCGCCTCCGCTGGCGGCGCACGCATCAGGTTTCGCGTAGTGCCGTGGTGATCGGCAGGCGGGCGGCGCGCAGCGCCGGGAACAGGCCACCGACCAGGCCGATGCCCAGCGCCCACTTCAGCCCCGTCCACAGCAGTTCCGGCGATACGTGGAACTTGAACACCACCGCGCTGAAGTTGCTGCCGATGGTGGACACGCTGTAGCCGTTGAACAGCAGCCACGCCACCGTGCAGCCCAGCAGGCCGCCGAGCAGGGCCAGCAGCATCGTTTCCAGCATCACCGCGGTCACCACCGGCAGTCCGCGGAAACCAATCGCGCGCATGGTGGCGATTTCGCGCGCACGCGTGGCCACGGCGGCATACATGGTGTTGAGCGCGCCGAACACCGCGCCCACCGCCATGATCGTACCGATCACCTTGCCGAGGATGTCGATCAGCTTGGTCAGGCCGCCGCCCTGCTTGCTGTAGTACGCACGGGTGGTTTCCACGTCCAGCTTCAGGCGCGGATCGGCGGCGACGGCGGCCTTGAACTGATCGAAGCCGGGCTTGCCCTCGGTACGCACGCTGATCGACTGCCAGGCACTGCGCTGGTACGTGGTGGCCAGGGTATCGGCGTCGGTCCACAGTTCGGAGTCATGCGCATCACCGGTGGCGAACACACCGACCACCGTCCAGGTCTGGTTGCCCAGGGTGAGCGTCCTGCCGACCTCCATGTCGCGGAACTGGCCCTTGGCGCCCTGGCCGACCACGATCTCGCGCAGGCCGGTGGCGAACTTGCGGCCTTCGATGATCTTGACCTTGTCATGCACCGCCCACGCCTGCGGCCCGACGCCCCGGAACTGCGCGTTGACGTCGGTACCGTCCGATTTGGAGACCAGGTTGACCACCTGCGAGAGTTCAGGCGACAGCAGTGGCCGTCCCTGTGCATCGCGGCTGATGCCGGGCAGGGTGGACAGGGTCGGTACCTGCTCGCGGGTGATGACCGAATTGGTTTCCGCCTGCGAACCACCGCGCAGCACGATGGCGGTGGTGTCATCGCCGGTGTTGCTGAGCGTGGCCTGGAAGCCTTCGCCCATCGCCAGCATCGCCACCAGCACGCCGACCACGCCGGCGATACCCACTACGATCACCGAGGATGCTCCCCAGCGCTGCGGCAGGCTGGCGATGCCGATGCGGGTGGCGGCCAGGGCCAGCCGCCCGCTGCGGGTCAGCGCCAGCCACAGCCCGACCAGCACCGCCACGGCAAGCACGCCCACCCACGGCAGGCCGATCCATACCGCCAGGCCGATTGCCAGCGCCAGCACGGTCACCGTGTTGCCGAACCACTTCTTGAGCTTGTTCTTGAACATGTCGGTGTCCTCCTCAGCGGCCGGCCAGTGCGTCGACGATCCTCAGGCGCTTGGCGCGCAGCGCCGGCAGCAGGCCGACGACCGCGCCGATCACCACGATCAGGCCCAAGCCCATCAGCCAGGTCGGGGTGGGGATGTGCGGCGGCAGCAGGCCCATGCTCTTCGGGCCGATGGCGGGCAGGATCAGTGCCGCCAGGCCCATGCCGATCAGGCCACCGAGACCGATCAGCAGCACCGATTCGATCATCACCAGTATCAGCACCGTGCTGTCCTTGAAGCCCAGTGTCTTCAGCGTGGCCAGCTCCGGCACGCGCTCGCGTACGGCCTGCGCCATGGTGTTGCCGGTCAGCAGCAGCAGGGTGAAGAACACCGCGCCCATGATCGAGGTGACGATCATGCCGATGTCGGCAAACTGCTTGACGAAGGCCTGCTGGAACGCCGATTCGGTCTGGGTCTTGGTTTCGTGGTCGGAGTTGGCGGAAATCGCATCGATGGCCTGTGCCACCCGCGAAGAATGGTCGGGGTTGTCGAGCGTCACCGTGTACCAGCTGACCTGGTTCTTGATGTAGTCGTTGGACTCATCGAAGTATTTCCAGTTCATCATCAGCTGGCGCTCTTCGTTGGAGGCCTGCGCCGGATCCTTGGAACGGAAGATGCCCTTCAGTTCCAGCGGCCAGTCGTTGCTGCCGCCGCGCGGGAAGATCGTCGCCTGCAGCGGGATGGTATCGCCGACTTTCCAGCCGAACTGCTTGGCCAGGGTCTCGCCGACGATCGCACCGGTGCGGGTGTTCTTCCAGTCTTCCAGCTGCGCCGGGTCGATCTGCAGTTCGCGGTAGACGTCGAAGTAGTTGGGCGATACCGAGAAGTTCGGGAAGAAGTTCTTCGGATCCTGGTAGATGCCGCCGAACCACATGCCATAGGCCACGTCGCGCACGCCCGCCACCTGGCGGATCTGCGTTTCCAGGCGGATCGGCAGCGACTGGGTGATCGACAGGCGCGAGGCCACCACCAGGCGGTTGGCCCCTTCCACACTGCCACCGGAGGTGAATGCCACGCGCACCGAGTCGAGCATGCCGAACAGGAGGAACGCGGCCACCACCGACAGCAGGGTCAGCAGGGTCCGGGTGCGGCTGCGGAACAGCTGCGCCCAGACCAGAGAGAAGTATTTCATCGCTGTGGCCTCCGTCAGTGGGCCAGCGGCGCGTCGGCCAGCTCGCCCTTGTCCAGGTGCACCGTGTGCGTGGCGTACTCGGCGGCCTTCGGGTCATGGGTGACCATGATGATGGTCTTGCCGTGTTCGCGGTTGAGCTGCTGCAGCAGGCCCAGGATCTCCTCGGCGGACTGGCGGTCGAGATCGCCGGTGGGTTCGTCGCAGATCAGGAAGGTCGGATCGGAGACGATCGCACGGGCGATCGCCACGCGCTGCTGCTGGCCGCCGGACAGCTCGTTGGGTCGATGGTTGCGGCGGTCGGCCAGGCCGACCAGGGTCAGCGCGATCTCGGCGTTGCGGCGGCGCTGCGCGGCATTGAGATGGGTCAGCAGCAGCGGCAGCTCCACGTTCTTCTGTGCGGTCAGCATCGGCATCAGGTTGTAGAACTGGAACACGAAGCCAACGTGGTGGCTGCGCCAGGTCGACAGCTGGCCACCGCTCATCTGATCGATGCGCTCGCCTTCGATGCTGATCTCGCCGCCGCTGGGATTGTCCAGGCCACCGATCAGATTGAGCAGGGTGGTCTTGCCTGAACCGGACGGCCCCATCAACGCGACGAAGTCGCCGCGGGCGATGTCCAGGTCGATGCCGTGCAGCACCTGCACCTTCTCGGGGCCGCGCTGGTAGGTCTTGGTGATGTTGCGCAGTGAAACCAGGGTCGACATGGGTGGTTCTCCACGTAGGCGGGAAACGGTGACGCACCCCGGCTGCCGGCCGGGCATGCGTGGAACGGTGTCGTTGTCGAACGGTGCCGCTGGCGGCGCCCCGGAAGGCGCCGTGCCGCTACTGCGTTTGCTTCTGCTGGACCCGGGTGCCATCGCGCAGGGTGTCCGGCGGATTGACCACCACCAGCTCGCCGGCATTCACACCCTTGAGCAGCTGGCGATCCTTGCCCATGGCCTGGCCAGCCTGGACCGTGCGCTGCTGCACGCGGTTCTCGTCGCCGAGCACGAAGGCCACCGATGCACCCTCGCGCTCGACCACCGCGCCTGCCGGCACACGCACGCCCTGCGGCTTGGCTTCAGCCTGCGGCGCTGCCTGTTCCAGGAAGCTGACCCGCACGCCCATCTCCGGCACGATGCGCGGGTCCTTCAGCTTCAGGGCCACGCGCACCTTCACCGTCGCCTTGCCCCGGTCGGCGGTGGGGATGATGGCGATCACCTCGGCCGGAATCTTCCATTCCGGATAGGCATTGAGGATGGCTTCCACCGGCATCTTCGGTTGCACGCGGCCGATGAAGGCTTCGCCGACCTCGACCTCGATCTCCAGCGAATCCATGTCGACGATGGTGCCGATGCCTGTGCGGGTGAAGCCACCACCGGCCGACAGCGGCGAGACGATCTCGCCCGGCTGTGCCGCCTTGGCCGTGACCACGCCGGAGAACGGCGCACGCACGATGTTGTTGTCCACCCCAAGGTCGGCGATCGCCAGCTGGTCGTTGGCGACCTTCACGTTGCGCTGTGCGGTTTCCAGCTGCGCGCGCAGGCTGTCGCGCTGGGCCACGGCCTGGTCGTACTGCGAGCGCGAGACCAGCTGCTGCCCGACCAGCGCCTGCAGCCGGCTGGCCTCTGCCGCCGCCTGCCTCTGCTGTGCCTCCAGTCCGGCCACCTGGCTGCGTGCGGCCTGCAGCTGCGAGGCATACAGACTGCGCTGCGCGTCGGCATCGATCGGGTCGAGGGTGGCCATGATCTGTCCCGCCTCCACGCGCATGCCTTCTTCGATCATCACCTCGCGCACCTTGCCGGTGATCTTGGCCGACACCGTAGCCATGCGCCGGGCGACGACATAACCACTGGCATCGAGGACCGAGCTGCTGGCGCTGCCCTGCTGGATGGCGACCGCCGGTGCGGTTTCCACCTGCACGGCCGGAGTGCGGCCGAACAGCGCGAAGGCGCCTGCGGCCAGGAGCAGCACCACCGCGATCACGGCAATCCACAGCCAGCGGCGCCCGCCGCCACCACCACCAGAGGCAGGCGGTGGTGACTTGCGTTCGATACGGAGTTCCTTCAACAGCTCGGCAGAAGCGTTCATTCGTTCCATCACAGGCGTTCGGGCGGGTGTGACCGGAAGGGCGGACAGCGGCGGTTCCGGCAGTGGAGCGTGCGGCACAGCATGACGGCAGGCACGGGGATGACGGCAGTGACAGCTGTCATCCGATGACCTTGACGGTGGCAACTGCGAAACGTGACCAAGGGGGCGCAGGATGGCAACGTCCCCGCTACCGGTACCGCCCATGGCTCCGATCGCCCCGTCGCTGGCTGGCCTGCAGCAGGTGCAGGTGCGTCGTAACGGCGCCGGCAAGAGTACCGCGATCAGCGGGCTGTTGCGCCTGCGCAGGCCTGGCGGAGGGCAGCGCACGCGGCCGGCAGGGCCGTGCTGGCGCGCCCGCGCCTGCGCAGGAGCGGCTGAACTGGCATGATCGGCAGCGATCGTTCCCGCCTGGACCCTCCCGTGTCATCGAGCTGGCTGGCCTCCCTGCTGCGCCCTGCGCCGGACTCGGCGGTCGCCGACACGCTGCGGCGTGGCAAGTCGCCCTGGAGCGAGGCGATCCATCTGCTGTGGTCGGTGTGGATCGTCCTGACGCCACTGCTCGGCCACGGCTTCAACCTGCGCTGGCTGCTGCTGACGCTGGCCAGTTACCCGGTGTTCCTGCTGCTTTACACGAGGGTGATGGTGGCTCCACGCCATCATGCGCCCCGTTATGCGCTGGGTCTGATCGCGATGGCGCTTGTGCTGCTGCCCTGGTATCCGTCCGGGCTGACCTACTTCGTGTTCGGCTGCGTGCTGCTGAGGGTGAGCGGGCGGGGCAGCTGGTGGACGTATCTGTTGCAGCTCACCGGCCTGAACATCCTGTTCTGCAGTCTCGCCGTGTGGTTCCAGTATCCGTGGCAGAGCCTGGTCTGGATTCCAGCGGTGTCGTACATCGTCGGCCTGGTGGTGAACGTGGAGGCGATCAACCAGCAGAAGGACGCGGCATTGCAGCTGTCGCAGGAGGAAGTGCGGCGACTGGCCACCACCGCCGAGCGTGAGCGCATCGGCCGCGATCTGCACGATCTGCTCGGCCATACTCTGTCGCTGATTACCTTGAAGCTGGAACTGGCACGCAAACTGCACGATCGCGGCGACGCGCGCGCGCGGCAGGAGATTGGCGAGGCCGAGGCCATCGCCCGCGAAGCGCTGGCGCAGGTGCGCAGTGCGGTCACCGGCATCCGGGCCAGCGACCTGGCCGGGGAGCTGGCCTCGGCGCGGCTGCTGCTGGAGTGCCAGCAGGTGCATCTGCAGTACGCGCCGCCGCCGCCGATGCCGGTGGAGGTGGAGCGTGGACTGGCGCTGATCCTGCGGGAGGCCGCGACGAATATTGCCCGCCATGCACAGGCGACACAGGCGCGGGTGGACTTCATGAAGGAAGGAAAAGTACTGGTGATGCAGATCCGCGATGATGGCCGGGGTGGCATGCAGGCCGAAGGCAATGGACTGAGCGGCATGCGTGAGCGCGCCGCGGCGCTGGGCGGGTATGTCACCGTGCAGTCTCCGCGCGGCGAGGGCACGGTGCTGAGCGTGCGCGTGCCGCTGTCGGCGGCCACTGTCCCGTTGCCGCCCGCTGCACCCGCGCCGGTGGCGCAGGACGGCGCGGCATGATCCGCATCCTGCTGGCCGAAGACCAGGCCATGGTGCGCGGCGCACTGTCCGCATTGCTCAGCCTGGAGGCGGACATCGAGGTGCTGGGCAGCGCCGCCGATGGCGAGGCCGCCTGGCGCATGCTGCAGCAGCTGAAGCCGGACATCCTGGTGACCGATATCGAGATGCCCGGTCTGTCAGGGCTGGAACTGGCCCAGCGCATCGCACGCCACGAACTGCCCATCAAGGTGGTGATCGTGACCACCTTCGCGCGCGCCGGCTTCCTGCGCCGCGCGCTGGACGCAGGCGTGCTCGGCTATCTGCTCAAGGACGCGCCAGCGGAGAACCTGGCCGATGCACTGCGCAAGGTGAAGCAGGGCGTGCGTGCGATCGACCCACAGCTGGCACTCGATGCCTGGTCACAGGCGGACCCGCTCACCGACCGCGAGCGGCGCGTGCTGCGCCTGGCGGGCGAAGGCCGGACCGCCAGCGAGATCGCCGAGCAGTTGGGACTGTCGCACGGCACGGTGCGCAACTACCTGTCCGAGTGCATCGGCAAGCTGGGCGTGGCCAACCGGATCGAGGCGTACCGGCTGGCGCGGCAGAAGGGCTGGCTGTAGCGGAGTGGCTCAACCCTTTTGGGCCGAGCCATGCCCGGCGGCTCCCGAGGGGTTCCCTGGCCCACGAGCGATCGACAGGCCGCAGTCGCGTCAGTCCTTCCCGCGCGCCATCGCCTGGAACACGCCATCGTGGCGGACCCACAGGTGGAAGAGGGCGGCACCGACATGCATCAGCACCGTGGCGAACAGCACGTAGGCCAGCAGGCTGTGCGCGCTGCGCAGCGCCGCATACAGTGCCGGTGTGTGCGGCACGATCGGTGGCAGGTGCAGTCCGCCCCCCAGCACGATGGGGTAGCCTCCCGCGGACAGCATTGCCCAGCCCACCAGCGGCATTGCCAGCATCAGCGCGTACAGCATCCAGTGCGATGCCTTTGCCGCCATCACCTGCCACACCGGAAGATCGGCCGGCAGCGGCGGCGGCCGATGGCGCAGGCGGTTGTACAGGCGCAGCAGCACCAGCACGCCGATCGCGATGCCCAGCGGGCGGTGCAGGTCGAGCAGCATCGGCCGCAGGTGCAGCGAGGCGACCATGGTCACGCCGATGAACAGCATGGCGATGATCATCACCGCCATCGACCAGTGCAGTACCCGCGCCAACAGGTTGAAGTGGCCATTGCCGGTACTCATCGTGCAGCCTCCTTCGGTTGCGCTGCCGCTCCGGCCGCGCGCTCGCGCTCGCGCCGGTTGAACGACTGCGAATAGACCGCCGACCGCGCGGCCAGGATCGGATCATCACTGCCGCGGATGCCGCTGGGCAGGATCAGCGGGTCGAAGTTCAGCTCGCCGCAGGCGCCCTGTTCCTGCGACTGCATGCGTTCCAGGCTCAGCACGCCTGCCACCACCGTTTCCCGCGCGTCCGGCCAGGGCACCGACGGATCATCGATGGCGTCCCCCGGTTCGGCGATGCTGACAACCAGGTCCCATTGCACCGGGCCGGCCGCCAGCCGGCGCTGCAGGTCCTGGCTGAGGAAATCGACATCGGCGCGCTTGCGGGCGTCGGCATCAAGCTCGGCGACCGGCGTGCGGGGCTGCCATTGCCAGCGCACGGCGCGTCGCTGGCCCTGCGCATTGGTGAACCAGAAGCTGTTGACGCTGTTGAAGCGGGTATTGGCCCAGCTGTCGGTCCACGGCGCGGTCCGTGCCCATTGCTGGAACGCCTGCGCGCTGGGGTACTTGGCCAGCACCGCCGCCATCTTCTGCGGGTCGGGCTTGCCGGTCGCCGGATCGGGGATCTGCGCCTGCGTCTGTTCGAAGAAGGCCTCCGCCGTCGGCACCGCGAAGAACGGGAAACTGTTCATCGCCATCCGCCATTCCTGGCCATCGTCGCTGACCAGCTGCAGGGCGATGCTGCGCACCCGGGCGCTGCCATCGGCCCCATGGGGATCGCCACCACCGATCGACAGGCGGCCCAGCACCGGTACCCGGGCCTGCGAGAACACGCGCGTGCTGGACAGCGTCGGCGCCTGTGCACTGGGTGCGAACCAGCCGCTCACGCACACGCCCTTGCTGTGCGCACGGCGGAACCCGGGATGGGCCGGGCCGGTGGCCTCGATGGTGTCGGTGAAGCGTTGCGCGGTGAGGCGGTGGCCGACCCAGCCGGCCAGCCAGGCAAAGCCCAGCGTGATCCCGCCAAGAATCAGGGCGATCAGCGCGATCCAGGGCAGCGGCGAATGCCTGCGCGGTGTGCGCGGCCCCTGGCCGGCGCGGGTGTAGCGGAAGAGCGACATGGTCGGAGTCCTGCCTTCACGGAATGTGTGGGTGGTCGACCGACACATCCTCGCAGAACCCGACCGTGGCCGGAATTCAATTTTTCGTCACAACCCGGTGGAGCGGACCCCTGTCCGGCTCCACCCGCGCATCGGCTGCGCTCAGGCGTAGCGTGCCTTCAGCATCGCCCAGGCCGAGCGCAGGGCCAGTGCTTCGCCGCCGGCCGGGCGGCCCGGCCGTTCGCCATCGTTCCAGGCGTACACATCCAGGTGCGCCCAGCGCTGGCCATCCTCAAGGAAGCGCTCCAGGTACAGCGCGGCGGTAACCGAGCCCGCCATGCGCGAACCGGCATTGGCCAGGTCGGCGATGCCGCTGCTCAGGTAACGCAGGTAGGGACGCCACAGCGGCATGCGCCAGACCGGGTCGCGCGTTTCATCTCCGGCCTGCAGCCACTGCTGGGCGACGGTGTCATCGTTGCTGAAAAGTGCCGGCAGGTCCGGGCCCAGCGCGATGCGCGCAGCGCCGGTCAGGGTCGCGAAGTCCAGAACCAGGTCCGGCTTCTGCTCAGCGGCGAAGGTCAACGCGTCGCACAGGATCACACGGCCTTCGGCGTCGGTGTTGTCGATCTCCACGCTCAGGCCCTTGCGGGTGGCGATGACTTCGCCCGGACGGAACGCATCCGGGCCGATCGCGTTCTCCACCGCCGGCACCAGCAGGGTCAGGCGCACCGGCAGCTGCTGGGCCATCACCAGTCCTGCCAGGGCCAGCGCGTGCGCGGCGCCGCCCATGTCCTTCTTCATGTTGCGCATGCCATCAGCCGGCTTGATGTCCAGCCCACCGGTATCGAAGCACACGCCCTTGCCGACCAGCACCAGCGCAGGATCCGTCGCCTTGCCCCAGCGCAGCACGACCAGGCGCGGCGCGCGATGCGATGCGCGGCCGACGGCATGGATGGCCGGGAAATTCTGCGCCAGCAGCGCATCACCGGTGATCGCTTCGACCTCGGCGCCGTGCGCCGCTGCCAGCGTGCGTGCGGCCTCTTCCAGCTGCTGCGGACCCATGTCCTCGGTGGGCGTGTTGACCCAGTCGCGCACGCGCAGGCTGGCGGCGATCAGATCCGCCACTTCCCCGGTCGGTGCGGCAACCAGCTGCGCCGGGTGCCGGTTGCGCTTGCGGTAGCGGTCGAAGCGATAGCTGCCCAGGCCCCAGCCCAGCTGCAGCAGTGCCTGCTCGCTGGCCGGCAGCTCACTGGCGAGCTGCCACACGCTGCCTTCGGGCAGGGCGTGCGGCGCGTGCGCATAGCTGTAGGCATCGCCGCGATCGCCCACGCCCATCACCGCACCGGCCAGACCCTCGCTGCCGGGCAGCAGGGCGATGCTGTGCGAGCCGGCGGTGAAGCCCTGCGAGGCCAGCCAGGCCTGCGTGGCGGCCGGCTGTCCGGCGTTCCAGCGGGCGAACTGCTCGCGATCCAGCACGTACAGCGGCAGTGCGGCAGAAGTGTCGGCGGTGAAGCCCGTGATCTCGCTCATGCGTCAATTGCTCCGGGGTGCGGTGGCGCCGAGGTTGGCGTCCAACCAGTCGGCCAGGCCGGTGAGGGTGTCGAACTGCAGGTCGGGCTGCAGCTGCGGATGGGTCCAGGTGGCGGCGTCGCGGTTGATCCAGCAGCCGCGCAGGCCGGCGGCGATGGCGCCGGCCACGTCCATCTCGATGTGGTCACCGACATGCAGCACCTGCGCCGGGGCCACGCCCAGCCGGGCACACGCGGCATGGAAAATGCTCGCCTCCGGCTTCGCCGCGCCATGTTCGCGCGCACCCAGCTGGAAGGCGAAATGATGGGCCAGCCCGATCCGCTGCAGGTCCGCATTGCCATTGCTCAGCGCGGCCACCGGTACCCGCGCGGCGATACGCTCCAGAGCATCGAGGGCATCGGGATAGCACTCCACCTGGTTGCGCGCGGCATAGAACGCTTCGTAGGCCGGCTCCAGCAGGTCCAGGCTGGCGCCGCTGTTCTGCAGCGCCTCACGCAGCGTCAGCCGGCGCAGCGCGCTCAGGTCATGATGCAGATGCGGGTTGTCGCGGAACGAGCGCTCGCGCAGTTCGCGCATCGCCGCCAGCGGATACATCGCGGCGGTGGCCGGGCTGTGTTCACGCATCCAGTCGTGCAGCACCTGGTCGATGCGGGCGCCGATCGGTGCGAACGGCCACAGCGTGTCGTCGAGGTCGAGGGTGATGGCAAGGACAGGGAAATTCACCCGGCCATTCTACGCCTGCCCGCACGCGCTTTCATTCCAGCAGGCGCGCCCAGCCCTGCATGCCGTCCAGCCGGGCCAGCACCAGCTTGATGCAGACCAGCAGCGGCACCGCCAGCAGCAGCCCGATCATGCCCCAGGCCCAGCCGAACACCATCAGTGCCAGGATCAGGACCAGCGGCGAGAGCTTCATGCGCCGGCCCAGCACGATCGGGGTCACCAGCTGGCCCTCCAGGGTATGCAGGCCCAGATATGCCGCAGCGGGCAGCAGTGCCTGCAGCGGGTCGCGGAATTCGACGAAGCCCATCAGCAGCATCAGCGCCACTCCGATCAACGGGCCCACATAGGGCGCGAAGTTCAGCAGTGCCGCCACCGTCCCCCACAGCAGCGCTTCCTGCAGGCCGATCCCCAGCAGCATCAGCACGCCCGCGAAAACCAGGCCGACCAGCGTGTTGATCACGCTGATGGTCAGCACATAGCGCGACACCTCGCGCTCGATCGAGCGCAGGATGTCGCTGGTGAAGCGCTGTTGCTGGCGGTTCGGGAACAATGCGATCGCCGCGCGCTGCAGGCTTTGCCCATAGATCATGAAGAACAGCGTCAGCAGGACCACGGCCAGTACCGAGGCGGCCAGCCGGGGTGCGCGGGTCAGCATGCGATAGGGATCGTCCAGCTGGGTGCGGATCACCTGCACCTTGCGATTGCTGTCGCCGCCGGCAACGCGGGCGAAGTTCTCGGCCGCCAGATTGGCCTGCTGCACCGGCTTGGTCAGATCCTGTACCTGCCGGGCGACCTTGCGCAGCTGTTGTGGCGCTTCCTGCGCCCATTCCATCGCCGGGCCGATCAGCTGCACGGCCAGCGAGCTGGTCACGCCCAGGCCGGCACCGAGAACCAGCAGCGCTCCCAGCGCCCGCGGAATCCACAGCTTCTGCAGCAGGCGCAGGATCGGGTTGCCGACCAGCGCGAAGAACATCGCCAGCAGTACCGGCAGGATGATGTCCTGTGCGGCCCACAGCGTGTAGGCCACCGCCAGCGTTGCCAGCACCACCAGCGACATCGGCCCGCGCGGGCGGGTGGGCGGCGGAAGGGCGGCAGCAGACGGTGCGGGTTCGGCCGGTGACGGGGACAGGAGGGACTCGCTCATCGACGTACCGACCGGGAAGGGGAGCCTATTATCTGTCCGCCGCGGTCAACGCGGCGGATGCTGTTCGTCAACGTTCGGACAGTTCGGTGGCCGCTTCGGCAGGCCGCGGTTCGCGCGCCTCAGGCTCGGCAGGTGGCGCGGAAGCGGGTGCCGCGGCAGCGGGAGCGACCGGGTCGGCGGCGGCTTCGGCAGTGTCGGCCGCATCGTCTGCGGTGTCGGCGGCGTAGGCTGCCACGGCGGCAGCCAGCGCTGCCTGGCCGCTGGCCACCAGGCTGGAGACCGAGCCGATCATCTGCAGCCAGCGCGCACCGTTCACTTTGCCCGGCACTTCCAGCTTGCCGGCCACGAAGCCACCGGCCAGGCCGACCACCACGATGCGCAGGGGAGACCAGCCCCGGCGCCAGACCTCGCTGAGCACGGTCCAGTTGTCCTGGGTTTCACCCATGCGCACGGCCACCACCTGTTCGCAACGCTTCACCCGCCGCTGCAATGCGCCGAACTTCATGGCTTGCCCTCCGGAATCTGTACGCCGGCATCGGGATCGTCTTCGCTGGGCTCGTCGAACAGGCCAAGGCGCGACAGCTGGCGCCGGGTAGCATGCATGCCGGTGTGGTGGAAGAAGTAGGACACCCGCCAGATCGCATAGCCGGTTACTGCGAGGCTGATCAGCGAGGTGATCAGAAGCGCCTGCAGCCAACTCAGGCCCCAGCTCTGCAGCAGGGCGATGAGCGTGGCGGCCATCAGCAGCCAGGCCGAGGCCCCGAACACGATCGCCACGCCCGCCCAGGCCAGGGCCCGGCCGAACGCACTGCGGGCGAGCGCGAAATCCGACGAGGCCAGGCGACGCAGCGAGCGCAGCGTGTGCTTGGCCGAATCGGCGGCGGCGCGACCGGCCGCGCCGACCTGGCGGATGCTCTCGTCCAGCGGCGGGGTGGCCGCCGGATCGGGGCGTTGCGTGTTGTCTTCGCTCACGCCGTGGACTTACTTGTCGCTGCTGCCGCGAGCCAGCTTGGCGATGATCCAGCCAGTGGCGAAGGCAACACCGAACGATGCCAAGGGACGTTCACGGATCAGTTCAGCGGCGCTGTCGATCAGATCCTTGCCCTTGTCCATCAGTGCATCGACCTGTTCCTTGGCGGCAGCGCCGCCGAATTCAGCCGCAGCCAGGCCGGACAGCGCCGTGTCGGACAGCTCGGCCTTGACGTTGGCCTTGCCGATGCGCAGTTCGTCGGTTGCAGCGCCGGTCGCGCCCTTGATCGCACCGCCGGCAGCACTGGCGGCCTGCTTGAGGTGGGAACCGGCTTCACCCAGGTGTTCCTTCAGGTTCTCGGTATTGGTGGGGCTCATCGAATCACTCCTGTTGCGATGGGGGAACGGACGATCGGCTTCAGCCGACAGGGACGTACAGCAATAGCACTGGCCGGGTATAGGGGGTGTTACGGCGGAGCGATCAGCGCATCACCAACTGGCCCTGCTGCTGGCCGTTGTTGCGCAGGATGCGCAGCACCAGGGTCGGTGGCCGCTGCTGGAAATTGGCGCGCCAGCTGGCCAGGTCGGCGAATTCACCCACCGTGGCATCGGTGATGATGTCGCCCTGCTGGAGCCCGTTGCTGGCTGCGCGGCTGCCGCGCTTGACCTCGCTGACCAGCACCCCGCGTACGCCGGACTGGCGCAGTGATTCGGGCAGGTCGACGAAGGTCGCGCCGCCCAGGCGCGGGTCCAGGCTGTCGCCGCTGGCGGCGCGCGCCTGCTCCTTCAGCGTCGCCCGGATCTGCAGCGGCTTGCCTTCGCGGCGCACGTCCAGCGCCAGTACGCTGCCTACCGCTGCCAGGCCCTCCACGTTGTGCAGGGCTTCGGCGCTGTCCACGCGCTGACCGTTGGCGGCAACCACGACGTCGCCCGGCTTCAGCCCGGCCGCCGCACCGGCCGAACCGGCCAGTACCCGGGTGATCAGCGCGCCGCGGGTTTCGCCCAGGCCCAGGCCCTGGGCGATCTGCGCGCTCAGGTTCTGGCTTTCCACGCCCAGGGTGCCGCGCACCACCACGCCATGCTTGACCAGCTGGTCGACCACGCTGCGCGCCAGGTTGGTGGGAATGGCCAGGCCCAGGCCGATGTTGCCGGCCATGCTGCCCTGCGGGTTGAAGCTGGCGGTGTTGATGCCGACCAGCTGGCCCTGCAGATCGACCAGCGCACCTCCGGAGTTGCCCGGGTTGATCGAGGCGTCGGTCTGGATGAAGTTCTGGTAGCCCAGCCCACGGATGCCACTGCGGCCGACCGCCGAGACGATGCCCGAGGTCACCGTCTGGCTGAAGCCGAACGGATTGCCGATCGCCACCACGAAGTCGCCGACCCGCAGCTGGTCGCTGTTGCCGAGCTTGATCTCGGTGAGGTTCTGCGCCGGGATGCGGATCAGGGCGATGTCGGTGTCGCGGTCCGAACCGAGGAATTCCGCCTTGACCGTGCGCCCGTCAGCGAGCGTCACCTGCACGTCATCGGCGTTCTCGATGACGTGGTGGTTGGTCAGCACCAGGCCTTCCTTCGCGTCGATGATGACGCCCGAACCCAGCGATTCGTTGATCCGTTCCTGCGGGATGTCCGGGAACAGGCGGCGGAAGAACGGGTCGTTGAAGAAGGGGTTGCGTACCCGTACCACCTGCTTGGTGTTGACGCTGACCACGGCGGGCATGGTCTTTTCCAGCATCGGTGCCAGCGAAGGCACCGGCTGGCCGGCGACCGAAGCCGGCAATGCGGCGGTGGCCGGAAGGGCCGCCGGCAAGGGCGCGGCGTCGGCGCGGTTGTCCAGGTGGGCGTTGATGCCGGTGGCGACGAATCCACCGAAGGCGGCGGCGATTGCGAGCGTGAGAAGGGTAGGTAGCGGTCGCATGGGAGTCGGTTCGCAGGCGTGGGATGGGGGCCGTTGGCCCATACGGTAAAACAAGCTGAATGAATCTGCCGCGGCGTGGATAAATGCGCGATGAAAGAGACCCTCGTCGATGCGGCGCCCGACGACGGCTGACCCGCCTGCGGTGCGGTCGGCCATCGGCGCTACACCGATAGGGTGTGTCCGCCGGCGTGGTCAGGACACCCTCTGATACTTGCGCAGTTCCGCCGATCCAAGGTGTGCGATGGCACGTCGCGCGTGCAGGTTCCGGCAAGGGGCGTGCAGGCAGCCCGTCGCCGCGACGTGCACCTCAATCCCATGGCGCAGCGCTGAAAAAAAGGGGTTTGCTGCGGATCGACGGTAGCAGCACCAGCCTCCCCCTACACTACTATCGTCGCAGCAGACGCGATTGCAGGCGTACCACCCGTTCCACGATCGTCATTGTCGGTATAGCATCGCCCCGTTTTGACAATCCACGCCCCCAGGAGGGCAACATGAGCAACGGTAATGGTGTGTCGGTCGTGACCGACGCCGTCGAGAACGCGAAAGAAACCGCCACCAACGTCGGCGAGACCATCGCCCACGCCGCTGAAGACGCAGTGAAGTCGGTCAAGAAGACCGTCAAGCGCGCCCGCAAGGCCGCCACCACCCGCGTCGCCAAGGCCAAGAAGGCCGTGGCCAAGGTCGAGAAGACCGTTGCCAAGAAGGCCGAGAAGGCCGCCAAGTCGGTCGGCAAGACGGTCGCCAAGGCCAAGCAGAAGCTGGAAGCCGCCAAGAAGAATGCCAAGGCCGAAGCCGCTGCCCTGAAGAAGGAAGTGGCCAAGAAGAAGGCCGCTGCCGGCAAGACTGTCGCCAAGAAGGCTGCTGTTGCCAAGAAGACCACGAAGGCCGCCACCAAGGCTGCCGGCAAGAAGGTCGCCACGGTGAAGAAGGCTGCGACCAAGAAGGCAGCCGCCACCAAGAAGACGGTTGCCAAGAAGGCCGCCGCCGCGAAGAAGGTTGTCGGCAAGAAGGTGGCCACCGCCAAGAAGGCCGTGGCCAAGAAGACGGTCGCCGCCAAGAAGGTGGCTGGCAAGAAGACCGTGGCCGCGAAGAAGGTTGTCGGCAAGAAGGTTGCCGCTACCCGCAAGGTCGCCACCAAGAAGACGGCTGCCGCCAAGAAGGTGGTCGGCAAGAAGGCCGCTGCCACCCGCAAGACGGTTGCCAAGAAGGCAGCGACCACCAAGAAGGCTGTCGCCCGCAAGGCTGCACCGCTGAAGAAGGCCGCTGCCAAGAAGGCCCCGGCGAAGAAGGCCGTGCGCAAGGCCGCCAAGCGCAAGTAATCGCGCGAGCGGCGAAGGCCCCTCCGCCCTGCCGGGCGGTGGGGCCTTCTGCGTTCATGGGGGGGACAACGGCCCGGCATGAAGCCTGCGGGGTCGTCCTGGGGCAAGATGAAGTCCCTCCGCTGGAGTTCCCATCATGCGTGGCATCGATTTCAGTTCCTGGCAGGGTGTGCTTTCCACGTTGGCCGGCCTGGTGCTGATCACGCTGCTGGGCGTGGGTATCCGCCTGCTGGTGATGCAGACCCTGCAGCAGCGCCGCGAGCGCGAGAACCGGCAGATCAACGAACGGCTGCGCACGCTGATGGCCGCCTACAAGACCCTGGGCGGTTCGTTCACCGGTGAGCTGGGGGTCGACCCCAGCCATCTGCGCGACCTGCGCCAGCGCGCCCATGAGCAGGGCATCGTCGAACCCGGTTCGGATCGCGCGCGGCGCATCCGCGACGCCGTCGAAGCGGCCTTGTCGGACATCCTGCTGCTGGGTACCGATGAGCAGGTGCGGCTGGCCGCGCGCGCCGCCGATGAGTTGGCGCAGGGACGACCGGTGCACACGCATGAGCTGGTGGTGTCGCTGCGCGATTTTGTCCGCGAAGCGCTGGATCTGGCGCCGATCCCGGCCGATCTGCAGATTCCACGGCAGGGCCCGACCCGGCCCGCAAGCGGCAGCGGGGGCGGCAAAGGCCGCCCTGAAGGCGAAGGCAAGGGCAGTCGTGCGGGCGGCGGCGGAGGAATGGGCATGGGTGCCGGCATGGGCGGGCTCGGCCTGGGGGCCGGCGCCGCACTGGGCGCCGGCACTGCCGGAGAAGACGACGCAGGTACGCGCTGAGCGCCGCGAAGGCGTCAGCGGGTCAGTTCGTAGATGGGTGTGAAACCGCCATAGATCATCCGCGCGCCGTCGAACGGCATCGGGTTCTTCGCGGGGTCCAGGCGCGGGTCTTCCATCATCTTCTGCATGCCTGCATCACGGGTGGCCTTGTCAGGCCACTCGATCCAGGAAAACACCACCGTCTCTTCCGGTGTTGCTTTCACTGCGCCGAAGAAGTCCGTTGTCTTGCCATGCGGCACGTCATCGCCCCAGCACTCGACCACGCGCAGCGCCCCGTACTCGATGAAGACCACGTCGCCGCTTCGCGCATGGGCGAGGAACTTTTCCTTGTTGGCGGTGGGAACCGCCAGAACGAAACCATCGATGTAGCTCATTGCCTGCCTCCGTGATGGACCGCACTGCATGTGCGGCCTTCTTCTGTTCGACGAACCAGGGCGCGGCAGATCGACACGGCCGCGATAGAAGCATGCAGGACGTACCCGCGCGCCGCGCGTATGCCAGAGACCGCCTGAATCAACCCAGAAAATTCAGCAATGCGAAGCCTGCTGTTTTCAGGGTGCGTTGTGGCGAATAACGGAGAATTTACATTCCCGATGCGACGGCGCTTCCGCGCTGCTGCTCACCATAAGAAAGTAAAGGTGTACCCCCATGAAGAATTCGCTGATTGCCCTGGCGCTGGCTGCTGCCCTGCCGTTCTCCGCCTCGGCTGCCGAGAACCTGTCCTACAACTATGCTGAAGCCAACTACGCCAAGACCGACATCGACGCGTTCAAGGCCGACGGCTGGGGCGTGAAGGGTTCCTACGGCTTCCTGCCGAACTTCCACGCCTTCGGTGACTACAGCCGCCAGGAAATCGACCACACCAACCTCAAGCTGGACCAGTGGAAGGTCGGTGTCGGCTACAACCAGGAAATCGCACCGTCGACCGACTTCGTGGCCCGCGTGGCGTACCAGAAGCGTGACCTGGAGCATGGTCTGGATTTCAACGGCTACAGCGCTGAAGCCGGCATCCGCACCGCGTTCGGTGCCCACGCCGAAGTCTACGGCATGGTTGGTTACGAAGACTTCTCGAAGAAGCGCGGCATCAATCCGGAAGGCGAGTGGTACGGCCGCCTGGGTGGTCAGGTGAAGCTGAACCAGAACTGGGGCCTGAACGGCGAGCTCAAGATGAACCGCGACGGTGACAAGGAATACACCGTCGGCCCGCGCTTCAGCTGGTAATCGCTGCAGGCGCTCTGCGCCCTGCGTGCATCGACAGGCCCGGCATCTGCCGGGCCTGTTGCGTTCCACCCAACCGAAATGAAATCTGACTGCGGCTGCGCAGTCGATGCTGCATTGCAACGAATTGGATTCCGCCGTTGCAGGGCGCGACCTACGGTGGGCATCCACTTCCGCCGGATCCGACTGATGCCGCCCGCCCCCGCCACCCCGCATACCGGGAAGCTGCGCCGCCTGGCGCTGCTGGATCCGCATCCGGTGCTGCGGCTGGGCCTGGAAGTGTTGTTATGTGAGCACAGCGGTCTGCAGGTCCGTGGCAGCTTCGCCAATGAAGCCGACCTGCTGTCGCTGCTGCATCAGCAGCCCGGTTGTGTCGATCTGCTGGTGATCGATGCCCTTCCGCTGGGTGACCAGGGGGTTGGCCTGCAACTGCTGCGCACGCTGTCGCAGCAGTGGCCGTCGTTGCCGGTGCTGGTGCTTTCAGCCCATTGCAACGCCAGCACGGTGGTGACGGCCATGCAGGCCGGCGCGCGCGGCTTCCTGTCCAAGGCGACCGCACCGCGCGTGCTGCTGCGGGCTGTGGAGGTGGTGGCCCGGGGTGGGCGGTTCGTGCCGCCGGAACTGCGCCCGCAGTTGAGCCGCTCGCGGGCGCGCCGCATGCCCTCATTGATGCCGCTCAGCCGCCGCGAGCGCGAGGTGCTGCGCCTGGTGCTGGAAGGCTGCAGCACCGGCGAAGTCGCACAGCGCTTCGGCCGTTCCGCAAGCACGGTCAGCTCGCAGAAAAAAGCCGCCTACCAGAAGCTCGGCATCCGCAGCGACGGCGAGTTGTTCCGCATCCGCCACCTGCTCGAATGCGGCTGAAACCCGGGCTTATTCGCCCTGGTACTGCTTTTCTTCGACCAGTGCCGAACCTGCAACGCGGTTGATCTCGTTCTTGACCTGCACGCGCTCGCCATTGGTACCGTACACGCCGCGCGCCAGCTGGACGAAGGCATCATCGAACACCTGTGCCGCTTCCTTGTCGCGCAGCTGGTCCTGGATGTCCCACATGCGCTCGTTGATGGCCTTGAGCTGCTGCTTCAGCGCGGCAAGTGCCGGCTGTGCCTGCAGCTGCTGCTGCAGCAACGGCAGCAGGCCGTCCAGCTCGGTGCGCACATTGGCCAGCTTGGTGGCATCGCCGATGCGTTCGGCCTTGATCTCGAGAATGGTGATCTTGTCGATCAGCTCGCCGATCGATACCGGCGTCAGGATGGCGTCCATGGGGGGTTTCCTGGAAACAGGCGGCCATCATACCGCGCCACTGCCAAGCGGTTTTACGCTGATTTTGCGCCCCGGCCACGGTAGCGCCATCGAACCGTTACGGCCCTGCCATCGACACTGCCGTCCCGGCGGTTGAGCCGCCATTGGATGAGGAATGATGTGCAGTGAACAGCAAGGGGATGATCGCGGCGGTGGCCGCGGCGTTGGCGGGGCTGCTGGGCGTCGGCACCGCACAGGCACAGGTGAGCGGCAACGCCACGTTGACCAGTGACTACGTCTGGCGCGGCAGTTCGCAGAGTGACGGCGACCCGGCGGTGCAGGCCGGAGCGAAGTTCGCGCTCGCGTCCGGGTGGTATGCCAGCGCGTGGGGCTCGAACGTATCGTTCAAGCCGGACAACGGCGCACGCAGCGAGTTCGATCTGGTGGCGGGCTGGTCCGGCACACCGGCCGCGGACTGGACGCTGGACGCCAACCTGACCCGCTATGTGTATCCGGGGACAGCCCGCGCGCTGGACTGGACAGAGTTCGCTGCCACGGTGGGCTGGAAGCAGCGGACCTGGCTGCAGGTCGCGCATTCCAGCGATGCCCTGGCCGGTGGCCATCGCGGTACGTATGCACAGCTGGGCGTGCGCCTGCCGCTGCGCGAGCGCTTCCGGCTTGAAGCGGCCGTGGGCCACTACTGGCTGGAGGCCGCACAGGGGCCGGATTACCTGCACGGGCAGCTCAGCGCCATCGCCACGTTGGCTCCGGCGTGGGAAGTGCGGGCCACCGTGCATGACACCGATACCGCGGCCAGACGCCTGTTCCCGGGCAACGCGGGCGGGCGCTGGGAACTGGCGCTGCAGGGCAGCTTCTAGCGGGCCGGCGCCGCTACGACGGTATCGGCCCCATGGGCCGGTACCGCGCGGCTCAACCGCGCAGGCGCTGGCTCAGGCCCTTGAGGAAGTTGCGCAGCATCTGATCCAGGCAACGTCGGTAGTTGGCATGTCCGGGTTGGCGGAACAGCGCCCCGATCTCGGACTTGGATACCTTGAAGCCGGCGCTGGCGAAGATGTCCATCAGATCGACGTCGCGCAGCTGGAACGCCACGCGCAGCTTCTTCAGCACCAGGTTGTTGTCGACGCGGGTTTCCACGGCGCGCTGCGGCTGGCTCTCGTCGCGGCCGCGCAGGTGCACGATCAGGCCATCCAGGAAGTGCGCCAGCGCACTGTCGTCCATCGGCACGAAGCCGGCTTCATCCTCGCGCCGCAGCCACGCCCTGGCCTGCTCCAGATCCACCGCGAAGGTCGGGTCGGCCAGCTGGCACAGGGCCACCACGTGATGGTCGCCCAGGTCCAGGGAGTAGCGCACGCTGCGCAGTACATCATTGTTGATCATGGCCCATTGTAGCGGTCTGGCCGTTGTCACCGGATTGTCACCGGATTGAAGCATCGTGAGCGCTGTTCCGTAGAGACCTCGTCCGATGCGCCGGTACCTCGTTCTCCTCCTGCTGGCGGCCAGCAGTGTTGCCGCCCATGCCCAGGACCGTTTTGTTCCGGTCGAACAGCGGCTCACTGCGGCCCAGCTGGCCGAAGTGGGGCTGAGCCCGGCCCAGCTGCAGGCGTTGAACCGCGTGCTGCGCCAGGCAGAGGCCGCGTCGCCTGCCATTTCCGCGGTCACGGCCGCCCCCGCCGGCGCGCCGCTGCCTGCGAATGTTCCGGCGCCGGCAGCCATGCACCTGGGGCTGGAAGAAGGCCCGGTCAGCGCACGCGTGGTGGGGGAGGTGGCCGGTTGGGCCCCCGGCACGGTGTTCACCCTCGACAACGGACAGCAATGGCAGGTGATGAAGGGACAGATGAAGCTGCGCAGGGCCCTCCAGGCGCCGCAGATCGAAGTGATCCCGGGCATCGCCGGCCGCTGGTTCCTGCAGGTCGACGAGGATCTGCCGAAGGCCCGCGTGTTCCGCCTGCGCTGAGTGTGCCCGGCGCGAAGACCGATCAGGCAAGGCAGGGTCCGGCCGACGGTGCCAGAATGGGGGTCTCGTTCCTCCACGGAGTTGCCTGATGTCCCGCACCGTCCTGATTACCGGCGCCACGTCCGGGTTTGGCGCCGCCGCCGTCCATCGCTTCGCCCAGGCAGGCTGGAAGGTGATCGCCACCGGCCGTCGCAGCGATCGCCTGCAACCGCTGGTCGAGCGCTATGGCAAGGACGTGGTGCACGCAGCGGCGTTTGATGTCCGCGATCCGATCGCAATGGAAGCGGCGCTGCTGGCGCTGCCCCCCGCATTCGGTGAGATCGACCTGCTGGTCAACAACGCCGGTCTCGCGCAGGGCACCGCTCCGGCGCAGAGCGCCAGCCTGCAGGACTGGACGACGATGATCGATACCAACATCACCGCCCTGGTGACGTTGACCCACCGCCTGCTGCCGCAGCTGGTCGAACGCAGGGGTGCGATCATCAACATCTCGTCGGTTGCCGGTGTCTACCCGTACCCGGGCGGCAACGCGTATGGCGGTACCAAGGCGTTCGTCAGCCAGTTCTCGCTGGGCCTGCGTTCGGACCTGCACGGTACGGGCGTGCGTGTGACCACCATCGAGCCGGGCATGGCCGAGACCGAGTTCACGGTGGTGCGTACCCACGGTGACCAGGCCGCGTCGGACAAGCTGTACTCCGGCGCCAACCCGATGACCGCCGAGGACATCGCCGAGCAGATCTTCTGGGTTGCCAGCCTGCCGCCGCATCTGAACATCAACCGCCTGGAACTGATGCCGGTCAGCCAGTCGTTCGCCGGCTTCCAGGTCGCGCGCGAGGGCTGACCTGCGTGCCTTCAGGGCCGCCCGGCGTGGGTCGGCCCTGCGGGGCCCAAAAAAAGAAAGCCGGGCAATGCCCGGCTTCTTCCGTTCAGACCCGAACGATCACTGTGCCTTGATCGCCATCGCCTGCAGGCCGGTGCCATCCAGCTTCTGCTTGGCTTCGGACAGCTCACCGGCGCTGCCGTAGGGCCCCATGCGCACGCGGTACACGGTCTTCCCATTGATCTGCGCCGACTCCACCCGTGCCGCCAGGCCCATCATCGCCAGCTTGGCCTTGGTGGCCTCGGCGTCGCCGGAGGCGCCGAACGCACCTGCCTGCAGGATGTAGCGCGCGTTGTCGCCGGCCACGGCCGGTGCCGCAGCGGCGGTCGGCGCCGCGTCCACGCGGGCGGCCTGCGCGGTCGATGCCGTGCTGGTCGCCGCCGGGCTGGTCGTGGCCGGTGCAGCCGTTGCCGGGCGTTCGCTCAGCGGGGCAGGCAGCGGACGGCTGGTCGCGGTCACCGGTGCCGTGCTGGCGACACTGGCCGTTGCGGTCGGTGCCGGCGTTGCGGGGACCGGTTTGCCTTCCAGCGCCGCCTGCGCGCGCTGCGCTTCGGCCTTGGCCCGGCGCTGTTCCTCGGCGCGGGTGCTGGCGGCCAGTTCGGCATCGGACATCTCCACTTCCTTGCCGGGCAGCAGGGTGTAGAAGTCGTACTGGGTCGCCGCCGGCTTCTCGGCTTCGGCAGGTTTCGGCGTGGCCGGTTGTGCGGCTGGCTGCGTGCCGACATCGCTGTCGGCATCGGCGACCGGCGCCGGCTGCGCGTTCGGGTTCGGCTGCGGACCGGCGCGCAGGAAGCCATCGCCCTCGCCCTTGAACAGATTCGGCGCCGCCAGGAACACCACGGCGGCGATGGCCACACCGGCGACCAGCCACACCCATCCCGGGGTGCCCTGGCTGCTGCTGTTGCGTCGTGCCTGGTTTTTGCCGCGTCGTGCTGCCATGTGTACTGCGTCTCCTGATGCTTACATTTTTTCCGGGGCGCTCACGCCCAGGAGGTCGAGGCCATTGGCCAGCACCTGACGCGCCGCGCAGGCCAGCGTCAGCTTGGCGTTGCGATCGTCGGCGTCGTCCACCAGCACCGGTGTCCCGTGATACCACGTGTGGAAGGCATGCGCCAATTCACGCAGGTACTGCGCCACCAGATGCGGCTCCAGCGCCACGCCGGCGGCTTCGACCACTTCCGGATAGCGCGAGATCTCGTTCATCAGCAGCAGCGAGGCGTCATCGGCCAGGCGCACGAGCTGACCCAGGCCACTGCCCTGGTCATAGGCCAGGCCCTTCTCCTGCGCCTGGCGGAGCAGGCTGCACACGCGGGCATGCGCGTACTGCACGTAGAACACCGGGTTGTCGTTGCTCTGCTGGCGGGCCAGATCGATGTCGAAGGTCAGCTGCGAATCGGGCTTGCGCGCGATCAGGAACCAGCGGGTCGCATCGCGTCCAGCTTCTTCGATCAGGTCGCGCAGGGTGAAGTAGCTGCCGGCACGCTTGGACAGCTTCACTTCCTCGCCGCCGCGCATGACGGTGACCATCTGATGCAGCACATACTCGGGCCAGCCCTGCGGGATGCCCACTTCCAGCGCCTGCAGGCCTGCACGCACGCGCGCCAGCGACCCATGGTGGTCGGCGCCCAGCTCGGTGATCGCGCGCTCGTAGCCGCGCTGCCATTTGGACAGGTGGTAGGCCACGTCCGGCACGAAGTAGGTGAAGGTGCCGTCGGACTTGCGCATCACGCGGTCCTTGTCGTCACCGAAGTCGGTGCTGCGCAGCCACAGTGCGCCGCCTTCCTCGTAGGTGTGGCCGGACGCCTGCAGCTTGGCCACGGTTTCCGCGACCTTGCCATCGGCGTACAGCGAGCTTTCCAGGAAGTAGATGTCGAAATCGACGCCGAACGCGGCCAGGTCCAGGTTCTGCTCGTTGCGCAGGTAGGCCACCGCGAAGCGGCGGATCGCCTGCATGTCGTGCGGATCCTTGGCGCCGACCACGAGGGTGCCTTCCAGGTCGACGCTGGCGCCGGCCATGTAGGCTCGCGCGACATCGGCGATGTACTCGCCGCGGTAGCCGCCTTCCGGCCAGCCCTCCTGGTCCGGGGCGATGCCCTGGACGCGGGCCTGCACCGACAGCGCCAGGTTCTCGATCTGCACGCCGGCGTCGTTGTAATAGAACTCACGCTTGGCGTTCCAGCCGTTGGCGTCGAGCACGCGGGCCACGCAGTCGCCGATCGCCGCAGCGCGGCCATGGCCGACGTGCAGCGGACCGGTCGGGTTGGCCGACACATACTCCACGCCCACCGTGCGGCCGTTGCCGGACAGGTTGCGCCCGTAGTCGTGGCCTTCCTTGATGACCGAGGCGGCTTCGCGCTGGTACGCGGCCGGAGCGAGGTGGAAGTTGATGAAGCCGGGTCCGGCGATCTCGACCTTGCTGACGTCCTCGCTGCGCGGCAGCGCCTCGACCAGTGCCTGCGCCAGTGCGCGCGGGTTGCTGCGCGCGGCCTTGGCCAGCAGCATCGCGGCGTTGGTGGCGAAGTCGCCATGGTCACGGGTCTTCGGGCGCTCGACCACGAAGTCCGGCGGCAGGGAGTCGGCGGGCAGGGTGCCATTGGCGCGCAAGGCTTCGATGCCTTGGCTGATCAGGGCGCGGAGGAGATTTTTCACGAGGCCTGCTGTGAGAATGAGCGGCGGAATCGCCCATTTTAGCGCAGATGCCGGCGGCCACGCTGACCGTTGCCTGCCTGTGCGGTCCCCCCGGGGTCGGCCGGGGGGCCGGGGCTCAGCCGAACAGGCGGGCCTGGCGCTGGCCCAGCAGGCCACGTTCAGCAAACGAAACAGGGCGGCCTTCGCCCACTACGAAATGGTCGAGCAGGCGGATGTCGACCAGGGCCAGGGCCTGCTGCAGCTCCTCGGTGATGCGCGCGTCGGCCGGCGATGGCTCCGGGTCGCCGGACGGGTGGTTGTGGCTGATGATCACGGCGGCGGCATTGAGCTGCAGGGCGCGCCGCACGACCTCCCGCGGATAGACCGCCGCTGCGGTGAGGGTTCCGGCAAACAGTTCCTCGCACGCGATCAGCCGGTGGCGGTTGTCCAGGAACAGCACCAGGAACAGTTCGCGGGCCTGCCCGCGCAGACGGTGCTGCAGGTAGCGCCCCACCGCCCCGGGATTGTCGCCAACTGCTTCGCCGTGCTGCAGTTCGGCGGCCAGGTACCGGTGGGCCAGTTCCAGGCCGGCGGCAAGGGTGCAGCTGCGGGCCGGCCCCAGCCCGGGCAGTCGTGCCAGCTCGCCGGCAGGCCGGTCCAGCAGCACCCGCAGCGGACCGTGCGCGTGCAGCAGGTCGCGTGCGGTCTGCACGGCATCGCGGCCGCCGACCCCGGAGCCGAGGAACAGCGCCAGCAACTCCGCGTCGGACAGCATGGTGGGACCCCGCGCCAGCAGCTTCTCGCGGGGACGTTCCTGTTCAGGCCAGTCATGGATGGGCATGCCTGCATCATCGCCAGCGGCGCCCGGCGCTCCCATCGGCGCTTGCCTCCGATGACCGTCAGCCGATGCCTCAATCGCGCACGGTCTTCAGGTAGTCGAACAGTTCCTGGTTGCTCTGCAGTCCCAGCTTGCGCTTGGCCTCGGCCTTCTGCCGGCTGATCGTCTTCGGGCTGCGGCCGCAGCGGGCCGCGATGGCGTTGATGTTCAGGCCCTCGGCGAGCAGCTGCAGGACTTCCTGCTCGCGCGCGGAGAGCGAGACCGGCGTGCGCTGGAACAGCAGGTCGCGCGACTGCAGGTGATGACGCAGCTGCTGTGAGACGAAGACCTGGCCGGACATGGCTGCCGCGAGCGCCATCGGCAGTTCGGCGAAGCCGGCGCACTTGTCGACCAGGCCATCGATGCCTTCGCGCAGCAGCCTGTCCAGCAGTCCCGGGTGGCGCGCTCCGGTCAGCACCACCACCGGCAGGCCCGGATGACGCTCGCGCAGTGCGCCCAGCAGCGCAGGGCCGTCGGGGCCGACGCCGGGCATGGACAGGTCGGTGAGGACGGCATGGCAGGTTTCACGCTGCAGCAGGTCGAGCAGCTGGGCACCGTCGGCCGCGCTGCCGGCCACCTGCATCTGGTGAGCCTCCAGCACGATACGGATGCCATGCAGTACAACCGGATGGTCGTCGGCGATGATGATGCGCGGTTGCACGCGGGATCCTCGGGGAAGCGGAGCGGCGCACCGGAGGTGGCCAGTACCGATTCTGCAAAGCCGACCAGGGCACGGGTATAGGAAAGTTCCGAATCATCGGCGGGTGAACCCGGGAACTGCGGTAGTGGAAGTTCCATCTGCTGATAGCTGCCAGCTATGTGCGCTGTGCATCGGGACATTACCGACCATCGGGTAAGCTAGCGCCCTCGTTTGCACAGGAATTCCAGGTGGCTGACTCCCCCAACGCATCCCCCGCGCCGGCCGGCGCGCTGGAAGGCCAGAAACTGCTGTTGTGTGTCGGCGGCGGGATTGCGGCTTACAAGGCCCTGGAACTGGTGCGGCGGCTGCGCGATGCCGGGGCGCTGGTGCAGGTGGCGATGACTGCCGGCGCCCAGCAGTTCGTGACCCCGCTCAGTTTCCAGGCCCTGTCCGGGCAGCCGACCCGCACTACGTTGTGGGACAGCGCCGCAGAACAGGCCATGGGCCACATCGAGCTGGCGCGCTGGGCCGACCGCATCGTGATCGCACCGGGCACCGCCGACCTGCTGGCGCGGCTGGCCCATGGTCACGCCGACGACCTGGTCAGCACGTTGTGCCTGGCCAGTACCGCGCCGCTGACCGTGTGTCCGGCGATGAACCATCGCATGTGGCTGCATCCGGCCACGCAGGCCAACATCGCACTGCTGCGCCAGCGGGGCGCGCAGGTGATCGGACCGGTCGACGGGCCGTTGGCCGAGGGTGAGTCCGGCCCGGGGCGGCTGGCCGAGCCGGGTGACATCGTTGCCGCGCTGGCGGCCAACGGCAATGCCGTGGCACCTGCCGCGCCCGCGGCAACCCGCGCGCTGCAGGGACTGCGTGTGCTGATCAGCGCCGGACCCACCTACGAGGACATCGACCCGGTGCGCTACGTCGGCAACCGCAGCAGCGGCAAGATGGGCTTCGCACTGGCCGCGGCCGCGGCGACGATGGGGGCGCAGGTGGTGCTGGTCAGTGGTCCCGTGCAGCTGCCGACGCCGGTCGGCGTGCAGCGCGTCGATGTGCGCTCGGCCGCGCAGATGCGCGACGCTGTGCTCTCATCGCTGCCGGCCGACATCTATATCGGTGCCGCCGCCGTGTCCGACTACACCCCTCGGCAGGTGGCGCCGCAGAAGCTGAAGAAGACCGCCGACAGCCAGTCACTGGTGATCGAACTGGTGCGTACCCCGGACATCCTGGCCGAGGTGGCCGCGCAGACGCAGTCGCTGAAGCTGGTGGTCGGTTTCGCCGCCGAAACCCACGACGTGGAGAAGTACGCGCGTGGCAAGCTGGTCGACAAACGCCTGGATCTGGTGATCGCCAACCAGGTCGGCATCAGTGGCGGTGGCTTCGAAAGTGACAACAACGCCGCCACGGCCTTCTGGCAGGACGGCGAACAGGTATTCCCGGCGACCTCCAAGCGCGAGCTGGCCGAACAACTGCTGGCGCTGATCGCGCGGAGGCTTCAGGCATGACCCAGGTGATTTCATCGCAACCGTTGCAGGTCAAACTGCTCGATCCGCGCTTCGGCGACAGCTGGCCGCTGCCGGCGTATGCCACCGAGGCCAGTGCCGGCATGGACCTGCGCGCAGCGCTGGACACCGCGCTGACTTTGCAGCCGGGCGATACCGCGCTGGTTCCCAGTGGCCTGGCCATCCACATTGCCGATCCGCACCTGTGCGCGGTCATCCTGCCGCGTTCGGGCCTGGGCCATCGCCACGGCATCGTCCTCGGCAACGGCACCGGCCTGATCGATGCCGACTACCAGGGTCCGCTGCTGATCAGCGTCTGGAACCGGGGCCGCGAGGCCTTCACGATCGAGCCGGGTGACCGCATCGCGCAGCTGGTGGTGGTTCCGATTGCCCGCGTCAGCCTGCAGGTGGTGGATACTTTCACCGACAGCGTGCGGGGAACGGGTGGATTCGGCCATACCGGGGTGCGTTGACGGGGGACATTGATGAGCGGCATCGGGGAAAGGCAGCAGGGACGGTCGTTGGGGCGCAGCGCACCGCTGCTGGCAGTGCTGCTCGTGTTGCTGGCCGGCTGGTTCGGCTGGAGCGCCGTGCAGCAGTGGCGCCAGGAGGCAGGTGGCAAGGCGCTGGAAGAGGCGCGTGACCAGGCCGTGCAGGGCCTGCAACAGGCCGCCAGCGGCCAGTTGCAGCAGCTGCAGCAGCAGTTGAAGAACGAGCGCCTGCAGCAGGCGCTGCAGGCCGGCGATGCGTCCGCCGCTGCGCTGGCCCTGCGCGAGAGCTGGTCCGGCGTGGAGCGGGTGGAGGTGCTGGGCGCCGACCTGGCCGCTGCCTACGCCGATCCGGCCACCTTTGGCTATGCGCGCCTGGCCCTGCTGGAGCAGGCATTGGGCGAGGACCGGCCGAGCCTGCGGGTGGTCCGCGATGGGGGAGGCAACCGCCTCGGCCTGGCTGCGCCGGTGCAACTGGGCAGCTTGGGGGCGGCGGTGGTCTACGTCCGTCAGCCGCTGCTGCGCCTGACCGCGCCGCTGGATCAGATCCGCGCACCTGCCAGTGGTTTCCTCGGCCTGCGCCAGGGCACGCACGATCTGGTCACCCAGGGCGATTCCGGCCTGGCGCAGATCGCCGAGGCGCAGGCCAGGCCGATTGCCGGCACCCCGCTGCGGCTGGCAGCGGCCGTGCCCAACGTCGAACCCGGCCCGCTCGGTCTGGGCGCGCTGGCCAGCGGCATCGTCGCGCTGCTGCTGGCCTTCATCGCCGTGCTGCTGCTGGTCGGTCGCGACCGCCTGCCGAAGCGCCTGCCGCTGCCGCGGCGCACGTCCGCCGTCGAGGTGGATGAGGGCCCGACGCTGCGCGAGAGCCTGCAGATGGCGCCACCGCAGGTCGCTGAAGCTGCCGCCGACGCCACAGTGGCACCTCCGCCGCCGGTCCCGGCGGAAGCGCTGGCAGCGGGTATCTTCCGGGCCTACGACATCCGCGGTGTGGTGGGCAGCGAACTGACGGCAAAGACCGCCGCGCTGATCGGCCAGGCCATCGGTACAGCTGCGCTGGAACAGGGCCTGCGCGAGGTGGTGATCGGCCGTGACGGGCGCCTGTCCGGCCCCGAGCTGGCAGCCGGCCTGGCCGAAGGCCTGCGCCGTGCCGGCTGCGCGGTCATCGACATCGGCCTGGCGCCCACGCCGGTCGTCTATTACGCCGCATTCCACCTGCGTACCGGCACCTGCGTGGCGGTGACCGGCAGCCACAATCCTCCCGAGTACAACGGCTTCAAGGTCGTCATCGGCGGCGAAACGCTGTCCGGCGATGCCATCACCGGCCTGTACCAGCGCATCGTCGAGGGTCGCCTGGTGCAGGCGGCCGAACCGGGTGACTACCAGCAGCGCGATGTCGGCGCCGATTACATCCAGCGGATCGCCGACGACGTGCAGCTCGACCGCCCGCTGAAGGTGGTGGCCGACGCCGGCAACGGGGTTGCCGGTGCGCTGGCCCCGCAGCTGCTGGAAGCGATCGGTGCCGAGGTGATTCCGCTTTACTGCGATGTTGATGGCACCTTCCCCAATCATCATCCCGATCCCAGCGAGCCGGACAACCTGCAGGACCTCGTACAGACGGTCAAACGCTTTGGCGCTGATCTCGGCGTGGCCTTCGACGGTGACGGCGACCGCCTGGGCGTGGTCACCGGCGAGGGCAGGATCATCTACGCCGACCGCCTGCTGATGCTGTTCGCCGCCGATGTGCTGATGCGCAATCCCGGGGCGATGGTGATCTACGACGTGAAGTGCACGGGCAAGCTGTCCGACCACGTGCTGCGCAACGGCGGCAGCCCGCTGATGTGGAAGACCGGGCACTCGCTGATGAAGGCGAAGATGCGCGAGACCGACGCCGAGCTGGCGGGCGAGATGAGCGGCCACTTCTTCTTCAAGGAACGCTGGTTCGGCTTCGATGACGGGCTGTACGCCGCCGCGCGCCTGCTGGAGATCCTCGCCCAGCGCGAGGAAACCCCGGATGAGGTGCTGTCCGGACTGCCG
Source organism: Stenotrophomonas sp. YJH_SMC_36 (assembly GCF_059369935.1). NCBI lineage: Bacteria > Pseudomonadati > Pseudomonadota > Gammaproteobacteria > Lysobacterales > Lysobacteraceae > Stenotrophomonas > Stenotrophomonas sp. YJH_SMC_36. The sequence continues at coordinate 16,907 of NZ_JCAFTD010000005.1, read as the reverse complement.
GAGATGGTGGCCACACCGGAGCTGAAGGTGCCGGTGTCCGAGGGTACGCCGCACGCCCTGGTGGCGATGCTGGTGGCGGCAGCGCAGTCGCCGGACAACCCGTATGTGGGTGGCCGCCTGTCGACCATCGACGGCCTGCGTGTGGATTTCCCCGACGGCTGGGGACTGGTGCGCGCCTCCAACACCACCCCGGTGCTGGTGCTGCGCTTCGAGGGCGACGACGAGGCGGCGCTGGAGCGCATCCAGGCACTGTTCCGCAGCCAGCTGCAGCCGATCGTCGGCGACACCCCGCTGGGGTTCTGATCGATCCGGGTGGGTGCCGACCGTTGGTCGGCACACCCTCACCCCTTGAAACGCAATCCGACGCCAGGTTCGGTGAACAGGTAGCGTGAATCCAGCGCCGAATCGCCCAGCTTGTGCCGCAGCTTGCCCACCAGGATGCGCAGATAGTGCGTGTCGTGCTGGTGGGTGGGTCCCCAGATCTCCTGCAGGATCTGCGGCTGGGTGACCACCCGGCCGGCATTGCGCAGCAGCAGCGACAGCAGCGCGTACTCCTTGCGGGTCAGCGCCACCGGTTCGCCCGCGATCGCCACCTCCCGGCGCACCAGGTCCACATGCAGATGGCCGTCGTCGAATACCGGAGGCGTGCCATCGGTCGGCACGCTGCGTGTCCGCAACAGCGCGCGCACCCGCGCCATCAGTTCCTGCGTGCCGAAGGGCTTGGTCACATAGTCGTTGGCACCGTTGTCCAGCGCCCGCACCTTTTCCGCTTCTCCGGCACGTACGGTCAGCATGATGACCGGGACCTGGCTCCATTGCCGCAGCTGCTCCAGCACCTGGTGGCCCTCCATGTCCGGCAGGCCGATATCCAGGATCACCAGGTCCATGTCCTCGCTGGCAGCCAGCTGCAGGCCTTCCTGGCCGGTCGCGGCCTGCCTGACCTGATAGCCCTGCGCCCGCAGGCTGATATCCAGGAAACGGCGGATCTGGGTCTCGTCATCGATCACCAGCACGCGCGGGGCCGGTACGCTCGCATCAATCGGGGTCGGGCTCATCGTGGGAGGCTGGCTTGAGCAGGGGCAGGGTGATGCGGATCAGGGTACCGCGACCGTCACGTCCCGGCAGCGCCTGCACGCTGCCGCCATGCGCGCCGATCATTCCCTGGCAGATGGTCAGGCCCAGACCGGTACCATGGCGGCCACGGTCGCCACGCTCGACGCTGTAGAACATGTCGAAGATGCGTGCCCGCTCTTCGTCGGGGATGCCGGGACCGGCATCGATCACGTCGATGCGCAGTTGGCCGTCCAGTTCGCGCGCCTGCACCTGTACCGCGGCATCGGCGGGGGAGAACTTGGCCGCGTTCTCCATGACATTGAATACCGCCTGCTCGACCAGCGCCGGATGCACCCAGATCGGCGCCAGGGTCGGCGGGATATCCAGTTCCAGCCTCACGTTGGGCTGGTAGCGCTGCAGCCGTCGCGCGGCCGACCCGATCAACTCGTCCACCCCGATCCAGTCGCGGTTGATCTTCAGGCCTTCGTGGCCCAGCCGGGTCATGTCCAGCAGGTTCTGGATGTAGCGGTCCAGCCGTTCGCCTTCGACCAGGATGGTGTCCAGCAGCGCGCGGCGGTCAGCCACGTCCATCGCCGTGCCATAGCTGGCCAGGCTGTCGGCCGATCCGATCATCGCCGCCAGCGGCGAGCGCAGATCGTGCGATACCGAAGACAACAGAGCAGAGCGCAGGCGCTCGGTCTCGTTGCTGACGTGCGCCCGCTCCAGCTCGGCCACCAGCCGCGTGCGCAATGCCGCCTGGGCAATGTCGTCCACCATCGCTTCGGCCAGCTGGCGCTGCTCGGGCAGCAGGCGTGCACCTGGCAGATACACGCCGGCCACGCCGATTGCACGGTCCTCGCCATCAAGCAGGGGCAGGAACCACCATTGCGCGCCGGCCAGCGTATCGGTGAAACGCCCGCTGGGCTGGCCGTGGCGCAGCGCCCAGTCGGCGGCAGCCAGGTCGGTGTCGCCGGGCAGGGTGCGGCCGCCGGCGGTGGTGTCCACGCCGATCCGCAGCCATGCCGGCACGTCCATCGCCTGCTCCAGCGCATGGCGGCCGGCCAGTGCCACCTCGCCATCGCCGGCAGCGCTGGCCAGCTGTCGCCCCAGCTGCTGCCGCGCGCGCGCATGCCGGTTGGCGGCCCGCAGGGCGATCACCTGCATGCGCAGCCGTGATGCCAGGCGCCCGGCCACCAGTGCCGCTGCCAGGAACAGGAACACGGTGATCACGCCTTGGCGTGCGCCGATGGCGAAGGTGAAGCGTGGTGCGATGAACAGGAAGTTGTAGGCGAGGAAGCACAGGATCGCGGCCATGACCGCCACGCTGGCGCGGGTGCGGGCTGCGACCAGCACGACCGCCACGATGAACACCATCGACAGGTCGGCCATGCCCACCCAGCGTTCAACCAGCCACGCGACCAGGCAGGCCAGCGCGGTGGCGAGCAGGGCCTGCAGTGGTTCGTGGTTGATGCCGCGCGCCGGCGGCAACAGGCCTTCGCGGCGTGAACGCGCACGTGCCTGCGGCGTGCTGATGATGGTGATCTCGTAGTGCGCACCGCGCTGGATCAGCTGCTGGGTCAGGGTGCGGTTGAACATCCGTGCCAGCGGCCGCTCGCGGGTGCGGCCCAGCACCAGGGTCGAGACACCGTTGTGCGCGGCGTGGTCGAGCAGGGCATCGGCGATGCTGGAGCCATGCAGCAGTTCGGCATCGCCGCCCAGGCGACGTGCCAGCGCGAACGCCGCGTCGATCTCGCGTCGGGTCGCTTCGTCCTGGCGTCGTCCCTGCACCGTCACCACCGTCCACGGCGCATCGCGCCGTTCGGCAATGCGGCGCGCGACCCGCACCAGATACTCGCTCTGCCCGCCACCATCGATCGCCACCAGTACGCCGCGGCGCAGCGGCAGGTTGCCCTCGCCGCGTGCGGCACGGGTCTCGCGCAGGCTGCTGTCGACACGATCAGCGGCTTCCTGCATGGCCAGCTCGCGCAGTGCGGTCAGGTTGGCCGGCGAGAAGAACGCCTGCAGTGCCTGTGCCGCCTGCTCCGGCACGTACACCTTGCCCTGCTGCAGGCGGGCGATCAGTTCGCGTGGCGGCAGGTCCACCAGCACGATGTCGTGCAGGCGGTCGAGCACACCGTCCGGCACGGTTTCGCTGACCCGCACCCCGGTGATGCGCATCACCACGTCATTGAGGCTTTCCAGGTGCTGGATGTTGACCGTGGTCCAGACATCGATGCCCGCATCCAGAAGCTCCATGACATCCTGCCAGCGTCGCTCGTGGCGGCTGCCCGGTGCATTGCGATGTGCCAGTTCGTCGACCAGCACCAGCGCCGGGCGCCGCGCCAGCACGGCATCCAGGTCCATTTCCTGCAGGGCGTGGCCGTGGTAGGCCACGTCCTTCAGCCGCAGCCGTGGCAGTCCTTCCAGCAGCGCCTGGGTATCGGCACGGCCGTGCGTCTCCACCAGACCCACCACCAGGTCGACCCCCCGGCGCAGCTGTTCCTGCGCGCGGTTGAGCATCGTGTAGGTCTTGCCCACGCCCGGCGCCGCGCCGAGGAATACCGTCAGCTTGCCACCGGCTTCGCGTTGCAGGCCTTCCACCAGGGCGTCGGCCTGGCGGGTTCGCAGGTCAGTCATGGCGGCCATTGTGCGCGCAGCGGGTGCACGATCGCATCACGGCCTGGCGGCTGCGTGGTCCAGCGCGAAGTTCAGCGTCACCACGTTCACCCGCGGCTGGCCGAACAGACCCCATTGGCGTCCCTCGGTGTGGGCCTGCAGCAGCGCCTGCACACGTTCCACCGGCAGGCCCCGGGCACGCGCCACGCGGGCCACCTGCAACTGCGCCGCCGCCGGCGTCAGCTGCGGATCGAGCCCGCCGCCGGATTGGGTGACGAGGTCCGCCGGCACCTGGTCCGGTGCGACGCCTTCGCGCGCTGCGACCGCAGCCGTGCTTGCGGCGACGCGCTCGGTCAACGCAGGGTTGCTGCGTGCCAGGTTGGAGCCGGCCGCCGCCATCGGGTCATAGTTGGCGGCCGATGGCCGCGCCTGGAAGTAGCCATCGCCAGTGAACGGCTGCGCCAGCCACGCCGACGCACGCACTTGGCCGCTGCCATCGCGCAGCAGGCTGCCTTCGGCCTGCATCGGGTACGCCAGGCCGGCAAAACCGGTGGCGATGCCGGCGTAGACCGCACCGGCCAGCAGCAGGGTCGCCACACCCAGGCCGATCGCCGGGCGCCAGCTGGCGTCGTCCTGCAGGCGGGCCATGCGGGATGCGGCCTTGGCTTCGCGCGGAAGGGAAGAAGAAGTGGAAGCAGAGCGGTTCATGAGCCGGATACCAGGACAAGAAGGAGGTCGATCGCCTTGATCGCCGCGAACGGCAGCAGCACGCCACCCAGGCCGTACACCAGCATGTTCCGGCGCAGGAGCGCGGTGGCCGTGGCCGGGCGGAAGCGCACGCCCCGCAGAGCCAGCGGAATCAGAGCGGGAATCACCAGGGCGTTGAAGATCAGCGCGGCCAGCACCGCGTTGCGCGGACTGGACAGCTGCATCACGTTCAGCGCCGCCATCGCGGGTACCGCCGCGGCGAACAGCGCCGGCAGGATCGCGAAGTACTTGGAGACATCGTTGGCCAGCGAGAAGGTGGTCAGCGCGCCGCGGGTGATCAGCTGCTGCTTGCCTACCTCCACCACCGCCAGCAGCTTGGCCGGATCCGAATCCAGGTCGACCATGTTGCCGGCTTCCTTGGCGGCCTGCGTGCCGGAGTTCATGGCCAGCCCGATGTCGGCCTGGGCCAGCGCCGGCGCATCGTTGGTGCCATCGCCGACCATCGCCACCAGACGGCCCCCGGCCTGTTCCTGGCGGATGCGTGCCAGCTTGTCCTCGGGCCGGGCTTCGGCGATGTAGTCGTCGACGCCGGCTTCGGCAGCGATGGCGGCCGCGGTCAGCGGGTTGTCACCGGTGATCATCACCGTCCGGATGCCCATCGCCCGCAGCTGTGCGAACTTCTCGCGCATGCCGTGCTTGACCACGTCCGACAGTTCGATCACGCCCAGCACATGGCGACCTTCCGCCACCACCAGCGGCGTGGCGCCGTTGCGGGCGACCTGTTCGACGCGCCCGCCCAGCTCGGCCGGCACCACGCCTCCCTGCGCCTGCACATGGTTGCGGATCGCATCCAGCGCACCCTTGCGGATCTGCCGGCCATGGGCAAGGTCAACGCCGGACATGCGGGTCTGCGCACTGAAGGCCAGGTAGACGGCCTGCTCCGGCTCGGCGGTGGTGCACCCCTGCTCGCGTGCCAGGCGCACGATCGACTTGCCTTCCGGGGTCGGGTCGGCCAGCGAGGACAACAGGGCCGCGTCGCGCAGCTGGCTGGCGTCGATTCCCGCCAACGCATGGAAGTGGCTGGCCTGGCGGTCGCCGTAGGTGATGGTGCCGGTCTTGTCCAGCAGCAGCACATCGACGTCGCCGGCCACTTCCACCGCCTTGCCCGACTTGGCCAGCACGTTGGCCGCCAGGGCGCGGTTCATGCCGGCGATGCCGATGGCCGGCAGCAGTCCGCCGATGGTGGTCGGGATCAGGCAGACCAGCAGTGCGATCAGCAGCAGTGGATCGACCTGGACGCCGACATGGGCGCCGATGGCCGGCAATGTCGCCACCACCACCAGGAAGGTCAGCGTCATCGCCGCCAGCAGCAGGGTCAGGGCGACCTCGTTCGGTGTCTTCTGCCGGTTGGCGCCTTCCACCAGCGCGATCATCCGGTCCAGGAAGCTGTGGCCCGGCTCGGCGGTCACACGCACGACGATCTGGTCGGACAGCACCTTGGTACCGCCGATCACGCCGGAGCGATCGGTACCCGCTTCGCGCAGCACCGGTGCCGATTCGCCGGTTACCGCCGCTTCGTTGATGGTGGCCAGGCCCTGCACGATCTCGCCATCGGCTGGCACCAGCTCGCCGGCACTGACGATGACGTGGTCGCCCGGGCGCAGTTCGGCGGCCGGCACCTGCGTTTCTGCGGCCCCTGGCTGCGGGGCGGCCAGTCGGCGCGCCACCAGGTCCTGGCGGGCACGGCGCAACGATGCGGCCTGGCCCCGGCCGCGTGCTTCGGCGACGGCCTCGGCGAAGTTGCCGAACAATACGGTGACCAGCAGGATCACGGTCACCGCCAGGCCGAAGCCCAGTGGAGCGTTGCCGGTCAGGGTGATGATCGCGGCGACGATCGTGCCGGCCATCACCACCGCCATCACCGGGCTGCGCACCAGATGCATCGGTGAAAGCTTGCGTACGGCGTCGACCAGTGCGCGGCGCAGGCCGGCCGCATCGAGCAGGGCAGGGCGTGACGCAAGCGGGTTACGGGTTGAGGTTGCGTGGCTACTCATGGGGGTGTCCTCAATGCAGTCCCAGGCTCAGGTGGTCGGCGATCGGGCCAAGCACCAGCGCCGGCATGAACTGCAGCACGGTCAGGATGACGATCACCGACACCAGGGTCAGGGCGAACGTCGGGGTTTCGATCTGCAGGCTGCCCGCTGATTCCGGTGCCTGCCGCTTGGCGGCGAGCTGGGCAGCAACCACCAGCGGAATCACCAGCAGCGGAAAGCGACCCAGCAGCAGCACCAGCGAACAGCTCAGGTTCCACCACGGCGTGGCATCACCCAGTCCCTCGAAGCCCGAACCGTTGTTGGCGTAGGCCGATACGTATTCGTAGAACACCTGGCTGATGCCGTGGAAGCCGGGATTGGAGGTGCCGGCCAGGCCGGGCACGGCCAGAGTGACCGCGGTGAACACCAGCAGGGTGATGGGCTGCAGCAGCACCAGCAGGGCCAGCAGGCGCACCTGCGGGGTCTCCAGCTTGCGACCGAACAGTTCCGGCGTCCGGCCCGTCATCAACCCCGCCAGGAACACGCCCAGCAACAGGTAGACGATGAACTGCTGCAGGCCGCAGCCGATGCCACCCCAGATCGCACTGACCAGCATGTTGACCAGGGCAATGCCACCGCTCAGCGGGGCCAGCGAATCGTGCATGCCGTTCACCGAGCCATTGGACACCTGCGTCGTCACCGCCGCCCACAACGCGGTGCCGTCGGCGCCGAAACGTACTTCCTTGCCCTCCATCAGCAGGGGCGTGGCCGCACTGGCACTGTGGCCTTCGCTCCACACCATGGCGCCGGTGGACAGCAGCGACATTCCCAGCATGCAGACGAACACCAGCGCGCCGAAGCGACGTCGCCCGGTGAATGCCCCGATCATGAAGATCACCGCCATCGGTACCAGCAGGATGCCGATCACTTCGAGAAGGTTCGAAACCGGCGTCGGATTCTCCAGCGGGAAGCTGCTGTTCGGGCCATACCAGCCGCCGCCGTTGGCGCCCAGCTGCTTGGCGGCGACCATCGCCGCGACCGGACCCAGCGGCAGCTTCTGCGTCGTCATGCCGGCGGAGGCATCGATCGGCGTAGCCTGCGGCCCCGCCGCCAGCGTCGACGGCACGCCCTGGCTGGTCAGCAGCAGTGTCCACAGCAGGCACAGCGGCAACAGGACGCGCACGCACAGGCGCACCACGTCGGTGTAGTAGTTGCCCACTGCGACCTGGCGGTCATCGCCGGCGCTGCCTGTGGCCGACTGCGGCGCCGGCGCGAACAGCGCGCGCAGTGTGGCCACCGCCAGCGCCAGGCCCATCATCGGGGTCACCACCTGCAGACCGGTGATCCCGGTCATCTGCGAGAGGTAGGACAGCTGCGCCTGGCCCGAATAGTGCTGCTGGTTGGTGTTGGTCAGGAACGAGATCATCGTGTGCAGCGCGGTGTCCCAGCGCATGTTCGGGATCTGGTCCGGATTCAGCGGCAACCACGCCTGGGTCATGAACACCGCCAGGGTCAGCACCGCCACCACCCCATTGCTGAGCAGGAATGCCAGCACGTAGCCACGCCAGGACATCGAGCGTGCGGGATCGACGCCGAAGACCTTGTACAGCGGCGTTTCGATCCAACGGAACAGCACGTCGACCTTCATCGGCGTGCCCCGCATCACGCGCGCCAGGTACAGTCCCAGCGGCCATGCCAGCGCGACGCTGGCAGCAAGAATGACAAGAATTTCAATCATGGCCGGCTCCGCTCAGAACGACTCGGGCCGCAGCACGACATACAGAAGATAGGCGGCGGCGATCAGCACCAGCACGCCACACACCAACGACAGCCAGGGGGACATGGGAATTGCGTCCTGGTGGAACCCCTCCACCTCAGGCCGTCATGGTCGGCCTGCGCCCCGTAAACGCACTACCCGGCGGACCGGGCCGGCGCGTAAAGACTGCATAAATTCCGCGCGTCAGGCCGTAACCTGGCCACGGGTAGCGCCGGGCCATGCCCGGCGGCAGGAGCGTTTTCAGCCAGCCGGGGCAGCCGGCGCCAGGCCCTTCAGTTCGCGATAGCGCTGCAGGGTGCTTTCGATCTCCGCCTTCAACGCCTGCTGCTGCTGCAGGAAGCCGGACTGCAGGCGCTGCTGCGACTGCAGCTGTACGTGCCGCTGGCGGATCGCTTCGGCCTGCGGGTCGCCCACCTTGGCGCCCGCCAGCTCGCGGTCGCCGGCCGCCGACAGCAGCGCGACCAGCGATTCACGCAGGCTGGCCACGTTGTACTGCGCGGTCTTGAGGTTGTTGTCGAGCACTTCCTGGCGCTCGGCGAACACCCGCCGCAGGTCGTCTTCGCTGCCGTAGGTGGTCAGCATCGCCTGCTCGGTGCGCTGGCGGGTCTGCTCGGCCATCCGGTCCAGCTGCTGCTGCGCCGCCGCGGTACTGGCGGCGGCACGTTCTTCGTCGGTCAGCGCGCGCTGCACCTGCGCATTGCGCAGCCCACTGCGGGCATTGAACTCGTCGCGCGCGTGGTTGACCGCATCGGCAGGAAGCGCATCGCTGCAGATCCGCTCCTGGCCCTCGTTCCAGCAGTACAGCTTCTTCTCGACCTTGTCGCCGCCCCGCGACTGCCCCGCCACGGTGAACGGCAGGGCCAGCAGCAGGCCGGTGAAGAGAACAGCAGGAATTCGGGACATGCGGCCTTCCCCCTGGCGGTCAGCGTGTGGAGCGGACGCCGTACTGGGCCCGATAGGCTTCCAGCGGCTGCCGGTAGCCGACAAGTTCCGGGTTTCCCGAGGCGAAATCAAGCAGGTCGCCCAGCGAGGCCACTGCGATCACCGGGATGCCGGCTTCCTCGGCCACTGCCTGCGCCGCCGAGCGGCGATCGGCTTCTGAAGCGATCTCCTGGCGATCCAGAGCGACCACGATGCCGGCCGGAGTGCCGCCTGCCGCGCGGATGATGGCCAGCGCTTCGCGGATCGCAGTACCCGCAGTGATCACGTCATCGACGATCAGCACGCGCTTGCCATTCATGTCGGCGCCGATCAGCTGGCCGCCTTCGCCATGGTCCTTGGCTTCCTTGCGGTTGAACGACAGCGGCAGGTCGCGGCCACGCTGGGCCAGCTCGCAGGCCATTGCCGTGGCCAGCGGAATGCCCTTGTAGGCCGGGCCGAACACCACGTCGTACTTGACCCCGCTGGCGTCGATGGCATCGGCATAACAGGCGCCGAGCTGGGACAGCAGCGAGCCGGAGTCGAAGCGACCGGCGTTGAAGAAATAGGGGCTCAGCCGGCCGGACTTGAGGGTGAACTGGCCGAAGCGCAGGGCGTCGGCGGTCAGGGCCAGCTGCAGGAAACGGTGACGGTGGTCGCTCATCAAAACTCGATTCATCTTCATTTGGAGCACAAATCCTAATGCAGCCGGGCCTTCCGCGCTCGTCGGCGCTCTTCCGGGGGGCCGTCCGGCCGCGTCCGCCGGACTGCGCAGCCCAGCAGCCAACCGGTATGCTTGCCCGGTTTCCCGCCGTAGGTCCCCCGCATGCGCATCATCAGTTTCAACGCCAATGGCATCCGTTCCGCCGCGACCAAAGGCTTCCTCGACTGGTTCCGCGCCCAGGACGCCGACGTCCTGTGCCTCCAGGAGACCAAGGCCCAGGAAGACCAGCTGACCGACCCGATGTTCCGGCCCGACGGACACCATTGCTTCTACCGCGATGCCATCACCAAGAAGGGCTACAGCGGCGTGGCGATCTACAGCAGGCGGGAACCGGACCAGGTCATCACCTCGCTGGGCTGGGCGCCGTTCGACGATGAGGGGCGCTATATCGAGGCGCGCTTCGGCAACCTCAGCGTGGTGTCCTTCTACATTCCGTCCGGCAGCTCCGGCGACCTGCGCCAGGGATTCAAGTTCGAAGTGATGGAGTGGCTGCGGCCGATCCTGGAGGAGTGGGCGCGCAGCGGTCGCGACTACGTGCTGTGTGGCGACTGGAACATCGTGCGGTCGGCGCTGGACATCAAGAACTGGAAGTCCAACCAGAAGAATTCCGGCTGTCTGCCCGAAGAGCGCGACTGGCTCAACGCGCTGTGCGCCGATCATGGCCAGGCCACCGACGTGGCGTCCGGTCGTGGCTGGGCCGATGCGTATCGCCTGCTCAATCCCACCGGGGAGGACTACACCTGGTGGAGCAACCGCGGGGCGGCCCGCGCCAACAACGTGGGATGGCGCATCGACTACCAGTTCATCACGCCGGGCCTGCGCGACAAACTGCGTGGCTGCTCGATCTACCGCGAAGAGCGCTTCTCCGACCACGCCCCGTTCACCGTGGACTACGACCTGTGAGCGAGGCGGCCAGGCCGGTCAGCTACAAAGGCTGGGCAGGAATCAAGCGCGCCTTCGGTACACCGTCGGCGCTGACCATGGCCATGATGGGTTTCGGCAGTGGCCTGCCGTTCCTGCTGATCGCGTCGCAGACCTTGTCCACGCGCCTGCGCGATGTGGGGCTGGACCTGGGCAGCATCGGCCTGATCAGCCTGGCCAGTTTCTTCTACCTGCTCAAGTTCCTGTGGGCACCGCTGCTGGATCGGTATGCCTTCCCGTTGCTGGGCCGGCTCGGCCGTCGTCGCTCCTGGCTGCTGGTATCGCAGGTCATGGTGCTGGTCGGACTGATCGCGTTGGCCTTCGTGCGCCCCGAACAGGGCGTCTGGCCCCTGGTGATGTGGGTGCTGGTGGCGTCCTTTGCCGGCGCCACCCAGGATTCGGCCGTGGATGCCTACCGTATCGAGATCGCGCCGCAGACCGCTCAGGCCGCGCTGGCGGCCACCTACACGTTGGGTTACCGGATCGGCCTGATCCTGGCCGGTGCCGGCGCGCTGTATCTGGCCCAGTTTGAAGGCTGGGTCATCGCGTATCTGGCGATGGCCGCCCTGATGCTGCTGCCGATCATCACCACGCTGCTGTGCGCCGAACCGGAGCGTCCCGCCACCGCCGTGCAGCGCCGCATCGATGTCGCCGAAGCCTTCGTCCAGCCGATCACAAGTTTCTTCAGCCGCAACGGCGTGGCATTGGCGCTGGTGCTGCTGGCCTTTGTCGGCCTGTTCAAGTTCCCTGACCAGGTGATCGGGGTGATGGCGGGGCCGTTCTACCTCGATTCCGGCTTCGACAAGGCCGACATCGCCACGGTCTCCAAACTGTTCGGGGTGTGGATGGGCATCGGCGGTGCCTTCCTGGGAGGCATCGCGGTGGCCGCGTTTGGCTTCCGGCGCATGCTGCTGGTGGCGGCACTGGGCGTGGCGCTGTCCAATCTGGCCTTCCTGCTGATGGCGCACAACCCGGGCAAGCTGTGGGCGTTCTATGCCGCCCTCAGTGCCGACAACCTGTTCCAGGGCTTTGCAGGCACCGTGCTGGTCGCCTTCATGTCGTCGTTGACGGACCGCAACTTCACCGCCACCCAGTATGCGCTGCTGGTCTCCCTGGCCAACCTGCCCGGCAAGTTCGTCGGCGGTGTGTCGGGCTACATCGTCGAGGCCACTTCCTACAGCACGTTCTTCATCCTCAGCTCGGTCACCGTGGTGCCGACCCTGCTGCTGCTGGTCTGGCTGTGGCCGCGCATCGTCGACCGTGGGCCACCGCCGGCCGCCTGATTGCCTGCCCGCCCGGTCTGCGGGATCATCGCCCCCGACGCGCCGAGGGGGCGGTGCCCTGCGAACGGGGAAGTGAGCATGGCTGATGTTGTGCTGCGGGACCTGGACCCGCTGCTGCTGGAACGCATCCGGCGGGTCGCGGTTGCCCGTGGCTGGAGCCACGAACAGACCTGTGCGGCGTTGCTGGAACAAGGGTTGTTCAGCAGCGAGCTGGAGGTCCGCTCCGGTTTTGGCGATACCGAGGTCGATGCGCTCGCTGCGGCCATCATCGCGCTGCAGGCGCTGCCGGCCGGGCAGGGCTTCGATTGATCTGATACCTCACCGCCGGGCATGGCCCGGCGCTACCAGTTGGTCGCCGAAGGGCGCGCGCCGGGCCACGCCCGGCGGAGGATGCCGAAGGGGGTAGCGCCGGGCCATGCCCGGCGGCGGGTGCCGCCTCAGGCCAGATGGATCGCGCCGAGAATCCGCGGTCCCTTTGCGCCGGTGACACTCGGCAGGTTCCCCGCCAGCCCATCCATCGTCCGCTGCGCCAGCCAGGCGAAGCCCATGGCTTCCACGTACTCCGGGTCCAACCCATGCACGGCGCTGGATTCCACCTGCAGCGCCGGCAGCCGCTCGGCCAGCCGTTTCATCAACTGCCGGTTGTGCACGCCGCCGCCACAGACCAGCAGTCTGCGTGTCTGCGGCTGCTGCGCCAACAGCGCATCGGCCACGGTCGCCACGGTCAGCTCAAGCAGGGTCGCCTGCACATCGGCAGCGGCGTACTGGCCTTCACCCATGTGCGCCTCCGCCCACGCCAGATGGAACTGTTCGCGACCGGTACTCTTCGGCGGGGGCAGGTCGAACCAGGGGTCCGCACGCCAGCCCGCCAGCAGGGGGCCATCCACCACACCGCTGGCGGCATAGGCGCCTTCGGCATCGAAGGTGCGCCCGGTGTGGCGCTGGCACCACGCATCCATCAGCGCATTGGCTGGACCGGTGTCGAAGCCGCGTACGGCACCCTCCCGCGGGATCAGGGTCAGATTGGCGATGCCGCCCAGGTTGAGCACGGCCCGGTCCTCGTCGGCCGTGCCCAGCATGCCGAGGTGGAAGGCCGGCATCAGCGGTGCGCCATGACCGCCGGCAGCCACGTCGCGGCGGCGGAAATCGCACACCGTGGTGATCCCGGTCAGCTCGGCGATGCGGTTGCCGTCACCCAGCTGCACGGTGAAGGCCGGATCGGCCAGCGGCCGGTGGCGCACGGTCTGCCCATGCGAGCCGATCGCCCGCACCCGGGTGCGGTCCACGCCGGATTCCTCCAGCAACTGGTTGGCGGCGTCGGCGAAGGCGATCGCGATCCGCGCGTCGAGTTCGCCAAGCTCCTCCAGCGACGCCAGCGGCCCCCCTTCGCCCAGCGCCACCAGCCGCGCGCGCAGCAGGGGCTCCCAGCGCGCCGTCAGGCCATGCACGAAGCGGCAGCCGCCCTCGTCGGGAAACTGCACCAGCGCGGCATCGATACCGTCGGCGCTGGTGCCTGACATCAGGCCCAGGTACAGGGGAGTGTTGGCGTCGGCAGGTGTGCTCATGGCGCGCAAAAGAAAAGGACGCGGCAAGCTTGGGCTGCCGCGTCCTTGTTCGTCAACGCAGGTCTCAGCCGCGCTTGCGGCCGCGGGTCTGCGTGTCCTTGGCGCTGGCCACCTCCGTGGCCGCCTCGTCCCGACCGGTCGGCGCCGGGCTGGCGTCGGCGTAGATCAGCTTCTCCATGCCCTGGATGCGCGCCATCGCCGGCGCGGTCTGGGCGCGGAAGGCGGCCAGCTCGGCGCCCTTGAGCGGCTCCGGCGGCGGCATGGTCACCGTCAGCGGGTTGCGGTGCACGCCGTTGACGCGGAATTCGTAGTGCAGGTGCGGGCCGGTGGCCAGGCCGGTCGAGCCGACATAGCCGATCACCGTGCCCTGCGCCACGCGCTGGCCGGTGCGGATGTTCGCAAAGCGCGACATGTGCCCGTACAGGGTGGTGTGGCCACGACCGTGGTCGAGGATCACCACATTGCCGTAGCCGCGCTGCACGCCGGCGAACTGCACGCGCGCATCGCCGGCCGCCATGATCGGCGTGCCGGTGCGGGCGGCGTAGTCCACGCCCTTGTGCATGCGCATCTTGCCCAGCACCGGGTGCTTGCGCGCGCCGAAGGTCGAGCTCAGGCGCGCGAACGGGATCGGCATGCGGATGAAGCTCTTCTTCAGCGAGCGCCCATTGATGTCGTAGTACTCGGACTTGCCGTTGCGTTCGAAGCGGAAGCCCGAATAGGTCTTGCCGCCGGTGGTGAAGGTCGCGGCCAGGATCTTGCTGGTATCGACCTTTTCGCCCTCGCGCCAGGTCTCATCCATCACCACGCTGAAGCGGTCGCCCGGCTGCAGGTCCTTGGAGAAGTCGATGTCGTACTTGAAGATGTCGTCGGTCATGGTGGCGATCGCCGACGGTGACAGCCCGGCCCGGCGCGCTGCGGCATACAGCGAACTGGTGATCTCACCACTGGTGACCACCGTGCGCGTGGAGGTCTCGCGCTTGGTCACGGTTTCCTTGATGTTGTCGCCGGCCAGGCTCAGCTCGACCCGGTTCTCGCCGTCGCGGTCGAAGCGGATGCTGCGCAGGTCGCCGGACAGCGGCATGTCGAAGGCGATCTCAGCGCCCGGACGCAGCTTCGTCAGCGATTCGCGGGCACCGGGGTGGTCCAGTACGCGGTGCAGGGTGGTCGCCGGAATGCCGGCCTGGTCGAACAGCTCGCTGAGGGTCTGGCCACGTTGTACGCGCAGGACCTGCCAGCTGTCACCCGGCACCTGCTGCTGGCGGGCCAGCGACAGCGGCGGCAAGGGCAGGGCCAGGCTGGTGTGGCTGTCGGCGTAGGGGGCGTCGATGGTGTGCGAGAAACCGGGGACGATCGTGGCGACCAGCGCACCGATGGTCGCGAACAGGCTGGCATGCATCCAGTGACGCCGGGTCCAGCGCTCATTGAAGGCGGCGGGAAGATGTTGCCTGAGCTTCCGATGCAGGGCGTTGTCGTGCAGGACGTGAAGGCGTTCCTGGAAGCGCTGCTTGCGTGCGCGCCCTTGTTCGGAGTTGTGCATCGGCGGTTTTTCCTGGCTGGCCCGGGAGCGCGGGCCTGAACGCCGGTTACCATAGACACCTGAGAAAAGCGCGTCAAACCCTTGTGCCCATTGGCTTTTGTGAAGCCAATCGGGTTAACTTGGCTTTAACACCCCCACACAAGAATCGGCGTTGCCGGGAGTAGTCACGTGTCCTCGATTGAAGAAGCCCTTTCCCTGATCGGCCGCGGTGCCGACGAGATCCTCAAGCTCGAGGATCTGCGTGCGCGCCTGCAGGAAGGCCGTCCGCTGCGGATCAAGGCTGGCTTCGACCCCACCGCGCCGGACCTGCATCTGGGTCATACGGTGCTGCTGAACAAAATGCGCCAGTTCCAGGACCTCGGTCATCAGGTCATCTTCCTGATCGGCGACTTCACCGGCATGATCGGCGACCCTTCGGGCAAGAGCCTGACCCGCAAGCCGCTCAGCCGCGAGGATGTGCTGGCCAATGCCCGCACCTACGAGGAACAGGTGTTCAAGGTGCTGGACCGCAGCCGTACCGAAGTCCGCTTCAATTCGGAGTGGTTCGGCAGCATGGGGGCGGCCGACATGATCCGCCTGGCCGGCCAGCACACCGTGGCACGCATGCTCGAGCGCGACGATTTCGCCAAGCGCTACGCCGCACAGCAGTCCATCGCCATCCACGAGTTCCTGTACCCGCTGGTGCAGGGCTACGACTCGGTCGCCCTGGAGGCGGACGTCGAACTGGGCGGTACCGACCAGAAGTTCAACCTGCTGATGGGGCGTGGCCTGCAGGAACACCACGGGCAGAAGCCCCAGGTGGTGTTGACCATGCCGCTGCTGGAAGGTCTGGATGGCGTCAACAAGATGTCCAAGTCGCTGGGCAACTACATCGGCATCAGCGAGCCGGCCATCGACATCGTCACCAAGACCATGAAGGTGGACGATGCCCTGATGTGGCGCTGGATCGAACTGCTGTCCTTCGATATCAGCCAGGCCGAGGCCGCGCAGCTGCGGGAGCAGGTGGCCAGCGGCGGTCTCAACCCGCGCGTGGTGAAGCTGCGCCTGGCGCGGGAGCTGGCAACCCGCTTCCACGACGCAGCCGCCGCCGAACAGGCCATTGCCGGCTGGGAAGCGGCGGTGACCGGACAGGGCGACATCACCCAGTTGCCGCTGCAGGACGTGGCGATTCCGGCCGAAGGCCTGCGCATCGCGGCGCTGCTGACCGCTGCCGGGCTGACTCCGAGCAACTCCGAAGCCAACCGAAAGCTCAAGGAGCGCGCCGTCAAGGTGGATGGCGAGGTCGTGGAAGATGGTCAGCAGGTGCTGCAGCCGGGCTTCGAAGGCCTGCTGCAGGTCGGCAAGCGCACATTCGCCCGTGTGCGCCTGATCGCGGCCTGAGACCTGTCGGACAAGCGCCGGGCACACGCCCGGCCGCTCGTGGCGCTGTTCATGCGGCGCCGGTCGGATGAACGGCGCCAACATCCGATGAAAAAAGTCGCCACACCCCCTTCACAAATGGGGCGAACAGGGACATACTTTCCCTCCCCCGTCGCAGGGGCCGCCAACAAGGGGCTTGAGCGACACCAGGGCGCCCACCACCCCGAACGAGATGATCGAACGAAGGTGTTGACGGACTGAAAAAGTCTGGCATAATGGGCGGCTCGCTACGAAGGAAACTTCGCAGCACACGGGAACGGCGCTGAGGCCACTTCCCCGGATCTTTGAAAGTATGCGCAGGTATCTTGTGAAGGCGCCTGCAGGAAGGATGACTGTCCATCTTGCAGACGTTT